>JAPOXO010000047.1:0-19335 GCA_026707045.1 Gammaproteobacteria bacterium | reverse complement strand
GCTTCGATTCTCCAATTCTGCACGGACTATGTACTTTCGGACACTGTGCACAGCGACTCTTGGACGAACTATGCGATGGGGATTCGCGTCGATTCAAGAAAATCAAAGTTAGGTTTTCGTCACCGGTCTATCCGGGCGACACGATGGAAATTCGTGCGTGGAACGAAAGCTCCACAAGAGTAATTTTCGAAGCCAAAGTGGGCGACTCGGTTGTTGTGTCTAATGCCTACTTCGAGTTTGCCTGATCAGTGAACAGGACTTTGCAATGGCTGGGCAGTCTGAAGATTTTTGAGTGGCTTACAAGCCTCGCAGTTTTCGCATCCAGCGTGACCGAGTAGCTGTCTCTTGGATGGGCTTTTTCGCTTTAGCCCAACCGTTGAAGCCGGGTTCCAGATGAGCGACGTTGTTGAATCCCATTTCTTTTAGCGACTTCACAGCTAGAGCGGATCGTCCACCCGCCGCACAAAACACGACTATGCGGCGGTCTTCCGTGAAGTTACCTCTAAAGTAAGGACTACTGGGGTCCGCCCAGAATTCGAGCATTCCTCGAGGAGCATGAACCGCATCAGGGATCGTTCCCAGATCTACGTATTCTTGAATTTCCCGAATGTCTACAAGTAGCGGTTTCTCGTCGCTCTCAAGTTCCTTTTCCAAGTCTTCGCAATCTAGATTCTCGATGTCTCTCTTGGCATCTTCGACAATTTCAAAGATGGGTTTTATCGCCATTCGTTTTTCCTCTTAAATTTTCAGTGGTTTATTGGCTTACAAATTGAAGCCAGTTGAATTCCGATTAGTCACTGTCGCACTAGCGAGCGTGTGTAACAACACCTTTTATGTACCCTTCAACCTCGCCAGTCGTTACGCCATGCATGAATTCCGGATATTCATCGATGGGAATTACATGCGTAACCAATGGTTTCAAGTCGATTAAGCCGTTGTGAATCAGACGAATTGCAACTGGAAAAGGATCACGCATTTGCGCTGCAGGAGAGGTATTGACAATGGATATTGCCTTTCCGTGCCACGCAGTTGGATTGAAGGTGGCAGTGGAACCCTTTATCCAACCAAAAAGATTGATCATGCCGCCAACCTTCACGATTTCTGTTGCAAGATCTAATCCAGATTGCGATCCGCTTGTGTCCACAACCGTATCAATCCTGCGACTACGCAAGTCTTTACGTATTTGATCGAAGCCCTCGTCGTTGACGTTATACGCTTCCGTTGCTCCGAACTGACTGGCGAGTTCTAGTCGTCGATCGTCGATATCGAGCGCTATGAGTTGATCCGCACCAGCTCCCGCTAAGCCCTGAATCATCATCAAGCCCATGAATCCGCATCCGACCATAGCCAGTCGCTCTCCCGCTTTCAGACGGCAGTGATCCATACCCGTGACCACACAAGACACTGGCTCCACAATCCAATGGTGATCTGCCAAGTTAGAGTCCGGAATCTTGTGGATTCGGTTTGCCGGTGCGTTGCGGACTTGGGCGAAACCTCCACCTACCACTCTTTGCCCGACTTCAAGATTCGTGACACCAGGTCCGAGTTTGCTCACATACCCCATGCCTTCGTGTCCTGGGGGAGCAGGACTCGGTCCATCCGAGCCCGTACGAAACGTCTGAAGATCCCATGAACAAATGCCGCAGGCCGCGGTTTCAATTTGAACTTCGCCCGGTCCGGGATCCGCTATTTCGTAGGAGACCAACTCCGCGCCACCTCCTGGTGTGTAGCGAATGTTCTTGACCTTCATTTGTTCAACCTTAGGGCAACAGGGTGTCAACGGGAATTGTAATGCGTTGCGGTACTGGGGCGACTAGCGGCTCATGTGAACAAACAATTGTCTATCAGAGGTTGAAACAGCAAAGGAGGATGCATGAAAAGGACAATTCCAGAAATAGCACTGATGAAATCCGCTAGAGAATACCGCCCAAGATACCAGTACAGTAGCGTACAGATGGGTAACTGTACCTAGTACAGAATTGGTACAACGAGTAGGTCCCGAACAGACCCGCTACCGCAACAAAGAGCTGTGCTTATTTCATGTCGAGTTTGTTTGTCAAAGGCTAATCGAAGCTGTCCGCGAGTAATTCCTTCAGCTGTTCAGGTCGGATGTCCTTTTTAATGATGCATCCTTGGTGATCGATCAACAGTCCCGCGGGCATATGCAGAATTCCATAAGAAACCGGAGTTTCAGTTAGGATTCCACCAATGGAACCAAGATCTATCCATGGAAGTTCATTCCGTTCGGCCGCATCCTTCCAGTCGTCGTATGTTCCGTCGACGGAGATGGAGATGACCTCTAGTCCATTGTCTTTGTAGCTCGAATAGACGTTTTTCAAAACAGGAAAATCCTCGATGCATGGACCACACCATGATGCCCAAAAATCTACGAACACATACTCGGCTCGATCGAGAACCTCGCTCAGTGAAATCAATTCGCCTGCAAGCGTCGGCAACTTGAAACTTGGTGCTTTCTGTCCTGGGATCAACTTTCGACTGTTGGCATCGCGTGCGACGCTCTGGGCAAGGGCGTCCCTTGCTGGCTTGACGCGCCTAGCCACAATGTTGTCGTCGAGTAAGGTCATTAGTCTGTCGTAAACAGGTAAGGCAGCACCACTAGGCGAGTGTGCTCCAAGAACGACAAAGGGATCCAGTTCAAGAGCGAGCAATGCATCGAAAGGGTCTTCGGCATTCATTGCTATGTCCTGCAGCGCTGCGTTACGGATTTCGTATAGTGGTTCGAGGGTGTATCGAGGTCGTCCACCCGGAGAAGCAGTGTTTTGTTGACGCTTCTGGGATGTTGAATCCTGCGGAACAATCGCATGTTCGCAACCGCTCGCCGGAGCTAGGTATTGGGTTCGTTCTACGACAGCTAGGGCCTCCGCCATTTTGCTTGAATCCACTGTTACCAGACCAGTCTTATCCGCATCAGTGTCGTCGTTTATTTGCTCGGATTTAGCTTGTTCCCGGGTTGTGTCTTCCACATTTGAATTTCTTGTTCCGGTTCTCGCTCTCATGAACTCTTCGTCGATAGCGTCCTCCGCCGATAGATATTGCTCACCCATCCTCCACGTTCCGATTACCTTGGCGTGTTTGCCGGCTCCGGTTGTTGCGACTAGTTGGTGAGCCCAGCGAGAAGATACAACGACGGAAATTACTGCGTTGGGTTCGACAATGGCCTGTACACTTCCCCATGAACGACCTTTATTCGATACAACCATGATTTCTACGGTTCTGGGCTCGTCAACTTCACCTTCGATCAGGAAGCTCTTGTCTTTCGCAAGAACCGGTCCAAACACCGTGGATTTCTTGTCTCCCTTTTCATCGAATTTGGAGCTGTGTACCAACACCATCGGCATGGGATAGCGCTCTCCATCGACTCCTGTAAGATCCCCGACAATCCTAAACTTCTTGGTAGGAGTTTTGGCAAGTTTCAATGTTTCCACAATAACTAACCAGTCCTGGGCGGAACGCTCCTCGTGATCCAGAACCGCAAAAGACACAACTTGTCCGGGCACTAGCATCGTAAGCACAGTCAAAGGCATACCGATGTCAGATTCGACGGAAATTTTCGCGAGAGTTGGTTTGTCCAGTTCGCCTTCTATAACCACCCTTCCATTCGAAATGACGGCTCGGGAAATCTCGAGAAATAGTGGCTCTTCGTCGTCGTCCGCGATATTCATCGAAACTACGATCGTTGCCGAGGACAAGTCTCCCTCAAACTCTTGAACGCTTGCGTCGTCCTCATCGGATGCAGAGGAAGGCTGTTCCCCGATAGCAATGTACTTCCCGAGTATGGTGTATCTCTTCGCTGGATCTAGTTCGCCTGCTACGGAGCAAGCTGCCATGCAGAGCAACAAAACAAAGATGATTTGGACTTTCATTCGCATTCGCTGTGAAACGATGGTGCTCGATTTTAACCTCCCAAGTTGGCACCAACGAATTCGAGTTCATTGGGAAAAACTAAGTCATTTGGTGCCGGCATGACAAAGTCTTGTTGCTTGGCATGAGGCGGCACTCTTCGTGTTTCCTCGCAATAAACGAGCCTTTCTCATAGACTCCCAATCAGCGACGGCGAAGAATTAATTGGGGGCTTCTTAAGAGCTTTAGATCCACTTTGGTGAACCAACAAATCGACTATCAATCGAAAAGGGGTTAATCGATGTGTATGTTCGGTCGTGAATTGAGAAAGGTGATGCGTTGGCGTTCAAACCGTTGTATCGAGTGACCTATGAAGGCTTGATGTACGAGGTCTGCACTAAATTTCGGACTCAGAGGCTTCTAAACCGACGAAAGCGTTGAAATTGATGTCAAGCCTACCTCTTATTTAAGCTACACGCTTCTGCAGCTATAACAGCGAAATTTCACGATACAGGGTTTTGCCTTGTGTCATTTCCATGATGTCTCCTTGCGGATGCACGAGAGACTCTGAAAGGTCATGCAAATTGGTTTGAATTCCAACTGTTCAACGCTCTGACTCATCGACGTTTTCGATGGTGCGTACTGGCTGAAATGCCAGTTTGCCATTCAATTCGACCAGTCCCTTCCAGCCCGAACTGGCAGGCATGCAGGTTGACTCTCGATAGACCTCCGTTGTGAACGAGGGCGAACCGTTGAGTTCTATTGTGCTCATGTCGTAGACATCGAAGAAATTTCCATACAAACCCCGCAATCGCAAGTCCCGCAAGCATTCGAGCCGCTCGCCGCCGGATTTCTTGCTGCATGAAGATGCGTCTCCAACAATGCGGTAGCCCACAAGGTAGTTTCCTCTGAATCGCATATGGCTGAGCGTACCCAGGTCGGCCTCCGTAGCGCCTTCCGCCAAGATCGGCGCGAGTCGAGCCAGCTGCGCCTCGGGGTTGCCAGCGTACGGAAAATCAAAAATCGTCTCGCCATTCTCGGTGTCCAGAACCTTGTAGTCCCATCCGCTCAGCCCAAGCCACTTGCCGTTCTCCGATAGAGACAGGAGTCCGTAGTGCTTTCGAACGCTCAATCGCGTGCTCCATAAATCCGCGGAATCTCCAGTCGAAGGATCCAATCGGCGGGCGGTGACCTCCCATACATCTCCAACTTCTTCAGGGTCCAAGTCGTCAGGACGATCAACGTAGTAGCCGTATTCGCTCGAAGTCAATAGCGCTGCCCAGTAACGTTCTACGGTAACCCGCCGCACGCGCCCGTCCCCCACGGGATAAAACCAATAGACTCCGTTGCCCGCCGCATCGGCATGGGCTGGCCTAAAGACGATCTCAGATCCATCCAGCGAGTAGCCCGAGGCATGCTCCATGGAGTAGTCGCTGACCGGAGTCAGAGCGGGACCCAACTCGTGCTCCACTTGGGTTCCTCTTTCCAGATTCCGCACGATCAGGCGGGACGTTCCTCCAGGTGATGGCTCGTGCGCAAAGAACGAAGATGCGTCGTGCGAGACGCCAAAGTCCCATGCTTTGTCGGTCTCGTAGATCACGAGGTCGTCGTGGTAGATTCGTACGGGCTCGTCCGAATCCCCTGGGCGAAACACCTTGGAATTGAGGCGCAGATCCCCAAAGCCATACACCGTGGAACCGTCGGGGCGGCGTCCGATTCGTACGTGATTGGGACGAAAATCGAGCTCTCCCCGTGTTAGTTCGCCAGACTCGTCCATTACCGAGAACACAACGCCGTCCTCGGTTGGAAGGGTCAGTACAGCAACGCCACGCGCAGCTCCCTTTCCAGAAACCATACGGCAATCAATGTTGAGAATCGTGTGCTCGGGAGCAAAAGGACTCATACTCTGTACACCTTCGGGAGTCAAGGTTCCGTGTTCGACCGCCCCAGGCGTTTTCGTGTCTTCAAATCCAGATTGCTCCAATTGGTGCGTCGGCTGATTGGCGGTTTCGGAGCGACTTGGACTGCCATCAATGTCTCGCGAAAGGTACCACCAACTAACCCCAACTACGCTCGCAACCACGATGATGGCCGCCGGCAGAAGAAACTTACGCACGAGTCGTTCCCAACGAAGATCGGTCTCCAGTGTCAAGTCTTGAGCAAGTCATCCACAATTCGGATGTTCCACCTGCGGGTCATCCGTGCCCGTTCTTTCTTTGTTCCACTGTGTGTAGTGAAGGTGATTACCCCTACTCCGTCCTGTGTTGTTAATTTCTCCGACTTTGTCTCCAGTATCGACTCTGTCCCCCTTCTTCACAATGGGTTCTGCCAATTTCTTTAGATGGATGTATACACCTTGAGTCTTATCATCGTAATTTATGCGAACCAAGTTGCCATTCTCGTGGCCTTCCACGTACTCATTGTCTTCAAAGTCATTGACAACTTGCTCTACCGTACCAGGTTTCGCGGCAAACACGGCGGTACCGTTCGGCGCGGCCAAATCCAGGCCATTGTGTGTTCCAGTGGGTCGATTCTCGCCGTGAACACCGGTTATCCGCGCTTCCTCATCGTCAACCAATTGCATATAGCAATCCAATCCGTTTTGTTCTGGCTTTTCCTTTGTGCAGGTGGCACCATCTGGACAGGTAGGTCGTTTTCCTGTAGTCACAACACATTCCATGTCTGGGTCGCATTCAGTGTTCGCATGAACTCCCACAAATGCCAAGCCTATACCACCACAGATCAGGACGATCCACCCTATTGATTTTCTCATAATGCTACTCCTTTGGTCCTTTATCTTAAACGCAAGACGGTACAAGACCACGTTGCATCCCGCTACTCTAGACCCTCACGGAAAGTAGCAACTTGCAACTTCTCACATCGACTTGGATCATTCTAGTAGAACCAAGAGGTTGAATGAAAATGCCATTAAAAGCAAAGATGCCAGAAACGCCATACCCAAGTAAAAACAAAAGGGTGAATTCACCGGTATTTTGCCTCGTACCCGCAGCTCGAGCTGCTCGTTGGATGGATCTGAGGTCGTCTTTAGGCCAGCCCATGCAGATGCGAAGGTAACGGAGTCTAACGGTTTTATCCAGTGGGGGACGGGCGTGTGTGGCGGGATGGGGTCGGAGGCTACTGGGCAGCGCTTTTGCCTTCCACCGAACGCGGCTATTTCGTTGTTTGTCCTGACGACTTGAATCCTGACTAGGTTGGAGATGTATGGGAGGTCACCGCCCGCCGATTGGATCCTTCGATTGGAGATTCCGCAGAGTTGTGGAGCTCGCGATTGAGCGTTCGAAACCACGACGGACTCCTGTCTCTGTCGGAGAACGGCACCTGGCTCGACTAGCGCCGATCTTGGCGGCAGGTGCTACGGAAGGCGACATGGGTTGGCTTAGCCATATGCGATTCCGGGGAAACCGCTTTGTGGGCTACCGTATTGTTGGAGACGCATTTTCATGCAGCAAGAAATCCTGGGAGCAGTGGGATCGCGTTAAGCAGCTCCAATGGTTACGGGACTTGCGATTGCGGGATTGTATGGAAATTTTTTCGATGTCTACGACATGAGCAATATAGAACTCAACGGTCCGCCCACGTTTACGCTGGCCGTCTTTTGGGATTCAACCTGCATGCCTGTGAGTTCACGATGGAGGGACAGGTCGAATAGAATGGCAATCTGGCATTTCGGCCGGTACGCGCCATCGAGAAAATCGATGAGCCAGAGCCGTGAAGAACTGTAGGAATTCAATCGATTTTGCATGATCTTGCAGAGTCTCTCTTGCATTCGCAAAGAGACATCATGGAAAAGACACAAGGCAAACCCTGTATCGTGAAATTTCGCTGTTGTAGCTGCAGAAGCGTATTAAGTTATTCTTTCCCATTTGGTGTGGCTCAATTTCTCATCAAGTGAGCGTGCGCAAGCAAATATTGTGGTACGGCTATACCAGTGAATTGCCAATGCGTTCAAGTGCATCTTGGATTTCTTCCGTGGATGCTGCATAGGAAAAGCGAACATATCCTTCCCCATACGATCCGAAGCTAGTTCCAGCAACTGTTGCAACTCCCAAATCCTCTAACCACGAGTTCTGAATATCGCGAGCCTGTCCCGGAAGCTCGGTCACATTGGGAAACACATAAAACGCACCTCGGGGATTTCTACAAGAAACGCCTGGAATCTTGTTGAGCCCATCGACAATGATTTCTCTTCTTGTTTCAAACGTCTCGACCATAGTGTCGACAGAATCCTGAGGGCCTTCTAATGCCGCAATTGCCGCGTATTGCGCTGAAGCATTGACACATGAGTGACAATTAATT
The DNA here is from genome assembly GCA_026707045.1 of Gammaproteobacteria bacterium. Classification (GTDB taxonomy): domain Bacteria; phylum Pseudomonadota; class Gammaproteobacteria; order Pseudomonadales; family Azotimanducaceae; genus Bin55. Next base: position 11,157 of record JAPOXO010000047.1, on the reverse strand, counting down.
GCCAACCGAGTTGCATGATCAATCAGAGTGTCAGGCCATACGGAATAGCCCATTCGCCATCCAGTCATGGCATAGGTCTTGCTCCATCCGTCAAGCAAGATCAGACGGTCTCGAATTTCTGGGTAGTTCAGTAGAGAGACATGGCCTTCGTCGGCATAGCAAATCCGCGAGTAAATTTCATCACTCATGACCACAGCGTTCGGAAACTGCTCGAGTCCCTTGACTAGCGTATCGATCTCCGACTTTGGAACTGCACCCCCTGTTGGATTCGCAGGTGAATTGAGGATTACCAAGCGAGTGTTCGCCGTTAGTAAATTGAGCACTGATTGAGCATTGAAAGAGAAATCAAACTCTTCTACAAGAGGTATAGGAACAGCTTGAGCGCCGGTAAAGTTGATGACAGACTCGTAAATTGGAAACCCCGGGTTCGGGTAGAGAATCTCTGCACCGGGTTCGCCAAACATAAGAATGGCGAAAAACATCGTAACTTTTCCCCCGGGCACAATCAGCACCTGTCCAGGATCTACTTGGGCTTCTCTGTATTTCACAATATCGGCTGCGACGGCTTCCCTTAACGCGGGAATTCCTGGTGCGGGCGTATAACCATGGTGGCCATCGCGGAGTGCTTTGACCGCTGCTTCAACAACATGTGGAGGGGACTTAAAATCCGGTTGGCCAATGCCTAAGTTAATGATGTCTCTTCCTTGAGATCGCAGAGATTCCGCACGTTGGAGCACTTCGAACGCAGTTTCCGTTCCGAGACGATGCATCTTGTTAGCCAATTGCATTGTGCTATCTCACCACTTGTTAGCGACACCTAACAATGATAAATCAAAGGCTTTCTTCAACGAATGAGTCGAACTATGAACGGTGAATGAAGTTCGTTACTTGCACCCATGCACACCGTCGTCGCTGAACAGGTGTCGGGAACATCTGAGATTTTTAGTTAAAGATCCAGCTTTGCTGTTTGTCGTGCTTGTCTGACGGTTCGAAGCACATGTTTGCGCTTCATGGGTGAACCCAGAAATCGGTTCATAGCAGCAGTTACGAGACGGCCAGTCTCTGAATTGGTGTGCAACGACTCAGTTTGAGCCGCTAACAGGGTCTTTAGCAGATGTACAGAGACGATGAATTCCTCTTTGCCGTGATCGAAAAGAATCTGTATTCCGTCCTGATAGAACGATTGTGAACTAGCCACAAACCAGTTCTCCTGCGAGGAATCTAAATCTACATAGAGCTTATTTCGTCCCAAGAAACATGCCATTTGAAGTAATGCTGGCGGCCACAAGTGAGGGAATTTCTCGCACTGAGAACGAACGGCATTGGCAAACGTCAAAGTGTGGGTAAAACTGAGCCAACCAACGTTGTCATCGATATTGTTTGTTGTTGAATCTTGAAAGTCCAAGCTAAAGTGAAGCATATTGTTAGCATTTGCTGCAAGTAAAGCCTCATAAATGACTGACGGATTGTTTGTGCGACACGACACAGCTTTTTCTAACGACTGATTTATCGATAGACCTCGGAAGTCCTGCCATCGGGCAGTTGATTCATTTCCGCAACCATCCCACCTGTCAAGCACTGTGGCGTAGTGTCTGAATTGAGGGATCTGGTCTTCCCGAGTTGTAAAGACAAGGCTTCGAGTCAATGCGAGCAATATGGGCAGCTCAGCCTGTTCGCCGAGTCTAGCAATTAGCTGCCCGGCTTTTGCAACATAAATCAGAGCATGTCCAAAATCGTTGTAATGGGCGAGCGCAGCTGTGGACAGATCCTCTTCAAGATCAGGGTAGTGCAGACCTTGATCCAGTGCACCCCGCAGAAGTGAAACTGCCTTGTCTTCGTCTTCTCGTTCAATTGCTCCCAAGAATTCAGTGGATGAGTACTGTCGAGTGTTGGTCGTGTAGGGGTAGATTGGTCTGCGGAGCGTGTCGTCTGCCATGTGGCCTACAGCTTCCAAGATGCATATGAGTTGCTTTTCTGGATCTCCCACATGTGCATCAAAAAGAGTCAGCCAATCTGCTGCCCCCGCGTACGCGTGTGTCCAACCGTACTCGAGACGGTCATATGTCCATTCGATTGCTTTGGCTACAAGCTCGGTCAAATCCGCACCAAGTAGTTGCAGCCGACTAAGTTCTCTGGCGATGTGGTCGTAACTGTTGTCGCGAACGGACTTTTGGAGACTATTTACGAGTCTTGCGTACTGTTCTTCAAAAGGTGGATCTTTCATATCGATCCAGATGTCACCCTCTCGCACCTCTAGCGGATATGTCCGAACGGATTCGCCACCTTTCAGACTTTTCCCGTCGGATGTCAGGTCAAATTTCCAGTTGTGCCAATTGCATGTCAGGATGCCGTCCTCAGTAATGCACCCCTCACTCAAAGGGTATCCTTGATGTGGACATCGGTTGTTGCATGCAAGATAACCACGGGATATAGCGAAGATGGAAACCTGCTTGCCGTCATGACGGTAGACCTTGGCCGTCCCTTCAGGCACGTCTTTCGTTGTGCAGACCTTGACCCACTGTGCAGGTTGCGTCTCCGTCAAGTGTTCTTTGGTATTGGTTTCCGAGGAGTTCAATACTTTCATTTTTCTGTTCGTTCTATGAACTGCAGGAGAGCATGGAACATCCAACTCGCGTTCTTGCCCATTCAGGCCGTTTCTCTATGAAATGGTCTTTGCCAAATTGGTACGTGTAAGGATTCTTCAACACATCCATCCATTCGCGCAAGAAAGAATAGTCGCCTTTGTCTGCGGCATCGATGGCAAGTTGAGCAAGGTAGTTTCTGGGAACGTAAAGTGGATTGGCCTGGTTCATCCGATCGATTCTCCATTTCGGGTCGCACGACTCCGAACGAACTCGCTTCGAGTATTCGCACAGCCAATTTTCAATTCTCTTTGCAGTTTCTCCAACTACCTCGGAAGGAGAATAAAAAGCATCCCGAATTGCACTGAGCGTTCTAGATCCGTTCGCTGCACCCTCAATGTCGACGTCTGCTAGGCAACGGAAGAAAAGAGTCATATCGGTCTCAGTGCAAGTAAGAACATTGTTCAAATCACGAAGCAATTCAGTGTCCGATTGCGTAAGGTTGTGCAAACCAAGTTTCCGAGCCATGGCTTCCAAGTAGTACTCATCGAATAATCCGGAGTACCGGTTCAAGGCATCTTCAAGCGGCTTTACTTCATCCACGACTGTGGCAATGGCGTTTGCGAGTTGAAGTAGATTCCACTGGGCGATCGCAGGTTGTTGTCCGAATCGATAACGACGAGTCCCAGCATCTGTTGTATTGGGAGTCCAATTTGGATCGAATCCTTCGAGCCATCCATATGGCCCATAGTCAATAGTGAGTCCAGTGATCGACATGTTGTCGGTGTTCATGACTCCATGGACAAATCCCACACGAGTCCATTCGGCCATCAGGAATGCTGTTCGATTTACGATGCTGTCAAACCAGTGAATGTACGATTCCGGCAGTCCATTCATCTCAAGATCGGGGAAGTCGAACTTGATCGTATGGTCGATCAATTGCTTCATTACTTCGAAATTACGTTGTGCCGCAAAGATTTCGAAATTGCCGAATCGCACGAATGTTGGTGCAACACGACACACAATTGCGCCGAGTTCAGGTGCTGGGTGGCCGTCGTAGAGAATGTCTCGAATGACGGAGTCGCCTGTCAGTACGAGTGACAATGCCCGCGTGGTAGGGATGCCTAGATGATGCATCGCTTCGCTACAGACAAATTCGCGCAGCGATGATCGCAATACTGCCAATCCGTCGGCAGTTCTCGAGTAAGGAGTTAATCCGGCTCCCTTGAGTTGAAGGGAGTAGTGTTGGCCGTCAACGCCAACGATTTCACCTAGTGTTATGGCTCTTCCGTCGCCTAGTTGTCCTGCCCAATTGCCGAATTGGTGCCCGCCATAGCACATCGCAAAAGGTGCCATGCCACTTACTTTCTTGTTGCCTGCGAAGATCTGAGTGAACTCTGAACTATCACAGTCACTCGGAGAGAATCCAAGGACTTCGGCTAGCGGCTCTGAGTATGCGACGAGCGTGGGGTTTGAGACGGTTCGAGGTTCGACAATCGAATAGCAAGAATTGGAGACGTTTCGGACATAGTTGCGATGTTCCGGGTCCCCTGGAAGACCTTCCACAAAGCGATTGTCAAACTGCAAGTCTGCGAGCACCAGCGCTATTCCGCTTTAGGGAAATTCCATTTTTTGATGGAACTATTTTCCACAAAGAAATGATTTGTGCACGGTTTGAATAGACTGTTGAAACCTGACTCTCTCAATTTGGTGGTTGAAATGGGAAAGAAACGACTAACAGCAGTTTTGGTCGGAGCCGGAGGAAACATGAGGGGAGCTCACATTCCTCGAATTCTTCGCGACGGGTCCGTTGACGTGGTCTCGATTGTCGATCCCAATGAGCGAGCGGTGTCTGCGGCACAGGAGAGATTGGGGTACGAGGCAGTAAGTCTCAAAGATTGGCGAAAGGCAATAAAAGAAACTCCCTCTGACATAGTGATTATTAGTACTCCTCACGATCAACACTTCGCACAGGTGAAGGCATTTCTTCAAGACGGGCGTCATATACTCATCGAAAAACCCATGGTTACGACGGTGGCACATGCAAATACGTTGATAAAGCTTGCAAAGGAGAAGGGATTGGCGCTGTTTGTCGCTTATCAGCGTCATTGGATGCGCGAGTACGTCTACGCTCGCGAGCTCATCTCCAAAGGTAAATTGGGAGCAATACGAGGCGTAGTCGGTTACGTAACTCAGGACTGGACAGGCTTGGGTGGTTGGCGAATGGATCCTGTGCAATCAGGCGGTGGCATGTTTATGGATACCGGAAGCCACCTAGTGGCTTCGACGCTTTTGGTGACAGGTCTTATGGTTCGGAGCGCATCCGCCTCTGCGGACAAAGCCAAGCAAAGAGTCGATCTAAACATGGGTGTACAAGTGAAATTCAAGAGTGGTGCAATCGGCACATTCACAACCATCGGCAACGCAGCATCGCATGACGAACAGCTGACAATCGTGGGTGAGAAGGGAATCTTGAATCTTCAGTTGCGTGGCTGGCGTGTCCGCTCTTTTACTTTGGATGGAGAACCTGTCGATATTCCCGCAAGAATTCAACACTCAACGCCTGACGCGGCATTTTTCTCCGCAATTCGAGCTTCGAAGAGAAAGAAGGAATATCCAGATTTTGCTGTGGAAGTCGCACGTCTGAGCACTGCGGCATATCGATCGCTTGAATCTTGATCTCCGAAAGCCAAAAAACGGTTCACACCGTCAGACTGGGCGTCGGTAGCTTTCAGATTATGATCTGTCTATTAGGGCTAGCTGAATAGTGCCATTGTTCTTTAGCGCTCAAACGTATGGAAGGGTAAATTCGGGAGAAAACCAATGCAAGAATCGCAGTTTGCCAAGATGATCTACCTTATTCGCCGCCGCACGAACGTCTCCCGCGACGAACTCGTCATGCATTGGTTCAAGAATCACATGCCGGCGGTGATCGAGTCAAATACGAATACATCACGCGAGGGTCGTGCTGGCGCAAAACGATATATCGCTCAGCTCTTTGCCTCGGAACCAACCGTGCGACCAGTTTGGGACGGACTCGCACAATTGTGGTTTAGCGATCCGCATCCTCCCATGAAACACCCCGCAGGAGATCCTCCATCCGACACCTTTCAAGAAAAAGCAGAACCGTACCGGAATTGGGCACTCAAGGAATACATCGTCAGGGAAGGCAAAGACAATCTATCCGTGGAACCACTGACCTTAAACGAACCATTTCCCACAACTCGCTCAGGCTTCTTCAGGTTGAACTATCTTGTTGCTGCAAAACCCGGCACGGACTTCGACGAGTTCTTTGCACACTGGCTCAATGTACATGTTCCAAACGTAGACTCACACTTGGACCGTGCAGGAGGATTTCGGTACATTGTCAACCACAGTTTCTTTCCCAACGAAGCTCCATACTGTGGTATGGCGGAACTGTATTTTGAAAATGAAGAAGGGGCACGCGATTTTCAAACGAACATCAAACCTGACGGTATGGAACGATGGATTGATGGCCCTTCTATGCATGTAATGCACGGCGACACAGAAATGGTTGGAATTCCATAGTGGACCCGAACCAGCTCCCCTTCGCGGCGCACCTATTTCAAGGTCACTGGTTCGGTCGCAATAAAGAGCGGATTCAACTCACTTTGGACGAAGTTGAACTCATAGTTGCAACGTTGGGACATCGTCCCAAGAAATGGGACGGAAATTGCCAGACTGATATCGGCGCCATGCAGCGTGTTCTCGACTCGAAACCCAAGGTACTTGACCGAATTGGGTCAAGATTGCTTGGACTAGTACTCGGTTTTCCAGGTGGAGGACCTGCCGTGAAGCTACTAATCGACAATGGAATGGTGTTGAATTTTGACCCTTGGGAATTCAATGAGTTGCACGACGCAGCTCATGGAGGTGCTGTCGATTCCGTCCGGGTGCTTTTTGAATCTGGAATGTGCGATGCAAGAACAATCAGCGTACAGAAACCGCATACTGGATGGCCAAGCAATTTGTCCTTGCTCTACTGGGCTGCTTGGGGAGGTTATCCAGAATTTGCTTCATTATGTCTTCAATATGGTGCGGCGGAATATTTGGAATTGAAGATCGAAGGTAATGGAGAGCGCGGAACGACAGTTCTTCAGGAATCCGTTGCTCCCAGTCACTGGTCTGAGGATAACTATCGCACTGTTGGCAAACGAAAAACGACACAAGTATTCCTCGAAGCTGGAGCAGAGTACGACATTTTCACGGCGTGTGCTAGGAATGATCTGAAGCATCTGAATTCATTGCTCAGTGAAGACCCGAGTGCGGCTTCTCGTGCGGATTCGTTCGGATCAACCCCTCTTCATTGGGCAGTTCGGGCCGATTCAGAGGACTGCGTCAAGGAATTAATTCGGAACAAAGTTCCCTTGGATGTCATGAATCGCTCGAAACGAACTGCAATTCAATGGGGTGCAGAAAAAAATTCGGCTGATTCGATTCGACTATTGGCGCAGGCTGGTGCAGACTTGAACACACAAGATGGCAAGGGTCGCTCGCCTCTGCATCGAGCCACGTATGAAGGCAAGGTTGGTGCGGCGGAAGCATTGGTCGAGTGTGGGGCTGATATTTCTTTGACCAACAAGAAAGGGAGGACCGCATTTGAGATTGCACGGAAAGAAGCTCGACATTTCAAAAATCGAGCGTAACTTCAGGTCGCTGGATAGAACGGGAGTCCGTCTCACTGAAAAATTTTCAAATCCACGGCTGCACTCCTTTGAAATTGGTTGAAGATTGGCAGGTATATACATGGAAACAGTAAATTCCGTAACGGGACCCGTCGGAGTAGAGGACTTGGGTTTCACTCTCATGCACGAACATGTATTAGTTGGAGGGCCTGGAATATTCAAGTCTTTTCCTGACCTATTTGGTCCGGAGAACAGAACTCAACGAGCCATCGAAGCGCTCAAAAGGGCTAAGAACATCGGCATAGACACTATGGTGGATGCCACCACTCACGATCTCGGCAAGGAACCGGAATTTCTCCGCGATGTGTCCGAAGGATCGGGAGTCAACATCATCAACACAACGGGATGGTGGTTGAGTGTCCCTGGATTCCTGCGTGGAGTGTCGCCGAATCAAATGGCGAGAGAATTTGTTCGTGATGTAGAAGAGGGATTCAGAGGAACCGATGTCAAAGCAGGGATCTTGAAGTGTGCGGCAGATTACGAGGGAGTGACTCCTGAGCTTGAAGTGATGGCTCGAGCTGTCTCAAGAGCACACAACGAGACCGGATTGCCAATCATGGTGCATTCACATCCGACCAATCAGGTCGCCAGACGACAAATTGCGATCTTCAGAGAAGAAGGTGTCGACTTGACCAGGGTGAAGATTGATCATTCAAACGACACAACGGACACGGAGTACCTCCAGTGGATACTGGATCAAGGATGCTATTTGGGCCTCGATCGCTATCCAGGTCGGTTCGTAAGTCCCTATATGCGCACGGTCACTCTCAATCGTCTCATCGAAATGGGGTACGAAGACCGTTTGTGTCCATCACATGACTGCATTTGCTTGCATCTACATAAAGAACAGCCCGATGGAACCATTCCAGAAGAGCATGAATTCACGCGTTCCAACATGGATCAGTTTCTCTACATCCACCGGCATGTAATTCCGGACCTACAAGAGATGGGTGTCACAGATCGCCAGATACACAAACTCTTCGTGGACAATCCTCGAAACTTCTTCAGCGGATAGAGTCACAGTTGTTGGTTGGGAAATTTGTTTGGGCGAAGCGAAATAAGCTCGCGTAGATTTTTCATGAGAAGAACGCTTGAAACACCCAAGGTAGACCAAAAGCTAGGACTACGCTGACTGCTAAGCCGCTAAGTGCTTTGACGGCATCGGAGAAGATTTTCTTCATCGTTTCTAGGAATGGCACGTCGACGAGATAACGAGAAAGCGCAATTTCGCGCCCCGCGAGTACGCCCAAGAACACCCAAGTAGTGCTCATGGGCATGCTGCTCCACTCTTTAAAAATGAGGAGAATGATTCCGTAGATCAAGTCTATGATTGTCGCTGCGCGAATATCGGTAGTGTCCGTCTTGCTGGTAACAATTTCCTGAATTTTTCCGCCGAAGCGGTAGAAGATGTAGCCCTGCATAGCTATTAGTGAAATCACACCGAACGCAAACCATTGCATGGAGAGTTGACGTGGGAGGTAGACGAATATGTTCGCTAGATCTTGAATGAGCCATTGACTCCATAGAAATCCCGTCGACGCCCACTGGCCGACCACCCAAAGCGCTCCGTTTTCCTTACCACAGGTATCGTGAAAGTAACGAGTCAGTCGGTGGAATACAAACGAAAAGAGCACGATGGTCGAAACAAATGCGACCAAATAACCAGAACCCGATTTCACGAGCATTGCCACTAAATTGCTTGTCTGGCCACCGGTAACAGCAAAGACAGTGAGAATGAGAAATGTCGTGCTGACTGGCACTCCCATGCGAGTCAGAACAAGAAGTGCCAATGGAGGTATTGCGTGAAGCCAGGTTACGCCGCCTTGTGGAACGGGGAATTTCTCCAATCGTCCATAGGCTGGGTCTCCGCCAAGCGTGAACCAACTGTAAGCGATGACGCCAAGCAGAATGAGGCTGGCAAACATCCAAAGCAGCCACCACGGTCGATGTGAGTTGGACGCGAGGAATGTCCCCAACGTCTGGATTGAATCATTGGCGACTACAGAATATGCGGCAAGCAGAAAACCAACAACCATATAGATTGTCAGCCAGTCCAATTCATTTACCTCTCGGTTCGAACATCAAGCGTGCTCTACGTGCACACCTGTATGAATAACACCCACGTGTTACACAAAGATGAACCCCGAGCTCGCACGGAACTCACCCGGAGTCAGCCTGAACCGCGACTAGCTGCGGGTTTTCGAAGGAGTTTGCTTAGTTCGCGAGAGCGGCAAGACAATCGAGTGTTCTTTCAAACGAAGCTCTACCGCTCGGCCCTGCCGGATATACGCTTGCGATTATTTCGGTTGCTCCAGCATCGAAAAACGCTTGGAGTCCTTCTTCGATTTCTTGCTCGTTGCCGACAACAGCGATTTCTCCGGCTTGATCAAGTCCTTCGGAGTCGAGCTGCCTTCGATAGTTGGGTAATTGCGTGTAGTGCTGGAAGATCTGAATCGATCGAGCAATTGCCTCGTCCTTGTCATCGTGACAGCAGACAGGAACTCCTACCACGACTCTGGGGCTTTCCCGGTTTGCATCACGTGCTGCGCGATTGATTCGTGGTGCTGTATGTTCGCCAATGGTCTTCCGTCCCACCATCCATGTCACCGTTCCATCAGCCACTTCTCCAGCAACTTTGAGCATAAGCGGAGCCAAAGCAGAAATCACTATTGGGAACGGATGGGCATCTGGACACGCAAAACCTGTTTGCATCTGGTACATGTCCCCTGCGAAGTCTACGCGACCGGTCTCGGTCAATGATCGAAGTATGGAGACATATTCGCGCATATGATGAGCGGGACGATCATAGGAAAGACCAAGTCTTTCTATAGCGGGAGCATGCGACGGCCCAACTCCAAGAACTAATCGACCTCCACAGAGTGCGTTTGCGGTGGCAGCTTGCTCCGCAAGAGCGTTCGGATGTCGTGGATAGCTCGGTATTACTGCTGTTCCCAGTTCTATGTTGGAAGTGTTCTGACCTACGACACCAATCATCGTAAGCACATCAAACGATCCTGCTTGAGGCATCCAATAACTGGCAAATCCCCGCTCTTCCATTGCCACAACATCGTCCACGACACTCGTCAATGGCGCACCTCTACGTACGTTTCCTCCATAAATGCCGATCTTCATACAGCCACTCCGACAGATTGATTCTTGATTAGTAATGCAACCATTGAGATTCACCTCCTGTTGAGGTGAATGTTCTACGCGCTGCTACCCTCCCAGTGTCCGCTTATCTTAATCATTTGCGGTATGTTGAATTTCACTCAGTGTTACACAACCTGATACCTAAACCTTAAACCGTATGGCTGTCGCTACAATCGCAAGCGTTGTTGTCCTACATCGTGGTTATGTCAAAGAAAGTTCACTTTGGAGTCACCGTACCTCAGATAAAACGTCCATGGGTTGCAACTGCTGAAGCAGCAAGCAGCTTTGAGTCATTGGGATTCGATTCTCTATGGGTCTGTGATCACTTATATGGCCCGCAATCTCCACAACTACCAATATTGGAAGCGTGGTCAACCATTTCCGCATTGGCCGCAATCACTAAACGTGTGGAGTTGGGTACGCTTGTTACGCCGGCTGGTATGCGCAATCCTGCTCAACTGGGAAAGATGGTTGCGTCCATTGACAACATAGCGGGAGGTAGAGTTATCGCCGGGCTGGGCGGAGGATGGATGCCTCGTGAATTTACGGATTTTGGAATGGAGTTTCTGTCTACGAAAAATCGACTGAATCAACTTGCTGAAACAGTCCAATTGCTACGACGAATGTGGGGGGAAGAATCTGAGACGAAGTTCGAAGGGGAGTTCGTTCAAGCCGACAATGTCGTGTGTCAACCAAAGCCGCCTCGACGGGTTCCATTT
>JAPOXO010000009.1 GCA_026707045.1 Gammaproteobacteria bacterium | reverse complement strand
GCTGCAAGGGACCCCGTGCAAGAGTGCCAACAAGCACACATACAGCCTGCCTTGCTTGCACAACGCATGTCCACCTCAAAGATCTTCACAGTCTTTGAACTTGGATTTGGAGCGGGAATAAATTTTCTGACAATCGCTCAGGAATTCTTACGCCACGCTCCGGAAGAGTGCAGATTCCGCTTTTTTAGCTGCGAGGTGCGCCCTCTACCTCTCGAAGTCCTTCGTGAAACGATTCGAGCCACGGCATCCGACCTAGAACTGAGCGATAAATTGATCGAGCAATATCCTCCGCCAATTTCGGGAATTCATCGTCGTTTGTTTGCCGATAAACGGATCGAACTCACCTTGATGTACACATCAGCAGACCTCGCATTTCAAGACTTCGTAGCTCGTGACCAGCAAGGAGTCGACGCATGGATTCTTGACGGATTCGCACCAGATCGAAATCCTGATATGTGGACCGAACGACTGTTGGGATCGCTGGCGTCAAAGTCAAGAGCTGGTGCGACCGTAACGACCTACTCTTCCGCAGGTTACGTCCGCAGACTGTTAGAGTCCCTTGGATTCTCAGTCGACAAGGTTTCAAATCTCCCCTACAAGCGGCACACAACTCTTGGCAAGTTGGCTAGCACACCCTACATACCTAGTAGTCCACCGAAGAGAGCCGTCGTTGTTGGAGGGGGATTCGCAGGTTGCGCAACAGCACAAGCATTGGCACGGAGAGGAATCAGTGTCGAGCTACGCACTCCTTCGGGCCAAGTCGCCGATGGCACATCCGCGATTCCAACGGCCGTAGTACACGCTCGGCTGAGTGCGAGTGCGGATTCAGCACCGTCTATTCGATTGCAGTCTCATGCTTACTCGCAGTCGTTAATTGGAACTTTCCACGGAGCGATTCGTTGTGGCGCGATACAGTTTCCAAGCACCCGAATGACAATTGAGCGACTGGAGAGAATTTGCGAATTGTTGGGGAGCGAGTGGGCGCACCTTGTATCAGACGGCCAGATAAAGGAACTAGCAGGACTGGACATGGACATGAAGGGAGTACATTTTCCAAGGACTTTAGTTGTGAATGGGGGTGCGTTGTGCTCTTGGTTTACGGACCATCCAAACGTGAAAATCGTGCAAGGTGACGTTCCTGACCTAGATAAAGCTGACTGTCCCACTGTTGTGGCAACTGGTTCTCCCGCATCTTTACACAACCGTGGCACTGACCTCGAAGTAACGGAGATTGAAGGACAAATGGATCAGTTCGAGCCGACACCTGGCCAATCTCTTCTTCCTTTTGCATTTCTACACGAAGGTTACGTGGTAACGACACAAAACACTTACTCAGCCGGATCAACCTACGAGTATCAGCCTTGGCCCAAAGACGAACCCAAGAACACAAACCAATTGCGAATCAGGAAACTCTTTGGGTCAACAGAAATCACTCATTCTGCGTCGTTTAGAGCTCGTCGCGCAGTGACTTCCGATCACATGCCGATAGCAGGCCGAATAGATTCCAACATTTGGTTAAACCTTGCCCACGGAAGTAGCGGAACGACTTCTGCTCCTTTCTGTGCGGAGATCATTGCAAGCGAGATATCGGGAGAGCTTCCTCCTCTTCTCCAGCCACACATGAACACACTCTCCCCAGATCGATTTGAGAAGAGGCAATCGCGCCGTGAAAATCCGTTCTTGAACACGCAAGATACTCGACCTTAACCAATTTCCATAAAAACAGCCGACTTGGATTAGCCCCGGATTCAAATTGCAATAACTCCCATCGGATCACGGAGAAGTTGCAAGTAGATTGGAGCTTAAACGTATACCATACCCCCACGCTCTGTTCGTGAGTATCGGAACCTGCACATGAAGAACTGCACACTCTTTACAACTATTGTTTTCCTTGGCCTGTTTGTCGGAGCCTGCTCCGGTCCGGCGGACGAGAGTCAAGACATCGGTGATGAGCAACAGAACACTGACGCCCCAGAAGAGAATGCGGACACCCATTTGAAGCTACTCTATTGGCAAGCCCCCACAACTCTAAATCCTTACTTGAGCGGTGGAACAAAAGAAATTGAAGCGGCCTCGCTGGTACTCGAGCCGCTAGCCAACTACGACGAAGAAGCACAAATGGTTCCTACACTGGCCGTGGAAATTCCGACAATTGAGAATGGGGGGTTTAGTGAGGACTTACAGACAATCACATGGAAATTGCGGAACGACGTATTGTGGTCGGATGGTTCGCCATTTACAGCCGACGACGTAGTTTTTACGTGGCAGTATTGCACGCACCCAGAAATGGGATGCTATCGGATCAACAATTTCTCAGATGTTGATGAAGTTGTGGCGGTCGACAGCCATACGGTACGCATTACGTTCTCGAAGATAAAAGCCCATCCTTACGCTCCCTTTGTTGGATCGCTTGTTCCGATTCTTCAAAAGAATCAATTTGAAGAATGTCTTGGCGCAAGAGCACAGGAGTGCACCGAACAGAACTTTGCTCCCATCGGTACCGGACCCTTTAGGGTGATTGACTTCCGTGCAAACGATGTCTCTCAATATGTAGCAAACGAAAACTATCGCGAGGAGGGCAAACCGTTCTTTAAGGCAGTCACGCTGAAAGGCGGTGGAGATGCGGCTTCCGCGGCGCGGGCTGTTGTCGAAACTGGAGAGTATGACTTTGGGTGGAACCTCCAAGTTGAGCCGGAAATCTTGGACAGCATGGCTAAAGCGGAAAAAGGGAAAGTGCTTTATGGAGTTGGTTCGCAGGTAGAGCGAATCATTGTCAACCTGACAAACGAGGATTCTTCATTGGGTCCTGAGCGTCGATCGCAGTATCTCGACGGTACAAATCCGCACCCCTTCCTGTCCGAGTTTGCCGTGCGAAGAGCTCTTTCGCTGGCAATTGATCGGTCGATCCTAGTGGAGACTGGCTACGGCCGAGCAGGCGAGCCTGAGTGCAATGTGGTGCCAGCCCCCGAGTACTACGTTTCGGATTCCAACGAAGAGTGCAAAGTTCAAAATATCGAGGAAGCCAACCGTTTGCTTGATGAAGCAGGATGGGTGCTTGGATCAGATGGAGTCCGTTCCAAGGACGGGGTAAGACTTTCGATTTTGTATCAGACCTCCACGAACTCGGTGCGACAAGGTAACCAAGCTCTTGTCAAGCATATGTGGGAGCAAATCGGGGTCGAAACAGAATTACGCAATATCGACGGGGCTGTGTTTTTCGGCTCCGACGTGGCAAGTCCCGATACCTATCAGAAGTTCTTTGCGGATGTGCAAATGTACACCAACAACTTCGATGGGGAAGATCCTTCGGAATACCTTCGAGGATGGAGCTGCAGCGAAATCCCAGGGCCAGACAACAATTGGGCTGGCACCAACATTCCACGCGCTTGCTCGGAAGAATTCGACACACTCGTCGATGATTTGTCGTCTGTTACGGACAAGACGGAACGGGCAGACATCATTAAGAGACTGAACGATATGGTTGTTTTGAACTACTGGGTAATTCCCCTAGTTCACCGCGCAAGAGTATCGGCGGTGTCGAACGCCTTGAAGGGCGTCACAATCAACGGCTGGGACTCGGAGCTCTGGAACGCCGAAGACTGGCACCGTTAGTGCTTCGTTTATGTAGCTTGCCCTAATCATGCTCAAATACCTGAGCCGCAGGCTGCTCTTTGCTGTTCCCACGCTGCTCGCGATCAGCTTTGTGCTGTTCGCACTGTTGGATTTAGCTCCAAACGATCCGACTGGAGATCTGCCACTCACAATTCCACCCGAAGTCCGCGAGGAAATACGCGAATCTTTGGGACTCAACGAACCGTTCCACATCCGTTACCTAAAGTGGTTGCAGCAGTTCTTCGTCAATGAGCCTCTCAATTTCATAGAGCAAACAACTGGATTAGAAATAGGTGACTCAAGTTCTCGCTTTCGAGTCCGATCCTGGCTAACTCGAAGCCCGGTGGTCGATCTGATTATTGAGAGACTGCCGCAGACCCTGTGGGTTGTGGGACTTTCCTATGTGGTGGGCATTCTCATCGCTCTACCGATAGGAGTGATTTCGGCATACAAGCAATACAGTTGGTTCGACCAAATCGGTACGTTTGTTTCGATGGTGGGATTCTCTGTACCCACGTTCTTTACTGGTGTCGTAGCAATCGTCATTTTCAGCGCGTGGCTTGGATGGTTGCCTTCCATTTACGACACAACACTCAAGGTCACGGACCTCCCGAGCTTCTGGACACAGGTCAAACAAATGGCCATGCCGGTCATGGTTTTGGCGTTCTACAACGCGGCTCAATTGAGTCGATTCATGAGGGCTTCCGTACTGGAGAACCTCAACTTGGACTACGTAAGAACAGCTAGAGCCAAGGGGCTGCGCGATCGAGCAATCCTTGTAGGCCACATACTCCGCAATAGCATGATTCCGGTCGTCACGATGATCGCGCTGGGCGTACCCACGATATTTAGCGGTGCAATCGTTACTGAACAGATCTTTCGAGTCAACGGGCTAGGACAACTGCTTATCGTAGCGATTCAGGGAGGAGACATTCCCCTTGTTCAAACGCTTACGTTCATTTTTGCCATCTTGATCGTCCTGTTCAATTTGGTCGCCGACATTCTGTACGGGATTCTCGATCCCCGTATCCGCTACTCGTAGGTGATGTAGATGGCATTCGCGGGACATCACGAACAGGCTTTACTAAGTGCACGAGAGCATCCCTCACCATGGATGATTGTTTGGATCGCGCTTCGCAGTCACAAAGGG
>JAPOXO010000003.1 GCA_026707045.1 Gammaproteobacteria bacterium | reverse complement strand
CTCCATCTTACGTATGAAACCGCAGGCCTAGTCTGGAGCAACGACCGTAGTTGGTGGATGACGGCGGGCGTCGAGCTACATAGCAGCTATATAGGAGGCACGACAAACTTGATAGAAGACATTCTGTCAGCGCCCGAGTTGGAAGCTTGGCCGTCCAATCCGGATGACAACATTACCTTCGACTCCGATACGCGCAATTCCTACTAACATTTCTTGCTGTTGTTCACCTAAGGGTCGGCTTTGCACTAGATGGTTTGGACTCCATTCCTTGTCTTCGAATCGTTGCTATCAGTCTGTAGAAAGTTGGGGATGAACACTATGCCCGAGCCGGGGATGAAGCGCAGTCGCACCTTAGGGACCACTCGTTCCGTTTCGGTTGCTCCAAATGAGATTGACTTGCTTCCGCCCAATGTTCAACTACTTAAAATTCAATTCTCATGAAACTCCTTGTTGCTAATAGATTCACCATTGCTTACACCTTGTTAACACTGTTACTAAACTTGTGATTCAACGACCGAAGTTTTACGAACTACTCACCGAGGCTTGGAAGGAATCCAGATCGTTTCTGTGTGTGGGCATAGATCCTTCTATCGAAATGTTTCCCACAAATCACGAGCTACGCCACGGTGGATTTCTGGACTTCTGCACATCCATCGTGGATGCAGTTTCCGAGTATGTCTGTGCGCTGAAAATGAACCACGCTCATTTCGCATCGAGTGGTCACGAGCCAGAATTGGAGTCTCTCATCGACTATATACACGAAACGAACCCCGGTATTCCGGTCATCCTCGATGCGAAACGAGGCGATGTCGATTCAACAGCTGCGAAATATGCGAAAGAATCATTCGAACGGTATTCGGCAGATGCTGTAACAGTCAATCCGTACTTGGGCTGGGATACGCTTGAGCCGTTTATCAAATACGAACGACGAGGAGTAGTCGTTCTCTGCAAGACAAGCAATCCCGGTTCTGCTTGGCTGCAAGACCATCCCAAAGAGTCTCCGATGTACTTGCGCATTGCAGAAAGGGTTCAACAACAAGCCAATCCAAATCTAATGCTTGTTGTGGGTGCAACGCATGAGAATTCCCTTTCTCAAGTACGTCAGATTGCACCTGATGTGACTTTTCTGGTTCCGGGAGTTGGTGCACAGGGTGGAAACGCTGAAAACGTCATGAAGCTTGGCAAACGCTCCGACGGTCTTGGATTGATAATCAATTGTTCTCGAAGTGTGATTGCACAAGACCGTGAGACGTTCGATTACTTTGGCAAGGTCGCATCGGCGGCCAAGTCCTTAAGCGAATCCTTGAGCATACGAGTGAACTAGCGTAAAGCGTACATAATTAGCGATCCTACCAACGAAGAGACTTCGCTTCTCGCGAGTTACATCGACAATGCCAACTTTCCCCTTTACTTGGGATGATCCTCTCCTTCTATCCAGTCAGCTTTCTGAAGAAGAGAGGCTAGTTCAAAACACAGCTACTGAGTTTGCTCAGAAGAGCCTTGTTCCAAGAGTATTGCGAGCAAATCGTGAAGAGCGATTTGACCGAGAGATCATGAATGAGATGGGTGAAGCAGGAATACTCGGTTCAACCTTACCCGAGAAGTACGGATGTAGCGGAATTAACTACGTTAGCTATGGACTCATGGCACGGGAGGTGGAAAGAATCGATTCCGGATACCGTTCGGCCATGAGTGTGCAATCGTCGCTTGTTATGTATCCGATTTACGAGTATGGAACCGAGAGTCATCGAAACGAATATCTTCCACGTCTGGCATCGGGTGAGCTAGTAGGGTGTTTTGGATTGACTGAACCCGATCATGGTTCAGACCCCGGAAGCATGGCAACTCGTGCTGAGGAAACTAAAGATGGCTATCTCATCAACGGTACGAAAAGTTGGATAACCAACGCGCCGATTGCTGATGTTGCAATCGTATGGGCAAAGTTAGACGACGTTATCAGAGGATTCTTGGTCGATCGCGGAACAGCGGGTTTTTCCACTCCGACAATTAAGGGCAAGATGAGCTTGAGATCGTCTGTTACCGGCCAAATCGTATTGGAAAATGCTCTGGTTCCACACGAAAACATTCTTCCAAACGCTCGAGGATTGGGTGGACCCTTCGGCTGTTTGAATCGTGCTCGCTACGGCATCGCTTGGGGATCGATGGGTGCGGCGGAGTTTTGCTGGCATGCGGCCCGTGAATACACGATGAACCGAAAGCAATTCGGCAGACCTCTTGCAGCGAATCAACTCATACAAAAGAAGCTGGTTGACATGCAGACGGAAATTTCGCTTGGATTGCAGGGATGTCTGAGAATTGGTCGCCTAATGGACGAAGGTAGCCTCGCAGTAGAGAATATATCCATGCTCAAACGAAACAACTGCGGCAAAGCACTGGATATTGCTCGAGTTGCTCGCGACATGCATGGAGCGAATGGCATCTCGGACGAATATCACGTTATGCGTCATGTAATGAACTTGGAGACAGTAAATACTTATGAAGGCACTCACGACGTTCATGCTCTGATTCTTGGGCGGGCACAAACTGGCATAGCGGCATTTAATTGAAAATGCGCGCACAGAGATTAAGCCGAGCATGATCTCTTTTGCGTTCTCATCTCTCATATGGCTGTAGCAAACGTAAGGAAAGACCGCTTCGACGCCTTGTTAGCATCGCTTCCTACACGATGCGGCGTCTATCGAATGACCGACAACGAAGGAAACGTGCTCTACGTCGGAAAGTCGAGGAATCTCAAAGCTCGCGTTTCAAGTTACTTCCGACCTACCGGTCTCGCAACCAAAGTCATGCGCCTTGTAGCTCGCACGCAAGACATTCAAGTCACAGTTACCAACAGTGAGACCGAAGCCCTTCTTCTAGAACAGACTTTCATCAAGTCGCACCATCCTCCATTCAACGTTTTGTTGCGCGACGACAAGAGCTATCCGTTCATAAGATTTACAAACCACGAATTTCCAAAGATAGAACTACATCGAGGTAGCAAGAATGTCGGGGGCGAGTTGTTTGGACCATACCCTAGCGCGGCTGCAGTACGAAAGAGCATTTCAATTCTGCAACGCCTGTTTCAGTTGAGGCCATGCAAGGATTCGTACTTCAAAAATCGGTCTCGGCCCTGTCTACAACACCAAATCAAGCGATGTAGCGCACCTTGCGTCGGTCTCATCGACCAGAATAAATACAAAGAGGACCTAAGACTTGCCAAGCTCTTTCTAAGAGGAAAGAGTCAATCAATTCTCTCGGAACTCAAGATCCACATGGAAGCAGCTTCCTCGGACCTGGATTTCGAATTGGCCGCACAACTTCGAGACCAAATCCACAATTTGAGAAAGGTACAGGAAGAACAGAATGTCGATACTTCGACCGGAAACGTGGATGCCTTTGGAATTGCATCAAACGAAAACAGCGTGTGCGTACACGGTATGTTCATCCGGGACGGCAGACTCCTCGGACACAGAACGTGGTATCACAAGAATGAGCTCGGATCCAATAACTCGGCACTGTTGGCGCAATTTCTTGGACAGTATTACTTTGGCGGCGTAGATCGAGAGATTCCTCGGTCGGTTGTGACTCTCGTAGAAGTTGACGATCAAGAAACATTGGAATCTGCATTGACGGAGAAGGTTGGTCGAAGAGTTGAAGTTACCGCCCAAGTTCGCTCCACGCGGGCGCGTTGGCAATCGATGGTGCAGGAGAACGCTGAACTTTCATTGGCATCGCATCTGCGTACGCAGGAAAATAACTTGGAGCGAATGATGGATCTTCAACGAAGTTTGAACCTCGAGGAATTTCCGAATCGACTGGAGTGCTTTGACATAAGCCATTCAAGCGGCGAGGAAGCAATGGCTTCTTGCGTAGTCTTTGGAGCCAACGGGCCGCTTAAATCTGATTACAGAAGATATCGAATTCAGGACGTAGAATCTGGAGACGACTACGCGTCCCTCAGTCAAGCTGTGGAAAGACGCTACCGCAGAATTCAATCGGGCGAGGGAAAACTCCCCGATATTCTTATTGTTGATGGAGGTCGCGGACAGATTAATAGAGTGCAAGCTACTCTCTCCAATTTAATGGTCGAAGGTGTCAGAATCTTGGGAATATCCAAGGGTCCCGGACGTAGGCCCGGTTTGGAGACCATTTGGGATGTTGATCGAGGGGCTATCAACATAGAGCCAACAAGCAGCGCCATGCATCTCTTGCAGCACATTCGTGACGAAGCGCATCGGTTTGCAGTTGAAGGGCACCGTGCTAGACGGCAAAAGTCGCGAAGGCGATCAGACTTGGACGACGTTCCCGGTATCGGTGCAAAGCGAAAACGTAGTCTCCTTACACACTTCGGCTCGATCACGGCCATTAGGTCTGCGAGCATTGATGAAATGGTCAAAGTTCCCGGTATAAGCCGAAAACTCGCCTCTCAAATCTACGGAACGCTTCATAGTGGCTAGACAATTGCGAAACTTTGTACCCAATGTCTTGTCGGTGCTGCGAATCGCACTAATCCCATTGTTTGTGTTGTTCTACATTGCGACAAGAGATTTGCACTGGGTCGCTGGAGTGTTGTTTGCCTTAGCGTGCCTGACTGACTGGCTCGACGGTTTCTTGGCGCGCAAATTCGAGGTAACAACAAAGTTTGGTGCATTCATCGATCCGGTCGCAGACAAGCTGGTTGTTGTTTCTGCTCTAGTTCTACTCGTTGGTTGCTATGGGAGTCTTTGGCTGACTCTACCTGCGCTCGTAATTATTGGACGCGAATTGCTAATTGCCGCTTTGCGAGAGTGGATGGCAGAGATTCAGGCGCGTTCGAGAGTGTCCGTCACAACAATCGCCAAGGTCAAGACATCTGTCCAAATGATTGCTGTGGTGATATTGCTTGCAAATCCTGCGCAACTAAATCGACCGTGGACAATCATAGGACTCGTGCTGATTTACATTGCGACAGCGTTAACACTGTGGTCAATGTTCATCCATTTGAGAGCATCTTGGGAATCTCTTCGAGCCGGATTTCTTGAGTAGTCTACAGTCTTACAGCACTTCAAGCACTGAACTTGAAAACTGTAGAATGTCGCCGCACTTGGCGACCGCTAACATGACGGCTGGGTGGCAGAGTGGTTATGCAGCGGACTGCAACTCCGTGTACGCCGGTTCGATTCCGACCCCAGCCTCCATTGACCGCTGCTAGACTTTTCTGGCCAAGTTCCCCGTTATGTGAAAAGTGTGGAGACGCTTTCCCCAGAATGAATGGCCCGTATTGCGTCGGCAAACAGTTGAGCCACCGAGACCACTTCGATCTTGGGACTGGGAGATTCCGAGTCTATCGGTATGGTGTTGGTGACAACTAACCGTTCGATGGGTGACTCCGTTATACGTTCGTGGGCGTGACCCGATAACACGGGGTGCACAGCTGCTGCCTCGACTCTATCAATTCCGTGATCTTGCAAGAAGCGTGCGGCTTCCAACATGGTGCCACCGCTCGCGATCTCATCGTCGATTAGTAGCCCATTTTTTCCAGCAACATCTCCGATCAGGCCTACAGCGACTGGGTTTTCCGCATCATCGACTCGACGTTTATCTACTATTGCAATGGGCAGCCCCAGCCGATGGGCGTAGTCCCCCAAGTCTTTTGCTTCGCTAACGTCACTTGCAACTAGAACAGAATTAGCGAGGCTTGTGGTGGCGCGAAGTTGATCGCAAACTATTGGCGTGGCGTTTAGTTGGTCCACTGGAATTCGAAAGAACCCTCCTACTTGCGGTGAATGAAGATTCATCGTGAGAACACGGCTGGCACCTGCTGTCTGAAGCAAGTCGGCCATCAGCCGGGCGGTGATAGATATGCGCGGACGGTCTTTCTTGTCTGAACGTGCATAGGGGAAGTATGGCAAAACTGCAGTTATGCGATCTGCAGAAGCGTGCTTCAGAGCATCGATAATTATGAGTAGCTCGACGATGTAGTCAGACAAGGGAGGACAAGAAGTTTGAACCACGAATACATCCGATCCTCGAACATTTTCCTTGCACTGAAACATGATGTTCTCGTTGCCGAACCGAATGATCTCGGTCTCCGACAAAGGGACTCCCAAGTGTCGACCAATTTCTCTCGTGAATTCAATGTGTGACGTTCCTGCAATCAGTTTGATTTCGTTTCCAACCATTCGAGTGCCTACAGAGTGATCGAGGAATTTGGAGAGAGAAGTACGGTTAAATCGAGCACGGTTGCTATTTCATTCGTTTCAAGTGTTGTCGGAGCAAGAATCCGAGCCACTTGTGCCGTGGAGAGGTGAGCATCTCATTTGTTAGAGATGTTGAAACCGATCGAACTACGTACTGTTAGATTATAGGAAGCGGTTGTCACTCTTCGGAGAACTTCAACAAGACCGTAAAATTTCCGAACAAAGTATGCAATCTTTGTCTGAAGTTAGATCTCCAAACGGGACTTGTCTGCTATGAAGGTCATAGTAGATGACTGAGTGCAAACCAATGACTTCATTCTGGAAACTGACTCAATAGCATGAACAACGGTCTAGCCATTGACATCGGAGGAACATTCACCGATGTCGTACTTCAGCTCAACGGCCAAGTTCATTCGACCAAAGTATTGACCTCCCGAGAAGATCCCAGCGATGCTGTGATGGACGGAATTGAGCAGATTTTCTTGGAAACGGGCGCATTGCCAAGCGATGTCGAAATCATCTTGCACGGCACTACGCTTGCAACAAACGCTCTCATTGAGAGACGTGGAGCCAAAACGGCTTTACTGACAACCTCTGGACACAGAGATGTCCTTGAGATGGCTCTGGAAAATCGATTTGAACAGTACGACATCAACATCGAACGCCCGGTAGCGCTTGTACCGCGAACACTGCGACTCCCAATCGTGGAGAGAATGAACGCTCGCGGGGAAGTACTGGTCGATCTTGATTCTGATTCAGTAGATCAAGCTGTCGAAGAAATGCGGCGCCAGAACGTGGAGAGCGTCGCTGTTGGATTTCTGCACTCTTACGTCAACAGCAAGCATGAAGAGTTGGTCAAGCAATGCGTTCGCGAGCAGATGGGAAGCATACCCATCAGTTTATCGAGTGAAGTTTGTCCCGAAATTCGGGAATACGAAAGACTGTCAACAACTTGCGCGAATGCATATGTGCTCCCTCTGATGCGTTTTTATCTCGCTCAGATGTCCAAAAGACTCGATTCGCGCGGGTTTGACTGTCCCTACCTAATGATGACTTCCGGAGGTGGATTGACCACGTTTGAAACAGCCGGTCGATTTCCAATTCGGCTTGTTGAATCAGGTCCTGCTGGTGGGGCCTTATTGGCTGAACAGATTGCACGGGAAATTCGAGCCGATAAGGTGATTTCGTTCGATATGGGCGGCACAACAGCAAAGCTCAGTCTCATCGATGAGGGCGAGACATTGCTTTCTCGAGCGTTTGAAGTAGATCGTGCCTATCGATTCAAAAAGGGTAGTGGCTTGCCAGTTCGCATCCCAGTGATTGAAATGGTCGAAATTGGAGCAGGTGGAGGATCGATTGCTCGCATTGACAAGATCGGAAGAATTCAGATTGGTCCCGAAAGTGCGGGCTCGGACCCGGGTCCGGCATGTTACGGCAACGCCGGATTAAAAGCGACTGTCACAGATGCCGATTGCGTCCTGGAGAGACTTGATCCAAGTGAATTCGCCGGCGGCAATCTCACCCTCAACAGAGAATCAGCTGTTGAGGTCGTAGATTCGCAAATTGCGAAACCGTTGCGGCTCTCCACAAGCGAAGCCGCTCGTGGAATCGCGGAAATCGTCGATGAGAACATGGCCGCCGCTGCTCGAAGTCACGCATCGGAATGGGGCAAGTCGTTAAACCAGCGAACCATGATTGCGTTTGGCGGCGCAGCGCCGTTGCATGCGGCCAGACTCATCGAAAAGCTCAGTTTGGATTGTGTTGTTATTCCACAAGACGCTGGTGTGGGATCTGCGATAGGTTTTCTGAACGCACCGATTTCGTACGAAGTTGTCCGTAGCAATCATATGTTGTTAGAAGACTACGATTCCGAGCTTGTGGGGAATGTACTGAAAAATATGAGAGAAGAAGCTTCAAGTGTGGTTGCGAGTGCATCTACGACCGGAGAATTTACCGAACGTGGCTCAGCTTACATGAGATATGTCGGACAGGGTCACGAAATCTCCGTATCGTTCGATACTTCGTCCGTTGACCGAGATCGCCTGCTTAAGACGTTTGAAGCCACGTACACGTCTCTTTATGGCCGGGTTATCCCCGAAGCACCTGTAGAGGTCATGAGCTGGACCTTGAATGTAGCAGTCGTCCGAAACTCAACAAGTGAGAATGTACGACCGTCGTCAGTTGATGCGACGCGTCGTAGTACCCGCTCAGGTGAACTTGCTAGGTCAGACCGCGGCAGCGGGAGATTTGCGATGACGAATCGAAAGGACTTGAAGGTAAATCGGGAAGTCTTGGGTCCTAGATTGATCACTGAACGCCATACCACCACTGTCGTGCCAGAAGGATTCCGTATTAGACGACTCCCATCGGATCATCTGTTGATGTACAAGGATCCGGGCAATGCGTAGATTTGAAGCCATCGAGCGGCAATTGGTATGGGATCGATTGTTAGCAATAGTAGAAGACCAGGCTCAAACACTGATGCGCACAGCGTTTTCTCCGGTAGTACGGGAAGCTGGAGACCTGTCAGCTGGAGTGTTCAACACCAAGGGCGACATGATTGCACAGGCTGTCACAGGAACGCCTGGACACGTGAATGCGATGGCGCGTTCAGTAAGGAATTTTCTGCAGGAATTTCCAATCAGTGACCTGAACCAAGGGGATGTACTGCTCACGAATGATCCCTGGTTGGCTACGGGACATCTCAACGATTTCACTGTTGTTACGCCATCCTTCCTTGATGATCGAGTCGTCGCCTTTTTTGCGTCAACTAGTCACATAGCGGATGTCGGAGGTCGAGGATTTGGGCCGGATGCAAACGAAGTGTATGAAGAGGGGTTGCTGGTACCTATCTCAAAGCTGTTCGATAACGGAAACATCGACGAGACACTGATGCGCCTAGTTCGGGCGAACGTCCGGGATCCAGTTGTAGCGGAAGGTGATCTCTATTCGCTCACTGCTTGCAACGATGCGGGTTCGGCAAAACTGCTCGAAATGGTTCGTGAGTTTGAATTGGAGAATCTAGATAGCATCGGGGAAGAAATTCTGAATGCCTCCCGACAAGCTATGGAACGAGAGATTGGCCAATTGCCCCAAGGGATCTACAAGTACTCGATGAGTGTCGATGGCTATGACGATCCAATACATGTTCAATGTGCAGTGACCATTCATAAAGACAGCATCGACATCGACTTCGAGGGATCGTCTCCTGTATCACGGTATGGAATCAATGTACCTCTTCCGTATGCAGAAGCATACGCCTCGTTTGGTGCTCGTTGTCTGATTGGGAACGACATTCCAAATAACGAAGGTTCGTTATCAACAATTAGGGTTTCGGCACCGGTTGGGTCCATTCTGAATGCAGAGCCGCCGTGTCCGGTATCAGCAAGACACGCGTTGGGTCAGATGTTGCCCGACGTAGTGATTGGATGTCTCAATGAGGTGATACCCGATCGTGTTCCTAGTGAGGGTTCGTCATGTATTTGGAATCCTGTTCTCATGAGCGATTCGAGTGCAAGTCCGAATTTTCAGTCTCCTCATTTTGTGATTAATCCAATATTCAATGGGGGAACGGGAGCTCGCGCAACTCGAGACGGACTTTCTACGACTGCTTTTCCTTCGGGAGTTCGAACCACTTCTACAGAGGTCAACGAGGTGACTTCACCTCTTGTATTCATGCGTCGCGAGTATCGCCAAGACTCTGGAGGAGCTGGTGAATTTCGAGGCGGTCTTGGCCAAGTTATTGAAATCCAGCATGCTCACGGCGCACCCTTTGTTATATCCAAGATGTTTGATCGAATTGGTCACCCCGCGCGAGGAAGAAATGGAGCTCTAGATGGAGCACCGGGCCAAGTCTATTTGAAGGGTGTCGGAGACCTGTCTGGAAAAGGAAAGGAAATTGTTCCAGCTGGTTCGACTCTTGTGATGGAGACGCCAGGCGGCGGAGGTCGAGGTATACCAAGCGAGAGAGATTCTCGAGAACTTATGAAGGATGTTGATGCGGGCTTGGTGAGCGCGGAAGCGTCAGTCCAGTTCTACCGAGCAAAAACGAATCGCTCCAAATCTAAGAGCCTTGAGTGTTGAGACCCACAAGTCACTGAAATTGTGGTCGTTTGTAACAATCGTCAGAAAGAGTTAAAGGCAATATAGCTGGCTGAGGCTAGTTCACGGGAATTTCAAAGGGTTGTACAGTGACTATCTACACAGATGAATGAACGCGGAATTCCGGTTGATATGGTGGATTCTTGTTGGTTTGATGTCCACATGGTGCCCGAGGCCGGACTCGAACCGGCACGGAGTTGCCTCCGAGGGATTTTCATACCACTACGCCTTTGGACGCCGTTGTTTTCTCAACGTTTGTGGTCTGGACTTTCTCTTCACCTTTTCAGTTCGAATCGACTGCTTCGATGGTAAGAGGGGGAGCCGTAAAGTCTCTACACTTTCAACGTTCGACTTAAGAGTCGAAGTTGCTTAGCTCGGGATTGCCACGCATCAACGAAACGAAGTTTCCCCGAATTTGACTCCATTCACGAGAGACGTCGCCGTCAATGTGCTCAAATTCTGTTTAAGTCCCTTGCGTCTACCAATTTCGCCACTCGGGCATGAGTTTTGGCAGTCCAATTATAAAGACCGAAACCGCAGTCAATGGACTAAGTTTGGAGCGAGTCTGATCGCAGTTTTGTCTTTGGAAACGCATTTCGTAGCTTGAACTTTTTCTTCTTCACAGGTCAAAAATTATTGTACATCGAGTCTGTTAGCATTTATAGGGTTGGGTCGATTATCCGAAGCTTCAAGTGGAAGACCAACATGCCCAGGTGTTGGAACTGGCAGACAAGCAGGATTTAGGTTCCTGTGCCTTCGGGCGTGAGGGTTCGACTCCCTCCCTGGGCACCATGCCAAAGACGCGTTCAATCGTATAAGGGCCTGAGTGCAGTGAAGGTCGTCTGCCTAGATGGAGTTCCCCACTTCGAGGTCAGCGAACCAGTTCTTTCTAATGCTTGCCTGGTACTCTCCCGAACAGCCGACTATTCGGCTGATCTAAAACCAATTGAATCGAAGGCGCTAACAGATGTTTCAATTATTCGAAGCATTCAGTTTTCCTCAGGACGAAGAGCTGCTCATATAGCGCTTGAAGAGCTTCAAATTGAAGACAATGCTGTTGGACGTTCAGGGAGAGTTCCCATATGGCCTCGAAACGTTGTGGGGAGTATTTCTCACTCGGACAGACTTGCAGGTGCGTTAGTTGGGTCCTCGACGTACTTTCGAGGACTAGGTATGGATCTAGTCCCGATTGCTGCGGTTTCGAGTAATGTGGCACAGAGGCTCTTAACGGACTCAGAATTGAGTTGGGTTCAAGATACGGGTTCAGGAGACTGGCGGACCGCTCTCTTCAGCGCTAAAGAATCCGTGTATAAAGCTGTTAATCCGGTGGTGGGAGAGTATCTTGGGTTTCGAGATGTAACTGTGAAAGTCGTGCCTGATTCGCTAGAGTTCTTCGCATCGACAATTGACAATCGAGAGTCCACGGAACTCGTGGACCGAGGGCGAGGATATATCCACCGGGTGGAAGGACACTGGCTGACTATTTTTGTCGTGAGTCAAGCCACCACCTGTTAATTTAAACGGGTGTAGTTAAGTTTGTGCTCGGGTCGATTTGCACGGCAACAAATGGGAAAAGCTTTATTAGATCGTGCACATCGTTACTCTTCCCTCGACCTATTGAAGGATTTCAACCCTAGTTAAATCCAACGAAATTGGATTCTGTATCGTCAGGCAATAGAAAGCGTAACGGCTGTTCGCACTCTATGTCAGTATATGTTGCTTCAGTGAATTGATGAAGCTTGCCCGCAACAATTGCGGATCCATCCATTTCGGTGGTAATTCTGTCGACTGTGTAGCTGGCACATCCTTCGTTGAAGACATATCCCCACTCAATTTTGAGCGTGTCTATCTTGAAAATAAAACGCTTTCGCAAAGGTTTAGCAAGCTTGAGTGCAAAGTTCTTGGGAGCTTGATCTTGCTTGTCCACTGTGACTTCTGCAATCCACTTCATCTTGTCAGCCATTCCCGCGAATTCCCCCTGGTCATCCGCATTCATCTTCATGTCGACGTCGAAGACAAAAGTTGCCTCCAAATCCGATTCTTCTAAGACTTTACCGCTTTCTGCATTGAAGGGTACAGAAGGCATACTGACGAATGGACTGGGTGAGTTTAGGTCACGGTAAATCGATTCATTCTCCTGCTGGATGCGACCATCATCGCCAATGGACCAATTAGCAGAGCTTTCGGAAGATTCGTCTTCTGAACTCTCTTCCCGTTCCGTTTCGGTGTATGTACTGACTGGGACTCCCACAAACATCTTGGACATGGCATTCGCGACCAATTCCATGTGTTCATGCTTCAAAGATGAGGATGCCAAGGCTTTGGATGCCTTTTTGTATCGCTCGGCTCGGTAACTGTTGAGAGTTTCCAGACTGTCCAAGACAGAAAATGTTTCAACCGACGTGTCGGAAGACTCCTCCGTCTGTTCCTCAGTTTCAGCATGACTCACTCCGATGAGTAGGAAGCATGTGAGGAAGACGAGCCTCGCGCAGTCGTTCAATTGCATTCTGGTGGTGACCTGTGCTCCCATTCCTAGTTTCCTCCAAATTTTGACGATAGCAGTCGACACTGCTTCTATATCGATCGATGAGTGTTTGACATTAGGCTTACAAGCCAGTTTCCCGAGTTTCGCCACATTGAGTACTTGCACTGCATGTACTCAATGTGGTTGCTATCGACAGATTCTAGTGACATTCAATGTACACGGTAGCAAGAATTCTCAGCACCAAAGACCAAGAAGAAGACAAACGCCTCTTACTT
Source organism: Gammaproteobacteria bacterium (assembly GCA_026707045.1). Classification (GTDB taxonomy): domain Bacteria; phylum Pseudomonadota; class Gammaproteobacteria; order Pseudomonadales; family Azotimanducaceae; genus Bin55. The sequence goes on along the minus strand of JAPOXO010000003.1, from coordinate 33,443 downwards.
AGACACTTAGCAATTTACATGCCAGTGGTCTAAGTTGGCGAAGCTTCGAGAATGCTTAATTTCCACCAATTTCTAGAGCTTTAAGGACCAAGATGTGCTCCCGGACCGCAGCGCTTGCTTCCGGATTCAAAGACTTTGGTACGTGTGTAACAGCAATTTGTAGCCGATTGAGAATGGCGAGGGGTGCTCAGAACCACAAGAACCAAAAGAGAGGTAGGTCAAGTTCTTTACGTGCGGTAGTTGGGTGAGCTGGCCGATTTCTTAGGTGTATTCAAGGAACGTAATATTTGACCGTTTTGATTTGAATAGTTTTTCGTTGAGTAGTTTCAGCAGGCAGCACCAAATTGCTCCGATCTTCTAGAAATGTGCTCCTGCCACTTTCAGCATGTCGATAATCTCATCGTTGTTCTTTTCTGATGCCACCTCAAGAATGGAACGTTCATCGAAATCATCGGATTCATTGGGATCAGCTCCCGCTTCCAGGAACATTCTTACGATTTCACTGTGTTCCTCTTCAACTGCACGACGTAATTCGACAGGTCGAGCTCCTCTTGAAAGCAAGAACTCAATCATGTGAACATGGCCATAGTTGGTACCGATCGACTGTTCCCCACAACTTCGGGGAAGTCCTTGCTCCCAAATGAGCTCTATTGCTTCCGTTAAACCATTGACACATGCAATTTTCATGTACCAGGGGAGAGGCCAAGAGTCAAGAGCGGTACTAACAAAACGTCTGTAATTGTCCACGTCTCCATTCATCAGTGTCAACGCAGGGGGACTATACATAGGCCCATATTTGTTGTATACGATTGGACTTGCTCCGGCATCGAAAAACGCTTCGATTATTCTGGGATCGTACTGTTCGGAATAATCGTAGTAAAACGATCCAAATCCGGAAGGTTGCGCACCCATCTCTATTAGTTCAAGCACCCTGTCGTGATTCCAGTCGCCAGCAGCTCTGTAGAGTGCTTCCTCAAGACGGAACTTACCTCCGGTATTGGAGGTTTCTTTTGTCACTGTGCTTTCCTTAAGCACAGTGACAATTTGATCGTCCTCGAATTCAGGATCGGTTGCAAGGTCGAGTAGCGGTGTCCAAGATCTGCTGCGTTCACCGTCGTCAAAGGCGAAGAGTTCAGTAGGTGGGGTTATGTTGGGAATTGCGCCGTGCTTCAGCAACAGTTCAACTTGCTCTAGCACCCCGCTGATGACTGCACAATGGAGCGGTGTAAGATAGTCCCATCTGTATCTAGGAAGGTCACGATAATAGGTGCGGGATACTTCATTTGCATCGGCACCTGACTGCAACAGCAATTCGGCTGCATTTTTGTGTCCATTTATCAATGCCGAACACAATCCTCTAGGTTCCGCACCAGCATCAAGGAGGAGCTTTAACGCACGCAGTTTTCCGTTTTTCGCTGCACCTTCAGTATTGATGTTGCTTTCTCCAAAATCCAAAAGCAATTTGACCAATTGAAGGTTGCCTGACTGCGCAGCCAATGAAACTCCTCTTGGCTCAACTCCGTGGTTTAGCAGCTCTTTGACAATCGCTAGATTTCCGTGTTGAACGGCAGACAGCGTACTAATCCCTGCACCCGCACCAATCATTAGCCGAGCAGCGTCGTTGCGTTCGAGTTCCAGAGCGTAGTCAAGCATGTAGTAGCTAAGAAATTCCGTTGTCGCTCTTGACTCGTCTGCAAGATATTGTTGAATTTGTGCTAAGTCGTTTTGCTCAATGGCCTCATAGAAATCTTCGGTCGTCCATGAAGGTATCTCAAGCTTTGGGTTCGCGGCTGCCAGCGAACAGGATGTCTGAGTAGATGCAGTAAATGCTGCTAAACCAACTACTGTAAGTGTTCTTATCCATTTCCACATAATGTTTACTCCATTTGTGCAATCGATTTGGATGAGACAAGTCGTTTGGTTAGAAGGGATTCAAGCCTTAGAAAACTGCAAGAATCTGTGAAGCTCTTCCCTTCGAGTGTACCACGGGGGAGTAGCGTCTGGTTCGGCTTCGTGAAAGAATCTCAGTGTCGATCGGACGAAGAAATTTGGCATATCACTTTCCAAGAATGAATGCTTCGAAACCTACAATATCACTGAGAGTCTGGGAAGCACAGTCAAGCATAAAGGAGCAATACATGCGTCGGCGAAGACAGAACGAATTTGGTTATTTTGTGCTACTAGAAAGGTTTTGAAGAATCAGCGAATGGGAATAGCCGACTCATTGAACCCCGCGGTATGTATCGAGTCTCCAAAGGACTTTCCTAGATCAAATAACGTGATCCATCTAACCTCTTCAGTCTCTAAACTGCAAATGGTGTTTCGGCTGTGAATCGGCGTGAACTCGTCAAGATGTGGTTACTCGCACTCTCCGCCGCTGTTGCTGTATCACCTTCGAGGTTGTTGATGGCTGACCAAAAAGAAACGATTCAATGGGACCAATTCATTGATGCATGCCGAGAACTATCGGAAGCTCAGTATCAGGAGGGGTGGGATCAGGAAGCTCACACAAAAGAGGTAGAGTCTCTCTTAGAACGCCTTCGCTTAACAGAAGAGCAACGAGACAAATTTTTGAGTAAGTACGAAAACAGAATTCCGGATTTTCCAGAGATAGGTCACTTACATTACGAACGTAGGTTTATGATTTCATTGGTGGAATTTGAAAAAGGTGATGTGATTCCGCTCCACGACCATCCTGACATGACTGGAGTAGTCCTCTGCATTGAAGGACGTGTGGACGTTCAACACTTTGACAAGCTGGAGGAGACGAGCAATAGCAATCGTCCGCTTCTGCAAGAAGAACGGACAGTTCAAATGAAACCAGGCGATATTGCAACCCTTACAACGGAACGCGGAAATATTCACACGTTACAAGCGCTTGAGTTTTCACGTATGATCGACGTTTTTACTCCTCCATATGATCAAGATAGAGCCAGCCGCGCTTTGTACTACAAGATCGAAAGTTCCACATATGAAGGACGTGAGGGCGTATACGAAGTGATTAGCTCATCCAACACGCGAAATTAAGGGGTGGCGCTGCCGCATTATCCAAAAATTGTCTTTTTCAGTAAATTCCATAATTTCTGCTGCTGGACGAGGGGTGGAATGAACTCGAAACCAACAAAGACGAAACTTCTGGACTACGGTTTTGAATATATGCATCACCCAAGCAGCGATTGAGCACTTGATGCTAGGTCCAGGTAGCGACAGGGTCCGCTGTTAGTTAGCCACCAGACCCACAAGAACAACCGTCAATTGCATGATGCGCCCGACCCGGCCGACGATTGCACTTTCAAATGATAAATGCGCCCTCGGGGATCATGAGAGTAGTAGTCAAATGCTCCATCCACAATAACAAGTGGTGGTTCGCGATTCAGGAGATTCTTGATCCCAAATGATAGCCAGGTTGAAGCGTCCAAACCGAACACACTGTCAACACACCAACGAAACTGTGCATCCACTGATGTCATGGCCTCGATGTAGTCGGCATAACCGAGATATGCTCCCAGAAAAGCCGTCTGTCTACTCTCGTCACGATAGCCTCCAATATGGTTGATGTCCACGGAAGCACCAAATTGCTCGTACGTCCAATGTACAGATGTCTTGGATCTAGTCTTCGGCATCGGACGAGCAATGGAGTTTGTTGCGTTGCGTTTGCCAATTCCAATGATCGTTTCTCCAGATCGCAGTGTGAGTTCGTATTCCAGAAATCGAGCGACTGAAGCGGACACACGATAGTTTCCAGCGCTCTCGAAACTAAACGAATAAGCAAGTTCAATATCCAATCCACTGGTGGTCAATTCATTTGCATTCAAGTAGCGAGGTTCGGTGCGTACCAAGTAGCCGTCTGCGCGCCGTATCACCTTGTCAGGTATTCCTGTTCCAATACTAAATACCGTCTCCACGCCATCGTTGTCATGATCCCAAACACCACACAGAGGACCAGTGTTAGGGTCACCGTTAACTCCATTTGGACAACGCAGACTGTTATCTATGTCTATGAGCTCTTGATGTCCCTCGCGGATTATGAGCTCGTTGTATACATATCCGTACCAATCAGCATTGATTTCCAACCCTTCAAACCTGAAGGGTTTCCAAGTGAATCCAACACTAAGAGACCTGGCTGTCTCCGGATCCAAATTTGGATTGCCCCTTGCTTGTGAAGCACGGTATGCCAATGATGCAGCATTGGAAAATGGATCGCTTGAGTTTTGGAAGATCGTCCGGCTTCCGCCCGTTTGCAGCAACGATCCTGTCTTGAAAGAGGTTCCTGCACTTATACGAATAGAGAAATCATCGGCAGGATTCGCTAGCAACGAGATCTTTGGATCGAGCGATACCGCATCGGGATTGCGTATTTGTTCCCCCCGTAAGGCAAGGTTGACCTGTACTTTCGACGAGATCCGAACATGGGCTTCTCCAAATATGGACCAACTGCTCGTGTCATTGCTCCAGTCCACGTCTCCGCTTAGGAATGAAAATCCAAACTCATTGGATAGGTCGTCGTAATCGGACTCTGCGGAATTACGGCGAAACTGAATACCGGTAGCAAATCCAATCGGGTGTCCGCGAAAACGTCCAATATTTGTGTGACCGGCGATATCGAGAACATATTGAGAAAGTTTGCGATCGGATCGGTATTCCGCGTGAAGCCACTGAAGCAGCTCCGGAGGATTACGATACTTCCTCATGGCCTCATTGACCGAGAGAGACGGATCTGGTCCCCACGGTTCTTCGGAGTTGCTCCATCGTTCACCCGTAGCCGGATCGTAAACACTTGTCTGAAAACTGTTGTAGTAGTAGCAGTTTCCCGTACCTAGATTGCCCGATCCTCGAATGCCAGTCTGTGGATCGCAATCGGGTCCTCCAAATCCGTCAAACGCTAGATTTGTCCGGTCGGTGGCGGAGTCCGTGGGCAAGTGTGTAACTATCTTTCTGGAAGAAACTGCTAGTGATACATTGGAATCCCAGTTTCGATCAAACAAGTCAAAGTTGGAAGTCAATTCCAACAGAAGATTTGATCCGTTGCGCTCAAAGTAGTCGCGAGTGTCCACGGGTCGATCTCCGAAACTGGTTGTTGCGGAGCCTCCAAGAATTCGTTGCATTGCTTGGTAAGGCACTGGTTCGAATCCGCGACGAGCAGCATCCAACTGCAATCCAAAGTTGTGCACAGGCACAATCACGTAGCGCACATCTGGGTAGTACGAGTTTTCGCCGGAGGATGTCGCGTTGAAATGCCCTATTGCGATCTGAAGGGTTTCTCGTTCAGACAATTCAATCTTGTTGGCTATGTGTATTTGGTACTGATCCTCCGGTCTCACCATTGCGAAAAAGCTGGAATAGTCATAGACGCAGATGAACGGGAAATCTGGATGAATGCCCAACGTGCCTGAAGTTCCGTCATCCTGTGCAGCCTTTTCACACTCCGGATCTGGCAGACTGCCTTGAAACTGGGACGGATTCGGTCCACCGTTAGGCCACCAATAATTGCTTGCTACCGGTAGGGGTCCTCCAGCGTCGACTAGAGGTACGTATCTGCCAGGCTGGCCAAAGCTCGACAGACCCGATCGACCGAATCGTTCAAAACGATCCGCGTACAAGAGCTCTCCCCGTCGTAGCAAACTGGCGGATACAGTGAACTTCGACCTCTCGTACTCTGCTCCATACATCAGTTCAATTGTTGCGTCTCGTTGTTGCCCGGATTCATGATCTTGAGATATGAAAATGCGTGACTCGAACCCACGAAAATTATCCCGAGTCAGAAGGTTTACGACTCCAGCAACGGCATCCGATCCATATATCGCAGAGGTACCGTCTTTCAGAATTTCGATCTTCTTCAATGCGATGTTGGGAACCACGGTTTGAATGTCGACGTAGGATCCACCGTTTTGATTGAACTGCGAAGCAATAATTCTTTTGCCGTTCAAGAGAACAAGAGTTGCTCCATTGCCAAGGTTTCTGATGTTGATACTTGCGCTTCCATAGGATCCGTCGTCTCCAACCCAATTGCTGGAAGAAAGGCCGAGCGAGCTTGCATTGAAGCTTAGATTGCGGAAGATGTCCTTGAGGTCGGCCGAGGGAGTGCGATTCAGGTCTTCCGTCGACAGTGTCGTCAAGGGCACTGCTACTGGATAGATGCCGGTAGCAATCCTCGTGCCGGTTACAACGATTGCTTCTAAGTCTTCATCGAGTTGCTCGTTGAGATCCAAGTTCGACTTTCCAGTCAAAACAATATCTTCTGATCGATAGACTTCAACAATAACTTGCTCTGCCGAGTCTTCAGATTCCTCGGACTGTGCCTGCAAAGGAACTCCTATGAGAGTCAAACAGACCCACGTCAAAAAGAGACCAAAAGGCTGTTTCTTATCCCCTTCAGCGGCTCTATGAATATCTAGGTAACTACATTTCCGCATTGCTTTGATCGACTCATTGCCGAAATAGAACCTAGAGAGAAAGAGTGTATGGTGGGCTGACCTAAGGAATTAGCTGAACTAGCGATTTGGTCCGCGGACCATTGGGATTGGCTGCCACCGTTCGAGCGGAGTCCTCGGCAGAACGGTGGGATTTACACAGCTCATGGGCCACTTGCCGCGGAGAACAAGTGAAACCTCGCGTCCCACACGTCGCCGTGCCGTTGGACGCATTCGTGTAGTAGCAGAAGCAACATGGGGAGTCACAATCACATTCTGCATCTGTAGCAATGGATTCTTGGGATCGGGCGGTTCGGACTCCAAGACATCCAGACCTGCTGAACTCACTTTTCCGCTTTCGATGGCGGCTATGAGGTCAGTCTCCTTGATGATTGGTCCCCGTGCCGTATTCACTATTACCACCCCATCCTTCATTTGACTGAATGCCTCTGCGTCCAGCATATGCTCTGTTTCCTCGTTGTGAGGCGAATGCACACTGATATAGTCGGATCGTTCAAGTAGCTCTCCCCAGGCAACAGGCTGCACTCCATGTTCACCCATGGTTAGCTCGCTGACATAAGGATCATATGCGATTACATTGAGGCCGAACGCTTTTGCTCTTGTAGCTGTACATCGAGCGACGTTTCCGAAAGAAACCAACCCTAGCGTCTGACCCATAAGACGAGGGACGTGGTTGAGCAGTGGACGCCCTCTAAACCATTGATTTGATGAAGAAAGTATGTCCATTTCTTTGGTTCTACGAATTGCGTTTAGCAGAAGCATCATCGCGTGATCGGCAACTTCCTCTATAAACACATCAGGTGTATTGGTAACGACAATTCCTGCATTTGTTGCCGCGTCAACATCCACCATGTCAACACCGACGCTGCCAAGTCCAATCACCACACACTTTTCGAGCCGGTCGATGATTCTCGAATCGATCTGAATACCCCAGGAAGTAATGATGGCATCGGCATGTTTAGCTCCTTCGGCGAAATCTTCGGGGGTGGGACTTGCAACTTCCACGATGTTGGCCACGGGTTCTAGTGCTTCGAGTTCCAAGCTGTACTTCCGCTTGAGATCGACAACTTCCGCAATTCTGGGAAGCTGCATTGCAACTGTTTTCTTGGCCGTATCACTCATGGTTTTCCCGATCTAGTTCTTGAAGGATGTGCTCGCGGATGCCGCGCTTGAAAATCTTCTCGGAAGCAGTTCTTGGTAGACGTTCGGTTTGAATCCAAATTCTTTCAGGTACTTGAAACTTGGCGAGGTGTTCCTGAGCGAATGCTTGGAGCTCTGACTTGCTGAGGTTTGCATCCTCTTGAGTGCAAACCACGGCCGCAACGGTTTCCCCTAGCCGTTCATCTGGAATTCCGAAGACAGAGCATTCTAGTACCTCCGGATGCTCGTACAGAACTGCTTCGACTTCTTGGCAACCGATGTTTTCTCCCCCTCGGAGAATGATGTCTTTCTTGCGGTCCGTGATGTAGACATAACCATCAGCATCAAGGTGCCCAATGTCACCTGTTAGCACCCATCCGTCTCGAAGTGTTTCTGCGGTTGCATCTGGTTGCTTCCAATACTCCTGAAAGTTCATGACTCCCCAAATGCATAGCTCGCCGGTCTCGCCTGGTCCGAGATGATTCCCTTCATCGTCGATAGCCCTGACCTTTACTAACGGTGGAATTGCTCGGCCACAGCTTGTAGGTCGTTCATTAAAGACTTCGCCGCCGATGCTTGTAGCCAGACCTTGTGTCTCGGTCATGCCCCAGCCGGTACCTTGGCCACCTTTGGCTAGCTTGCTATCAATTTGACGAGCCTGTTCCGGAGCCATTGGTGCACCACCTCCGCCTGCACTTTTCAGGCTGGTTAGGTCGTAGTTCTTTAGTTTTGGAGATTGCGCAAGTTCCCAAGCCATCGTGGGAACTCCATTGAAGGAAGAGATTTGTTCGTCTTGGATGATTCTCAAGGCTTCCTCCACATCCCACTTGTACATCCCGACGAGTTTGCGGCCGCTTCGAAACGAAGTGAGCATTTGTACTGTGAGTCCGGTCACATGGAAAAGTGGAACACTCAATATCGTTGACGGAACTGAAGGTGTCACTGATTGGTCTGGTTGGTCAGAATCGGGTTCTGGTTCATTGGCATCGATCTGCAATTCCTCGGAATGCTCCTGTCTCTCTTGTTGTGTCCTCAATTGAAACGCCCGCATCCCTATAAATCCACCCGATTCCCAACCCATCAGCGCATTTGTGATAGCCAGATGCGTAGACAACACTCCTTTGGGATGTGCGGTTGAGCCAGAGGTATATAGCAAGGTCGCGGGGCTCTGTTCTGGGATGTCGACGTCGGGCATGTCGCTCGGAGCATCGCCCAGCCACTCCGTCCAAGTCGTTGAAGCCGGTTGTTCCTGGGCGCGCACAGTGACTACATTCAGTCGTAATTCGTCTATGTGGTCTCTTATCTGATCGAAGCGCTGCTGGTCAACAAATAGAGTATTCAAACCGCTGTCTCTGATGCCGTAAATCATTTCTTCGGTAGACCACCATGCGTTCATGGCCACCGCAATCCCACCCATGGAAGTGATCCCCATGAATGTCCAGATCCACTCCGGATAGTTGCGAAATGAAATTCCGACACGATCACCTGGGCAAACTCCACTTTCAATCAAGCGATTGGCGACCTGAGCGGCGAGTTTCCACGCATCGGCGTATGTGTAGCGTTCATCCTGGTATACGTAAAAGTCTTGATTCGCGAACTTCAATCCGTTCCGATAAAGTTCTCGCAGGTTCTGGGGAGCGTTGACGAAACCTATGTAATCGACGCTGCCAACTTCGACGACTCTGGTCTCATAGGGCTGACCAGGAGCGGTTACATCTGTTGTTGCTTGTGAAAGAAAATCGGGTTGCATAGCAGCACTCGCATTTACGATTCTACAAACCTGGCCTCAGGGAGTTAGTAGAACTCCCTGTGCGTCGAGTTGGCAAGCTGAATTAGACAGAAACTTAAGCGGTTGGGTAGCTGCTAAAACTAGAGAACGCCTTGTTAGTAGTGGACAAAACAGTCACATACCAAATGACAAAGTCCCAGTTACATAGATTGAAGCGAATGGTTGCTTGCAAAACTGGTCAAATCAAGCACACATAAAGCTGTTCAGAGGCTGTCTGTTTGATAGCATTAGCCTGCGTCTCAACTCTACATGGAAGTTATTGAGCCATGCGTCGTCGTACCAAGATCATCTGTACGGTAGGCCCTTCCTCTAACGACTGGGAAACCATTCGATCCATGCACGAAGCTGGCATGGATGTTGTCCGAATCAATATGTCCCATTCGTCCCACGACGAAGCTGCGAAGACCGTGGCATGGGTTCGTCAACTCAATCGTTCGCTTCGTCACACAATACCCATACTCTTGGACACCAAGGGTCCAGAAATTCGGACTGGAGAGCGGGTTGAACCGATCAATCTCGTACCCGGAGCGGAGGTTTTATTGAGCGGAAAACCGCGCTCTGAAGAGCGACCGGAGCGAATGACTATCAACGTCGGCTATTCAGATTTTGCAAAGTCGGTGCGAATCGGCGACACGATCAGATTGGACAACGGCCTTATAAATCTCGAGGTGATGAGCGAAGTGGAGCACGGATTGGTCTGTCGCGTAACCGATGGTGGAGAACTAGGCAGCAGGCGTCACGTAAACCTGCCCGGGGTGCATGTCAATTTGCCAGCTATTTCAGCACAGGATCGTGCAGACATCGCATTTGCCAAAGAGCACGAGATAAATTTCATCGCCCAATCATTCGTTCGTAGCGCAGACGACGTTCTTGCAATGAGAGAGCTACTTGAAAGTTCTCACCAATGGGTGAAGATCATTGCGAAAATCGAAAATCACGAAGGAGTTCAAGAGGCAGAATCCATCGCCAAAGTAGCGTATGGGCTAATGGTGGCTCGAGGTGATTTGGGCATTGAAATGGATATAGCGAAGCTACCTCGGCTACAACGCCAATTGGTCGATACGGCCCTTCGGATGGGAAGGCGGTGTGTGATGGCGACACACTTGCTCGAGTCGATGGTTGAAAACCCCATTCCAACACGTGCGGAGGCGATCGACGTGGCGAACGCGGTTTATGAAGGGGTCGATGCTGTGTTGCTTTCTTCGGAGACGAGTATCGGTGGAAGACCAGTTGCCGTTGTGGATCAACTTAGACGGATTCTCGAGGAGAGCGAACGAGCACCGGGACTGAATTTCGCGCAATCTCTATCAACAACCGACACAAAGCAGAATCTAGCCCGGTCGGCTGTAGAGCTAGCAGAACGGAGCGGAGCGTCTGGTATTGTCGTGGTCACTCGAAGTGGGCTGATGGCTGACTTGGTGACCAATTGTGCACCCAAAGATGTTCCAATTTTTGCCGTCAGCAATCTGGGGCACACTCTGTGTAGACTTATGCTGAACCGAGGTGTCTATGCCCATCGGATTTCCTTCAATCCCAATCCGGAACTAACGATTCAAAATGCACTCGATGTTCTTTGTGAACGCGAGGGACTAGCTGAGAGCGACTTGCTCGTAGTTGTAAGCGATGTCCTGACGGAAGGTGCTGTAGACTCGATTCAGTTACGGCGTGCGAGCTCGGTTCAACCAGAAATCAAACTATAGAACATGTACAAGGACACGGCGCACATCATTCCACCAAATATTTTCTTGAGTCTTTCAGCTGGAACTCTTTGAGCAAAGTAGACCCCTATCGGTGCGCATATGGTGTTTGCAACGGCAATTGGAATGAGTGCGGGAAGGTATATGTATCCAAGTGCCCAAGGGTATTCGATCACTGAACCGTTCAGGAAGTAGCCAAATGCTCCCGAAAGTGACACTCCGAAACCGCATGTGCTAGCCACCGCCGCAGCCCGCACGACTGGAGTATTGAAGTAAAGAAGCGACGGGACCACGACGTTGCCACCCCCGATTCCGACCAATCCGCTGACCAGTCCTCCCGTAGATGCTACTGCTGCGGTCGGAATGACTCGAGGTTTGTTTCGTTTGGAGTGGGGTAACTTATCCAACAAAAGTACAAAGGCAACAAAAATGAGAAACGTTCCGATGAATCCCTTCAGTAGTTGGATCGGTAAGAACTTAGCGATATAACTAGATGCAAAAGCTCCAATCATTAGCATGGGCATCCAAATCTGAACCATGGGCCAGTCAATGTTTCGACGTCTCATCTGTGCAACCGCGGATGATCCCGTTGTAAATATGATCGATGCCATAGACGTTCCAGTCGCAAACAGGACTAGTACGTTTGGAGGTAGTTCAGAACTCGAGAATTGGCCGGTAGTTTCGAAAATGAATATGAGTGCGGGAACGACGATCACTCCTCCGCCTACGCCAAGAAGTCCACCAAGAAATCCCGCGGAAGCCCCTATGGCAAGGTAAGCCAATGTCAAGAAAATGTTTTCCAAGTGCAACTTGCCAGGAAATCCGAGACTAAGAGTTTAATGGCAGCGATTTTTGAAATAGGAAAGAGTCATGGAAGTTCGCGTTGTGCTAGCTATGCCATGACTGCCGCTTTTCTCATTGCGATGGCCAATGTCTGCATTGAAGTGGATGCTCGAACTGTTGTTAGAAAGGTCGTCGACGACGATGGAAACGTGTACGAAGGGGAACTTCGAGACGGTATCAAACATGGTGAAGGAACGATGGAATGGGTTGATGGCCGAACCTACGAGGGTGACTTTCGTGAAGGCAAGGTCCACGGAAGCGGAACGATGTCCATTCCCAATGGCGAGGTTTACACGGGTACTTTCGATAGCGAGGTTCGGCACGGCTATGGCAAGCTCGTTCTCCGAAACGGTGACGTATACGAAGGTTCTTTTGTCAGCGGAGAAATGTCTGGCAAAGGATCACTTCAGGAAGAGATCTCGGGCAATTTCTATCAAGGAATGTTTCTGGAAGGCAAACGTCACGGAGAAGGCACCCAGCGCTACAAAGACGGTAGGAGGTATGTAGGATGGTTTCGCAATGATCTACGGGAAGGATTCGGTGAACTTCATCAATCTGATGGCTCCGTTTATCGTGGATTTTTCTCAAGTGATCTTCGTCACGGTGAAGGAGTCCTGGACGACTCGAACCAGGAAAAGCGATATTTTCAGACGTGGGAGAATGGAGAGCTCGTAGAAAGCAAGTTGATAGATGTCGTTGAAAATTGTCGATTAGAAATTGAAGGCCAAGTTTGGATGTTCGACGGGGACCAGTGCATTGATGGGCTAGCCCATGGAGAGGGGAAGGCAGTCAATACCGATGGTTCCGCTTATATCGGCTACGGTAAGTTCGTACTTGGAGTCCGAACTAGCGGCGCTGTAGTTTCACTAACAAATACATCACGCGAATTTGATGATGATTAGCGGATACGAAATTCTAGAGACCTTTGCGACTCGGGCGTCTACTAAAGTCTACCGTGCAAGGGATGTGCGCATCGGCAAGGAAGTGGCCCTTAAGGTGATCGAGGTTCAAGATGAAGAATCTCGGGCTAGGTCTCGAAACCTATTGGATTGCGCTAATGAACTGAGGAAACATCCACATCCAAATATATGTCGAGTTTTGGATGTCGGGCAAGAAGGAAACCGTACATACGTAGCTTATGAGCGGCTTAGATCCTTTGGTCTACTGCAAGGTCTGAACAACGGGATGAGTCTTGTGCAGATTAAGAAGATCTTTGTTGGATTGGCACTAGCGTTACAGCATCTTGAGAAGATTGAGATTGTTCACGGAGACATCAAGCCAGAGAACATCCTGCTTCGAGATAACGGTGAACCTGTATTGATCGACGTATCAGGTGGATCAGTTGCATCTGGAGACTTGAAACCTACCACAGTCACAGCTGGCTACGGTAGTCCCGAATCTGTACGAGGCGATTCAATAGATGCACGCTCCGACCTCTACTCGCTAGCCATCTCTCTTTACAGAACAATCAGCGGAGACATTCCTTGGAAGGACACAACAGGTGAAGGTAGAACCTCAACTGATGAGGATATCGTTCCAAGACTTGCAATCGAGTACGAAGCACTTCAACCAGCGATAGATTCTTTTTTGGCTTTCACTCCGAGTGATCGAATTCTGAATGTTGAAATGTTGGAAAGTGCTTTTGATGAGGTTGTTGCGACATCCGTTTCCCCTTCGCTACATGTGCGCTCCGATCTGGTTCGCTCCGAAGAACTTGCCGTTGTCAACCGAAGTCGCGATGGGCGCGTGGCATCTGGCCTAGCTTCATTCAGTTCTCGCCGCAGGGCCGTCTATTTTGGATTGACATCCATTGGTCCAATTGTTCTGATAGCGGGAATGTGGATTGGATTTGTGGAGCGTCATGCAATTCAGGAATTTTTCTCCGGTCTTGGGATTGTGGAACATCCTGAGTTTGAGGAGAGGTGGCGCACGGCGGAAGCATTGAATTCTGACCCCAATCAGACATTGAGTGCCATTACCGCAGCCTATAACCGGGTTCTTGAAATTGCGCCAAATCACCAAGGAACACGTGCCGCGATTGATCGCGTGCGCGACTCAAGGAAAAATCAAATCTCACAATTCATCGAGAGCAACGATCTAACGCTTGCTCAATCGAGACTGAATGAGCTGGCAAGGGTCTATCCGAGTGATGAAGATATAGACGAACTCTCACAAAAGCTGTATCAGACGCGCCGTGCTGATCGCTTGTTAGACGACACTCGACGATTGCAAGAGCTCCGAGGAATAGAAGATCAAGAGGCTTTGACAGCAATCATTCGCGCCTACAAGCAACTCGTCTTGTTTCACCCAGATCTTCCTGAGGGTGAAGAGGCCCAGTCCCAGCTGAACATGCTCTCCAAGAGCATCGCCGAGATGTCTCTCGATGCCACAAAACGTGGAAACCTTCCGCTTGCAAGAGACCTGTTGGGGCTTGCCGTAGAGGCTAATCCTGCTTCGGCGGATCTCAGGAGTGCACAAGAAGAACTGGATCAAGCCCAATCAGAGCAAGAGAAAATTGAAGAGACATTACAAATCGCAGCCACTCGTCGCGAGAATGGCAATTTAGTTACACCAAAAGACCAAAACGCTTACGCCTCTTTCAAAAAGGTACTTGAGTTGGATCCAGAAAACCAGGTCGCTATAAATGGATTGGATGAAGTCGAAACCAATGTAATCCTTAGAGTGCGTGAATTGTTGGATCAACGGAGACTCGATGACGTAGTAGAGCTCATTGAATCCGCACGTACCCAGGGCGTTTCACAGGAATCTCAACGAGAACTAGAGAAATTACATTTAGAGGAGCTTGGACGAATTTCGCAAGCCGAGATCTTGTACGAAGAAGCGGTTGAACTCTTTGATCAGGGCTTTATCACCAGACCCAATCGAGGCAGTGCTCTGTTCAAGCTAAGCGAAGCACAGTCACTCGATCCACACAATGGATTAGTTGGTAGTCTGATAGATCAGTGTCTAAGTCGTGTTGCCACGGTCGCTCGAGATGCATACTTGGCAGGAATGGAAGAAGATGCCCGCCGATACTTGAATGTTGCTCTAAGTGCTGAAACTCCAAATGTGGAATGGGAAGCTTGGCGCAACGCTTGGTTTCCTAACGAAGCCCCCGCCACGAGTCACTCAGAAAATCTGGAAGATCAGTCCGCTGGCACAGCGGATTCAATCGGACAATGACGGTCTGCCTATTGCACCACTCTATTAACATTCAAACTTTAGGACCTGTGGGGCTTATCCGGTATTTTTGATGGCACAAGAAATACCTTTTGTTCGAGAGCTCGATTTTGAGTATGGAGTCGCCGACCAAGTGTCAGGCGGAATTCGAAGAGTAGTTGCGAGAAACCCCAGCCCGTTTACGTACTTCGGAACCGGAACCTATATTGTTGGAAGAGAGCAAGTGGCCATTATCGATCCCGGTCCTTTGGATGAGAAACACATAGATGCGTTGCTCAACTCAGTTCGTGATGAAACCATCACACACATCGTCGTAACGCATACGCATATGGATCACTCGCCAGGATGTAGATTGCTTCGAGAGATTTGCGATGCACCGACTTATGGATTTGGGCCTCACGGATCTGGCCACCAAGACGATGATGTCGTGGTTGAGGAAGGGGGTGATATGGAGTTCGTACCGGACATTTACGTGACCGACAATGAGCTAATTCAAGGAGACGATTGGACGCTGCGATGCGTTCACACACCAGGTCACACATCAAATCACATGTGCTATGTCTTTGAGGAGGAGAAAGCACTGTTTTCTGGTGACCATGTCATGGGATGGTCGACTAGTGTTGTGTCTCCACCTGACGGTGATATGGAATCCTACATGAAGAGCTTGAATCGGTTACTTGATGAGAATCTTGACACCTATTGGCCTACCCATGGCCCCCCGATCACGGACCCGGTTCCACACGTCGAAGCGTTTATTCACCATCGTCAGGAGCGAGAAAGGCAAATTCTCGAACAATTGAGTAACGGCAAGCATCGAATTTCTGAAATGGTGCCTGTGATGTACGCAAATGTGGATAGAAGGCTTCATCCTGCCGCGGCCAAAAGTGTGTTTGCTGCGATTTGCTATATGTTCAAGCGGGGCAAAATTACAGTAGACGGAGAGTTGGCCGAGGACGCGTTATTTCAGGTGCTCGAAGACTAGGCAGTCTTACGAGTCTCAACTGAGGAGGTTGTGGATGTCGTCACCAGTGGGATTTCGACGCAAATAGCCACACCGGAGCCGTCCGCCAAATTGATGGCCCGAACATTCCCCCCATGAAACTCGGCGATAACTCGTACTACAAAGAGTCCAAGGCCAAAGTGCAGAGTGCTTTGCTCAGGACGGTGGCTGACTAGCGAATTGAACACGTCGTTCCAGTCTCCCTTAAAAGCAGGTCCACGGTTAGCCACCGTAATTTGCAGAAACTCGCGTCCACGATCAAGTTGTATCTTGATGGGACTATCGGGTCGGTGAAAATCAATTGCGTTGTCAATAATCTTGTCAAGCATTTGTTCAATGTGAAAGTCTGAGACCTCAGCAAGCGCTGGACCCGATGTCCCACGGAATACGACCTGCATACCAGTTCGAGTTTCTTGAAGATTCGCTACGTAACCCCGAACTAACTCTTGAATATCGATGACCTCGAGTTCCTCGTTCTTTAGCGCATCTTCAAGACTGGCAGCATCGGACAGATTCTGGACAATACTTCCAATTCGCATGACACCACGTTGAGCACTTTGCACATAGCGCTCTTGTTCGTCGGGATTCGAGGTGTTCTTCAAATTCTCCAACGAAGTGCTTACTGTATTGAGCGGATTGTTTATTTCATGCCGCAAAGTTCGAGGCATTCTTTGCAGGAATTCCTGGTGTTGGTGAAGTCTGTCAAGCATGTTGTTGATGGATCGAGCCAAGTCTCCAATTTCGTCCCCTGACCGCACTTCCGCATCAAGTGATGGTGTTTTCAATCGTCCGTGTTCATCGATAGCTCTCGTGGCTGCCCTTCGCAATCGATGAATTCGATATGCAAGTCGAATTGAATAACCCAAAGCAACAACAATGACGATGAAAAAGGCAAGCAACGAAACGAAGAGTATCTGCCCGAAAGCTCTTTGTTGGAACGCAAGAATGTCTTCTATATCCTGTTCAACGATAACCGCGCCCAGGATTTCGTCCTGAGATTGAACTGGATGAGCGGCAAGTATTGAGGGAGCGCCAGATGGGGAAATTCTTCGAACTGCATGAGGTTCGCCTCGTAGAGCAGATTCGATCGCTTCCGTCTGTAATTCCTCGGCTTCTTCAATTGTCGGTTCCTTGAACTGTTCTCCCATAAATACTCGGTGTAGAACAGGTCTTAGAGTTCTGAAGAATCCTCGAAGCGGGCGCAATTCGATGTTCGGACCCATTGAGGGAGAGTCGCTGACTTCGGTCTCTCCGCGCTTTCGTTGTTGAGTATCAACGACAAGAATCCGCGTATTGACATATCCCAGTCTCTCGATCAGATCGACCGTTTGTGCAGAGCGAAGAACGACGAGGTTAAAGTTCTCTGAGTCGATATCGGAAACTGTCCGAATGATTTGCCTAGTTTCCCGCGTCTCGAAATCGTCGACATCTACAAAGGAAATGGCGAATTCTCGATTTGTTCCCATCAGAGACAGGGGAAACTCAAACTCGATAACAAGATCATTCTCGGATTCAAGGAGAAAGCCTCCTACATTGGTTATCGGTTCTTCGACTTCGTTAGACCCCTTTGACATTCGATAGGAAGTGGCTTCTCCGGGACTTGAGAATGTCAATACGATCTGTTCGGATTCGCCTTCTACATTTTTGAAACTTATTTGAAGATGATCGGATTTGGTCACGTCAACCAACCCCGGATCTCGATACACGGGTTGGGAATCGCGAATTCGTACGAATCCAAAGAGCATGTTGATTTTCTCGCCTAGTGCGAGGTCGAATGAACCATCACCATTGCCAAATGTTCGTAGATTCCGTTCCAGGTCGTGCCCCCAGTCTGACGGATTTCCGTCAACAATAATGCTTCCGTCGATCGGGCGCGCAAAGAGATGCTCATAGTCTTCAATTTGAACTGGCAAGTCGTTGAACAGATCGACTCGGTTGTGAAGCAAAAACGCTACCGTGCTAGCAGTTTGCCGTTGGGTATTTTCCTGTCCCTGAACGAGTAGTCGCTCCATTTCGACAAGCTGTACATACCCAAGCCATGGAACGACCAACAAAACCACCGCGAAAAGCAAGAGTAGCTTAATGCGTAACTTTGGCCCTCGAAAACGAGAACGTGACTTCACAATCTGAGTCTAGGCGTTCCAGCGATAGCCGAAACCGTACTCGCTCTTGATGGCGGAAAAGTCTGAGTCAACACTTTCAAACTTCTTGCGAATATTCCGAATGTGAGTGTTTATGGTGTTGTTGGTTACGAAGCTTTGATTTGTTGATTCCATTAAGGATTCATAGGTGACTGCGTGGCCAGGCTGTCGAACCAGCTTTGCGAGCATTTTGAATTCTGTCCCTGAAAGATCGATTCGTTGATCCTTCCAAGACACAAGCAAAGCGTCCTGGTCCAATCGAAGTTCACCGATGTCCATTGTTCGAGTGCGAAATCTCTCATCCGTGCTGGATCTCACCTGTTCGATTCGCAACAACGAAGCGATGCGTTCAGTCAAATAATCGAGTGAAATGGGTTTGGGTAGATAGTCCCATGCACCTAGCCGCAAACCCGAAATTTTGTCTATCTCGTCGATACGTTCAGTAAGAAAGATCACAGGCAGATCGGGAGAACGTGTTAACAGCTCACGACAAATCTCAAAGCCCGCATCCATTTCGTCCCCAAGAATAATGTCGAGCACGGCTAAGTCTGGAAGCGATCGGTCAAAACCAGCAAGTGCCGATTGCCTGTCGGCGAACGCGACCACTTCGTACCCGCGTTTGCTGATTGCGTCCTTGTAATTCGCTCGCTGATCTGGCTCGTCTTCTACTACTGCTATGCGTTTTGGCATTGCACTGTAATTTTTCCTAATAAATTGAGATGAATCTCTCGCAGAAAAAACGTTCTACTTGATTGCGCCGCATCCAACAGTAGCTTGCAAGAAAATTGTTCAATCTGCTCTTGAACACTCAAGGCTCACACAGTTTAGAGCATTGAGACTCGGAGAGGTTCATTCTTTTCTAATGCTCGAGCAAACTGAGCGGTTTGATTCTCGCGGCAGGTTTTCCACCAACTCAGGAGTTTACGTCGAAGTTCTCAGAGGTATTTGTCTCTTATTCTGTGAAATTCAGTTCTAGCCTCTCTGACTTGAGCTCGTATCTCATCACGATCATTTCCCTCTGCAATTTGTGCGAGAGCCCAAGAGTGCTCGCGAGCCTGAAACACCATTCGAGTGAGAACAAGATACTCCGTTTCGTGAAACGAGCCCGAATAGAGTGCGGCTGACTCATCAAATTCCTCATCGGAATAACCCAATCCCGAGCACAAGTTAGCGAGATCGAAAAGTCCTTCATTGTCGCCGGCGAATTCCCAATCCAGAGTAACGACAGAGCCGTCGACAGTTCTAATGATGTTGTAGGGGTTGAGATCGTTGTGGCTCCCTACCAATCGACGTGGGCTCCATGATGTGGTCTCAACAAATTCGCGCAATTCGTTGCGCACGCCAGACTTTGCAAAGTGATCGAGCGAAACAGCAACGGGGTCGTGTTTCCTTATCCCGATTGGAATAGTAGAGTGGATGTATTGGAGATATTGAACACTCTCCAAAACCGTGAAGGGCTGATGAACTAGAAGAGACCCATGGACCTCGCGAGTCACCATGTTTCCTGTCGATCGTTCATATTCAATCAAAGTTGGGGCAAGAGTTAGATTTAGATAGGAGAATTCGGTTTGTGTGCTTGACGGCTTCTTACTACACAGACGAAGAATGAAATCCTCACTTCCGCTGCGAACGTGATAGTTTCGATTGCTGTAGCCGCCGGGAAGGTACTCAATTTCTGTGATCCGATCGTGATTTGGAAGCAAACGGTTCAAAGCTGCGAGTATGTTTTCTAAGTCATGCTCCATGGACAGTCTCAATGAGTACGTGTGCTTCACAAGCCCTATTTGTGGTGAACACTTACCAGTTGATCATTCCTAAGTTGAAGCTCGACTTAGGCTCGAGAGCTCTCAGCGGAACTTGAGTGATCTATCCCAAGAACGAATTCGAATGTCGGTCCGATTTCGTCGTGAATCACAAGAGAAGCAATGGAATCCAATGGTGTTGGTTCACGGTTTACGATCACCAACGGTATGCCAAAACTCGTTGCAAGTTCTGGAAACCCCGCGGCGGGATACACGACAAGTGACGATCCGACGACTACAAAGAGGTCACTGGCGATCGTCTCTCTTTGAGCTCGTTGCATCGCTTCTTCGGGCATGGGCTGCCCAAAGGATATTGTTGCGGTCTTGATGATTCCTCCGCACCTACGACACGGTTTTATCTGCCCGAGTCGCTCAAATTCCTCTTTCAATTCGTCCAAATCGAAGCGAGATCCGCAACTTAAGCACTTTGCATAACCGGCATTGCCGTGGAGTTCGATGACTTTTTCATCCGGCACACCCGATTTTTGGTGCAGGTTATCGACATTTTGAGTAATCACCGAACGCGCCTTTGCATTTTGAATCAGATGACAAATGGCCTTATGACCCACATTTGGATCGGCCTCATCCCATCGAGTCCTGCCACCGAACTTGCGTTTCCACGATTCTTTTCGCACTTTCTCCGAGCCGACGAAGTCTTGAAACTCAATCGGCGAGATCTTGTTCCAAATTCCTGTACCTGGGCTACGAAAATCAGGAATGCCAGATTCCGTACTTATGCCAGCGCCTGTAAAGAAAACGATGTTGCTTGACTGATCTATAAGGCTAGCGAATTCGTTGCGTTTTTCCTGGTTCGTCATTGGTCTACGCTAACCCCATGGATTGAATCGCTGGAATCCGCTGCGAAGCTCTGCATTCTCTCTAATGCAGACGGAGAATCTGGTTTAGCAGAATACTCAAGCACCATTCCTGCCAGTTCGGTTGGGGGCGATTTAGATGTATCCAATTCAACATCGTAGTGCATATGTGAATGTACTTTCGACAGAGTGGATTCTGCGGTCCCCGGAAAACGTCCCTCGCGCAATTTCTCTCGACGAATCATTTCTTCAGTGCTGCAATGTACTCCCACAAATAGTACGTTTAAGCCTTGAAGCGCTTTCAGGTAATCATCACGAAACGACTGGTAGAGAATTAGGTCATCAACGATTACATTTAGTTGATCGCGTGCCAATGCCCGAATTGCTCTTCTCATACCCCGCAGCACCGATTTTCCATAGTCTCCGAATTGAATGTCAGTGAGCAATTTTCCGGTGTGAGAGATTGGAACCACATTGAGTCCGTCGGCACCGGGTGTACCTTGTGGAGAGTTCAGCCCGCGAAATCGATTGGGCAAACTGTCCCTAAATTGGTCTAACGACACAATGATGTAGGGCTCACGCGCACAATTTTGAATGGCTCTTGCGAGCGTTGTTTTTCCAGCGCATGAGGCACCGTTTAGAACGATCACCATTCCAGATTTCATTAAAGTTCTGTCTTATCACAAATCCATGAAGGTCGATTTCTCCATTCATGGACATAGGCTTCCGTAAAGTTGGATAACTCGTGGTTTTGCGATCCAAGATAGCCCATACTGATCGATGCCACAAGTGCGCCACTCCTAACGGCATCTCGCCATTGAGCTCCGGATAAGTGTGAATGAACTAGTCCGGCTCGAAACGCGTCACCGCAGCCCGTTGGGTCAAGTTGCCGACGTGGATGGGCTGCTCTCTCATGTCCATTCTCATCGTCGATGTTCCAAGAGGCTCCGTTTGACCCTAATGTGACGATGAGGCCACCAAGCCTTTCCTCAAGGTCAGGTATTGCTGATCTCAATCGATTCACTTCGAACTCGTTACCAATCACAAGTTGTGACATTCCAATCAGTCGCACACAGTCATCGTCAGTGAAATCCGAGACTTGCTGACCGGGATCAGTAAGAAATGGAATTGAGCATTGATTGAGGAGCGTCGCGGCACAGATCATGTTTGGAGCGATGTCGGGAGCAAGAATTGCATAGTCGATGTCCGCCGAATGTGACTTGAGAAAGTCCTGCAATCTCGACTCGTACTCATTGGATTCTGCAGGTCCTGAATAGAAAGCGGTGAATTGACTATGGTTCTGGTCTGTAAAGATAAAGCCATGTGACGAGTCGCTCCATTCATTCAATTCGACAATGCCACGTCTGTCCACACCAACTGCACAAATGTGATCTGAATAGGAATGGTCGAGCGGAGAGCCGCAAAGCACAAAAGGAATTGCGGTATGCCCCAGTTTACTCAGGCTATATGAGATATTCATTGCACATCCGCCAAACTGACGCTCAAGTTGCTCTACGCGCGTCGAAACGTTTATACCCACATGGTCCGACAGGCGCGCAAATGATCCCGGATATTTTGCTATGTAATCGATGGCAAGCGTTCCAGTTACAAGGACGGTAGAAATCTCTCTTAGCCTCCTACAGTTAAACTTTGCTATTTGTTGTGGGGCGGGGCAATGCACGGAATCTTAGGAATTCTAGTCATACTCCTATTGGCGTGGTTAGTTAGTGAGAAACGGCTGCAAGTTCGACCTTTGCCAATAGCGATCACTCTTGCAATCCAAATCGTCCTAGCTGCCATTTTGTTGCGAATCCCGGTCGTCAGTGAAGCGCTTGCATCGTTAAACGTCGTAGTAGGTGCAATTACTGAAGCGACTCGAGCAGGCACCTCTTTTGTGTTCGGCTACATCGGAGGTGGGGAATTGCCGTTTGAAATGTCAACGGACGATGCGCCTTTCATATTCGCATTTCAGTTGTTGCCTCAAGTCCTGGTGTTCGCTGTTTTGGTCGCGTTGCTTTGGTATTGGAGAGTGTTGCAACTGGTTATCAAGGGGTTTGCATGGTTGCTCCAACGTTCCTTGAGAATTGGAGGAGCAGTTGGTTGTTCGGCGGCAGCGAGCATCTTCGTGGGAATGGTGGAATCTCCAATGGTTATTCGAGCTCACCTAAGAACCATTACTCGGGCCGAGTTCTTCGTCGTTATCACCTGCGGAATGTCTACGGTCGCAGGATCAATAATGGTGCTCTACGTCTCTATCATCGGAGATGTGGTAGCAGATGCCCTTGGGCACATTGTTACTGCTTCGATTCTCAACGTTTTGGGGGGCATTTTGATTGCCCGCATCATGATTCCTGACGACACTGTTACGGATTCAGGGGAAATTGAGGATGCTTTTGGTTATCAGAGCGCGTTCGACGCGATTACTCGGGGAACTATGGACGGAGCACAAATAATCGTCAACATCGTCGCAATGTTGATCGTATTGATTAGTCTTGTAGCATTGGTCAATCAGATAATTGGTTTTATTCCGGCAGGCGACGCCCCGCTAAGTTTGGATCGATTAGCAGGATGGGTGTTTCAACCCTTGTCCTGGTGTATGGGAATCCCTTGGCACGACGCTAATGCCGCTGGGCAGCTGATGGGAACTAAACTGGTAGTCAACGAGCTCGTCGCATATCAACAGCTAGGACAGGTTGGAACCGACTTAGAGACCCGTACCAGTTTGATATTGACTTATTCCTTGTGTGGATTCACAAATCTGGGAAGCGTGGGAATCTTGATTGGCGGGGTTAGCGCAATTGTTCCAGAGCGTCGAGATGATCTGCTTGCCTTGGCACCGCGAACTCTAGTATCGGGAACTTTGGTTGCGTTTTTGACCGGATCGATTGTTGGACTGGTTTCGTCTATCGGTTAGAGCAATTCGAGCACATCGAACTCAAAGCTCTAACTAGCAGAAGAATCCTGGTGGATGGTCTCGTTAAAGCGTCAGTTCTGACTCGCTAACTGGACTTTGGGTACACCAACCAATTTAGCTGCATCCCAAACCTGAACAAAGATATCTGCGGTTGAGTCCGGATGGGGATTGATTATTACGGGAGCTTTAGGATCTTCAGCATGCAATCGTTCGATATTCGCACGGACGGCGGTGATGTCCACGTCACGCGCTGCAATAAATATGCGATCACGACTTGTAATCTGAATAATGATCGCTTTTTTGTCGGGATCCTGAACCTTTGGTTTGTCGTCTTCCGGCTGGTTGACGTCCAGGCCAATTTCCTTGACAAACGTAGCGGTAACGATGAAAAAGATCAGCATGATGAAGACTACATCAAGCATCGGCGTGAGATTGATTTTCTCTTCCGAATGAACCTGTTTGCTACGGCGCATGCGCACGATTGGCTCCCGCTTAGAAGTGCACTATTAGTTTAATCGAAACTTAGAGCGAGTTCGATAGAGCAAACCAGATTGAGCGATGTTCTTTCATACAGACTGACTGTTGTCATTTGATCTTAATTGCAGAGCTGCATAAAAAAGCATAGGGAGACTCACCATTTTTCAACTACACAATGTGTCCAGGCGGCTTACCTAGTTGTCGTACTCGGGTTATTACGACTAGCTGAATTTCCTTGTACAGTCGGGAGTGATCTGAGCACTATGTTCTTGATCGATCACTCAACGGCAGAACCATGAAATTTCGATGTGGTGCTTCGAATATTCATGGTTCAGTCAATCCACATCGAAGAGTAGTAGATCACGATTGTTTGCTGAATAGCCGGCCTTTGGCGGAATATGTAGATTGAAATGGAGTCAGTGGCTGTGCGCAACCTTACAATTCATCCGAGGTAGTTGGAGTGGTTTCTTCAGCTTGGGGATTGGAATCACTTCTATCAGTGGATACTTCATCCTTCTCCACATCCTCGTCGTGTTCAATTGGTTGTTGGTCAAGCGGTGCACGCCGAACTCGTTTGTCCGAGCGGCTCTCGTTCCTCCCATAATTTTCGGACAGATAGTCGAGAATCTGTGCTTCTGAATCTCCCAAGTCCCACAGGTTTTCATCGGATTGCATACGCCGTATTGTCTCCAACCAACCGGATCTGTCCAACGAGTGTTGCGCCAAAAGCCGTCCAGAATGACAGGATCCGCAATGTGCATTCACCAGTTTCCAGATTTCGTTTTCATCCACCTTGAGACCGCTTTTGCTGTCGATGGGTACGCTATTGCTCTCGTCGGCCACACAAGCCAACGAGATACCAACCATAGCTAAGCTAGCTAACGTAAATCGCAATGCGATGGCAAGCATTGTTTAGGTAGCCCTTGGGATTCCAGCTTGGTAACACCATGGGTTGCGAATGACCGCGTGCGTCTTCTGCGCAGGCCCAGACTTCGTAGTAACCCGTTGTTGGAAATTTGAGCGTATGATCAAAGTTTTGCCATGCCAATCGATTTTTGGGTGAGTCGAGTTTCGAATCTTCCCACGTTCGTCCATAGTCGATAGAGATTCTCAGTTTGGAGATGCTCGTATCTCCGGACCAAGCGTGGCCGTGCAGAACAAGCGAATCACTGACCTTGTGCGTAACTCCACTTTGAGGATAGGTAATCAGCGATTTGACTGGCATTTCGTGAATGATGCACATATCTTCATCATCAACAGTCTGACCGGGTGCAACGGGCTCGCACGGTACCCGATACGAAGGACTAGCCATCTTCGGACCATCGTGAATCCTGTCGCGAATTGAAATTTGATTTATCCACTTGCCCGATGTTGATCCTGGCCAACCTCCGAACACTAGACGTAACGGATGCCCGTTCATTTCATGGAGATTGTGACCGTTCATGCCCCAGGCAATCATGGACTCATCATCGAGTGCTTTGGAGATTGGTACTCCTCGAGAAATGGGAATACGATTTGCATCCCCGCTGATATGAGTATCGGCTCCGTGGAATGCAACGTAAACTGCGTTTTCGTCGAGCCCGCAATCAGCTAACACATCCTTTAAACGGACACCATTCCATCGGGGACAACCAACAGCGCCAAGTGTCCATTGATTCCCCGACACGGGAGGATCGAACTCCGATCGGCCATTTCCTCCACACTCCATAACGAGTTGGCGTTCTATGTTTTCGAATTTTCGGCGCAAGTCTTGAATCGAGTAAGACTTCTCTTGCATGGCGGATTCGCCGTTCAGTGTTAGCGTCCAACCGTGAGGATCGACGTTTTTGGGTGGAATTCCGTTATTTCGAATGAAAAGACGGTTTGAAGGCGTGATGTCATCGTTCAGTAAGTGAGGCGGTGTCTCAGCGTTTAGAGGTCGGTCGTTGAGAAGTGTGAGACCGTCCTTACCTTCGATTTGAAAGGAATCGTTTGAGTTCGCGAGTGATGCCGGAATCAGTCCAGCAGGAACTTGCTCCGGGAACACGACTCGCGCACCGACGAGTGCGGTAAAAGCACCGAGACCCTTAACGAATCCTCTACGTGTAGTTGGATCAGACCGACGTCCCCATGTGTTCCAATCTGCTTGATCCGGATCATCGGCAAAAAACTCATGAATGCCTCGAACTCTCTTCATCCGCCGCTCCTGTTGTCAATTGACGACCTTAGTCAGTTCGAATCTGTATCACGCATCATGCTTTGTAGCGAGTCTAGCTTCTTTGCAATGTGCACTATTTTTGGATGGACAGCATTGTCATCTATGAACCCTATGGCTGTGTGAAGAGGAGAAGCACCTTTGACTTTTCGGATCAGCGTGGTGGCACTAGCGGTAGATATTTCATTGAGACATGCTGGTAGGATTTCTTCGAGCAAGCTTATAGCTTTGCTAATACGGCGAGCCACCTGCCTTATTGGCTCCATTACTCCTGTATATGGGGATGTGTGACCGTAGGAAGTAAATCCGTCCATCTTTCGTTTCCATTTCTCAGGAACTGCACCAGCGAGTTCTTCCACGTTGTGAGTACGATCATAGGGAATCTGTAGAAATACACAGAGTGCTTTTGCCACTCGTTCGGCCCCGTTTGCACTATACGCTACAGCTCTCTCTGCGTCAAGATTTTCAATTGGTTCCGTGATTTCTCTGCCTCGCGTTGCATCTCGCAGTCCACAAACGGCATTTGCCAATTCCACGAACGCATACTCCAAGTGAAGTGCTAGGTCGTCTTCGCTCATAACAGGATCCTCAAGAATATACGAAGGCATTCTTCCAGCAATGACTTCGCCACGCGTAACGAGTTCATACGACAATGAACCAATCCGATTTAGGTCCCTGCGCCATGTACGGATTGAGAGTAGCGGCAAATCAACAGGATGCTTCGAGAATCCATCCAATCGTTCTAGTCTTGGGGGTGTGTTTCCACTGTGAAGGATCGCCACGTCCCAATCACTTTGTGGATTCGAGCGTCCCGAAGCTCTGCTACCAAACAACACCACCGATTCAACACTTGGGTGCTGTATCCAGAGATCGGCATGCTGTCGCAGCCAATCAGGGACCCTCAATCTTTCACGAGACGCCAGTGTTTTCGCCTCCATATCGGATTCCATTTGATGAACGCATCTGACTGGACGGTTGTATAAATTTTAGTCTACGTTAAGGCTCGAATGACAGTGCTCTTGTGCACCAAGTGTGCACCAAATTTCGTGGGAAGGGACTTTTCAAGGCTAGCTCAATAGCACCTTACCATTGACGCACCGCAAGATTTACCTTCCTGAACAAAGCAAGACACGGACAAGAGACCATCAATAGAGTTGCTGGTTCACGCAACGTATCGACGAGGATGTTGCCTGCTTTAGCCTGATCTCAAAGTGCCACTCCAAAGCCACTTTGGCTAGTCACTCTGAATCTGCTTGAGACATATGCACTTCGTTAGAACGACCAACCAATGCCAAAGGTGACTCCCCATGAGTCCCCGGGGTTTTCCGTTGTCGTCGCATAAAATCCAGACAGCACAATACTACTGTCAAGAACGGTGTAACCGCCAAGAGATACGCCCGGATCGTCAGTGTCCACTCCGTGGAACGCGAGTTGAAGCCGTCTACTCTCTCCACCTAACCATGTTCCTACACCGTAGTTAGTATCGGAATCGGACGCGTCACCAATTCCCATTCCTGTAATCCCAAAGTCTGTTTCCGATTTCGTCCAACTTACAGAGACAAATGGAGTAAACGGATTGTCGAAGTTGTAGCCGACTTCAACAGAAGTGGCACTTACATCAACCTCAAAGTCGATACAGAAATCGGGAACACAAAATTCATCGTCTCCAGAAGCGCTTGCCCAGCCAACTCCAAAATATAGATCGTCGTTACCGAAGTTCATGTAGCGCAAGTCCAAACCGTTCAAATCGAAGTCAATGCCCGCTTGGTCGTCGGTAACGGTGGTGTGAGACAGTTGACCTAGAACTATTTGGTCGGCCGAGATGGGTGTACAAACAATGGCAAAGGACAAGAATAGGGGTACAGTGATCTTCATTGAAAACTCCTTTTTTGGTCTTAATCGCCTTGCTGCAATCAAGGTGTCGAATTCGTCGCTACTGCTCAGCAACATGCCATGGTGTGCTGAACTTTCTCTCGAACTCGTCAACGGCAAGGCACTGATCTCCTCCTATGGACAGAATCTCTCTGTAGAGGTTCCAGAGTTCAAAACGCGAGTTCTGTACAGCACCGAGTCAACTCTCGGAGCAGCAATAGAATTGTCGGTCTATTCTGTCGCCTAAAGAATTGTCGCTAAAAAGATGGCTCGCCCTTTTTACACTGCTCCCAGTCCTCACGCGATTCGCAAAGAGGTAAAGCACATTACTGACTGCCAGAAGAAGAGATGGTCTGGGAATGCATTCGCGGTGATCAAGAACTTGGATGAATATCGCAATGTTTCCAATAAGGAGATTGCGCGTAATCACGTTTCTACGGCTAAAGTTCAGCATGCGTTGGCCCTGGAATACGGCGCTTCGGACTGGAATGACTTGATTTTCCTAGCTGAATCCATGGAGCACGATGATTTCAAACAGATCAGCAACCGCGCCAAATTTCTTGTCAGTGATCACGCCGAAAAACACCGCGTTGCCGCCGAGCGATTGAGGAAAGCGCTACCTAAATTCCGTCGTAGGTCCGATGCTCATATTTTCCGTTCACCGATTACGTTAGCAGATGCCCAGCGAGTGATCGCCAAGGAGTATGGATTCGACGCCTGGACGAAACTACGAAAATTCGTTACGAGCCACCCGTCCACAGAAGGATTCCTGAACACTCCTGGTGCACTGCCGCCAGCTGTAGCGGCTATTGTTGAAGCGGTCGATGCTGCAGATGTTGAATCGGTCAAGAAACTGATTGAGCAGAATCCCTCCTTGGTGCATGCCCGGGTTGCGAGCGACATCACCTGTGGCGACACGTTGTTGCATCGTGCTGATCCTCGAGCCACGAGGGGAGCAATGATGAAACAGGGCCACATGCTGATCGCACAACAACTGATAGACAACGGAATCGATATTAATGCTATGGGTGGATGTGGTGATTCGTGCTTCACGTCTCCCTTGGACGCGTCTGTTTGGATTAACAACCGCCGCATGGTGGACCTGTTATTAAAAAATGGAGCGGATCCCAATTGTTCCTACTGGACCATGACAAAACCGGTGCGAACCGCCGCCAATCACAACGGACGCGACAGTTTTCGGAAATTAGTCAAAGCGGGTGCTACTTACACGTTGTACGAGACTGTAGAACTCGGTTTTCTCTCCTTGACCCGAAAATTGCTAGAACAGGATGCGGGAACTCTCCATGAAGCTGTCGAGGCCACTTTACCGGTTGTACAGGCAGCGAAAGATCCAAAAATGATGCGGTTGTTGCTACGCCATGGAGCTGATCCCAATTCACGCGACGAACGCGGCATCACACCTTTAATGGCTGCAACACAATTTGCAAATAACGAAGTTATCGAGATGCTAATCGCACAAGGAGCCAAGAAGGACATCTTTTTTGCGATTGGTTCACGAGACCGTGGAACCGTCGCACAGATGCTCAAAGAAGATCCTAATTGTCACAAGTCGCAGCACGTGACTCCACTAATTTGGGCAGTAATGTCCGGCGATCTCCCAATTGTCGAAAGCCTTTTGAAAAGCGGAGCTAACGCTAATGAGTCTCAACAAAAATGGATGCAAGATACTCCACTTGTTGCAGCAGTTGCGCATAGCCTAGATCACCTAGTTCCAGTTCTTCTGAAACATGGAGCAGATGTCAATCCTGCACGATCATTCAAGTGGTCGATTCCATTAACCGCCGCAGTACGCTGGGGAAGTTATGGTGGAGTTCGGATGTTGCTGGAAGCCGGTGCGGATCCAAATGTCGTGAGCGACGATGGAGTGATTGGCAATCCTCTTGGATGGGTTGGATATGTTGGGGATTTGATTAGTGCTTCGATGTTGGTTGGAGCCGGAACAGTCAGAGAAGCGAGAAGTCACTCGCTTGCTTCAGCGGCACACCACGGCAAACTCGAAATCATAGAACTGCTCGGAACACTCGATACCGATTTGATGCATTCACACGAAAGGGGAAATCCACTGCAACTGGCGAAGAGGAATAAACACGCGAAAGCCTTGGAATTGTTAAACGAGCTTATTGAGATTCACGGATTGCCCAAACCGAAGAAGAATAATCTGCTCGGTCCTAGAGCCGAGTTTTTGCATTTTCTGTGTAATGATGAAGGGAAGTCACTCGACAAACTGATTGCCAAGAAACCCAAGTTGGTCGATCGTGACCTAGTTCACAATGAATTGTTCCACCATGCGACCGGCAACCTTCAGATCAAGATCGACAAGCAACCACTAGAGTCAGTCGTCAATGTTCTATTGAAGCACGGAGTTCCTTGGACACTTCAGAGTGCTGTTGCGTGCAATCGGATAAAGGAAGTGCGACGCCTATCGAAAACGCCTGGAGCACTCAATCTTGGTGTACATACGGCAGCCAAATTTAATAATCTGAAAGCGCTCAAGTTCTTTCTTGACGTAGGAGCAAATGTCAATGCCAGAGAAAGGTGGGGTACTGCAGCGCACGAGGCCGTTCGCTACAGATCTGTTGAGGCTCTAGAGTGTCTGATTGAGAGGGGTGCCAACATCAAGGCAACGGATCAATATGGCTCGAAACCGCACGATTTCTTTCTGGACCGAGGCAATGAATCTGATCGTGTTATGCTTGGACTCTTGGATTCGAGCACATAGAGAGTTTTTCTTAAGGCTGTGATTTTTAAGAGTTTTAGTTTTCCTAGTGCTCTAAAAGATTTTTTGATAGTTAGGTCATACATCAACTTTCATCGGAATACACCGAGTTATCCACAAAGTTTACCCAGTCGATTCCTGGTTTCAAATAGTCCTTAAGCCGATCCTGAGGTGAGTTTGGAGCAGCGAGATGGTCATAAACCCACTTGGCTCGAGGAGGCAAAGAAGCAAGAACGGATTCGATGCGACGACCGCTTTGAAGCCCGTATTTTGTTCCTCGATCTATCGCCAGATTAAATTCTGCATATCTTCCCCGACGAATTAGCATCCAGTCTTCCTCTTCTACAGACCACTTTATGTTACGCCGCCGTTCAATTAGTGAGGAATAAGCAGTTAGAAAGTTTTTTCCCACAGACTGGACGAATTGAAAGCTCGCTTCAAATCCTCCATCGTCATAGTCATCGAAAAACAAGCCCCCAATCCCGCGACATTCATTTCGGTGATGGATAAAAAAGTACTCATCGCACTTTCGTTTTAGTGTCTTGTACTGTTCATCAGAGGAACATGCTTGTCGGGCGAATTGATGCCATTCAACAAAGTCCTCTTCATATGGCAGGTAGGGTGTCAGGTCGAATCCTCCTCCGAAGTACCACACTTTTGGCTTCGTATCGACAACGAACATACGCAGGTTCAAGTGCGTTGTGGGTATGTGAGGGTTCCGTGGGTGCACAATCGTGGAAATTGACGTTGCTGCGAAACCACTTCCAGCCAGGTGCGGCCGACTCTCAGATGCGGCAGCCGGTAGTTGCTCTCCTAAAGTGTAGGTGAACTGGACTGCTGCTTTCTCCAGTATCTTGCCGTTGGCTAATACGCGAGGCTGAGAAAACCCACCTCTGACGGATTCAATACGTTCGCTGGAGAATTTTGCTGCGCCATCCAATTCTTCGAACGTTTTCACAATTTCCGACTGAAGACGGAGAAAGTGGTCTCGTACGATGGCAATATCCGGATCCATTACACAACCCTAAGAGCGCGAAGTTCTTCAATTTCATCCTTGTCGTAACCTAGGGTCTGCAGTAAAGAGTCGGTGTGTTCACCAAGTGTTGGAGCCCGTCGGCGAATGCGATTGTCGATGGTCGAGAAATTCATGGGCATGCGAGGTACTGGCATTTTTTCATCAAGCGTGGGGTACGTCAATTCAGTAAGGAATTGCATCGCCTGGACTTGCTCGTTCTCAAGTGCTTCTTGCGGAGTCAGTATCTCTCCGCATGGAATTCGGGCTTCTTCAAGTTGAGCAATGGCTTCGGCAGTTGTACGATCGCTAGTCCATTGGCTCATTCGTTCGCTGATATGTTTCGCATTCTCGCCGCGAGACAAGTCATCTGCAAATCTCGGATCTTCTAGCCATTTGTCTTCTCCCATGAGTTTTGCCCAGCGGTCGTACAAAGGGTTGCCGACTACCTGCACCAACATCCAACCATCTCGCGTCTTGAAGACGTCAATTGGCGCAGCTGTTTGTCCTCTATTGCCTGATGCAATTCGATTGACATTGAGTGCGGCTTGCTCGATAAGAGTACCTCCCATAGCTGTCAAAGCAGAGGCAAGTAGACACCCCTCCACATGCTGTCCTTCTCCAGTTTGACTTCGGTGCATGATTGCAGCCACAGTGGAAAGCGCATTCATGCAAGCGGTGGTGAAATCCACATAAGGCGAAAAATTTTTCATGGGCTCGTCAGGGTGGCCAGTGAGGTGCATGTTTCCCGACATCGCCTGTGCTACTCCGTCAAATCCAACACGTTCGGCATACGGGCCTGAGGATCCAAAAGCCGTGGTCGTCGTAAGAATTATGTCGGGTTTTACCTCTTGTAAACTCTCGTAGTCCAGACCCATAGATTTCAACGTATCCGGCGGAAGGTTGGCTATGACAACGTCGGCTGTTGCCACAAGCTTTTTTAGTACTTCTTGCCCTTTGGGCTTGCGAGGATTCAACGTAAACCCGAGTTTGTTTCGATTGAGTTGAAGAAATCCCGATCCCGGCCCGTCTGGCTTGATCGGAGCGGTAAATCGGTCCTCCGATCCATCCACTTTTTCAATTCGTATGACTTCAGCGCCCAGATCACCCAATAGAGCCCCACAGTAGGGTCCAGCTATGAATCGGCCGAAGTCCAATACTCGAATGTCATTGAGAACGCTCATGGGGTGACTTTTTAATCGCGACTCGACGAGTGTTGTTTTCGGAGCACTGTTCCGAGTATCCAACAAACCGACGCGTTTGGTTTGTATTGCGATGCCTGTTTGCATGGAGCTGTTAATTGTGCAGAACGGCTCTCTCGGTTGCGATACTCAAGGTCTCTTGGTTCCTGCTGGTCTGAAAGTGCGCGTCATAATTCTGACGTTGTACTCCTTTTTAC
>JAPOXO010000064.1 GCA_026707045.1 Gammaproteobacteria bacterium | reverse complement strand
TTGTCAATTGCAGGGATAAGCCTGCTCATTCTCATGCCCGCGATCATGGTGCTGATCGAGCGCCGAATTGCATCCCCGCTGCCAGAAGCTAGTAATTGAGCCTCAATTCCAATCCCAAAACCCGCGGTGGTTCGTAGACCGCAACGGGAAAGATGGAGGTTTGCTGGTTTTTTCTCGGCGCGGCTTTGTCCGAAAGGTTTCGGCCGAAAAGAGAAATGCTGTTCCCGTCTTCGCCCCAAACGTACGTTACCGACCCATTGAACAAGGTCGTTGCCGGGCGGTAGTACAGTTCGTCGTTACTTTCTCCGGAAGTGTTGTAGCGAGACTGAAATCGTGCATCCAATCGAAATTCCAGCGTACTCGCTGCCAAAGTGGCGTCGTAGCGGAGCGCACCATACGCACTCAGGTCGGGAGCCATCAGAATATCCAAGTGTGAATTATCCGTGACGATACCGTCGTTGTTCAGGTCAACCATGAAACTCTCCCAAGCCGCAGACAACAAACCAATGGAGAAATCAACGTTCAGGTTCGGCGTCACCAACCAAGTGGAGTCAAACTCAAGACCGTTGATGCCTACGTTACCGAGATTCTCGTACACGGGTTCCGTTCCTCGACCTGTGGAATTCGTGCGTCGCACCCACCCCACAAGGTCTTTGTAGTCCGCAAAGAAAGCTGCCGCGGAAAGGCGCAGACGGTTCTCAAATACATTGGCCTTTACTCCTGCTTCGTGATTCCTGACATACTCGGCTTCATATGGACCAACATTTTCCGAAACAGTCGCTCGGCTGGTAAATCCACCCGCTTTGTAACCCGTAGAAATCGTCGCATACCACATCAATGATTCGGTACTTTCGTACTTTGCACCCAGTTTCCATGTGGGCTGATTCCAGGTCGTAGTATTTTCCAAGATGATTGGCGGTCTTTGCGGAGCGGGTGGCGGGAGCCCGTAATTGCCGACATTTGCGGTCTTCTCATCGTTAGTGAGCCTTCCGCCGGCCACCAAAATGAACTGCTCGTTCAATCGAAAATCCGTCTGAGCGAATGCTGCGACACTTGCGGTTTTCTGCTTGGCTATTGTTGTAAGTACAGCATCTTTGAAATCCAATGTCGCGGAAAACGGTGGACCGATATTTTGGTAAAACAACCGACGCGATTTTTCGCGGAATACAAATACGCCTGCAACATAGTCCCAGCGATTGCTGTGTGCGTCGTGAAAGCGTACTTCCAAACTGTCCTGTGCGTGGTCTATGTCAAATCCGATGTTGACTCTAAGATTTGGATTGCGACCCGGTGCAGGCGGAAGCGT
Source organism: Gammaproteobacteria bacterium (assembly GCA_026707045.1). Lineage (GTDB taxonomy): Bacteria > Pseudomonadota > Gammaproteobacteria > Pseudomonadales > Azotimanducaceae > Bin55. The sequence goes on along the minus strand of JAPOXO010000064.1, from coordinate 3,546 downwards.
CCCTGCGCGACCATCAAGGTCCGTATATAGCAAGAAATCGCTGTCGTGCGAATTCGCTGCAATTGAGATGGTTCCAGCCCTTAGATCGATGTCCGACAACAATGTAATCCCCGCCTCGCTTGAGTCGTTGAATCCGTCGTTGTCCAGACTGATCAAATGGACATCCCCGTCCAGCCGCCCATAAGGGTCTTGGGTGAGATTGGAGGTAGGAATGCCGTACGTTTCTTCACCGATCTGATAGTAAGTCAGAGTGGATCCAACGTTAGTCATGTTGTGACCAATTTTCAGGCGCAAAGAATTCGAGTCTTGTGCGCCCAACTGATTACCGTTGAAGGAATTGGTTACATGCCCGTCGTAATTCCTCGTTGATAGGGTAAGTCGAGCCCGCAGCGAGTTGTTGATCACTTCTCCCGAATCGGCCGAAAATACAATCTTGCCTAGTCCATACTCGCCTACTGCGACCCGCGTCGAAATGCCAGCATTTTCAAGTGCATCCCTGGTAATTATGTTTACAGTACCTGCAAGACTGTTACGGCCGAACAGAGTTCCCTGTGGACCACGGAGCACCTCGATTCTTTTGATATCAATCTGGTCGTGCCCTAATCCTGTCACGCGAGCATGAGGTATGCCGTCGATCAATACCTGAGTCTTCTGATCCGCAAATGGGTCAGTATCGAAGAAGCCAATTCCCCTAGTGGAAATATTGGCGGTATTGTGGACGAACGCCATGGCTTGGAATATCACGTTAGGTGACATGCCATTCAAGTCAGAGATATTGTTCGCGCCCGCTTCTTCGATAAAAGAGCCTGCAACCACTGAAACGGATATGGGCACATCATGCAGGTTTTGCTCTACCTTTTGCGCAGTTACGATTATTTCCTCAAGACCGTCTTCCTCGGCGATCAACGGCAGCACGAACAGTAGGGGAAGTATGCGAAGTCCAATGCCGGAAATCGGTGGTACTTTGCGGATCAGGGCAAACACAGCAACCTCGTTGCGACAATCAAGTTCAAGCAGGGTAGGATACAAGACTTGCCATATACCCTAGCGACGCGGCCGAGTTGGACTCCCGCGAAGAGACGAACGACTCTGACGGCGCCAGTGAATCCACTTCGCTGAATCCGGCTAAATTCCCTTCTAAAACGATAGGATGGGTGCCTATGCGCAGACTGCCCGACATGCTATTGAGTCCGATCAATTAGAGAAAATTTCATGTGCAAACGCGCTGGATTGCAGCCCCATTTCCGCCATCTAAATTAAGATAGGCAGCATTGTTGAATGGGTTTGTCCCAGGTAAAAGGTTGAACAATGAAAAGGCTCCTAACCTCAATATCAATACTGATCACACTTGCAATGCTTGCTATCCCGGTCTACGGACAATTTCCCCCTCAGGGCCCACCACCCTCAGCCGAGCAAATGGCAGAAGCGCAAAGGCAAATGATGGAAATGATGAAATCGATGGTGGACAAAGCCTTTGAGAGTAGCGATGAGGACGACAATGATTCCCTGACTAAAGAAGAGTTAGTCGAGTTTGGTGTAGCGATGGTGTTGGCCCAGAACAAAGCCATGCGCGATCGTGGCGCGCCTGTTCCGGAACCGACGGAAGACGAAATTAAACAGATGCGGGACATGGGAGCAGCCCAGGTCGAAATGCAATTTCCTATGTTCGATACAGACAAAAGCGGCGAAATCTCGAAGAAAGAACTGCTTAAACAAATGCTCGGGGAGGATTACTCAGAAGACGAGGAGAGCGAAGACGCCAAGAACGAAGACGAAAGTGGCGCAAGCGAGTCGGACTCCAGTGAAGAATCCGGCGAATCCGACGATGCCAGTGAACCCGCTTCGGACGCGTCTTGAAATTAATCTACGTCAGGTGGCACGAGTCTTATAACAACAAAATCGACTTTAGCACTGGGAGTGATTGCGGCAATGTGCGTCGCTGTTCGCATGCATCACTTCCAGCAGTCATTGGGTAGTCCTATTGAAATTCTCGAGCAGAGCTGGGTTCGAAGTCCCCTCAACACCTCACCGAATAGAAGTTCGAGATTGGCTTTCTAACGACACACTTGGTACTGTCGTTCCAATTACTGCTTGCACGCCCGCTCGCACATAGTTGGAGTCAGCAATTCTCCGTTTGGTGCTTGCACTTGAGCAAAAGAAACCCATAGTGCCTCAGTTCGATTCGAATTTCGTCCCCTCTCGTAGAGCGAAGCGGATTCATTGACGCTGCGAATGATTGCCCCGAAACGGAACTAGCGCGTGTGTTGAGCAGTCCAGCTGAAATGCTATTGAATTCCTTCGATTCGAAAAAATTTTCGATGCGAAAGCGCAGCATTGAAACTTCGTTTACGCGACCAATATCAATTTAAGAGGTATTCTGGCGTAGGTTCGTCCCTCGCACAAAGCTGAACAATGAAAAGGTTCTTCACCGCAACATCAATGCTTATTGCAGCAGCAATACTTGCAATTCCAATCTTCGGCCAAACTCCGCCTCAAGGTCCACCTCCCTCAGCAGAACAAAAGGCGAAATTTGAAGAGTTGGCGAAGGAAATGGAGGAATTTAGGAAATCGATGGTGGACACAGTGTTTGAGAATAGCGACGGGGACGACAACGGCTCTCTAAGTAAAGAAGAGCTAGTCGAGTTCGCAGTGGCGATGTCGTTGGCCGAATTGGAGGCCTTGCGCGGTCGCCTTAGCGGTGTTCCGGAACCAACGGAAGAAGAAATCAAGAAAGTCAAGGAGAGGGAACTATCCGACGCCAATAGACTGTTTCCGATGATCGATACAGACAAGAGCGGAGGAATTTCAAAAGAAGAGCTGCTTACTGGAATGTATGGGGAGGATTACTCAGACGACGAGGAGAACGACGACAAGAAGGAAGACGAAAGTGGCGCGAACGAGTCGGACTCCAGCGAAGAAGCCAGCGATTCGGACGATGCCGGTGAATCCACGTCTGACGTCCGATGAACCTCACCGGCGTGAATTGTCATTAACTTCCAAGCAAGAAATCGTCCATTGCAAGGAGTTTTCAATGCCGCCGTCGGACACTCGTCGTTGCCATCATAGGACGAGCACGAATACGGAAACCAAACAAAATGCGTTTGCTCTTAACTAATCGGAGTAAGAACAAACCATCGATGTGAACTTTGCCTAGGGAGAAGATTCCACTAAGCCACCAAAGTGCGTCGTTCAAGGAAACGGAACACGAGGTTGTCGCTTCTATTCCGGTACTACGAGATAGCGCAGCGGCTGTTCACACTTGATTTCGGTGAATGTAGTTGTTTCGGTTGCGGCGAACTTGCCAACAACAAGCGCAGAGCCTGCCATGTCAAAGTTGCTTCTGTGTACTGCGTAGCCATCACAGCTTTCTATGAAGGAAAAATGAAGATCCATAACCATGGATGTGATCTTAAACAAAAGACGCCTTCTCACCGTGTTCTCGAGTCTCAACATCACGTAGCTCTTTACGGATTCGTCACTCTTGTCCACCGTGATTTCTGACACAAACTTGCCTTTTCCGAAAAGGCCACCAACAAACCGCAAGGC
>JAPOXO010000063.1 GCA_026707045.1 Gammaproteobacteria bacterium | reverse complement strand
AGATTTCGTCACTCCAATGGCATCAGCAATGACGTAGTGCGTCTTAGCACTCGTGGCGGAGGGCGTTACCTGCTTGAGTCCATCGTGGTCCAGCGTGCGCGTGCCTCTTCCTTTCATCTGTTCAAAGTAGTTGCGACTCTTGACATCTCTCATGAAGAGCAGACATTCGAGGGGTTTGACGTCCGTTCCAGTAGCGATCATGTCCACCGTCACCGCTATTCGAGGGTTGTAGTCGTTCCGAAATTGGGTCAGTACGGACTTGGGGTCTTCCATGGTCCGATAGGTCACTTTCTTGCAAAACTCATTCCCTTCGCCGAACTCCTCGCGGACGGCTTGGATGATGTCGTCGGCATGGCTGTCGTTCTTGGCAAAAATGAGAGTTTTGGGCAGTTCCACACGACCGGGGAAAATCTCTCGCCATCGGTCTCGGTAGGTGCGAACAACGGTGCGAATCTGGTCTGGATTGACAATGTCGTTGTCAAGTTGCGTTGCTGAGTATGCTTCGTCTTCGTCTTGATGCTCCCATCGCTTACGACGAGACTGCTTCTCTCGGCGTTCCACAAGCTGGTTGCACTTGAGCTGACCTCCTAACTTCGTTCGCTCTGTCTCAATGATGTAGATCTCATTTCCGACATTGACACCATCGGCCACAGCCGCCTCGTGGCTGTATTCGCTGACGACATTCTTTCGGAAGAATCCATAGGTGCGATTGTCCGGAGTGGCAGTTAGGCCAGTCAGATAAGCGTCGAAGTACTCGATCACCTGACGCCATAGGTTGTAGATGGAGCGGTGGCACTCGTCGATGACAACGAAATCGAAGAACTCCGGGGGAATTTTCGAGTTGTAGACAACCGGCAGCGGTTGCCTCAGTGTTGCAACAATCTCGGCAGGATTGACTTCTTCAACAGCCTCGTCTAGTTCTTCTCCCTTGAGGAGCGAATACATCCTTTGGATCGTGCTAATGCAGACCTGACTGTCCTGTGCGACGTACGATGACTTGAGGCGCTGAACGTTGTATAGTTCAGTGAATTTTCGGTTGTCGTCGCTGGGCAGGTAGACCATGAATTCCTGTTCCGCCTGTTCGCCAAGGTTCTTTGTGTCGACCAGAAAGAGTATGCGTTTGGCATTCGCGTGCTTGAGCAGGCGATAGATAGACGTGATGGCTGTGTATGTCTTGCCAGCGCCTGTTGCCATCTGTACCAAAGCGCGAGGTCGATCATTCTTGTAGGACTCTTCTAGGTTCTCGACGGCTCTGACTTGGCAATCCCGCAATCCCTGGTGCAATAGCATTGGCATCCGCTGCAAGCATCCACGCAGCGATGTCGGTCTGGAAGCCCATTCCTGCATGGTTTTGGGACGGTGAAAGCTGAAGACTTCGCGAGATCGCGGCTTTGGGTCGCGGCCATCTGTAAAACGTGTGATTGTGCCAGTGCTCTCATAAACGAAGGGAAGCGGTTTCGAATTCTTTACCCATTTCAGTGGAGCTTTGGCATAGCCGCCGGATTGCTCTTCTACTATGGTGATTTTCTGGCCCCAGTCTTCAGGCTTGGCTTCAATGACTCCAACCGGTTTCTGGTCGACAAAGAGGACGTAATCAGCTGGTCCCGCATCGGTGGGGTATTCACGAACCGCAATGCCGATTCCTGCACCGAAATCGATTCTCTCTTTTTTTTGAACTTTCCACCCGGCTTGCTCCAGACTCCGGTCAATGACTAGGCGCGCCCGCTGCTCGGGAGTTAGAAATATGTCGACCATCGTTCAAATAAAATTGAAGATGCCATAAATTGCAAATCGAGACCGTTGTTTCTTGCTTTAGCACACTGTCGTATGCCTCGTTTACAAGATTCGTCCGCAAACACATAGCTCTTTTGAAAACGGATGGCATTGCACATTACGGACCTTTCAAACGTATTGCTGCTTCGACATCAAAATATGTACCCCGTGCGTCAACTCTCGAAAGTGGCAAGTGTACTCAATGCAAGCACAGGTCAGTTGCCATAGAGTGATACTGCTAACTCTATCGCCATCCACGTCCGTTGTAATCACTAATGTCAAAACACCCCGACGCACTTCGTCTCTTCGTTCTCGTGGATGCGCTCTTCCACAAACTGCTTGGAAATTGACATGGTCATTTTCGCCACACACGTGCTAGTAACTCAATTCTTGAAGTCTGTGAATTCACTCCGGTGCCAACACCTGCTGAGTTTGAGTGACTATGGTGCTAAGCCAATTCGAAGCCGTCGCGCACGGTCTCTGAATGCTAATTCGCCACCTTCGAGGGTATTGCATATTAGTTCTCTAATATGTTTGTCCTCGAGTCCTCCAGATTTGTATGAGATTGGCGGCAAACCAACACCGGTGAGTTCACCGACATTGGCAATGATGATTTGATCAGCATCCGTATTGACAACCAAGTTGGCGTTGTGAGTGACTAAGATTACTTGTCGTTTGCGCGTTGCAGCTCTAAACAAGGGAACGAGTTCGTCGTAAATGGACCTTGGATCGAGGTTGTCTTCAGGTTGATCAATTATCAAAGGTCTATCATCGGCATCGTCAAGTGCCAAGTAAAGAAGCAACAAAACAATTCCGCGCGTTCCTGGTGATAGTTTGTGAAGGTCAATGCCGTCGTACTGAATTCCGTATTCAATCGAAATATGGTCGGTACTAAAGAGCCACCTTGCAAAGCGTATGGCCCACTGTCGATATTTCGAATAATCAGTGCGCTGGTTTGGTGCTTGTGCCAGAAGTCCCTGTTGGTGCTTGCTAAGGAAAGCTGACATGGCACACTGGACGTCGTCTGAGTTGCCATTCTCCCACGCATTGGCCAGAAATTCGTTTGCTTCTGTTGCAAGTGACCCGGTTCCTTTGAATGGTCCGACTCTCAAATCCAAGAATTCCTTCTCGCCTTGTCGTGCCCACCTTTCAACATCCACAATACGTTTGACCGTAAATGTCAGTTTGGCAAGTGTTTCGCTTTCTACTTCTAGGCGTTTACCCATAGGCGCATAGAGTTCTACAAGTACCCGTTCTTCGTTAACGATTGCGTCGAAAACACGTTTGTACCCTTCTTGTCGCTCAGTCACCAATCCATGGGCACGCGTAGACGCTCCCTCGTAGTCTTCAAGTCTCTCTTTGAGTCCTACTAGGGTGTTTGTCTCGTTCGTAAGCTTTTTTGAAATGGCATCTAGTTTGCGAGCAGTCTCTCTATCTGCCGCAACGAGACGTTCCAGACGAGCGATCTCTGCTTCAAGAGTAGCTAATGGGATCTTGTTGAGCTCGACGCCTTCCGTCAGGAATGAAGTGTCCGCTTCACTACTTTTCGATGGATTATTCCCCTTCCAACGTGAAGCACTTCTCTTTGTTGCTGTTGCTTTCTCGTCAATTGTGGAATCCACATCGCCGCAAAACTGTAGCAGAAATCGATTCCATTCGTCGGATTCAAATTTAATGCTTTGATAGCGTTCCTTCAAAGAACGCAGCATCTCTGGTGCCCCACTTTCTCCAAAGCTCTTGACCTCATGTTTCAATTTTTGCAATGCCGAGTCTTGACTTGCAAAGTAGCGAAGGTAACCCCGTACTTTCTCAGAAGCGTCCAAGAGTTCTTGTAGGCGTTGACTTGTTTTGTCGCTCCATTTTGGCAAGAGTACCTTTCGATCAGCCCTGTAGCGAGCAATTGACTTCTCTGTTTCGACGATTTGGTTCTTAAGCGATTCAAGCCGCCTAGCCTTCTCAAGTTCTATACCTATTTGATTGGATAGACTGACCAATGTCTCTTCTTCTTTTTTGCGCGCATCGCGAAATCTGCTTGCTCTAAACTCAAGGAGCTCCTCAAAGTCAATTGCACCATCACGCTCCACTTGGGGATGTGCCTCAAAAATTACGCGTTCGATCTCTCCAACTAATGTCGGCATACCTTCATTTGAGCAAAGCTCCTCAACGAATCGCTGTGACAGGTACCGAGCTCTAGGGTAGGCATCGGAATGCGTATCTGCCGGATTATCGAGCCGTCGCTCCCTCTTATCGTCTCCGCTCTGCCAAGAAAGGGAGACAGTAGCATCTGAAATATGCTCCTTGGCTCTCGAAAGAAATGACGTATACACCGAAGATTCAACATATGCGTCGCATCCTGCAGCGATAACATCCACAAGAGCGGTCTTCCCGGAGCCTCTAGCACCAATAATGGCAACCAAACCCTGATTGAGTTGAATCGACTGTGTTCTAAGCCACGGTGCATTTTCTATATGAACCGAATCGATTACCTGTGAGGGGGCGTGTCTAGTAGGCGGCGTCGAGCCGATGTACGCTCGTTCGGGGTCGATGCAGGCTTGACGGAGAGAATCAAATGTTGCCGGATTGCCCCGAATCCAAGTGAAGCGATCACTGTCAGGTCTACCAACACGATCTAGGCTGTGTGCGTCGCTACCCCATACACACGGCTTTGGACCGTTGTAACGCTCGTTGAGGTAGTCGGTATCGGCTACTCCCTTGCCAAGCCAGAAATCACGCTGTTTGATGCTACTCGCAAAAATCAGGTGAGCCGCCTTTTCGATTTCCTCTCGAAGAGTCTTGTCAGCACTTTCCCTAACGCCGGATGAACCATCCGCAGTGCCGGATACAGCGATGAGAATGTTGCTCTTCGCCCACTGGAAACTTGAGTAGGTCTCCAAGAGATTTTCGCGAGAGACTTTGAACTGAGTGGCTCCATGGCCCAATGCAGAGTCTTCGTCGGTTAATGAGGGGTTTGAGCATCTACCAAGCCGGATCAGATCTGAGGGTGTACAGGCAAACTTGTCGTCAAATGCCGAGAATGAGAGATTTCGCAAGAATCTGTTTAGTTCTTCGATGTGATTTTCGTCATCG
>JAPOXO010000042.1 GCA_026707045.1 Gammaproteobacteria bacterium | reverse complement strand
CCCCACCCAGTCCGATCAACATCGCGGGGCCTCCCAATACGACTAGGGCGCATGAAGTTTCAATGGAATCAGTGTGCACGTGCGAACGAAAAACGGATCCGACTCCCCCGGCAATCATGATGGGTTTGTGATAGCCCCATCGAAATCCGGGGGTGTTGCTAGCTGACACTTCAAGAGTGCGAAAGTAACCCAATAGCGCCGGTCGTCCGTATTCATTGTTGTAAGCTGCTGCTCCGATAGGACCTTCTGTCATGATTTCTAATGCAGATGCCATCCTGTCTGGTTTTCCTTGCCGCAGTTCCCATGGTTGACTTGCGCCCGGGATTTCAAGATGCGAGGTTGTGTAACCGACAAGGCCTGCTTTGGGTTTTGATCCTGAACCAACTGCTCCTTCGTCGCGGATTTCACCACCTGATCCTGTTGCCGCCCCCGCATACGGTGAAATTGCTGTTGGATGGTTGTGCGTTTCGACTTTCATCAGGACATCAACCAGTTCGCTTACATCCGAGTAGCTTCGATCAATGGGAGATGCACAGAACCGAACATCGGTAAGTCCATCAATCACCGCAGCATTGTCTTGATACGCCGAACGAATGCCCCTTCCATTAATCGCAGCAGTAGTGCTACGCACCATCTGAAACAACGATTGCGGTGACTTTTCTCCATTAATGATCCACGATGCGTTGAAAATCTTATGTCGACAATGTTCGGAATTTGCCTGGGCAAACATCATCAGTTCCGCATCCGTTGGACGTCGATTGAGCTTGGTGTAGACGCCGATCAGATATTCAATTTCATCATCTGTCAATGCGAGACCCAATTCGCGGTTATGTTTCTCCAGAGCGTCACGAGGACTTGACCCAAGGTCTATTTGTTGAGTTGCTCGAGAAGCAGGTTGTTGAAAGATCACTTCAATCGGTTCGTTCGTCAAGACCGATTCTGTCATTCGATCATGCAATGCGGGAATGTACTCGGGAAGCCAAGGTTCAACGAACCATTGAACAACTCGTTCAACTCGTTTCACAGCATCCAAATTGCAGAGATGAAAGATATCGGTAGCCTTGCTGGACCACGGAGATATGGTCCCTAATCGTGGGACAACCGTGCACCGATGTGCAAGCAGGTCCTTTGGAACCGGTGATATCGGACCATAGGTCAGAAGCTCTGCTACAGTCCGCTCTTCAAGACTAGAAAGCGCTCGAGACAGTTCGGCAACGTGTACGTAACGTGCATGAATCGCGATCTCTATTGAACTGATGGTGCTCAGTTCAGCGCGAATCTTTTCCAGCCGACTAGGACTCGGACTTTGCTTGCCGATATGTTCAAAGACTTTAGCCATTTGCCATTTCTGTCGGCAATAAGTCGACAATCGCGAATTTCACGCGTGAATTCAGTTCAAACGTGGAGAGTCCTTGCGTCGCCCAGCCCCACTCGCCTGATCGCTGCAAGGTCGTCGAGATTAAATTGGCTTATGCCAGATAGAACCCTTCTTCGCTTATGGGCAAGGTGCGAATTCTATGACCGCATGCTTCAAAAATTGCATTGCACACCGCAGGCGCAACCGGAGGAAACGCAGGTTCACCTAGGCCTGTGGGCGGATAAGTGCCCGTGTCCACAAAGTGGACATCCACCTCCGGTGTGGAGGGCATCCTAAGCATTCGATATCGGTCGAAGTTTGTTTCCTGAACTCGCCCATTCTCGAAGGTCACTGACAGGTCCATCATTGTCGAAAGTCCGTCGATGACGGAACCTTCCACTTGATTTTCAGCACCGCTCAAATTGATGATTGGACCCACATCTGATGCGGCAGTGATTTTGTGGACTTGCAGTTTTCTTCGTTGCACCGAGTCGCCATTTCTGTTCTTTACAGAACCTTCCGGTTCTCCGACGCTCACTTCGGCGACTTGGGCTACATAGCCTGCGTGACTAAAGTAAAACGCCACGCCCAATCCTCGACCTGCGGGCATTTCACGACCCCAATCAGCTTTTTGTGCTGCCAGTTTCACTACTCCACTTGCGCGGCCAGTGTGCATTCCTCGGCCCCCTCCGATTTGGCGAGGATCACCGAGAGCTTCAAGCAAAAGTTCCAGATGGTCGCGATTGGCGGCATCGGCAAGTTCGTGCAGGAAACTCTGCACTACAAATGCAAAAACGTTGGATCCAGGAGCACGCCAAGCTGCACAACGGTTTGTCCATTTCAGGCTTGTCTGTTCAACGCGCATGTTAGAGATTAGGCCGTGTGGAAATACGCCAGGACCCATCGCACCACCCGATACAGGTCGGTTACCATCCGGCGAAAAGGTGATGAAATGATCATGCCATCCTGAGATTTTTCCGTACTCGTCGACGCTACCTTCCATCTGATGGAAGCCTCCAGCGCGAAACAAATCGTAGGAAATATCGTCTTCGCGAGTCCACTGCAATTTCACCGGAACTCCTACGTGTTTTGCAATAGCCGCCGCTTCGCAAACGAAGTCGTTATACAAACGCCTTCCGAATCCTCCTCCACATCGCATTTGGTTCAGTGTGACCTTGTTGGGTCCAATGCCAGCAACTCTTGCCGCGGACCCAATCGCCGCTCCAGGAGTTTGAGTGGGTGCCCACAATTCCAAAGCTCCGTCGCTGAAGTGGGCAGTGCAGTTTTGGGGTTCAAGAGGTGCGTGACTAACAAAGTGATATTTGTAAAACCCTTTTGCACGAGCAGTACCAGATGAAAACGAGCCATCTACGTCGCCTTCGTCCACAACCCGTTGCCCTTTCTCGTGCCGCAACCGATACGCTTCGGCACTGACGTGCTTCCAACTGTCTTTCGATGCTTCCGATTCGTCCCATTCAACTCTAAGTGCTCGTTTGGCCCGCATCGCTTCCCAACTGCTATCGGCCACAATCGCAACTCCCGGAAGCAGCTCCATGGCACTGCCATTGCCTTCAAGCACAAACGCGTCGACCACACCAGACATCTTCTTGATTTCGTCCAAATTGGCGGAACTAACTTTTCCACCGATTGCAGGGCATTTTTGATAGACGGCGAATTTGAGGTCAGGCAAAATTTGGTCGATTCCGAAGAGAGGTTCGCCCTTTACGAGAGCTTCGTTGTCCACACCAGTCACGCGCTGTCCAAGCAAACGAAACTGTTTGGGATCCTTTAATGCGACATCATTTGGCTTGGGAATGGGCAGGTTTGCAGCATCGCTTGCCAATTCCAAATAAGACAGTTTTCGTCCATTTGCCGAGTCGACAACATGGCTATCTCTTGTTGACAGTGTGTCCTTTCCGACACCCCACTTGTCTGCAGCGGCTTCGATGAGCAGAGCGCGTGCGGTTGCTCCTGCATTGCGCAAAGACCTGTAGTTCATGGGGATCGACATAGATCCACCTGCGAATTGTGCTCCGTACGTAGATTGGTCAATGGGCGACTGAAGAACTTCGATATCACTCCACGCAGCATCTAGTTCCTCAGCCACAATCATGGGAAGAGAAGTCTTAACTCCTTGACCTATTTCAGGATTCTTTGCAAACAACTGGATTCCATTTGCATCGATTTTCAAATACCCGTTTGGCTGAAAGGACAGATTGTCCTGATCCTGCGCGACTGCTTTCGGTGCGACAGAGGCTAGCATCAGGCCTCCGCCGACAATTCCTGTAAGCTTGAGGAATTGCCTGCGATCTAACTTGATGATCTGGAATTCGTCAAAAGCACGGTTGTGACTGCGTACTCCATTGACCGCTTCTGCAATTTCATTGATTCCTGCATAACTCAAACCGCTCATTATTCGCCTCCCACGTCATCGACCATGTTCTGCTTTACTGCAGTTTTGACGGCCTGTCGAATTCGAAGATACGTCCCGCATCTACAAATGTTGCTTGCCATCGCCGAATCAATGTCCTCATCATTGGGATTGGGATTAGTGCGCAGCAGTGCTTCCGCAGCCATGATTTGTCCCGATTGACAATATCCACATTGGGCAACGTCTAGGTCTACCCAAGCTTTTTGCAGAGCATTAAGCTCGCCATTTGGACCCGCCAATCCCTCAATTGTGGTAACTTCAGAACTCCCCACTGAGCCGACGGGGTACATGCACGATTTAGTGGACTTGCCGTCTAACAACACAGTACATGCCCCACACTGACTAATCCCGCACCCATATTTGGTGCCGACCAGACCTAAGGTGTCTCGTAGTACCCAAAGTAGCGGTGTTTGGGGATCTAAATCGGGGAGGGACAGCGATTTACCGTTTATCTTCAGGTTCAAACTCATGGTAAGTGCGTCTCTTGAAGCCGTTGAACTAATATGATAGCTAAGAACATCCTGCCTACCCCTTACCAGTGCAGCCACGCTCTCTGCGGGCCGAATAAGCGACATTTCATCAGATTGACCTCGCATTCCTTCGACATCCACAAGCCTTTTACTTTAACTTCTCCGTTCTATGTGTAGCTTCGATAAGTTCGGAACTTGAGAGAATGGCTCAAAAGCATTGAAGTTCACCGGCACCAATCCAGAAGTTCTGCCTTCCGCTTAGCGAATCGATTAAATTGGCGAGGATGGGAATCCTAATTGCTATTTGTCTTCGGTGATGCCCCGAATTTTCAAGGTCATCAAAGCAACAAGAACAGCCCATGAAGCATTTGCTCAATGCGATGGCCAATGTTGACAAATGCAGCGGTCTATTGGTTAGACTCAACAACTATGAGTCATCAAGATGTAAGCTTCACTGCTCAATCCAACTGTCAAATCTTTCCCAGAGATTCCTATGCGAGAGCAACGACCGAGGTGGCTCGCAATGTCTTGGGCTGTACTCTGGTGAGCACGTTGGGTCCAGTAGCCACAGCCGGCCGAATCGTCGAAGTTGAAGCTTATCTTGGATCGGGAGACCCCTCGGCGCACTCATACAACGGTCCCACTCCGAGAACTGCCATTCAATGGGGGTCTCCAGGCCATGCATACGTCTATCTCATCTACGGAATGTACCACTGTCTAAATTTTGTAACTGAACCAGTAGGCAGACCCGGATGTGTACTAATCCGAGC
>JAPOXO010000117.1 GCA_026707045.1 Gammaproteobacteria bacterium | reverse complement strand
CGGAGCTAAGTCGACAAGCGCTACGGTCGGAACGAGAGCAACTCTTGAGTATTGGAGACTCGACCGCAAAACCTTACGTTACCGAGCTGCTTGAAAAGGAACCTGGAGTGTTCGTTGCAGCTTCGGACTACCAAAAAGCATTGCCTCTCCTGATCGCTCCCTGGATAAAGGGAGAGTACATCGTGCTTGGCACGGACGGATTTGGACTATCGGAGTCCAGGCAGCAGCTACGAGATTATTTCGAAGTGTCCTCGAACTGGATTGTTTTTGCTGCACTCTCAGCTTTGGCGCAGTCGAATAGGGAACACAAAGCTGCTGCATTCGAATTTGCAGCCAAAGCAGGGCTCGACCTAGAAAAAGACGCAGCAATTTAAGTCAGCGGTCTCTCCAGAACCGAAATTTCGCAACAGCCGCAAGTCGGCTGTCCAACTTTAGTTTGAAGGTACTTCATTCGCTTTGGCACTTCTTCGTCGAATATTTGGCACGCCGAAACTTGCGCCTGCGGAAAAGAAAAGCCTGAAGCGCGAACAGGTCAACGATCTGACCGTTCCAGTTGCGCTGGCACTGCTTGAAGGCGGGTTTATCGGCGTCATAGCGGACAAAATCTACGATGTCCCAGCTGGTGTCTTGGCGTTGCTCACATCCGCCGCTTTTATAGGCAATCTGTCCAGCTACCTATGGACCAAGGTCTCTAGCGCACGAGCAAAGGTACCCGTCGTGGTTGGACTACAAGCCCTTACCATGGCTTGCTTGATTCTCATCGTCGCGGCACCGGTTAATGCGTTCGGCACCGCGATGATGGTTGTGGGGGTCGTCGCCGCCCGCTGTCTGACAGCCGGCACTGTCACCATTCGAAGCGTGGTCTGGAGTTTGAATTACCCACGTTCGATTCGGGCTCGTACCACCGGACGATTGCACGTTTTCACAAGTCTGGTGATGGTCGCCACCACGTTAGTTTGCGGACCGATTCTTGATACCAACCCAGGATCATTCCGGTGGATGTACGTCGCGGGAATTCTCATCGCGATGATCGGCATTCTTTCCTTTTCTCGAATTCAAATCGCTGGAGAGCTCCGGCACCGAGTCTACGAACGGCAATCCACGTCCAAAACCTCGGTGAAGGGTGAGTCAGTCGGCTTTTTTCAAATTCTCAAGAATGACAAGAAATTTGCCCGTTACGAGCTCTATCAATTCTTAAGTGGTGTCTCAAACATGATCCTGGAAGCGCCGCTGATTTACTTGGTCTCTCGCCAACTTCAAGCAAGCTATACAGTCAGTATTGCTGTGACGATGGCCATTCCCTTCTTGATGCGAACAGTTTCCGTACCAATTTGGGCACGGTACTTCGACATAGTCCACGTAACCAAATTTCGAACACGACTCGGTTTAGTATGGGTACTCTCGCACCTCATCCTTTGGGTTGGCGCTTTGTTCAGTTCGGTGATTGTCTTGGGGGTCGCCCAAGCCATCTCGGGTTTTGCACGAGGGGGAGGCACTATCGCGTGGCAGTTAGGACACAATGATTTTGCTCCACCAGAAAAACTCTCTGCTTATATGTCTGTTCATGTAACACTCACCGGATTGCGCGGAGCACTCTCGGCTATTTTGGGAATCGCCCTGTACGTGGGTTGGTCGAACATCGGCTGGTTGCCCGATTTTCAAGGAATTGGAGGCCATCTCTTCTTGTTGGCTGCCTTGATCGGTACGTGGTCGTGGCTCGGGTTTGTATTCCTCTATCGAGACATCCGTACGATAGAAACTCGAACTCGCAGGGAAGTCAGACCCGATATGAAGATCGAATGAGTTCGACCTTCAAATCGGGCTATTTGGCTGGGACTGAACTGCTATCTAATGAAAGGTAGGTTCAGACTCCCGATACAACGCCTATCGGGTTGTGAGATGTCTCAGCTCTTCCAAGGTGGGCTCTCCATGTGGATGCCAATCCATCATGGGAACCATGAAATGGCGTTCGTCGATCCGAGTACCATCAAGGTCTGCTTCTTTCCTTGCTAGTTCCAGCATTCGAAGAGCCTCAGCGCTAACTCTATCCAATGGCACGTCGACCACGGGGTCAAGACTTTTCCTTGCTTTGGTCATACGATTTCCGTAGCCCACATATGTGTTGAGCTGATTGGCTTTTGAATTCACGCCGATAGTGACCAGCACATCTTCCTTCCATTGCTCGGCGTTGACTCTTAATTGAATGAACCAGTCCGGAACGGGTGAAGGCAGGCGGAGGAAAGCCAAAATGAGATGGAAATGGGTGCACTCGAGATCGCCTCGATTACGCACCTCCGCTTCTGCTCGAGTCAGGAAAGATTCGAGCCACGGATGATCTCTTACCCAATCGGGCCAAAGATTCGGTTGTAGATTCTGAGCAATCCGTGTTCGTGGATTCTCGTATTCTGAAGTTTGCATAGGTGAGTCCTTTGCTACTTGGAAGTGCTGACGAGCAGAAGCATAGGATTCACCGGTTTTGCCCATGCGAGAGCGAATTCGGCGTTTCAAAGTATTGCGCGACGTCATCATCTTCTCCATCACTCTAGACACAGTCCCTCGGCGACCTGACTAGAGCAGGAAAGACGATGTCGCTTCAAGGACGGAAGCCCCTTTTGCCTCGTCGTTGACCTTGCCGAGGAAGGTCAATGAGGTTGTGCTTGAAGCTAGCACTGGGTATCTTAACAAATACCCAGAGATTGAATCGAGCCCGGAACGAATGACGGGTAGCTACACTTTGAGCTGTCCGTTGCCTCTACTAGCCTGTTGAGTTCCTATCCAGAATCTCGATATGTTTCTAGTAGTGAAATTTACTCTGCTACGCTAACGCATGCGCGGTTTTGAATTGGACATATCCATCAACGTATCGATGTGTGGTACGAGATCCTCATAGGCAGCTCCAGCTCCTAGTTGCACGGGTTCGTTCACATAGATCACGCTTCTGGAATAGCGGCCGCCTGACGCATGAATGACACAACCGTTGGGAGCTGCTTCGCTACACATGAAGAGTACTGCGGGGCTGACTAAGTTTGGAGATCGGTTGGGGTCCACATTCTCCAAGTCGTCGTTACGTCCTGGAACAGTATTGGTCATGCGGGTTGCCGCTCCCGGTCCCAGACAATTGACGTGCACGTTGCGAGGGCCACCCTCGAGTGCAAGAACATTGGCAAGTCCAAGCATACCCATTTTTGCCGCCCCATAATTGGATTGTCCATAGTTTCCAAAGATTCCGGATCCAGAACTTGTGAACACAATGCGCCCGTATCGTTGGTCGTACATATGAGGCCACGCGGCATGGGTGACATATGCGGTCCCTGTGAGATGGACCTGAACGACCAGGTCAAAGTCGTCAAGAGTCATTTTCTTGAACGTTTTGTCTCGCAAAATCCCAGCGTTGTTCACCAGAATATCGATGCGGCCAAAAGCTTGGATCGCATCGTCAACCATGCTCTTCGCACCTTCGCGGTCCGCGACAGAAGCCTTATTTGCGATTGCTTCGCCACCCAAGGCTCGAATCTCATCCACAACTTGATCTGCCGAATCTCCCTCGCCAGAGCCGTGCACGTCGCCGCCAAGGTCGTTCACTACCACTTTGGCTCCGCGTTTTGCAAACTCAATGGCGTGACTACGTCCAATTCCGCCACCTGCACCGGTCACAATGGCTACTTTTCCTTCAAACTCACTCATTCAAAATCTCTCCTTCAATATCTGTCTTCAATTGATGCTCACCCATCAACTCTAAATTCCCAAGATCGTCCGTATCGGCCTCATTCAACCGGAATGCTATTGATCAAGTTGTATGCAAACCATCCATCGCCCAAGACAAAGCTCTCAGGCTTTGCAGATGCCGTATCGCGCATAACACCAATTCCGTCACTGAAGGGTTGCATCGAAACGACGCGGCTGTGTCGAATTCGAAAGCTAGTTCTCGGTCCTGCAAAGTAGATGTGCTTTGTGGTGATACCCAGCTGTCCGGTATCTACGTGAACATTTTCTTGGCGTTCCACACTACGACCGCGAAACTGTCCCGTACGCACGTACACTCCTCGGGCAACGCGGAAACTGGCGCCTCTGCTTCCACCAACAAATTCTCTCTTTGTGGTTTCTTTGTGGTAGTCGACACCGTCGAACACCCACAGCAGCGACTCACTCTTCATGAGTCGAAATGGAAGATGTGTGTATTCGTCTCGTCGATCTGGAAGTTCTTCACCACCCATGACTCGACGAATGAGCTTTGCTTTCTCGAGGCGTTCGGATGCACCGCTTGCAGCAAGTTCTGTCGAGCTCTGGCTAAACAACGAAAGAAGGGCTGCAATGCTCGCTTCTTCCTCTTCCGTGAGAATGTGGTCTTCCAAGACCTTATCAACTTCACTCCCAACGCTCAGTGTGATCTGATTCTCGAGGTCTGCATCCGGAAGATCGACATCTTTTGCTGCTTGCTCAATTTTGTCTTTGACATCGAAAAGTTGCTCGTCTGAAGCTGAATCGGAACTCAGTTGAGCTGCATACTCAATTAGCTGACTAATTTCCTGCTTTGCATCCTTGTGTCGACGACTGACAACCTTGTCCCATAGCCGTCGCCGATCAATGCCCGTGCGAGTTAGGCTGAAGCTGCTGAGCAGACTGTCCAATCGCTCTTGTTGTTCGAAACTTACTCCGTCCTTTTCGAGGTTCTGTCTTACGCTGTTAGTCCAGCCTCGAGACAGGGCATCGACAAGCTTTCCCCTATCAACCCATCCTGATTCAGCAGTTGCAACAATTTGTTCAACGCACTGCTGAACAGTTTCTGTTTGCTGCTCTACTAGCTGTTCAATGCGCCGCAGAGCCTCGCGGTGAGTTCTCCTGCATTCCGAATGCGAAGATCGCAGAAAACCCGCATCCTCTCCGCAGAAACTACAATCGCCCAATCTCTTCTCGCCAAGCAAATCGAAGCTGTTTCTGGATTGTCACAGCTGAATCTCGCAAGCAATTTTAGTAGGAGACGATTATTGAGAACAAAGCAAGCAACGACTTGCAGTAAGGTATTCGAAGGTTA
>JAPOXO010000073.1 GCA_026707045.1 Gammaproteobacteria bacterium | reverse complement strand
GAGCATACCGTCACCGAGGAAATCACTGGCGTTGATCTTGTACAAACGCAACTTCGAATTGGAAATGGCGAGACCCTTGAAGATCTTGGATTGGGCCAAACTGTAGGTCAACAAGGCTTTGCAATTCAAGCACGGGTGAACATGGAGACCATGAAGCCCAACGGCGATGTCTTACCCTCTCAAGGTACGTTGACTGTCTACGATGTACCTACCGGTCCCGGTGTCCGTATTGATGGCATGGGATATTCCGGATATCGAACCTCGCTCAGCTTTGACTCTTTGCTGGCAAAAGTGATCGTTAGAGGTTCTTCAGTTGAACAGGCCGTAACACGATGCGCAAGAGCACTCGCAGAGTTTCGCATTGAAGGCTTGGACACGAACATTCCATTTCTATCCAATATTGTCACTCACTCCGATTTCTCAAACGCTGCAATAACGACTCGCTGGATAGACGAAAACGTAGAAGAATTAACTACTAATAAAAGCGTAAGTTCCTACATCGGTCCAAGTCTCAAGACGTCGGAAGAATCTCAAGGATTTGCGGGTGCTCGGGTTGACACCAATGACCCCCTAGCACTTTTTGCTCATGACGCCAAAGTAAAAGAGGAGGCTCGCCAAGAGGAAGCAGATGGAGCAGAGGTTACGTTCATCGATGCACCAGAGGGATCAACTGGACTAAGTTCACCCATACAAGGAACGATAGTTTCCGTAGATGTTTCCGACGGCGACGAAGTCGTGGGCGGACAACAGGTTGCGGTTGTGGAAGCCATGAAGATGGAGCATGTTATTGCAGCTGATCACGACGGGATCGTGCGAAAAGTCACGATGAACGAGGGGGATGTCGTTCGAAAAGGCTATCCCATCGTCTTTGTCGAACACACTGAAATTTCTGCCAAGGGACAGAAACGTGACTTCGAGGTCGATTTAGACCACATTCGGGACGATCTCGAACTAACCTACAAGAGACACTCGTATATCTACGACGAGAATCGACCGGAGGCAGTCGCCAAGCGCTATGCGCGAGGCTACCGCATGCCTCGCGAGAACATTGCTGAGCTCATGGACGACGGTAGTTTCCGTGAGTACTGGCCATTGATTGTGGCCCGACAACACAGTCGCCACGATATGGAAACACTGCGAAAAAACACTCCAGCCGATGGATTGATTGCGGGCATTGGCACTGTCAATGCGGATTTGGTTGGTGAAGAAGCGGCTAGAACCATGTTGGTGCACTACGACTACACGGTGCTGGCAGGGACTCAGGGAGGACGCAATCACTACAAGCAGGACAGAATGTTTGAGCTGGCTAGTCGATTTCGGATTCCCCTTATCCTATTTGGTGAGGGAGGTGGAGGACGGCCAGGTGACGACAGCCGGGGTCCAGGAGTGGCCTTCGACACTCACACGTTTACTCAATTTTCAAAACTGTCCGGATTGGTTCCATTGATCAGTGTGATCAATGGACGTACGTTTGCAGGGAACACAGCATTGGTTGCCTGTTGTGACGTGATCATAGCCACCGAAAAAACTACTGTCGCAATGGGCGGACCCGCAATGATCGAAGGTGGAGGTCTTGGAATCTATACACCCGAAGAAGTCGGTCCCATGTCTTTCCAAGTGCCAAACGGAGTCGTCGATCTGCTCGCGACAGACGAGGCGGACGCTGTGCAGGTCGCCAAGAAGTATCTTTCGTACTTTCAGGGAAGTACGAAGGAATGGGAGTCTCCTGACCAACGAAAACTTCGACATATCGTTCCAGAAAACAGATTGCGTCTTTACAACATGAAAGACATCATCTACACCCTAGCCGACGTAGATTCTGTTCTTGAAATTCGAGAAAAATTTGGAATAGGAGTGATCACCGCTTTCATTCGGGTCGAAGGCAACCCGATGGGTGTAATTGCGAACAATCCACACCATCTTGCTGGAGCGATTGACTCCGATGGAGCAGACAAAGGGGCCAGATTCATTCAATTGTGCGACGCTTTCGATATCCCCGTTCTCAGTCTCATGGACTGTCCAGGAATGATGGTTGGTCCCGATGTCGAGAAGACCGCGCTCGTACGCCACTGTGTCCGGATGTTCAATGCAGGTGCAAATCTGACCACTCCACTATTCGGTGTCGTGGTTCGCAAAGCCTATGGACTGGGTGTTCAGGCGATGTGCGGTGCAAGTTCGCTTGTGGGCTTCTTTACGGTCGCCTGGCCAACTGCGGAATTTGCCGGCATGAACATTGAGGGATCCGTAAAGCTAGGATTCCGTAAGGAACTTGCTGCAATTGAAGATCCCGAACAGCGAAAAGAGGAGTTCGAACGTCGTGTTGCACGAGCTTATGAAGGTGCGAAGGCTATCAATGCCGGTGTGGGTGGCGGATTGGACGATGTAATCGATCCGGCCGACACTAGGGAATGGATCGCGAGCAGCCTCAAGCGATTGCCACCTACTCAACCGCGAACCGAAAAGAAATATCCATACATCGATACTTGGTAGTCAGAACGGGGAATTGAGCTCTACCTCAATTAGTCAATCGACCAGAACTCTCGCGTCGTAGCCTTGTTTGCATAAAGAGTCCACAACAAAGTCAGACTCCTCTTCGCCACAAAGATGAACGAGTATGTTGAGGGGCTGCGCTCCAATAGTTGAAGAATGAGAAGTCCGTCGGTGAACAATGTCGACGATGTTGCTATCCAGCAATCCTAAGTGCTGTGTAAGCTTGGCGAGAGACCCGGGTACATCAGGAATGATCACGCGCATCCATACAAGCCGGCTCTTGCGAACCAATCCTCTCTGCAATACGGCGGAAAGAGTGATCATCTCGATGTTTCCACCAGAAACTATGAGTGCAGTTCTACCTTTCGCAATTTCGGGGTAGGCCGTTACGGCAGCTAATGAAGCAGCACCTGCACCTTCGACTACCGTCTTCTCAAATTCAAGCAAAGTGAATATGGCAGTTTCAATTTGCTGTTCGGTGACTTGCACTACTTCATCAAGCAAAGACATGATGAGAGGACGAGTGACAGCACCTGGACGTTTCACCGCAATACCCTCCGCAATCGTTAGTGCGGACCTCTCCTCCGTAGGCTCCAAGCCATGAAAATGCGCGTATGCGGTGTTAAAAGTGTCGACCTGTACTCCAATGACTCGCACTTCTGGCTTTATATGCTTGACGGCGGAAGCAATACCTGAAGCAAGTCCGCCTCCCCCGATAGGAACGACAACGGTGTCAATGCGTGGATCTTGTTCCAACATTTCCAGACCAAGTGTGCCTTGTCCTTCAATTACGTTGATGTCGTCGAATGGGTGAACAAGCGTATACGAGTATTCGTCGGCGAGATCCTTGGCAAGGCTCATACTTTTATCGACATTGTCACCGTGAATTGTTACTCGCGCACCAAATACCTTTGTATGTTCAACTTTGGTATTTGGCGTGAATTTCGGCATTACAACGTGAACAGGTATTCCCAGTCGCTGTCCGTGTCTAGCTAATGCTTGTGCATGATTTCCTGCAGATGCAGCCACCACTCCATGTTCGCGTTGTTCTTCATCCAGTAACAAAAGCTTGTTGAGGGCGCCTCGTTCTTTGAAAGAAGCAGTAAATTGCTGATTTTCGAACTTGAGAACCAGGTCGCAACCGGTTTCACTCGACAATGTTTCGGAACGGGACAGCTGCGATCTAACTAGATGCGGGCTGACTCTTTCCTTGGCTGCTTGAATTGCTTCGAGCTTAATCTGAGTCATGCGAGACGGTTCTCTTTGTGCCATCGCGGCATCGCATTTATCCTCGTGCCTCGGTTAAGATGGGATTCGTGCAAGAACATTCTTCCATTCATGTAGCAAGTGACTCAGCCTTCAATTTCTTGCGCTTCAAATTAACTGTGAGATGCGTGATTTGCGCCGCACATTTTAAGAAAGTCAATATTGGTTTAGATCTTCCTTCAGGAGTCGACTTTTATTGAATTCTGTTAGGTGTCTGTTTATTTATGGAGTCCCTTGTACACAATAATCTTCCGGTTGGCGAACGCAATCGGTTGGACGCTGGAACAGGGGACGATGTTGTAAAAGTGTTTGCGGACCCTCGCGCTTTGCACCTGACCAACTCATCAAGAATTTTCTGAAGAAGACAGTCACCTGTTGCAATTGAACCGTTTAGACACGCTGCTACAGTGGCGCAACCGGCTGGATTGCAACCTTGGTGCCCATTCACTCTTGGACCATTTAGACTGCAATTGCTAGCATGAGAACAACGAAGCTGCCATTGATTGAAGATCCCACAGATGTTTCGTCTTCTTAGGATATTTGTTCTGCCGCGTGAAGTGTTCAATGAGTCTCGAGGTCAGACTTCCTACCTTTTACCGTTATGGTCAATCCTCATCGTGGGGTTTGTTTGCCTGTGGCTTTCCTTAATGACACTCGATGATGTGACTGTCGAACGAATGCTTGATGATGGCACCGTCGTTAGTTCGGTGTCTTTCGAACGAGTACTAGATTTTGGGTCTGGTCCAGCTTACGTGGGTATTGTGGATGCGATCTGGACATTGTGCATTCTTTTGGTTTGGACAAGCTACTTTTGGGTCGCGAGTAAGGTACTCAGTGTTGACATCGGCTGGCGTCAATGGCTGGGCTTCACATCGTGGACAGCATTGCCAGACCTCTTGGGATCCATCGCAGACATTTGTTATGACAAGTTCGCGAACGTTGATCTATACATTACATTCTCTTCATTTCCGTCGTTTCCTTTGTCGGCCATTTCTTCATTCGACGTCTATTGGATTCCAATTTCATTGATTTGGTCGATCTACATTGCCGTAAATGGCGTCATGAGTTGGACTGAAAGGAGTCTATCGACCAGCTTGTTGGTCGTGTTGCCGTCAGTTGGAGCGGTGGCTTTGCTGCAATTTGTGCCAGGGGTATTTCTAGTTCCATGACTTCATTTGCTGGCTGAAATGGCTTGAGGCATTCTCACGCCTATCCGATTGGGAATTTCAATGGCGCTTATCAGCGCCTTCCAAGCATTTCCGTCGGGCACTCTTCACTTGTTCTTCTTACTAGCTCTTTCGAAAATTTTTCTGTAATGTTGTTGCTGATGAAAAGGGTAGTCTCTTGGACTCTGGTGCAATACTGCAAATGCATCCGCAGATACAACAATGCCTAAGAAGAGTCTCTTAATTGTTTATCACTCTAAGTCGGGTTCTACGGAACGTATGGCACAAGCCGTGATCGAGGGAGCGGTGAGTATCGATTCGGATTCTGTGGCTATAAATGCGAAGTCCGCATTTCAAGCCAACGCTGACGACCTACTCATAGCCAATGCGCTCATTCTTGGAACACCGGAAAATTTTGGATACATGTCGGGTGCTCTCAAAGACTTCTTCGACCGCACGTTCTACGAAGTGGAAGGAAAGTTAAGTCCTCTGCCCTACGCTGTGTTTATCAAAGCAAGCACCGATGGAACAGGTGCACTCACAGCAATTCAGAGAATCGCAAGGGGATATCCCTTCGTGGAGTCTCAGGAAGCCTTGGTCGTGAAAGGCGATCTCACGGACAAGCATCTTGAAAAGTGTCGCGAGCTCGGTCTCACATTTGCTGCTGGATTGGATTTGGGAATCTATTAAGAGTTATTCACCACGAAGTGCCGTGGTCACAGGCAAGAACACAGCCCGAAACCCCGGAAAGATTCCACCAATGAATCCCAGGGCCAAACTCAACACAAGCCCCGCCACCATTAGTTCCGGCGTGACTGCAAAATCAAATGCAACTTGACTGAAGGTCTGCTGATTCAGCGTCGAAACGGTAAATCCGTTGAATGTCAGGAACGAGATTGCAGCGCCGATAATGCCGCCAACCAAAGCAAGAAACATCGCCTCTAGCATCACTGATACCAACACAGGCGCGCCACCAAAGCCGATCGCGCGGAGAGTTGCAATTTCGAAAGTTCGTGCGGCGACCGCAGAATACATCGTATTGAGTGCGGCAAAAATTGCACCGATGCTCATGATGATGGCAACAACGACACCAAAAACCCGTATTACTACGGTAGAACTATCGGATTGCGATGAAAACCAGTCTTCCTCTCTGACGAAATCGGTTTCCAACCTAGGATCATCCTCGATTAGTGCTGCTACGTTGTCGAAATCCGTCGGCGAATCAAACTGAACACGCACTACAGTTATGGATTGCTGGCGTCGAAATGCGGATTGTGTCACCGTTAAATCCGCCCAAATTTCCGACTCTGCTATCGATCCATCCGCTTCAAAAATTCCTACCACTTCCCACGTACTCTCACGAACGATCAACTGATTTCCAATGTCCATCCCCTCAAATTCTGCTCTGGTCTTGACACCAACAATGATTTCGTTCCGACCGGACTCGAACATTCTGCCTTCAATAATCTTGAGTTTCGGTCGTATGTCAAAAGACAGTGTTTCCACGCCACGAACTACTGTATTGGCAGGTGTTCCAGTGGCTTTTTTCGGGACATCTGCAACAGCATAAAGTTCGGGTGCTGCAATGGCAACGCCATCCATTGCAGCAACAATTCTGCCGACCTCCCCTGATAGATTGCTCGATAGTTCTGAGTCTGACCCGCTCCTAACGACCACAGCTCTATCTGTGGCGGTGGACTTGGAAAAGACGTTGGAGATACCAGATGCCATCGATAGCATCGCAACGAGAACAGCAACTACGCCTGCGATCCCAACAACCACTACAGACGATGAACTCCAACGAGAGACGATGTTTCGAATATTCATCGCGGAAATCGTCAAAAACTGTTCAAACATGACCCGTAGACCGCTAATGCGCGTGAAGTGCGTCGACGATGACTAATCGGTTTGCGTTGATTGCGGGAACGGAACCTACTAGAGCGCCGAGTCCAATTGCAATCAATCCAGCCCAAGCACAAGTAATGGGATCGAAATATATAGGAATCATTGGAGGCATATAGTCCTGAATCCCAATTACTACAAGTGTGCCCACACCGATCCCAATTGCAGCACTGATGCAACACATAAGCAAAGCCTCCGCCAGAATGTATACGGAAACACTTGCATTGGAGAATCCCAGAGTCTTCATGACTGCTAGTTCGGATACCCTCTCGTGATACCCCTGAACCATTGTGTTTGCAGTGAGCAGAATCATCGTGAAGAACACCGCACTAAGTATGCCGGTCACTATCAAACTAATGTCGCCAAGCTGTGCCGCAAACTGTCGAAAGCTCTCAGATTCGGTCATCGTCCGTGTTTCATCGGACGAGTTCTCGAATTTCTTGTCGATTGCAGCAGAGATTTCGTCAGCTCTGTCGGGATCGTCGATCGTGAGCATGTACCATCCGGCTGTACCGTATGCGAACGTATCCACCATCCGTTCGTAGTGAAACAAAAAAGCTAGAAAAGCGTTACTTTCATCAGGCGATGCGTAGGTACCAACCAAGTCAAAAATCCACGGACCTCCTGTAGGATTTGGATGTATAGGACTGATGACAGGAATCTTCTGTCCAATTTCCCATCCATATTTCTCCATTAGCGACTCTGGTGCCAATGCCGCCGTCCGCGTGGATTGAAACTCCGCCAATTGGTCCGGGTCTACTACATACTCAGAGTACACCTTAAAGTAAGTGGTAGGATCAATCGCAAAGGTCGCGTCTCCGGTTTCCCCTTCTTTGAAAACCCCACCAAACCATGATGCGTGAGTCACTTCAACTACGCCGTCAATCGAATGAATTACATCTTCATGCGCCAAGGGCAATCGATCGATCATTGAATACTTTGATTGCGTTGTAAGTCGTGTTTCCTCAAAATCGACCCAGCCCGCCTCGAAAACTACCGCAACTGATCGAAGCATTAAGAAGAGAAGAAATGCTGTAACAAGCGACAGCATGGTCAGGATGGTTCGCAACTTGTGGCGAAACATGCATCGAATCAAAAACTGAATTCTTCCCATGAATCAGTTCTCGGAAGTGGATGGTTCTTGCACGGATAGCTGCCCTTTGTCAAGGTACACCGTAGTCTTGGCATGTTCCGCAGCTTTAGGGTCGTGGGTGACCATGACGATGGTCTTCTCGTGTTTGCGATTGAGCGTTTCAAGTAAGTCGAGGATTTCTTCCGCATTCGTGCGATCTAGATCACCTGTCGGCTCATCACAGACCAATATGGCCGGATCTGCCACAATGGCGCGAGCAATTGCAACTCGCTGTTGTTGTCCTCCGGATAGCTGTGAAGGTCGGTGCCTTGAACGATCGGCCAATCCAACTATGTCCAATGCTGTTAGGGCGTTCTGTTTTCGTTCCTTTCCCTTTAGTTTGGTGAGCAATAGCGGTAGTTCGACATTGCGCTGAGCGGTCAATGCGGGCAAGAGGTTGTAGAACTGAAACACGAACCCAATGTTTTGCGATCTCCAGCGAGCGAGCTTACCCGCAGACAGCGACTTGAGCGAGGCTCCACCCACGAATACTTCACCATCCGTTGGATGGTCGAGGCCCCCAATCAAGTTGAGAACCGTTGTCTTTCCGCTTCCGGAAGGGCCCATAAGCGCTACAAAGTCATTCTCCTGAATATCCAACGAAAGATTCGCAAGCACATCCACGCGCTCTCGTCCTTTCGTGTAAGTCTTCGATACCGACTGCAGCGAAACTAGTGACACTAAAAACTCCTAATCTCTTAGTCCGCAACCGTTACGGACTGACCGTTTGACAACAAAGCCTCTTTCTCGGGCGACAGGTTTGCGACAACGAGTTCGCCACGTTCCAGCCCAGACGACACAACAGTTCGGGAACCACTAGTAGCCGCAGTGGACACACTCCGGCGAAAAACCGATTTGTCCTCTAATACCCAAACATATTTGTTATCTTCGGACCCGAAAATTGCTGTGGTAGGCACCTCTACACCGGCAGGCAGCTCCTGCCGAACAGTCTCTGTGCCCTCCTCCAAAAACGAAACACTGACTCCCATGTCGGGAAGTACTCTTTCGTCCCGATCTAGAAATCCGATGCGAACTCGAACCGTGGATTGAGCTCGATCAGCAGTGGGAATGATAGCAATGACCTCTGCTGGCAAACGAGTATCGGGATAGGAGTTAAGTGTGACTGTTGCAGGTTGATCAGGTGAAACACGATTAATGTATTTCTCGTTGACATCAACCTCGACTTCTATGGAATCCATATCTACGATGGTGCAAATCCCCGTCCGAGTAAAACCGCCTCCTCCCGATACCGGCGAAATCACTTCTCCTGGTTGGGCTGCTTTCGCGATGACTATGCCATCAAACGGGGCTCGAATTTCCATGTCGTCCAGATATTGTTGTTGCAGGTCAAGAGCGACTTGTGACACATCGATAGATTTCTCAAGCCTGTTCTTCTGGGCATTGAGGCCATTCAAAGTCAGTCGAGCTCGATCCAGTTCGCTTTGACTGGCATGGTTCTTCTCTACGAGTTTGGTAATACGACCGACATCCAGACTCGCTTGTTCAATCTGTATGTCAAGTTCTTTCAGACGCGCCTGAGTTTCCTCAAGCTGAGCTTTGGATAGTTCAAACTGCGTTCGCTGAAGACTGTCGTCAAGTGTTGCAAGCAATTGACCCTCTTCGACAATCATCCCTTCTTCGATAAATACGTCGACGACCTTTCCAGTTGCCTTCGAGCTAACCGTGGCTTGGCGTCGCGCAACAACATAACCAGTGCCGTCAAGAACTGCACCTTCTACATTGGAAGCGGTCGGAGTCCGCGCAACAGACGACTGAACTTCCAATGGTCGATCTCTCCCGAACCAGAACCAACTTGCGGCAACCGCACCCACCCCAACAATGAGTGCTAGAGCTATGAACAATCCCCAAGGCCGTCGGCCTCTGGCTGAACCAGTTCGATCGATCTTCAGGTCCTGAAGTTTCTGCTCGAGATCCGTCTCCTTTTCTGACACTCTAAGAAAATCTCCTACTCACTCAAATGATCAAGCTCTGTTCTGTTTGTCTTAACTGATGCAGACACTCCATCGGCAGATAAGTGACGGATTACCTCACTTCAATTGTTGAAATCGTAGATTCGGCCCGTTCACGCCATTCTTGGGGTCCCGTAAGATGCACCGAATTTCCATTAGAGTCCACGGCGACTGTCACGGGCATGTCCTTAACTTCAAACTCGTAAATGGCTTCCATCATAAGATCCTCGAAAGCCAAAAGCTTGGAACCGATAATTGACTTCGAAACCAGATACGCTGCACCACCCACTGCGATGAGTGAAACAGCTCCATTGTCTCGTATGGCGTCAATCGCTTCGATCCCACGCTCAGCCTTTCCAATCATGCCCAATAATCCTGTTGATCCCAGCATTTGACGAGTGAATCGATCCATCCTTGTAGCCGTTGTGGGTCCCGCAGGTCCGACAACCTCGTCACGAACGGGATCTACAGGACCTACGTAATAGATAAATCGATTGGTGAAATCAACAGGCAGAGCCCGACCTTCGTCCAAGAATTGACATAGTCGCTTATGTGCCGCATCCCGACCCGTGAGAATCTTTCCGGTCAAAAGCAAGGTTTCTCCAGCCGACCAGTCTGCAATATCAGCTTTTGTTAGAGTTCCTAAGTCAACGCGTCTTGCGGACTCTTGGGCTTCATAGGCAATATCAGGCCATAAAGATAAGTCGGGAGCTTCGAATATTGCCGGTCCTGATCCATCAAGTTCAAATCTGATGTGTCTTGTAGCTGTGCAATTAGGGATCACTGCAACCGGCTTGTTAGCTGCGTGAGTCGGATATTCCAAGACTTTGACATCGAGTACAGTAGTCAATCCACCGAGGCCCTGAGCGCCAATCCCAAGAGCATTAACCTTTTCGAATATCTCCAAGCGCAATTCCTCAGCATGGGATTGTGGTGCTCGACCCTTTAGTTCTTGGATGTCAATCGGTTGCATCAATGCTTCTTTTGCCAGAACCATTGCCTTCTCAGGCGTCCCACCTATACCTATTCCGAGGATACCTGGGGGACACCAACCTGCACCCATCATTGGTACGACAGACAAAACCCAATCGACAACCGAATCAGAAGGTTCAAGTACTTTGAAGTTCGCCTTTGCTTCGCTTCCTCCTCCCTTGGCAGCAACTTCAACTTCTAGTTTGTCTCCTGAAACCAACCTCGTGTGAATGACAGCCGGAGTGTTATCTTTAGTGTTGACCCGCTTCCCGTCCGGATCGGCCATGATCGATCCCCTCAAAGGATTCTCCGAATGCAGATACGCTTGACGAACACCCTCGTTGATCATGTCCTCTAGTGCCAAATCCGCGTCCCAACACACATCCATGCCAATCTCTAAGAACACATTTACAACCCCGGTGTCTTGACAAACGGGACGCTTCCCGATCGCACACATTCGAGAATTTGCCAACACTTGTCGCAGTGCATCCTTTGCTGCCGGAGACTCTTCCCTCTCCCATGCCTGGGTCATGGCTTGAATGAAATCCGGTGGATGGTAGTAGGAGATGTATTGCAGAGCATCGCAAATGCTCCTAACAAGATCTTCCTGTCGGATAGTTGTCATGTGGAGAAGCCCAGGTCTTTATTTAGAAATAAAGTCTATCTTGAGTCTGTGTTGCCATAAACGGCAAAAATCAGTGACGAGTTCTAATTTAGAACGCAACGAATATGCGTTGAATTTCAATGAGACCGAAAGAGCCAAGTTTTGGTGTGGAGATTTTACAGAGGAATCGAGTACAACCGAGAATCGACAAACGGTTTAGCGAAGCCTTTCAAGAATAAAGCGAAATCAAAACACCGCTGATCAGTAAATCGGTAGTATGCATCCCTTCTAAGGGGAATGCCCTGCGCTCTCCTTCGATCCGAATCTTGATGCTCGTGAAGGTTTGCTGGATTGTCGAGTCCTGGAGCGTCATGCTGAATAACTACGTTTGCCCAGCACGAACTCACAGCACAATTCAACGAACCACGTACTCTCTCCTCCGAATGCCTATTTCGCTGCGCAAGTACACTGTACGCAGGGAGAATCGTTTTGCAAAGTTCGGTAGAGTTCGAGCAACTTCAGATTGCAATTCCGTCGGGCGATGTAGCTTACATCGTGGCTGGACGAGGTAAACCTGTGGTATACCTTCACCACAGTTGGGGAAGTCCGGGAGCGTTGCCCTTTCACCACAATTTGGTGGCATTAGGGCTGCGAACGATTGTTCCAGACCTGCCCGGTTGGGGTGGATCGCATCGACCTGCATGGGCTCGAGACGTTCGCGACATCGCAATTCTCGTCGGCTGTGTAATCGATGCCCTGAAATTAGGTCCAGTTACCCTGATTGGTTCAGGTTTTGGCGGCTATATAGCTACGGAACTTGCCACAATGAGCCCTTCCCGAATGTCCAGCCTCATCTTGATCGGCGCGGTTGGACTGTATCCCGAAGAAGGTGAAATTCTCGATCAAATGATGTTGTCGCACCGACAATATATTCAAGAAAGCTTTCGGGATCTACAGACATACATTGATCACTTCGGTGAAGAACCGGAACCCGAAATTCGAACGTTGTGGGATCTCTCTCGAGAAATGACCGCGCGCGTGTCGTGGAAACCCTATATGCACAATCGCCGATTGAAGCATCTCTTGCCAGGTGTCTCGTGTCCGGTTCTGATTGTTCAGGGGGAGAGCGACAAGGTAGTTCCGTGCTCAGTTGCAACTCAGTCCGAGAGTCTCCTACCTAACTCTAGATTGGAAGTAGTACCCAATGCAGGTCACTTGGTTGAATTTGAGGAACCAAAGCTTGTCTCGGACCTCGTTCATGACCACATTCGAAATTTGTAAGTTCGAGGACATTTGCAGATGTTCATAGGCTATTTCACTGAACGACCCTATCAAGACCCTCGATCCGGCTACTTCGGAGCTACTGGTCGAAGCATTACGGACCTGACCATGTCAAATGCTTCCTACGATCCGAAACTTGGGGCTCAGCTTTACAACCGCTACCTAGACGAGAAGATTTACGCCGAAGAAATGGGATTCGACGGATTAATGCTTAACGAGCACCACTCTACCCCGTTCTGTATGGGTGGAGTCATGAATCTCGAAGCGGCGATTTTGGCTCGAATTACAAATCGAGCCAAAATCGTGTTGCTGGGAAACATACTGCCGATCTGGGACGATCCTTTGTTTCTTGCGGAGGAGCTTGCCGAAATCGACATGATTTCTCAAGGTAGATTGGTAACAGGATGGGTTCGAGGCACAGGAAGGGAAAGCGTCGCACACAATGCAGTTGCTCCCTACAACTGGGAACGATTCCAGGAGGCCCACGATTTCATCATCGACGCCTGGACTCGACCCGGGCCGTTCCGCTGGGAAGGTGAACATTACCACTTTCGATACGTCAATCCTTGGGCTCGGCCATACCAAGAACCTCACCCTCCGATCTGGATTCCCGGGGTAATGAGTCGTAACACGGTTGCTTGGGCTGCAGAAAAGCGTTATCCCTATGTCATGCTGGCCACCGAACTCGAGCCGACGAAGGAATCTTACGGCTACTACACCGACGTAGCGAAAGAACACGGCTACGAAACCGGAACGCAGCACCGGGGCTATCTGTTCAAAGTGCATGTGGATGAAACCGAGGAGCTTGCAGAGCAAGCAGGACGCAAATACGTGCAGGGGCCGAGCAATCCATTCCTTGAAGGAAACCAGGGTGTTGTTCGCCCGTTCATACAGAATCTGCCGGGGCTGACCCAGCGTAACAATCTACTGCCAACCATGCGAAGCTTTGCCGCGGCAGCATCGAGAGGGAGAGCGGCCCAGCATCGTAAAGAGAACAAGAAGGCAAAAGAACAACCGAAACCCAAGAAATTCGATACCTACACTGATCAAACCAACAAATACAGCATCATTTCTGGAACGCCAAAGTCGGTCATTCCAAAGGTTAAGCATGTCCTTGAAACACTGAGGCCCGGATCGATTTTCTTCTGGGATGGCGATGGCGCAATGTCTCATGAAGATTCCATGCGCAGCCTGCGTTTGATGGGGTCCGATGTAATTCCCGCTGTCCGTGAAATTGCAGACGAATTGGAATTAAAGGGTCCGTTTGAAGTTGATCCTAAAACCAACAAACCAATCGTGGATACCGACGAAGCTAATTCAACCGACAATCCATCAAGCCACCCATCAGGCTAACTGAATCTCAATTGAGTTCCTCCCCTCCAATTCTTGTTGTTGGCGGTGGACCTGCCGGTAGTACGGTATCCGCGCTCTTGGCACAGCGGGGATTTCCCGTTCTTCTCTTCGAACGATCCAAATTTCCACGGGATCACATCGGCGAGTCGCTTCTCCCCGCGACGCTTGCGACTCTCGAACTATCTGGAGCACTCGATGCAGTCAAAGGAGCGGGATTCGTAGAGAAGGCGGGTGCAACTATGGTTTGGGGAATCGAGAAAGAACCGTGGACATGGTACTTTCGAGAGACCAATACAAGATTCCCGCACTCGTACCAAGTCAACAGACCAGAATTTGACCAAATTTTGCTGCAATATGCCCGCGATGTTGGAGTTCGCGTCTATGAACAGACACGAATCGACGAAGTGTTGTTTGAATGTGAGCGGGCCGTTGGAGTTCGGATTCGGGATAGGTCAATCGAAGGATCTTTTGTCATTGACGCAACGGGACAGAGCTGCCTTATCAGTTCTACACTCAACATGCGCATGTGGGACGAGATGTTCACGAATTTGGCCATTTATGCCTACTTCTCGAATGGCCGACACCTAGAAGGAGAAAATCGAGGGAACATCCTAATTGAGTCAGTTCCAAGTGGGTGGCTCTGGAAAATACCTTTGAAGAACGATATGTCCAGCGTCGGTTTGGTCGCCGATCGGGATTCGATGGTACCAACCATGCGTCAGAGAGGAATTCCAGCCGTTTATTCATCGGCTATTGAAGAATCTTCGATCGTAAATGATCTGCTTTCCGATGCACAGCGTAGCTCTAATCCCGTTGTCACTCGTGACTGGTCCTATCAATCAAGAAAGTTCGCCGGTCCCGGTTGGGTTTGTGTCGGAGATGCAGCATGCTTCATCGATCCGCTCTTTTCCACTGGAGTGCATCTGGCGGTAAGTGGAGCGTTCATTGCAGCCGCACTTGTGGAAACCGCATTGAACAGTCCGGATCTGGTCTGCGAGGCTTCCGAAAGCTACGACCAACTATATCGTCAGCAATACGAACACTTTCGTGAACTTACAGCCCTGTTCTATGCTGGGAACAGGACTATCGATTCCTACTTCTGGGAATCTCGACGCATTGCAAACCAGAAGGGCTACTCTCCAAGAGAGGCATTTATTCGTACCGTTTCAGGTCAAGACGTTGCAGGCTACGAGCGATCAGTACTTCAACGCGCTGACACGCCTGTAGAGTTTAGGAAATTGCTTGAACAGTTAGATTCCGACCGCACCCAAAGGCACAAGAACCTATGTCAGGCAGACGTAATGGACGCGACTGTCGTAGTCAAGCCAGGTATTGAAATCAAAAGTGCCGCTATTCTCGACGGATCACAATTCACTCGAGGCAACGTAATTAGGAGCAAGGAGCGTGTTGACGTCCCCGTGAGCGACTTCGTGGCCGACATCGTTCAGTATTGCAACGATCCGATATCTGTCTCTTCGCTAGTACAGCGATTTCCCGACAGTTCCAGTCAAAGCCATCTGATTGACCTGATTCATTCGGCGGTGAGTGTTCTTGTAACGGACGGGATCCTCGAGTTGAAAGAAACAACCAGCCGAAGCCGGTGAGCCGAAGATCAATTGGCATTTGTTCGCACCCATCAATTGGAGTGTCTAGAACATGTCGTCTGCCGTCTCTCGTTTGGCAAATCTCCGTGCTGTACGGGTAGCGCGATCGTTGTCGTTTCTCTGGCGAACATCCGTCGCAAACCGTGCTAGACCAATCAGTAGTTTGTTTTTCGCAGGATGTGACGAGCAACGATCATATTCATCGAAGACGGTCCGCAACGTTCCAAGCAAATCTGTTCCTGTGTCGTGCTTTAGTATCGCAATTGCTAGCTCAGTAAGTAGTTCGTTTGTGTCGAATCCCGATCTGAGGTAGGCTCGAACATGACCGGACACTTCTGCAGTATGAATGGACTCAATGCACTCAACAATTTCCTTGCATGCATCCGTCGCGTCTTCGTGTTTCGAAGGTCTTCCTTCATCATCCTTCATCAGATCGCTGGGCTGTAGGTTCAACCAACGATTCTGATAGAAGTGCCAAGCTGCGAAATAGACCGCCTGAATCGCATTGAAGTAAGTTCCGTACTCCAATACGCGTCGTACTGAGGACGAG
The DNA here is from genome assembly GCA_026707045.1 of Gammaproteobacteria bacterium. Lineage (GTDB taxonomy): Bacteria > Pseudomonadota > Gammaproteobacteria > Pseudomonadales > Azotimanducaceae > Bin55. The sequence continues at coordinate 33,739 of JAPOXO010000073.1, read as the reverse complement.
AGTTGCATCTCGTTTGAAATGTTGAACCATCCTGGGCTAAAACTCGCTGGAGTACGTGCCATGCGATCACCAGCAAACATTACCATCGATTCGACTACTTGTGCTACATGGGCTCCTTGTTCAAAAGCTCTAGTCACTCCATCAAATGTCTGTTGTAGTTTGCCACTAAACAGACTCTCAGCGAGCATCGACTCGTCATAGTTCGAGCCTGACGAACTTGGTTCATGGGAGAACCCTTTAATCTTGGATTGGATGTCATTGAGGTAGTTGATACTGTCTCGGGTATCGCCTTGTGGTGTTCCGCGATTTCTACCAGCAACCTTGGCTCCAAGATTGCAAACAATTGACCCACACAGCTCCCAGCCAAACTCATCGACTAGCTCAGCAAGATCGCCAATGTGTACAACATTCTGACTGAAGATCAGGAAGCCTGGTTCGAGCACACAGTCGTAAAGCAGTGAGATTATTTTTGAGTCGTTATCCTTGTTGTCTCGCGCAGATATGAGGCACTTCTCTATACCTTCCCACATACGGTCCTGTGAAAACATGCGGGTCCAGCTTGAAATCCTCTCCCAACTAACGTTTCCAGGCAATGATTGCGGTTTGACACGATCACCAGCACGTCCTGATGCCGCCTTGGCTGCAATCATCAGAGGAATCAAGCGATCTTCTCTTGCAAGCCTTCGAGACACTGCAATGCCATTGAGGAGTTGGTTGAGCAAAAAGCCACCATTAGCTCCATGATCAGAAGCGATGTGCTTTCCCATATGCTCGATCAGGTGGTCGAAGGTTTCCTTCTCTGACACACCCTGCGCTAGCATGATGGCGATCGCTTTTGAGAGAATCCAGTTGTCCCGACTCAATAATGCCTCTTTCAAGAGCAAGTAATGCGAGTCAGTGCGTTTAGAAGAGATTCCCGCAACCTTGACGTAAATCTCTCCGTTTTCTACACGTACCGGAAAGGTGTCAAGGTCATCACAACCGCCCGTGAAACAACCTCCCCCGTTCATCGCATAGCTCCAGCCATGCCAATCACACTGAAGGACACCATTACGAGCTCGGCCACGGATCAGCGGATAGCCCATGTGTGGACATTGGTTGTCGGTCGCGTAGAACTGTCCGTTGTGATTGAACAGTGCGACGCTTCGATTGGCAACCCGCACTGCAATTGCTTTTTCCGGAGGTAGATCGTCGGTACTCGCGACGCGCACAAATTCAGATGTGTTTTCCATGGTTGTGCTCATCATCAAATCACTCAAATATTTCTACTGTAGTTTTACCTTCGGCAAACCTGGAGGCTGCATAGGCAGCTGAAGTGTCATCAGTGTTAGATCGAATGTCCGTAGCGTATCTTGCCAGTCCTACGATGAGCTGATAGCGGGCGGGATGCATCGAACCCATCTCCTCGTCATCGCCACAACAATTGTCCCACTCTTCGAACACAGTTCTAAGGGTGGGAAGGACAACTTGCCCCGAGTCATCCCTTAGGATGGCGCGACCCAATTCGTGGAGAAGCCTGTCCGCACAATAACCAGCTTGCAAGTAACCAAGTACTTCCGAGCCAACACCTTCGACATTTAGGGTGTTTACCGAGTCAAGAATCACTTCAAGGGCCAAGTTTTCGGTTTTACCTGGCGCATCAACAGTTTCGAGTTCGTCGAGAAGGTCTCGATCGGAAATATTGATCCATCGATCTGAGAATATTTGAAACGCGACATGGAATAGCCCTTGTGCAGCTATCAAAGATCCCCCGTGTGCCAGTGCCTGACGCATGGCCGATGCCACATTCAATTCAACTGTGAGATTCTCCCATCCGGCATCGACGGATACCGGAGTTCGAGCCATCCTATCAGCCGCCAGTAAAACAAGCGTCGTCGTGATTCGATTAAGTCTGATACCCTTTCGTAGCTCGATAGCTAGCGCTTCTAAGGACTTCACAATGTCGACATCCAAGAGAGCACTTACCAGCCCTTTTTCATCAAACTCTACATGGCTTGAGTTGTCAGAAAAGTCAATGCTTTCGACTTCAACTTTGATCATGTGCCGGACGGCATCACGACGAAATCTTTCAGGTTCGCTTCGTCCCTGTCCGACTATGTTCGCTCCAAGCCAGAACACCAGCTCGCTGGAGTTTTCCCATCCAAAAGTACTTACAAGTTCAGCTAGATAAGCCAACGAAATGAGGTTCTGAGAAAATCCCATAAAGTATGGTTGGACCACACACTCGTACAGCAATGGAATGATCTTTTCAGAGTCTCCTTCGTTGTGTGCTGTAAACAAGCATCTTTCAATCCGATGTCCTTGTCGGTCTCGAGAAAACTCTTTGACCCACGCAGCTGTTTGCTCCCAGTCGTAAGGAGGTGGCATCGGAACGATTTCATTGCGTTCATGAGCATCTCCCGCAGCAGAACGTGCCGCTGTCGTTAGGGCAATCAGGCGATCTTCACCCGTATATCGGCGACTAACATGAACTCCATTGACAAGCCGTGATACATCCTCGCCACCTTCGGGTCCGTGTGAACTGGCGATATGTCGGCCCATGTGGCTCAGGATGAGGTCGACAACCTCTTGCTCGTCGGCATTTCGATCCAAGAGTAACGCGAGAGCTTTTGACACAGTCCAACGGTCATCGCCTAACAAGCCTTCCCATAGCAACCTCAAATTGGCCTGGGTCTTCGAGGGACGTTCAGACGAATACTCAACCCAAACGAAATCGTCTTCAATCTTCGTAGGAAAAACATCCAAGTCGTCACATTGGGAGTGAAAGCACCCTCCAGATTTGAGGTCGAATGCCCGTCCGTGCCAGTCGCACATGAGCACTCCGTTCTTGATGCTCCCTCGAACCAGCGGAAAACCCATATGGGGACATTGGTTGTCGGTTGCAAAATAGCTTCCGTCCCAATAAAAGACCGCTACCGTTCTCCCGTTCGGCATTGAGATTGCTTCAGCCTGACCTTCTTTCAGCGAACCGCACTCAATTGCCTTGACCCATTGGCTATCTTCTGTCACAAGGAACCTTGAATTCACGCTTCGACTTATCTTATTACAAGCAAGTTCTGGTCGAACGACTGGTGGATCCCCCGTCGCTTGCGAAAGATTTATAGCCTTTTGACCTTCTTCTTCCCGTGGCAGGTCACCACAGTTTGGAGGGTTCGATCGTACACTCGTCCATACAATTTGTTAGTAATCGTTGACGATTCTGTTCGTTTTGCCCCATTCGCACGGTCCACCTAGGAGGTTGGTCTTGAACCAATACAGCCCTAAAACCTTTTTAACTGTTGATAAAAGGCCAACTGCGCTCATGGCACTTTTCTTGCTTGCTTGGTCTTCTTGTCAAAATCTCGCGGAAGAATCGGAAACAACAGAAACTACCAATCTCACCATTGATGAAGAAGTAATATCTGTCGGCACTCGCATCCCGAGCCGAACTACGCTAGACAGCACTGTTCCCGTGCAGTTCTTGTCCGAAGAAGACGTTGAGAGCGTTGCAACCGCGAACGATCTCGTTGACGTGGTGCAGCGTCTAGTTCCTTCGTTCAACGTATCTAGAGAACCAATTTCAGATGGGGCTTCGTTCATGCGTCCCCCCTTCGTACGTGGAATGGACTCGGACAAAGTACTAGTACTAGTCAACGGAAAACGGCGCCACAAAGGTGCTCTTGTACGTCCTGGCGGCAGTGGCACTCACGGTCCGGACATCGCCGGAATTCCAGCATCAGCGCTGCAGTCGGTCGAAGTTTTACAAGATGGTGCAAGTGCTCTTTACGGTTCGGATGCAATTGCCGGAGTAATCAATTTCAACTTACGCACACAAGTCAATACGTCTTCGTTTTCGACTTCAGTTGGCGAATACACCAAAGGAGGCGGAGACGTTCGATTCGCTGGGAACGCAGGGGTCAATTTAATGGGTGGATTCCTTTCGTTGACAGGAGAGTTCAGTGACTCAAGGGGAACATCTCGCGGAAAGAGGTATGACCTGGCGGTCGGCGGCGGCAGCGGGTTGACTCCACAACAGAGTGCGGAGGTTGCTAGCGATACGGATGGCGACGGAATTGCAGATCGGTTTGGTCCTGACTCTCTTACTGAGATTCGAAACGCTAATGGGAGACTCTTGAGTCTTGTCTGGGGAGCAGATGGACTTCCAGATGACCTCACTCCGAAGTACAAGGAAAACCTTCCAATCCCCGAGCAAATATGGGGAGAACCGAGTAGAGAGGACTTCAAACTGGTAGCAAATTTCTCAGTACCCATTGACGCTGAGGCGCTGTCCGGTGCGGACTTGTACGGATTCGGAACGTATCGTGGCAGCGAAAGTAGTGGCTCGTTCTTCTATCGTAGGCCAGGTGTGGGCCAGCTTAATCCAATTCGATTGGCGGACGGTTCAATCTACAACCCTCGAGATCGATTTCCGGGTGGCTTCACGCCGAGGTTTACGGGGAACATTACCGATGCCTCTCTAGTTGTTGGCCTCCGACGAGACTCCAACGAACTATTGAGCTGGGATGTCAGTACTCGCTATGGTCGAAGTTCGATGACCTACGAGTTGGAAAACACGTGGAATCCGTCGATGGGCCCTAGCTCACCTACGAAATTTCGACCTGGCGAGCTTGTTTCAAAGGAAATGGCTATTAATGGAGACTTTGAATGGGTATGGACCGATCTATACACTCAGCCAATTTTCGTAGCCTTCGGTTTTGAGTATCGCAACGACACCTACGGAATACTGGCCGGTGACGAAGCGTCCTACACTGCCGGCACGTTTGCTCAAATGGATCCATTCAATTGGGATGTCACTCAACAGGAAGTAGATGCCGACCCAGATGACGACTTAGTTACGCCAGGATGTCGACTGAACGGACATACCGAACTGATAGCGGCCGATCCCAATGTAGCTGCTCATCCTGGCGGAAACTGTATCGCTGGAGATCCAATCTATAACGTGATGGCAGTCGGCTCAAATGGATTTCCTGGTTATTCGCCCCGATATTCCACCAATCGGTCTAGGAATGGAACTGCGCTTTACTTGGATCTTTCAACCTCACCAAGAACAAATTTAACGACGGATTTTGCAGCAAGACTCGAGGATGCTGGTGCATATGGTTTTGTGACAACCGCCAAATTTGCTGCAAAGTACGACGTTTCGGAACTAATAGCTGTGAGATCTTCGTTGAGTTCGGGGTTTAGAGCTCCCACGATCGGACAGATCTCAACAATTAGCGTTAGCACTCGAATAAACGCAGATGGCAATCCAGTTGCGGAGGGTATATTTCCAACAAACCATCCTGTTGCCGAATATTTCGGTGCGAAACCGCTCGATCCTGAGCGCTCTAAACACGTCACCGTGGGACTCATAATCTCATCAATTCCCAGTGGAGGAATCCAATCACTTGCCGGTATTGGACCACTCTCCGGCAGTCGGTGGCACATAACCGTAGATGGCTATGTCATTGAGCTAGAAGATAGGCTCACGCTCTCTTCGCCGTTTGTCGTAGACGATGCTGCCCTGGCAGACCTACGTTCGCTGGGTGTCGCTGAAGCCAATTCGATTGCTCAAGTCATCTATTTCTCGAATGCAATAACAACGAGATCAACAGGATTGGAGCTTGTCGGAGAGTACCAGTTTGGGAGTCAGTTCGGAGAAACGCGAGTTTCGGGTGCTTTGAATTGGAACAAAATTGAAATTACAGACCAAGACCCCCAAACGAGAGCCGACGGTTCATCGTTCTTGTTGGTCAATGCCGAGGGTTTGTTTGACTTTGAACACACCTGGCCGCGTTATCGAGGCGTTTTCTCATTAAATCACCTGCTAAACAGCGGTGTCACAGTGATGCTTCGAGCGAATCGTTTCGGCTCACACAAGAACGCAAGCAATAGTTCGCTTTCAACCATTCAAGAATTTGATGCCAAGTGGCAATGGGACATGCGCTTTGAAGTGCCGTTTACAAGAAACTACAGTGCTACAGTGAGTGCCGTAAACTTATTCGACGCGGTTCCCGATACTGCACAGTTTGAGGCGTGTTGTGGCCGGATAGTGCGTTCAGATTCTCTTGTTCCGTGGCAAGGTCCTTACTACTCACTAACTGTGCGCTACCGTAGCGACTAGTCTCATAAGCGATGGCAAAAGTGTTGGCTGCAGAGAATCACAACTAAGTCTTGAAAACATCTTCTGTGGCGACGTGCACACTGAACCAAACACCTTGATTCAATAGCACCGAGTCGAATCATGACGGACTAAGTCGGTGCTACTGTTTCTTTGTGCAAGCTCTCGCAATAATTATCCCCTTAAGGTGCTCTGAAATGTGTTTCGATATAGATGTCCGCGGCTTTCTGCTCTATCTACTAATGTCAAGGGATTCCATCACAAGTGCTACTTTTTCGGATGAAATCTGCAAGGCGCGTTCCTTACCTTTGCTGAGCACTTCATCAAGGAATGATCCTTCTGCGAGAACTCGGTGATATTCTTCGCGGATTGGAGCGAGTTTTTCTACCAGTAGATCGGTCAAGTCACTCTTCAACGTGCCATAGCCTTTTCCATCGAAGCGTGTTGTTAGTTCGTTGTCAGTTTCTCCCGAGAAGGCCTTGTAGATATTTAGCAGATTGCGGATTCCGGGTCCTGCACTTTCTACACTCACAGAAGACCCACTATCTGTTACAGCTCTTCTGATCGTATGTGCAATGGCATCTGGTTCGTCCACGATTCCTATGCCGTGACCGTGGCTGAGTAGAGCACGGCTCTTGCTCATTTTCTCAGTTGGTGCGTCCAACGCCATAATTCGACTCCCATCCATTCCAATCTTGGGTTGTGGAAGTGTAAATATTTCTCCGTAAGCCGAATTGAAACGTTGTGCTATATCTCGAGCCAGTTCAATGTGTTGCTTTTGATCGTCTCCCACAGGAACAATGTCGGCATCGTACAGCAGAATGTCTGAAGCCTGCAATAACGGATACGTTAGCAATCCTGTCGGTATCGAGTCTCTTTCGCTTGACTTCGTTTTGAACTGGGTCATCCTTGAGAGCCAACCTAGAGGCACTTGCGTTTCCAACACCCACGACAGGTACGGATGAGTCCAGACTTCGGATTGTAGAAAGACTATTGAAGCATTGGAATCTAGTCCACATGCTAGGTACAAAGCAGCTACTTCTCTCGACTGGTCGACCACAGTTTTTTCCGAGGTTTTTTCCGTCGAAGTCAAGGCATGCAGGTCCACTACGCAATAAATGCCATCCACTGAGTGCTGCGTTTCAATCCATTGCTTGAGGGCACCAGTGTAATTTCCGATGTGGAGCTTTCCTGATGGTTGAATGCCTGAAAAAGCTCTCTGTTTTCGTTCAGCCATTGCGTTAAATTGGGAAGCTTCGTTTTGTGGGTTTCAGTGCTTGATAGGAACTTGAACAAACTTTGAAGATCGGGCCGACCTGAATCTTCTGAGTAAGCACCTTATCTGAACAACTCTAGGCCAAAAAGTCCATTGTCTTCGCGATTTCCTATGTTTGGCCGGACTCTCAAGACGAGGAATTCTAGTCAATCCGACAGAATGCACTGGAGTCGAGTGTCGAACTGAAAGACACACCGGCTTCGGATTCGATCTGAGCACTGACCGAGCCTGGTCCAATCCCGGTTGGCCAGTTGGAGCACTAGACTCACGCTCCAAATTCGAGCATCGAACAATACAATCATTTGAGGCAAACCTCTCCTCTCAACACACGCGATCCCGATTCATGATCTCAAAAATTGCTTGGGGCTTGATCATTGTCTCTGTGCTTGTTGTCGCGATACTTCTCTTTTTCGTACTTCCTGAAGACAATATCGAGGAAATTGCTTCGGAACCGGATCTGACGACGTTGCGAGGGACTGAAGCCGGAGAAGTCGTCGGGTTTATAGACTCACCAACCAGCGCACGAGCTTGGTTGGGTATTCCGTATGCCGAACCGCCAGTTGGCGATCTGCGGTGGCGTGCACCACAACCTCCGGATCGATCAAGCGACAGAATCGAAGCACTCAGTCCCAGTTCTCAGTGTGTTCAATACGCTTCATCACTCTCGGCCGGAGAGAGTGTCTCGCCAGATTCAATAGTTGGAAACGAAGATTGCCTTTACTTGAATGTTTGGTCTCCTCCCAATGCTGTCGGTCTACCTGTCATGCTTTGGATACACGGAGGCGGCAACAGCATCGGTTCCGGCAGTCTATACAACGGATCGATACTTGCTGTACATCAAAAAGTGGTTGTAGTGACCATCAACTATCGGTTGGGCGTGTTGGGATGGTTTCACCATCCCAAGCTCTTTCAAAATACCGATGTCGACTCTGGAAATTTTGGTTTGTTGGACATTATTCGAAGTCTGGAATGGACTCGAGACAATATCGATGAGTTCGGTGGAGATCCCAACAATGTGACGATTTTTGGAGAATCGGCGGGAGGCACGAGCGTACTTGCCCTTATGGCTTCACCTCTGGCCGAAGGACTGTTTCATAAAGCGATTGTTCAGAGTGGAAGCTTGAGGTCAACCAGCCTCGATTCGGCAATCAACTTTACATCGGATGGTGGTCATTCCAACAGTTCGATGGAGCTAGTTTCTCGATGGTTCATCAAAGATGGAATCGCCGCTAACCGCGACCAAGCTGCGGAACTTCAGCAGTCCCTAGACCCAGTTGAGTTTGCTCAAGTTCTGCGCAGGAAAAAGGCAGCTGAACTGTTGTTCGCATTCGAACCAGGTGCTTTTGGAATGGTGAACATGGCTGCCTACTTTCGTGATGGAGTCGTTCTACCCGAAGATTCATGGAATGCATCAAAACTTCCTAATGAAATTCCCGCGATAATCGGCTCGAATCGCGACGAACCGGCTCTCTTTATGGTTCAGAATCCGGAGTTTGTTCGAACCAATTTCTGGATATTCAACTCACTCAAAAACAAAAACGACTATCTCAAACGGGTCTATTACGGTGGATTGGCATGGAAAGCTCGAGGTGTCGACTCCATTGCCGAGCAAATGACCAACGCTGGAAACAGGAACGTGTTTGCGTACAGATTCGATTGGGACGAAGAGCCCACAATCATGTTCTACGACCTGAGCATCGCACTAGGCGCAGCACACGGATTGGAGATTGCATTTGTGTTTGGACACGAAGACTTTGTAGCGAATTCCAATATATATCCAAAAGATACAAATCAGGAAACACTCTCTGATCAGATGATGTCCTATTGGGCAAACTTTGCCTATACCGGAGATCCTGGAAAAGGCAGGAATTCCCAGCTCCCAGCATGGCTCAACTGGAAGAACTCTGGAAAAACGAGCTTGGTACTTGATACTCCCTCGGACCGAGGCATTAGGATGATCGATCAGATTATTACTTGGGAATCAATAAGAGAAGAATTGATCGTGGATCAAGGATTCAATCAATCGGCCACCAAATGCGACTTGTACCTTGAAATCCTAAACCCATTAGGGCTCGTAAGACCTGAAGACCTCAATGTCATGGGATGTACAAACTAATTGGATTCGATCAACTCACCAAGCTCGCAGAATTCTGCAAGCAATCTCAAAATTTGCCCGACAAAACTCTCTTACCGTTCGGATGGGAAATCAGCAACACCCAAGGCGAACCTCGTTCAGTATTAGCTGCCACCTAGTTGATGATTGATCCAAACTTATTTCGTTCTGAACAGTCAAATCAGCCGAGTAAATTGAGAAAATGAGCGAGAATTGAAAGACGAACTGTCAGGATTATCCGAACCGCAATTGACGAAAACTTATCTAGATTCACCTTCAACAAAACTGGTTGACCCAAGTCCCCACTTCGAACAGCTACCTATCAGTCTAGCCGCTCACCGATTAGCCGCTGCAGATAACTCGGCCTGGAAAGTCCATACCGATGCTATGCAACGAATAGCGGAAGGCAAATCTATCATTCCACTGTCAATTGGGGACCCTGACTTCAACACGCCCGACTATATAAACGTGGGTCTCATTGAGGCAATCAAACGACACCGAACTCACTACACTTCTCCGGCAGGCGAGACGCGACTTAAGAATGAACTCGCAAGACTGGAAACCCGCACATCCGGCTACACACGCCATCCCAATCAATTTACGGTTTTTCACGGTGCTACAGGAGCAATTCACGCAACTCTTAGCTGTATTGCAAACCCAGGCGACAATGTAGTCACGGCCGAACCCAAATACATTGGCTACGAGCCCACGTGCGCAACGATTGGTGTAGATCTGAAGACCGTACCCATGGATCCTCCGGGCTTTACAGTTGATGTCGACGCATTAATCAATGCTGTGGACCAGCGCACGGTGGGTATGATCATTAACACTCCGTCTAATCCCATGGGTAATGTCACTCCCGCCTACGATTTGAAACGACTAGCGGACGAGTGCAGGATTCGAAATCTTTGGTTGATTTCCGACGAAGTCTATTCGCTTCTCTGTTTTGAACAAAAGCACGTATCAGTCTTAAATGTTGTCGAAAATCTAGAGAATGTAGTTGTGGTAGATAGCCTGTCAAAGTCTCATGCGATGAGCGGATGGCGAGTCGGTTGGACGGTGAGCAGTCCCGAGTTTAGTGAACGCCTGGCAGACTACGCTTTGGGAGCTTTTTTTTGCGGAAGTCCTTTTATTCAGGATGGCGCGACCTATGCACTTAAACACAATACAGAGCGTGTACAAAAAATGGTGGAACAATATAAGCTACGCCGGGACTACACCTTGGATCGGGTACAGGCTGTTGAGGGTTTGAGCGCAGAACGCCCTGCAGGCGGCATGTTCGTTATGGTCAACGTCCACGAGGACGGGGACCAGTTTGCTCGACGACTGCTCGATGAGGCAGGAGTTTCCGTTTTTCCTGGGTCCGCATGTGGAGAAGGAACTCGCAATTTTGTTCGCGTGGGATTGGCTAAACCAATCAGTGAACTCGAAGAGGCCTGGAATCGAATCGAGTCTTGGCTCAATAATCGAGAGCGCATAGAGCCTTAGCGCACTGAGAAAATGTCGGTTTGACCTTGAGCGCTTCCGATGCTTCAACGAGCCTCGATGAGATCCTGTGCTCTGCCAGGTCAACTCTGGACTCGGAAGAAGCGAGGCTCTTTCAAGCAAGACAAGCAATCCCCGATATTGCGACTCAGCACGATAACCTTCTCAGCGATCTGTACAAATCGCTCCATTCCTCCCCTACTACTGCGCTTCAAACAGTTCGATACATAGGCTGTCAGCTACTCGATCGGACACTCACACCTTCAAGCTCAGGAGCCTCAGTAGTAGATGATCGACCGCTCTATTGGACTCGCCTCATGGGGTTGATTACGATTCGGCATGCACTGTCTAATCGAGGGAGTTCCAGAAGGGAACGGATTTTCAAAGCGTGCAAGTTGTTTGAGAGCGAGAGTAGGAATCTGCCGGCGCGCACGTCGAACTCATTGAAACCAGATAAAGATCCAATTGTCTTGAGTTGCTTCGATCCGTTTAATCTCGACAACAATCTTGCGCAATCAAATCCTTCCGCTGTCGTCGCCCTTACTCTTGCTCACGAAACTATTCTTGGTCACCCACTTGTAGTTTTGATCTTTCCGGTGAGGTATGACGATTTTGATGCTGGAATTGTCGAGGAAACTTTTGAACCGATATTTTGTACCTCCAATCGACTTGTCCTAACCATAAGCATGGGAAGAAACCGTTTTGATCTAGAACGATTTCCAGGAAGGCGAAGATCGTCCAAAGCACCTGACAACAAAAACAGAATTGGTTTAGTCAACGGCAAACCTGCTCCCAGTACGGACGGACCGGAGTTTCTTGAGTTCACACTTCCGGCTCTTTCGATGACTGAAGTTAAAGGCGATTGGAGTGTTGTGGATAACCGTTGTGTAACCACTTTGGAGACGGGCGAGCTACACGCCGACTCTTTAGACGAACTTGCTGACAAGACGGCGTTCGACGGATCCGGAGGAGGATTCCTCTCCAACGAGATTTCCTATAGATCACGATTGCTTCATAGAGATCTGGGAGCACAAATTCCCCTGGGGCACTTACACGTACCCAGAATCTCCAACTTCGACTCTACGATCCTCAGTAACATGACAAGCCAGACTCGCGCTCTGATTGTTGCAGCACTTGAATCGAGCAAGTAGCAGTTGCCAGAGGGGCTTCAAGTAGTTTTGTCACAAAGGCTCCAAAAATGAAAATTGCCGACCTAGAAACCTTCCATGCCCAGTCAGGTTGGAAGAGCTACCACTTCGTGAAACTAACACTTGAGAATGGAATCATTGGTTGGAGCGAATACGACGAAAGTTTGGCCCCGACTGGCGTCACCATCGCCATCAATAGTGCGAAACGTCGGGTCATCGGACAAGATGTCATGCAGCACGAAGGCATCTACGCTCGAATGGCCGCAGCAACCCGCCAATCTCCCACAGGCGTCCTTCCTAGAGCCAACGGTGCGATTGAGAATGCTCTCTTGGATGCAAAGGCCAAACTTCTCGACATCCCATGCTACGAACTTCTAGGAGGTGCCGTACGCGACAGGGTACGAGTCTATTGGTCGCACTGTGGAACTTGGCGAATTTCCCGTGCCGAGTACTTTCCGCCCGGGATACGCAATCTAGACGATGTGGTTGCTTTGGGTCGAGAAGTACGCCAAAGCGGATTCAGCGCACTAAAAACCAACATATTTCGAGCAACGCCTCAGGGAATGGTCGGCTGGTCACCTGGATTCGGATTTCCACCCGGCGAACATGGAAGAACACCAAGTAGAGAAGTTCTGAATGGATTGCATGAGTATTTGTCCGCGCTTCGAGAAGGAACCGGTCCCGACATCGACATACTGCTCGATCTCAATTACAACTGTCGAACTGAGGGATATCTGTCGATTTTGCGCAAACTTAGCGACCTGGACATCTTCTGGGTTGAAATTGATACACAAAGTGCGTCCGCTCTAGCAACAGTTCGAAACCAAAGCCCGTTTACGGTAAGTGGTTGCGAGTCTCTAACAGGACTTGTCGAGTATCTACCATACTTCCAGCAAGAAGCACTTGATGTCGCGATCATCGATTTGCCGTGGATAGGAACGTGGCAATCCCTAAAGATTGCAGCTGCCGCCGATGCGTTTCAAGTTAATGTGGCTCCCCACAATTACTACGGACATTTGGCAACTCTCATGGCTGGACACTTCAGCATGGTCGTGCCGAACTTCAAAATCATGGAAACCGACATAGATCGCGTACCAGACGACAAGCTCGTATACACAGCGGAACCGAGGTACATAGATGGCTATCTAAATGTTCCTGACACTCCAGGCTGGGGAGTCGAACCAGTTCCGGAGAGATTAAGTGTTGAAATTCAAACTTAAAGACATCTCAATTAGGATCGATTTTTGCACGTAACCTGCGGTTTGTACGCCGATACTCGTACAAACGACGAGTAGGAGCAATTAGGTAATCAATCGGCTCGTCAACATAATCTGCGTTGGGATTTACTGGGGTTCCCTCGAGCTCGGATTCACAACCTTTCTGAAATCGGAGTCGCCCGCGTACTTCGGAGGTCTCATCAACTAGGACTAAAGCAATCATGTGTCGAGGTCGCTTAGATCGGTTGGGCACACCTCGGTGCCACAGGCGGATGTCACGAATCAGCACATCGCCTGCTTTGGTAATCGGTTGAATTGGAGGATGAATCTTCATTCGTCGTGTCAATTGTTCGTCCGTAATGGCTCGACCTCCGTCATCGCTCCTTTCAAGGTGAGTGCCGGGCCAAAGTTGTATTGCACCATTTGAAGCATTCATCGGGCCGGGAGGAATATTGACCACTACTGAAAATGTGGGTTCGACAGGCTCCGGCTCTTTTGTTCGATGAGCACTATCCATGTGAACGTGCTGAGTAGTACTACGGGGACAGTTTGTGTTTCCGTTGTAAAACGTGAGCGTAGGATTCTTGCCAAGTAGTTCTACACATACATCGACAACGAAAGAGTTCATCACGATGTCTCGGAATACGAAATCACGAAGCGGGGGCGGTCCTTGTTGCAAGTGACCTTTCTCACGAGGATTTCCACCAATTGATGAGCAATAGTCCTGCAATTCCTTGGTATCCAGATCCATCCGACGACGGATTTCCACTAAGGGTTTCTTTGGCAACGCGTCTTCAAGTACCACGAAACCATGGCTCCGAATCAAAGAAACAGCATCCTGGACTGATTCACGCGACTTTATGTATTCAAAACTATTCAGTTGCGTTGGCATCTTTGTGTTGATCGCACTACTCACCGGCCCTAGCCCAGTCTGGGAGTCGTTGGAACTCGTCGATATGCACAAGATTCACTTAGGTTCCCTGCGACCCGGTATTTACTACAGGTTGTGGACTATTGTGTGAGCACAATACAACAAGCAAGTTGGCAACCATCGAGGCTTTTCGTTCTTCCGTCAACTCCACCATGTCGTCCGCAGCGAGAGAGTCCAATGCGCTCTTGACCATTCCGACCGCACCTTCGACAATTCTTGCACGCGCATCCACAACGGCTTGTGCTTGTTGGCGTTGTAGCATGGCAGCCGCAATCTCCTGTGCATAAGCCAAGTGGCTGATCCTAGCTTCATCCACCACCACACCCGCTTTCTCAAGTCGTTCTTGAATGTCTTCACACAACTGACTTGAAATTTCAGAAGTGCTGCGCCGCAAGGAAACCTCTGAATCATCCGGAGAATCGTAGGGGTGTCGGGAAGCAAGATTGCGCAGGGCGGCATCGCTCTGCACTTCAACAAAATCCTCGAAGTCTAAGACTTCAAAACTAGCCTTTGCCGTATCGACTACCTTCCAAGCAACTACGGCGGATATCTCTATAGGATTGCCATCTCGATCATTGACCTTGGCGATCACTCCTTCGCCCGTCTGAAAATTTCGCACTCTAAGGCTTATGAGTTCCTTGGTGTAAAAGGGATTTACCCAATAGAAACCCGATGTTCGCACCGAACCCACATAATCCCCAAAGAGAAGCAACACTCGAGTATCGTTGGGCTGGACTGGCAAGAATCCAAAAGGCAGTACGAACAACAACAAAAAGAGCCAGACTACACCCAATACGATGTAGACGATATTCAGTGAGAGAATGAGAAGAATCGCCAATGCAATCATCAGGAACAGGCAGGGTAAGGCGATCCAACCGGACATTGGCTTTACGGTTTTCTCTTCGATCATGAGTATCTGCACCTCCGCGTCAAATCATTTCTTGAATCTAACCAATAGTCTATATTCTCCTCCCTAAATATGAGTTGGAGTCATCGCGCAAACTCGGCGAGAGAATCGAATCAAAGAGTGCATTCTCGGTCAAATAGATAGGTTGATGAATTTTTGAACCACAACAACCTGTCCTAGAGATTGCAGCACAAATCCACTTGAATTGAATCGATAATCACAATTGGTATGAGAATCCATTCTACGTCTCAGCAAATCGATCCGACTTGTCTCGCAGTGAGTCCTTTTCACGCGATTCTCTTAACAGTTTTTGTTCTGCTTGCTCTCCAAGTTCAGAGTGTCGAGTCCAGCTTTATTGAAGTTCGATTTGAGAATTCTGACGAGAATTCGGCCGAGGTATGGGTTGGAGTCTTTGAAAGTCCCTTGTCCAGGACGTCGGTACCCATGAGCTGGACATCCGTTGAAACGAACCAATTTCGATTGAGGGTTCCTGAACTTGAAGAGATAGAGCTTCTCGTAATTCACAAGAACTCGGTGCCGCTCGTAAAGAAAATCTCATTGCCACACCAAGAAAGCGGGGTCGTATTTGATCTATCGTCTGGCAAATCCTTGGTAGGTACCGTATTGTCGGAGGACGAGATTCCAATTCCTGATGCCGTCCTGTCTTTCACATGTGGTGTTCTACCTTCTATTGCTATTCCTGAGCAAGCAAAACCGAATTGGAAGACCGACTCCGAAGGGAGGTTTTCGATCTCTGGATTGACGATCGGAGAATGCAAGGTTGATGTTGTAGCTCGTCCCGATTTGAAACCACAGACATTTGATCTGCAGATTCGATCACGTAGAGCCAAAAAGGACCTAGTACTTGCAGACCTATTCTTCGTTTCTGGAAAGGTGGTTGATCACCAAGGAGACTTGGTAACTGACGCACTGGTAAATGGTGATGTCTATCCACAAAGTGGATGGATTGAAACAATGACCAACGAAGACGGCACTTTTTTGCTTGGGCCTTTCTGGCGAGGAACAACTGCCAGACTTTCCGCAAAGCATCATTCAAAAGGATCGACGAGAACATATCAGTTTGTCTCCGGCAAACACGACATACTTTTTCGACTTTCAGACATGACGAAAGTAATCGGTACCGTGGTGGATGCAAGGACTGGCGACCCTTTGAAAGAGTTCCTGCTGCATGCACGACGAGAACATTCAGGAGTGAGGTTTCCTCACGAGGACACCAATGGTCAAATTTCGGCACTAGTGGATACGAACTCACATAGTTTCGCTGTGGAAGCACCGGGATACGTGCCTCACTGGACAGACGTAAGACTGTTCTCAGGGATTGACTATGACTTGGGAACGGTTGAGCTCAAAACCGGAAAGACTCTAACCGGAAGAATTTACGATGCCGCAAACGACCAGCCAATCGCCGGTGCTGAACTCTTTCAATTCATAGACCCAGGCGAGGTGTTGTTCGGTTCAGAGGGACTCAGGATTAGGTATTTTGAAGATGTAGTTGCGTCAAAGTCGAACCAAGACGGTACTTTTGAAATAGGGCCCTTGCCATACCACGAAGCAGAACTGCAGGTCAGTGCAAAGGGATATGTTGCATTGAAAATCTTGGTAAAGAGAGAGGTAGAAACACTTGACATTCCTCTTGACAGCTGGCAGCCAAGGAAAACGCGAGTTCGAGGAGTGGTTCAAACGAATTCTGGCGAACCTGTTAAGGGAATGGTTCAATTCAATTATCCCGGGAAAGGTGGCGCAGGTCGAGGAAATAACGAGGATGGATCATTTGACCGAGGGGTTAGTCCAGGTTCGCTCGAAGTCTACGCCAACACTAAATTCGGCAAAACGAACACAGTGCGTCTTCACCTAAGAGAGAATGAAACGGCAGAAATAATTCTCATAGTAGATCGAAGGGGGAGGTTGACCGGATTTATTGAAGGGTTGCGTGTGGGAGAAGAGGTCGGACTCCAAGTTTACGATAGCACACGACATCACACTCGATTTGGGTCTTATTGGAGCAATGGAGACTTCTTGGTCGAAGGGGTGCCACCTGGAGAGTACACAGTCTCGGCAATTTCCACCTTGAATCGCTATATTGAACAGAGCTTTGAAATCCATGGTGTGGACGGAGAGGCACACGTTGCACTCATTTTTCGTGGTGATTCACGCCTGTATGGATCTGTGGAGATTGGTGATCGAGTCGGTCAGGAATTTCGTGTCATTGCCCAGCCAAGAAAAGAAGCCTCGACCACGGGTTGGTCCGAAGTCTATGATGACGGCACTTACGAAATTCACGGATTGGAGGACGGAAATTATTCCGTTGCAGTTCACCAACGAAGCTCAAGTCGTTCTGTTGACTTTGATCAGCAATTGGGACCACAACTTGACGTTGTAGTACAAGGGGATACTCGACGAGACATTCCCCGCATTGCCGGATCACATTTTGTCTCTGGAATCGTTCTCCCAGTCGCACAAGCAAAGGGGGCAATTGTTTTCCTATCTGCGCATAGCGGGAGTATTTCTAAGCAGGTTGATGCAAATGAACAGGGACGGTTTCGATTCAGTGGATTGGAGGACGGAAATTACAGCCTTTCGGTATCCGTTGAGGGGTATGTCCACTATTTAGAAGCTTTACGTGTAGGGCCATCCATAGAGGATCATTATGTCATTCTAGAACCAGTACCTCAAGGCTCACTTTACATAGCGGGTACCGTGCATCCTGCAGATCGCTCAGTTGATGCATTCATCACTATAGCACGAAAATCAGATGGAGCTAGTCTTAAAAGTGTTCAGGTAGGACATACTGGAGACTTTGTGATTGACCAATTGCTACCCGACACTTATGAATTACGGCTGTACATTAAGAAACTGGGTTTTCTCAGAAGAGAAGTTACGCTCGATTCGTCGATTGAAGACTTTGCTCTTTCCTACGATTCAGAGAAACCATAGTTTTAGCTCCACAACTGGAATGCAGTCATTCGTTACGGCAACTCAGTGGCATGCGACTGTGTCGCCATCTGGAAGACCGAGACTGTCCAATGGCAGTCTCAACACCAATTCGTACATTGTGCATGCCGAGTCGATGATGCATGACAATCTCAAAAGGCATTACACCGCCGCACGAAGGCATTTCGCGCTTTGATGCCGGTCTCTTGTAGAATTCGAAAGTAGATAGGCGAGAGCGAAGAAAACTCAACTAAGAATTGAGTGTGCAAAAATCTTTACCTAGGCAACTGAAGAACAGTTGACAAGATCTTGAAAGCATCGCATCTCTCTAACAAATCCTACATCAAAGATTGTTCTTAAATCTATTAGCTTATATCAAGTTCAACCGTCGCTATGACATTATACTCCCCTAGCCAACATAAACCAACTAGTAATAATGGTTGGATTAAGAGTCTTGTATGTTGTCGATACAAACTGTGCTTAGACTATTTTAAAGTCACGATTGCAATTGCAAAAGTTGAATTGAAAAGCCTTACTAGGTCTAGTGTCTTGTGGTTAACTATGCTTTTAGTGTCCGGTATCACTTTATTCAGCTACCCTAATCTATCCTATAAATACTCAATTGAATCGCAGCTATCTTTCGTCGGTGGATTTATCAATACGGAATATGTGATTCTTTCGATTCTAGTTCAATCGTTCTTAGCTTTATCAATTGTTATTTCGTCTATTTTCATGTCTGGCACTCGCATAGTCATGGTTAGAAATCGTATTCTGGAGGTAATGGAATCACAACCAATATCAAACTTTCAACTACTACTCGGCCAAGCGCTAGGAATTGTTTCTGTAATACTAATCTTATTTTTCTGGTGTTTTGGACTTACTGGTTTAGTGGGATATTGTTTAGAAAGCAGTCAATTGACTTCATGGATGGGAAGCTTTAGTTTTCTGTACTTCATCAAACTGACACTTTTTGATTTTATACCTATCATATTGTTTTGGTTGGGTATCAATACCTTACTTAGCGTTGTATTCAGATCTCGAGTAATTATTGTGAGTCTTGTTACTATTCTTGTAGTAACAGCTTTCACTCTACTTGATAAAGTACCCATTGCTTTTGCCACATATTTGGGCGGCATTGGAGTGTATTCATTTTCCCTTCCATCTACCATATTAATGGAGATCCCAACTCTTGCAGTCGTATCGCATCGAATTGGACTGGCTATTCTGGCTAATGTTTTTGTGTTCGCTGCGGGCTGCCTATTGAAACGTTCTCGGAGAAAAATATCGAGCGTATATGCAAACTGTTGTTTTCTTGCTGCAGTTGTAGGAGTTTCCGTTGTTTGTTATCCGATAGTTCTTGAATCACTCAACCAGCAACAACATCGGAACTGGGCCGATGCACACAAGGTAAACAACTCGATTTTTCCTGGCGATCTTCTGAAGATTGAGGGTCAAGTTGTCATTGACCCTGGTAAGCGGCTGTTCTTGGACATCACGATGCAGTTGCAATTGCCAGAGTCGGATATTAGCGATGAGATACTTTTCTCATTCAATCCTGGAATGCAAATTAAAGCGCTCTCTGTGGATGGTCGAGAGACAGCCTTTGAATTTGAACGCGGCCTTCTCGCAGTGAAGAAGCAACTGACGGAGGACACACCGGATGTGCTCCTAATTTGTCTAAAAGCAGAAGGAATTCCGGATGCTCGTTTTGCCTATTTAGATCAGGCAATCAGTTTTCAGCATGACTGGAATGTCGGCTCTACTCTTACCCGCGGTTTGGGGCATCAAAGTTCACTATTTCATCGAAAATACGTAGCTCTAATGCCCTCAACAAAGTGGTTGCCTTCTCTTGGTGTTGCCGTTCACGAAGACTTAACCGAGCGTCAACCGAAGGATTTCTTCAATATTGATCTATCGGTAACCGTTCCGAACTCATGGAGTATTGCGGCACCTCACAAATCAATTGTGAACTCAGATCGTGACTTCCGTCACTACAAAGTCTCTTCTGAAATTCCGTTAACCGAAGTCGTTTTGATCGCTGCTGAATTTGCCAGGCGGGGGCTTGATGTCGAAGGTGTCAACATGGAACTGTTGCTCCACAAGAAGCATGAACACAAGCTTGATTTCTTGTCAGAGTACGTTTCGGAGATCGAAAACTCACTAGAGAAGCTATTCAGAGAGTTGGAAGCAAATGGGCTTCCATATCCTTTGACAGAATTAACACTAGTCGAGATTCCGACCAGTCTTCGTACCTATGGGGGAGGATGGGAGATGGGCAGCGTGCTTTCCGCTCCAGGAATAGTAATGATGCGAGAATTGTCGCTTCCTACTGTCAAGATGCGCCAGTATCTAGACAGGAGCTTGCTCCACATTGACGAAACACAACGCCCTCCAATAGTAGTTGGAAGTTTGGGTTCGTTTTTCTCCCATGATCAATTTGGAGGCGACATCTTTCGCGAAGGAGCTCGCAATTTGATTCAAAACTGGACGAAGGCAACGGGACTAGGAGCAAATGCAATCGAGTGCATCGTTAATGAACTCGCTTTTCAATCGCTTACGGTGGAACGGTACATTGCCCACCAAGCACCAGCACCGAGCTTTTCAGCTTACAACGTTAGAAACAGCAAGGTTCAAGGATTCGTCCAAAAGCAATTGCTAGTTCCTTCTCGCTATCGCCTGATAGATGAGTATTCGGATTTGGCAACCCAAATATTCGAAGACAGTCCTGATAGTTGGCAAGACCTTCAAACGTCTCTAGCATCACTTGACTTCAAAAAGAATCCCGAAGCTGCCTCAAAGATCTTGAGGATGAAATGTACTGGAATAGCCGGCATGCTTTATCACAGCCTAGGTCGATCTGCAATCACTGATTTTTTGGGTAAGATGCGAACTCAGTTTCAGTGTGGCAGCTACAGCCTACAAGAAATTGAACAAATCTCTAAGGACCTAGGTGTCTCGGAACTCGCCCATCTAGTCGATTGGGTCACGAAGCCTGAACTTCCAGGTTTTCTAGTCAGAGCTGAATCAGTTAGTCGAGTTTCAGCCCAGCAAAGATCCGGATACTTTGAGACATCCATCTTGGTGAGGAATGATGAGAACATCTCGGGTGCAGTCTCCCTGAACTTGGCACGGGGAGAGTCGGGAATTCACTTTTTCACCAATAATTCACCACCCAAGACCTACTTCATTCCTGCAAAAACTACATATCGCATCCGTTTAGCAAGCTCATTTCTTCCGTCTGCCGTACGTATAAATACTTTTCTTTCATTGAATCAAGGAAGCCTCACGGTCTTGCTGCCTTCGATCGTCGAATCGGGCCAAGTGGATCAGATCAAGACCGAGATTGAAATCGTGAATGACGAATGGGAATCGCTCACTAGCATTGTCGTGGATGACTTGGACGATCATTTCACGTTACACGCAAGCAAGAATCGCGAAGATAGCGCGATTCTTGACTTCTTCTCAAGTATTCGGCAACGTCAAGGAACCACCGACGATATTGGTCTGCCGAGATACATCGAAAACGATCCCCTTCCTCCAATTTGGTCCAGAGTTAAGCTGGAAGGAGCATTTGGAAAATACCGTCGCACTGCAGCGATAGGAGTACCGGCATTTGGCGAGATTCGTGCTTCGTTCGGGAGTTCGCTTACAGAAGCTGGAAAATGGCAGCTTGACTTCCACATGCCCGTGAATCCGCAAGTCGTTCGTTTGCTCAATCGAGGATTCCAGAATTGGATAACCTCCAGTCGCCTTCCTAGAACCATGTACAAGCAGGGAGTCTACGATATTCGGATTGTGAAATCAGATGAGATTGTGGAGTTTGAATTCGATGCTTCAGAAGGAATTCTTGGGTGGAATCGTTTGGGGACCTATCCGATGGATGCTTCCTATGTAGAAGTACAAGTGTCGAACAGAACTGATGGGGCGGTAGTGTACGCCGACGCTATTCGCTGGACGAAAGAGTCCAATTGAAATTTTGGCGATTTCAGGTCAGAACAGATCCACTGGACTACCTACGACAATGAATGTAATGGATAAATCTCGAATCCACTCCTAATTATTTGAAACGCACGCGACTTTATCACGCATACGTGAAGTGATCCAAACCTTTACCGGAGAGATCTTGCTGGCTTGTTCTAACTATACTTTCAAAATCCTCGGGGAACCACCTCGTCTGTTGCAATTTCCCCGCAGGCAAGTTTCAGTGTATTGCTTCAATTGAATAGCACGTAAGAGCCGCAAGAGCTAAAACCCAACAGGAATCACAAAATGTCAGAAATATTAAGAATCGGCACTCTAGGAGCCGCGGGAATAACGCCTGCGGCGCTAATGGCACCTGCTAGTGAGAACAACGATGTTGAAGTATCTGCCGTTGCCGCACGCGAAAATTCTCGTGCAACCGCATTCGCGCAACGCTTTGACATACCAAATGTGTATGACACTTATGACGATGTAATTGCAGATCCAACTTTAGACATCATCTACAACCCATTGCCGATTCACCTTCACCACGAATACTCAATCAAAGCGCTTCGCGCTGGAAAGCACGTCCTGTGCGAAAAGTCTTTTTCGATGAACGCAGACGAAGCCCGAGAAATGGCAAAGGTCGCACAAGAAACTGGACTCGTGCTCATTGAGGCTTTCCATTACCGCTATCACCCGGTATTCGATGCAGCACTTGAAATTGTCGATTCCAATGTACTCGGAAAGATTTCGTCTGTACACGCAGAATTTACGGTCGGCACGCCCAATCCAGAGAACATTCGCATGCACTATGAGACAGGTGGGGGAGCCACAATGGACATGGGCTGCTATCCGATTTCTTGGGTTCGACACATCATGCGTGAAGAACCCAAAGTACTTGCCGCTGAAGCGGTGACAGGAAATCCGCAGGTAGATTTAAAGCTCGAAGTGAGCATGTCGTTTAGCAATGAAGTAAAAGCGCGAACAATTGGTTCGATGTGTGATCCAGGATTTAGTGCATACCTCTTGTTAACAGGAGATAACGGATCGCTTCGGGTACAAAATCCCCTTGTACCTCAACATGGAAACAAAATCGAGCTGACTATTGACGGCGAGAGAATTCGCGATGAGGAGCTAACGCGCCGACCAACATATTCCTTTCAGTTGGAAGCCTTTGTAGACGCCGTTAAGAACGGAACAAAGTTGCCCACCGATGCGGAAGACGCAATTAAGCAGATGGAAGTGATTGATGCAGCCTACATCGCAGCGGGTCTTGAACCGCGTAGAAATCCTAAGTCTTAGTTAGTAACGGCTACGAGTTCCTTAGGACACTTCATTCCGGAACACTTCTTTTCGGTGCCAACGCACAAATTCAGTATTAGGATAGTGAGACGATTTTCTGGGTAGCTGAAGATTCTCGCCTTCGAAATTCAAGAGAAGATCCATTGCTCGGCTACTTCCGTTGAGCTCGGAAGAAACCTGAATGGCATAGTCAGAATCACTCAATCCCCACGCTCCTCGATCAAATGCCTTGTGATGGAAACCGCACAAAGCAAGTCCATTTTGTATCTGATCAGGACCTCCATGTGAGTGCCACATGATGTGAGCAGCTTCCAAATCGAATAGTGCGTTGTCGAGTCGGAGATTGGATCCGCAAACACAACACTCACGTCCATAGGCACGCAGTACGTTTTCTCTGAACAATGGATCTCTTGCGTGCTTCTTAGTCGTACTGACCTCTTTTCTCGCGTCCAATCCTAAAATCCGACGAATTTCGTCGTGATAGGTGACCGGGAAATTCTCACTTAGGAGCTTTGTGGCAAGCGTATGGACTAATTCGGTTCGAGTCGCAAGATAGTCGTGGATTTCCCGAGGAAATCCACCTGATACTTCGAGATTACGCATTTCCGCAGGTTTGAGACTGTCAGAAGGCCTACCCACAAGTTCCATCGGATACTCGAGCTCCCACAATTTGTCTCGCGGCAAGCGTTTAAACGGCTGATCCGGATGGTAGCTCTTGCGCGGAGGACCAAATTGCTCCAGCAAGTCTTGAAGCATGGGTTCGACCTCAGAATAAGCAACCAAACGATCCATTCCACTTTGTACACGTCCCAACGCATATAGGAGCAATAAGGGTTTGTGAGGGGCTCGCACATCGTATTGCTGCCATACCTTGATGTTTTCTACACGATCGAGTAGTTCTTGGTCGTTCACAGGTGCAAACTTGTCCAATCTACCAATAGACCGAGGTCGAGCATCGACATACTGGTAGTGCTGTTGAAGCTAGTTAATCGAAATACTCTCGTCCGATGGAACCCATCTACCGTTTTCGACAATACCTAGCACTGAATGCTTAACTCCGTTGTGATTCTCAGCTGAAAACTCCAGCTCGTATCCAAAGATGTCCTCATACTTTCCAATGGACTCCAGAGCTTCAACGAATTTCTCTACAGTTAAGTCACGGCCCACGGCTTGCAATGCGATTACAATCAAATCGGCTCCTCGGTACCCTTCCATGCCGGTCACGTCTGGTTCATGGCCGAACATCTCCGTGTACTTGTTAAACCAAGCCACAGCTTTCTCATTAGTGCTGGTGTCTGGGTATATTCGAAGCGAGTGGTTAAATGCAAAATAGCCCTCGCCCGCACGGCTCTCTAGTTCCGCTATTGCTGATGCAGCTCCAGCGTTCGTTCCAACAAAATCTACGTCTTCCCAACCAATCTCTTTGGCGATAGTGAGAATTCCGATCGTATCTGTTGCTACAGTGCCCATGAGTACAAAGTCACACCCTGCATCCCGCAGCCTGAGCACAGAAGCAGTGAATTCTGTCTCGGTACTCTTGTGAGCGGTAACAGCGGCAATGCTCAATCCCATTTCCTCAGCTCGATCATTTGCTGCATCCAAGGTTTCCTTTCCAAAATCGTTGTCAACATGCGCCACACATGGGGTGGTTCTACCTCTCTCTTCAACGAAGTACTTGAGAGCAGCGACCATCTCGTAGTAGTAGATGCCTCGCTGCGTGAACATCAACTTCATGTATGGTTCGGCCATTTGTATAGACCCCGTCAATGGGAAAAGATTGGGCACGCCTGCGTCAAATAAATCGTCCATGACAGCAAGATTGTTGGGAGTGCCCAAAGCCATATACATCGCAAATATCTTGTCAAGATTGAGCAACTTGTCCACCGCTCTAAGTGTGTTTGGAACTTGATATGCCGTGTCTTCCACAATAAAACGTATTTTTCTTCCGTGTACTCCACCTTTGTCGTTCTCTTCTTCGAACCTCATGCGGGCACCATTGATCGAATCTCCACCGTAAAACGCTATCGGTCCAGTCAGATCGGTATGGGAGCCAATCAAAATCTCGTCTTCTGTGACACCTTGAACCGACCTACCACCTGAAGACTCAGTCGATTGGGGAGAGCAGCCAAAAATCGAGAACACTATGAGAGCTGATCCTATTGCATGGGCTAACTTCGACATACCGTCAACCTCCTGTGTACATTTCATTTATAAGACTGTCGTACTTCTCATTGACAACTTTGCGCTTGAGTTTTTGCGTTGGAGTAAGTTCTTCATCTTCCGCATCGAGAAGTTGATCGATCAAACGAAACTTCTTAACCGTTTCAACTTGAGCGAACATCGTGTTGACTCTTTCGACTTCTTTGCCAATCAAGTCCTCCACCTCAGTAGTATGACATAGGCTCGTGTAGTTGGTGAATGGCACATTATTGTCCTGAGCAAAGTGTGTGACATTCTCTTGGTCAATCATTATGAGACATGTTAGATACGGTCTTCTATCTCCGACGACCACGGCATCTGTGATGTATGGTGAGAATTTCAGTTGATTCTCAATCTCGCTTGGGGTGATGTTTTTGCCACCGGCTGTGATTATGATGTCCTTCATTCGATCCACGATGTATACGTATCCGTCTTCATCAATTCTGCCCACATCGCCGGTGTACAACCATCCTTGGCGGATCGTGTCGGCTGTTCTTTCCGGTTGGTTCCAGTATCCCCGAATGACGCCAGGGCTGCGGATAAGTATTTCGTTCTCGTCAGAGAGTGCCACTTCGACATCTTCGACAGCTTTGCCAACGCTTCCAATTCGATTAGCGGATTCAACGTTACATGTAGCGACTCCGGTACACTCTGTTTGGCCGTACAGTTCGTACATTGGTTTTCCTAGAGCCCAATACCATTCGATGAGGTCGGGGGCAATAGGAGCGGCCGCGGTCGAGAGCCAGCGACATTGATCGATCCCCAAGGCTCGTCGAACGTTGCGCAACACTACAAAATTGAAGAGTGCGTAGTAAATTGCAAGCCCCAATGGAATCTTCTTCGATTCCTTGAGAAACGTAGCACGACGAGATCCTATTCTGATAGCCTGATCGTAAGCCCACCGACCTAGGGCTGTCGCATCTTTTCGCATAATTGTGACCATCGAGTACTGTTTTTCCCATACCCGAGGAACGGCAAAGTGAACTGTAGGCTCGACCTCCTGTATATCAATGTTTACAGTTTCCAGACTCTCCACGAGATGCACCTCCGACTCCGCCTGGATCACTGAATAGACATAGAACATACGTCCCGCAATGTGAGCTAAGGGAAGGAAGCCAAGCTGACGATCCTTAGAGTTCATCGTAAGAGTGCTCTCTACACAATTCATCATGAATCTCATGTTGCGTTGGGTGATCATTGCTCCCTTCGGCGGACCCGTGGTGCCTGACGTATAAGTCAAAATCATGAGATCTTCAATATCAGCAGAATTAAGCTCTTCCTGCCATGCGGCTGGATGCTCGTTTCGATAATCGCGTCCCAATTGGCAAAGGTCCTCAATCGACATGCAGAGTTCATCGTCAAGGTTTCGCAGTCCTTCCATGTCGAAAATGATGACTTTCTCGACAGTGGGAACTCGGTCTCGAATTTGTAGCACCTTGTCGAGTTGCTCTTCGTCTTCCGCGAAGTAGAACTTCGTATTGCTGTCGTTGATGAGATACTCAACCTGATTGGGCGCATCGGTAGGATATACACCATTGCAGACTGCACCCACACAAATCGCGCCCAAGTCAGCAAACATCCATTCTTTGTTAATTTCAGATGCGATTGAGACAATGTCTCCCCTTTGAAGACCTAGCGACTTTAGGCCCAGTCCGATGAGCTGGGCTTGCTCGCCCCAATCCGACCAGGTGTATTCATTCCAAATACCAAAGTCCTTCTCTCGAATCACAACCTTATCGGACAGCTTTTCCACCTTACGCTGAAATAGCTGGGGAATCGACTCTTGAAGGGCCGAGTCGGAACTCTCTGTCATCGCCAAGTCTTTCTCTGCTTCCAACGTCGTTGTCCTCTAACACCTTTGTCTTTCATTCCTAGATAAAACTCTTGTACATCAGTGGCTTGTGCCAATCTCTCGCAAGTGTCTTCCATTACCACTCGTCCGTTTTCCATGATGTAACCGTAGTCCCCCAGATCTAGTGCCATCCTTACGTTTTGCTCAACCAGCAACACGGTTACTCCCTGTTCCTCATTAATTGTCTTAATGATCTGAGCTATTTCACCCACGAGTTTTGGTGCCAAACCCAACGACGGTTCATCGAGAAGCAAGAGCTTGGGGGCCAGCATTAGCGCTCGACCAATTGCCAACATCTGTTGTTGACCCCCCGACAAATATCCGGCGGCAAGCTTTCGGTTTTCCCACAACGAAGGAAAATAAGCATAAATAAGCGCTAGATCTGACCCCACGGTGAGTCCGCGGCGGGTATATGCCCCCATCTTAAGGTTTTCCTCGGTAGTCAAGAACGGAAATATCTCCCGTCCTTCCGGTACATGCCCAATTCCCAGTCGTGCGACCTTATCAGGTTCCCAACCTGTGATTTCGTCGACCAAGAAGTGAATGCTTCCTTTCTGTGGAGCCATAGCCCCGCAAATCGTTTTCAAGACTGTAGTTTTACCCGCCCCGTTTGCACCCAAGACAGTAACGATTGATTCCTTCGGAACAGTGAGAGAGACACCCTTTATCGCGACAATCGGACCGTAGTAAGTCTCGATGTTTCTAACAGTTAACTGGTTGTTGTCCATGTTGTTCTAGGTGCCGAGGTAGGCTTCGACCACATCCGGATGGTCCGATACCTCGGAAGGCGTTCCAGTGACGATGTGCTTGCCATCTGCCATGACCATGACCCGATTTGAAACCTGACCGATCAGGTTCATGTCGTGTTCCACCATCATGATGGTGATTCCCAAGTCTTCATTGATGTCCGTAATCCAAAACGAGAGATCTTCAGACTCCTCGGGGTTCAGTCCGGAAGACGGCTCATCGAGGAGTAGCAATTTTGGGTCAAGACATAGCGCACGCCCCACCTCGACAATTTTTCTTATGCCAAATGGAAGCGAATCAACAGTCTGGTCGCGATAGCTCTGTAGATGCAGCAAATCGATAATGTCCTCAGCCTTGCGTCGAAAGTCGATCTCTTGTTTGCGCACTTTGGGCAAGAAGAGTACCTCTGACAAGAGCGTCGTACGCCTTCTTGTGTGCTGGGCAATAAGAAGATTCTGGAGGACTGTTTCGTGATCGAATAGTTCGACATTCTGAAATGTCCTTGCTATTCCCTTTCTGGCGACGACATGAGGCGCTACTCGTGAAATGTCTTCATCCTCGAACGAGATGGTTCCGGTGTCAAGGTCGTAGAAACGACTAATTGCGTTGAAGACAGTGGTCTTGCCGGCTCCGTTTGGACCCATTATGCTGAAAATTTCTCGTTCGTCGACTTTGAAAGAGAGTCCCTGCACAGCGTGAACTCCGCCAAAACTTACTGCAATATCAATTGCTTCCAACATGAACTTAATGGACTCTTTCAGTCTTGAGATAAGACTTTTGGCGCAAAAAGGTTTTCTTGCGATAGAGCGGAAACTGACTGAAAAACAGTCGTATCTTGGCCCAACGACCGTAGAATCCTAGTGGCTCGAATACAAGAAACAAAATCAGAACTCCGCCAAATACCAGTGGTTCTAGACCCCCGCTCTGAGCGATCCCCTGAGGTAACCAGTCTCTAACGATTGCAATGATCTGCGGAACGATGGTGATAAAGAATGCGCCAAACACCACACCGTGCAGGGAGCCCAATCCGCCAACAACCACGAGCATCAGCAACATGATCGAAGTCATGATGGTGAAAGCATCTGGAAATAGGAATCCAATTCGATGCGCGTAGAGAGCACCGGCCAATCCTGTGAGTCCGGCCGAGAGAGCAAATGCCAAAGTTTTGGTCTGCAAGAGGCTCACACCCATGGCTTGTGCGGAAACCTCTGAGTCCCGAACCGCAACAAACGATCTTCCCGTGGGAGAACGCAATAAGTTGATGACTCCAAAGAACACCAACACAAGCACAAATAGGCACGTGTAGTAATAGGCTGTAGAGGATTCAAGTGAAAGTCCAAACAAAGTAGGATCGCCTACCCTAAACCCTGAATGCCCTCCTGTGAGTGCTGGCCAATGTGCTATCACCTTTTCAACGATCATGGCGAACGCTAAAGTTGCGATTGCTAGGTAAATTCCAGTCATACGCAGCGACGCAACGCCAATCAATACTCCTACTCCTCCTGTTATCAATGCGGATGCAGGAATACTCAATACCAGCGGCCATCCGCGCGCATAGAGAATTGCGTGAGCGTAAGCTCCCAGAGCCATGAAGGCTACGTGCCCCAGGCTGACCAATCCCGAATAGCCAACCAAAAGCATCAGGCCAGCTCCCGCAATCGCCCAGATAAATAACTCTGTGAGTTGCTTCTCATAAAAGACGTCGAGTACAAGCGGCGCTACAAGCAGGATTCCAACTAGAAGTACATACCAGCCCGCATGTGCGCGGTGCTTGAAAATGTCGATATCTCGACCGTAGTTGGTCTTTAGGACGAAGCGCATCAGACTTTCTTCTTCTGAACAGAAGCAATCAAACACGAGGGTCGTACCAACAACATTAGGAGCAGTATGAAGTATGCACTTGTGTCTCCCAGCCCCTGCCCAAAGTTGTACTGCATGAATTGCTCAACGATTCCAATGGACAAACCGCCGATGATTGCACCTGGGAGGCTACCGAATCCACCTACGATTGCCGCTGCGAATGCTTTTATGCCAGAAAATCCGATGTTGGGGGTGATTGCCGTTAGCGGTGCAAACAAAATGCCAGCTATTGCTGCTATTCCAGCCGACAGAGCCCAGGTGAACGCAACAATTCGTTTTACTGGAATCCCAAGGTAATAAGCTGCAAGTTGATTTTGTGAGGACGCCTGCATGGCAATACCTATACGAGTGAATCTGAAAAAGAGAAACAGTGCGACGCACAGAGCAATGGTTCCTCCAATCACAACGAGATTCGACACCCCCACAAAAACATCACCCATATTTATGACTGTATCGGAGTACGGTGCACGAAGTTCCTGCGGGTCGTGACCCCAAATCATGCCTGCAACGGCCCGCAGTACAAAACCAAGTCCAATCGTCACCATGAGTACTGCAAATGGGGGTTCTCCAACCATTCGGCGCAGCAGAGAACGTTCGAGTAACAAACCCAGAGAGGCAGTTGCAAGCACTGTCAATACGACCGCAACAAAATAATTCCACTGTAGGTATTCCGTAAACGTGACCGCAATAAGAGCACCCACCATCATCAGTTCGCCTTGTGCGAAATTGATCATTTCGGTGGCTTTGTAGATCAATACAAAACCCAGTGCAATCAGCCCGTAGACACATCCCTGGGATATGCCTTTCAGCAGCAGTTGAAGGATCGTGTCCATCAGCGTGGAAATCGTTTACTAATTGGTGCAAGTCGAGATTTGGTTGAAGGTTGAGAAACTTCTGGCATCGACTTCATATATTTTGTCGTCTCAGACTGTGTCTTGCTCCACACAGTGATGAAGAGGCATGTACGGGGAGCCCGAATTATAGATGCGGGTTCAAAATCAAACAGATTGACTCACTCATTGAACACAAACGACTCTCAACCATCCAAATTTGCACAGAAACATAGAGTTCAATCGATAAGTCTTCCTTGATCGTCTCTCAATTCCGGACCGTTTACACGGACCCGTCCGTCTCCGAACTTTGAATCTCTCGCTCGAAGCGCTTCACGAAGACCAAGTTCTTGTACCGACATTCGAAATCCGTCGGCAGCACGAGTATTGTGTCCCCTTACATCATTTTCGGAAGCCATTCGCTGCAATGTCCGAGCACCCATGAGTTCCATCGCCATATTGATGATTCTCTTGTTTGTGGACAAAAGATCAGGATCAATCTGAGTCAGGCGGTCAGCAAGTTGCTCTACTTCATTCTCAAGATGCTCCGAGGGAACTGACTTCATAACCAAGCCAATCTGCTGTGCTTCCTTGCCCGTGATCATGTCTCCCGTTAAGTTGAGGCGTTTCGCCCATTGAGGCCCTACGTGGTAAATCCACATGTTGTTTGGAAGCGCACCTAGGTCTCGGGCTGGCGGAAACCCTATCAACACGTCATCTGAAGCGATGATCATGTCGCACATCAAAGCAATATCTGTACCTCCAGCCAAACAGTAGCCGTGGATTTGGCAAATAACGGGCTTGTGCATGTCAAAAATCGCCATGCGGTATCTCTGCGCTCGTTCCAATTGCCAGGCATCGTCATCAATGCTGCGTCCTCCCCTGTAGTTGTTCTCTGAAGACTGAATACGAGACACGGGAACATTGCCATCGGCACCCGTTAAATCGTAACCAGCCGAGAATGCTCGACCTGCTCCCTTCAAGATCACGCAATGCACGTCCGTGTTGTTATCGGCTTCCCACAACGCCTCATTGAGCTCGGATTGAAGCTTCAATGACAATGCATTGAGTTTTTCCGGCCGATTCAAAGTTATTCGTGCCCTACCCCGGTCAATTTCGTACAAAATGCTCGTGAAATCTGACATGGTTGAATCTCCTGAAAGTGCTGAACGACCTTCATCCACTGTTGGTTTCGAATAAGTGCAATTGCAATTAAATCAAACCGGCGAGCTTTTGCATCAGACCTCAAGTATTGGAGAAGAAATCTCAAAACATGGTCCTGCTCTAAAGTCGTGTCCTAATAGCAGAGGAAACCAGGAACTTTGAAGGACGCAATCAGTCGAAACGATACATCATCACAGTGCCCCTGAACGAATCATCTGTCTGCCAGTCTTGACAAAGTGAATTCCAGTCGATTCGCTTGCTTTACAAGCCTTAGGCAATCGCGGTATTCTCATACCATTCGCCTTGCATAGATGTACCACAGGCCTCATAAATCGGAGGAATCCAGTTATGTCAAATTTTGGACAAAAGACCTCTATCCTAGTGTTAATGCTGGGAATCTTCTCGATCACGACACCGACTGTTCAAGCTTCCGAGATAGTCGTTGAACCTGCAATATCCGAAGTCAAAGTCTACATTTCAGGATCGGAAGTAATCCGAAAATTCACAGTGGAAGTACCACAAGGACGATCACGAATCTTGGTTCAAGGATTACCTCCTAGCGTTTCTAACTTTGAGGCATATACGCTGCACCCCGATAGAAGCATCCGAGTGGTTGATACGAGTCGAGAAACACGCTATACCACAAGGCCATTTGCTGATTCCATTGTGGAAATTGAGGAAAAAATTGATGCTCTGAACCAAGAAATTAAGAAATTCGAAGACGATTTGAAGACTGTTGAGTTGGAATTAGAGTTTCTTCAGCAATTGGTCGATCACTATCCAACTCACAACATTCATGAGTCACCAGATGCGACTGGAAGTGTGGACATAGCTAACAAGGTACTAGACCTTGTTAGGGACCGTAGCAAGAGTGCATTGGATGTCCAACGCGAAACTCGTCTTGTCCTGAAAAATTCACAGCGTCAATTGGACAGTCTTGAAAAGGAGCGTGACGCAATTGGTGGCAAGCAACTTAGGTCAACAGAGCTGTCCTTGGGAATCGTTGCAACGGAAAGCGGTGATTCGGAGTTCGTTGTTTCATATTTTGCTCCTCAGTCAAGTTGGCGTCCTACCTATCACGCATACCTGGATAGTGCGACGAAAAAGGTCACGGTCCTGCAAGATGCCGTGGTAACGCAAAGGTCTCCTGAGCCATGGTCTAACGTCAAACTGACATTGACCACGGCAAATCCCCGTCAAGATGCTGATCAACCGGAATTGTTCAGTCATTTTGTCGACAAGCTTGAGTTGAAATTGGAGGCACAAGCAGAGGCCCTAGTAGTAACTGGATCCCGCGTGCCGCGAGCAGCATTCGACTTGGCCGAAGTAGGAGAAGTTTCGTTTGATTACACGACGGAATTCATGCTGGACGTTCCTCAGTCAGTCGAAAACAACAATTCCGAGCATGGAATTGTTGGGCTAGGTGCATACGAGATCGACCGTGTAGAGATGACGACCACAGTAATACCAAGACACGATGACCTTGGATATCTCTCGGCGAGATTCACGTTCAACGGCGAAACTCCACTTCCGCGAGGATATGCCAAGTGTTTTGTTGATGGGAGCTATGTAGGCAGAGTCTATTTGCCAATCGTGAACCCCAAGGAAGAAGTCACACTACCTTTGGGAAGAGACGACAGGATTCAAGTGGCTCTCGAAAGTCCAGGTGGAACCACAGGAAGAGCAGGATTCC
>JAPOXO010000030.1 GCA_026707045.1 Gammaproteobacteria bacterium | reverse complement strand
AAGGAATCAAGGTCCAAACGGACTTTCCGTCCATTGAATATAAAGAGACCATTACAGTGCCGGCTGAAGGCCACAACCGTCACAAGAAACAAACCGGAGGTGCTGGACAATTCGGTGAGGTGTATTTGAGAATTGAGCCCTTGGACCGTGGAAGTGGTTTCGAGTTTGTCGACAAAATCGTTGGCGGAGTGATTCCCGGACAGTTCATTCCGGCGGTTGAGAAGGGTGTCAAGCAAGTGCTCGTTACAGGTGCAATTTCGGGGCACGAACTTCAAGACGTTCGTGTAACCGTATACGATGGCAAGCATCATCCGGTCGACTCCAAGGAAATCGCATTTGTTCAAGCGGGAAGAAAGGCTTTCTTGGATGCCGTGGCAAAAGCGCGTCCAATCGTCATGGAACCTGTCGTCGATGTGACTATCAATGTGCCCAACGACTGCATGGGGGACGTCACCGGTGACTTGGCATCGATGGGGGGCATGGTTAATGGTTCCTCTGTCCTAGCAGACTCTACAACGGACATTTCTGGGCAAGTTCCGCTTCGAGAAATGCAGACTTATCATTCGCGTCTCAGTTCTATATCGGGCGGAAAAGGCAACTACTCCATGGAATTTAGTCACTACGCTGCCGTGCTTCCGACTCTGCAAAAGGAGCTTGCATCGAACTTTACAGTTGAAGAGGAAGATTAATGCTCCACCATGAACGATAGTACGTTCATGCGAAGAGCTCTGGATCTCGCCAGGGAAGCGGAAAGAGTAGGCGAGGTTCCGGTCGGCGCAGTTGTCGTACTAGACGACGAGATTGTTGGAGAAGGATTCAATTGTTCTATTTCCACCAAAGATCCAACTGCCCATGCCGAATGCGTTGCAATACGCAATGCATCGACGGGCTTCGGTAACTATCGAATAGTAGGAACAACGCTTTACGTCACGCTAGAGCCTTGTCTAATGTGTGTCGGCGCGATAGTTCATGCTCGAGTGAAACGATTGGTCTTCGGAGCACTCGAACCAAAGGCGGGCGCTGTTGTGAGCAATTTGAGAGCGCTTGAATCTACTCATCTAAATCATCGAGTAGCGGTGACAAGCGGTGTGATGGATTCGGAGTGTCGTGAACTGCTTCAAGAGTTTTTTGCACAACGTCGAAGTGGCATCACTGCGTAGACCCATAGGTCTACGTCCACGGGTTCTCAGGGGCTATTGAGTCCAGCAATCGATCACGTTGGTTGGCGTATTGTGATCTTCCATGAACTTCTCGAATTTTCTATCCAATTCCTCAACAACATTCGAATGCCGTGAAGAAACGTCATTCGATGCAAGAGGATCTTGGCGGAGATCGTAGAGCTCGGCTTTTCCTCCGCTTCCCACTGGAGCGTATCCCCATCGTTCGGTGATCACAAATGGGGAAACACAACGTTTCGGGCAGGCTCCTTGATCATCTGGTACTACGTGGGTCGCTGTGACTGCAAGGTCTCGATGCGTCGACCCCTTTTGTTGCAACACTGAGGCAAAGCTAACTCCTTCAACGGGCACTCTAGTTTGAGAAATATCGAAATCCGCCAAACCACTGAGCGTTGGCAATATGTCTACGGGTTGCGCAATAAATGAAAGCCTTTGGCCTCGCGGTACGTCGCCTCCTGCAATGATGAACGGTACATGGCCAACCTCCGGATAGATCGGCCAATACCTGTCATCGTGGTCGCAAATATTGCTCTTGCCCGTTCGGTTATGCTCGCCGATGCTAGTTCCGTGATCGCTCGTGATCACAACAATTGAATCGTCCCACAAGCGTAGGTCATCAATCTTTTCCAACACTCTTCCGATGTGGCGGTCAACGAGTTCACTTTCTGCCGCATAGTGCGCCCACAAATTGTTGAGTTCTGCTTCTTCGTAGTCTGTGGCGGGTCCATAGTTGCAATGAATCATCGGAGCACCCGAATAGTCGGGATCGTAGCGTTCAACCATGTACTCTGGAGCATCCCACGGTTCGTGCGGATCGAAAAAGTCCACCCAAAGAAAGAAGGGATGTGCCTTGTAGTTTTCTTCAAGCCACCTGATTGTGGTCGCCGATGTCTTGGCAGAAAACATATGCTCTTCGGTGTTGTAGTAGCGATTGAGCCACCGATGTTGGTCGGCTAACGTTCGTCCCTGCCACATGGGTCGTTGACGAGTCTTCGAAGGTGGAGTTGTTTCAGAAATTGGATCATTGAGATGCAATAGGTGCCTGTCTCCTTCTTGTCCTCGGTGCTGGTATGCAGCAGTAAATCCTCCTTGAAACCGATTGTTGAACAGGTGTGGGCAATCGCATATCAATTGAGTCGCATAGCCTTGGTGACCGAGTATTCTCGCGATGTGGTTCGGACCACTTACATCAATGGGTTGCCAACCATAGTGGGGCCAACCAAGCACACCTCTCGCTAGGTCTGTACGGTGTGGGATAGTCGGAAAACTTCCAGCGTAAAAGTTCTCAATGCTGGTCGCTCGTTCGTCGATAAATGAATCAAGCATGGGAGTTCGAATTGGGCGTTGGGCGTAATCGAACAAGTTGTCATGGCGGAACGTGTCCGTGACAATTAGAACTATGTTTTTCAAGCATCCTCCAAGGGCATTGCTCGAGGTCAGAGTGTCAGTCTAAGATACCCGCACCAATGAATCTTTTCGCACTTCAATTCTCGCGGATTCACAATTCAACGAGAACGAAAATCTGGCAAGTAACGATTCACTCTCTCGCAGTAGTCTGAATATGCCCCTCCAAACGTGCTATGCAAGTGAGGTTCCTCAACTCGTGTCACTTGAAGATGGATGCCAACAGCGGCAATTAGCCAGCTAACAAGCGCGGTGACGTGCGGAACGAGAACAACAAAGCCAATACCGACAAACAAGACACCGATGTAAATCGGGTTTCGACTTACTGCGAATAGTCCCTGATCTACCAATTCTGTTTCTTCCGAGTCATCTACGCCAATACGCCATGAATTCCCCATTTGATATTGAGCCAACATCGCTACTGCTGTTCCTGTTGCACAAGCACACAATCCAGCCAAAGCTCCAATAGTTCCCATATCGACGTGCGGTTTCACTATGCCAAAAGCGTTTAACGTCAACGTTGTGACTAACAAACAAATCGCTAGGAGTTGCAAGTACAGTGCGACACGATGACTCTTGGACTTGAACTGATTCTTTAGTCTGACTCCGTGATCGCCTGTACGGGCGTGGTGCAATGCTATACGGACGCCAGATATGAGAACTACGAGAGCTAGAAAGCTGATTAGAGCCAACATGGAACTGTTGTCCTCAGTACTATTCGAAGGGCTTCACTCAATTTGAACTGTCCGTGGTTATACGTTGCCTCTCTGTTGTCCGTGTGGGGGATTCTGTCAATTGCTCTGGCTATCGTTTCAAAATACTGAGGCGTTTTCAGAATATTCATTGTCAGGTTCTGATAGCAAGCAATATATTGAAGACAAACAATTCAGACATGCAGAGAGCGTATTCAGATTTATAGTCGAGTTCACGTCAAATTGAACGTTTGGGTACTGTCCGGTTGACTTCGACACACCTACACGTAGAGATCCTAGTTTGGAATAAAGTCTGCTTTGTAGTGTTTCACACACGGTGTGGTGTCCCCAGATGGTTTGTATCGACCTAACGGCCACTCTTCAACGGGCGGTTTTTAGCAGTATTTGCGAGTTCCTTATAAATTATGAACATAGTAGGAAGACTAGGTGGTCTAAGTGAGTGGATTAGTTAACAAAGAGAAATGCCGCAACACAAGTCAGGCGAAATGTCGACTCCCCGAAGACAGACATGGTGTCTCCGTAATTCTGAAACTGGTAGCTGCCTTCATCCTAGCTGTTTTCGCGATGCACTCAGTGGCAAACTCAACCGACGACAAGTTGCTGCGCACCGGGTGGTATCTGAGTGGGGGAATAGGCGTGGCATGGGGCCCTGATATGAAACAGGATGGATGGAATAGAGATACATTTTGCTACCCGGACGCTGCTTGTTTCAATCAAGATCCGATTCCTAACGTCTCAGGATTCAACTGGTTTTATGACATCGGCCTTGACAGAGGTACAGCATTCGAATTTTCCATGGGTCGCTTCGTCGGACGAACCCGGATCGAATTGGCCTTTTCACAGCAAGCGAGCGAAACCAGCCAATCGTTTACCGGAATCACTTATCTGGATGGCAGTGTGATCAGGACACGCCCCAACGGAACAGTCAATTCAAACGGTCAAGGTTCGATAGACCATCGGCGTGTTCGTTCGGTTACATTGGATGCCTACTTTGACTTTCCCGACATCTGGAATTCGATTACGCCATACATTGGAGCCGGAATTGGACAGGCATCCGTAGAAATGGTAGGTGTTCGCTATTCAACTGAATACCAAGACCTGCCTAGTGCGGTCGAAGTTTACGACCCTCCCCTCTCTTTCTACGACAGCATTCAGGACGCAGATCTAAAAGACAATGCGATTACATGGCGAGTGCATGCGGGAGCGGACTATGTAATGAACCGCGTGACATCGTTAGGGCTAAGATTGACTTGGTCGGCGACTGAAGACATAGAGGTTTCCGGCAGCTATGAGACCCATCCTATGCACGAAGCCGAGCCTTCGTTCATGAATTTGAATGCGTTTAGTGACGTAAGTAGCTGGT
Organism: Gammaproteobacteria bacterium; assembly: GCA_026707045.1. Taxonomy (GTDB): domain Bacteria; phylum Pseudomonadota; class Gammaproteobacteria; order Pseudomonadales; family Azotimanducaceae; genus Bin55. Next base: position 636 of record JAPOXO010000030.1, on the reverse strand, counting down.
CGCTGATGCTTTCGTTCAGGCGAGTGATTGATCTTTGAGAGTGTAGCTACCAATATCTAACTGAATGCGCAAGCATGAGCTTGCAATTCACAGAATCTAGCACACACCGAACATCGGACGTGCTGAATTTTTTAAGTGCAATTACTTGGAAGGCTGTAGATTGAAACTTAGGAGAATCAGCAGTACCGATTGAAGTAAGCGATGTCCAACGATTGCTGCTACCAAAATACCGAAATTCCGGTGCTTGTTGAAAGTGTCCGCCAACAATGAGACTAGCTTGACACATGGGCGGAGTTCCGACCAAGGCCTTTACAAGGCATAGGGAATAGCATCCCGATTAAACGCATGCCGACTCACAAAGTCGTTGTTTTTCACAAAGTATCGAAGCAGCATATCTGTCGCATGCACAATTCCAATACGTGGCGAAACTCGTACTTGTGAGTCAGCGACGGGATCCCGATTCAAAACAAACAACGGTTGGGTGGTGAGGTCACAACCGTTTTGCTTGAGGTCTATTCCCAACGCCTGTGTGAGTTTCCCTGGTCCATTGCACAGGTCCCGTTTAAGTCGAGGTCGCTTGCGTCGAACGCTCATGCACTCCCAACCCTCAATTGGCTCCAAAGCTCGGATTAGTAC
>JAPOXO010000015.1 GCA_026707045.1 Gammaproteobacteria bacterium | reverse complement strand
ATCGCAGCCATGACTTCGAGCACATGAAACGCTAGGTCCCCGTTTGCGCGATGGGGTCTATCTGTCCTTATTCCCATGCACATGTCAGCCAAACCAATACTCCTCATATTGCCAGTGTAACCGTGGGTGAGTTCTTGTTCTTTCCATCCGCGACCCGGTTCTGGCAATAGAACTTTTCCGCCAAATCCATTTGGATCAGGTACAACCATTGATGATTTCGTTCCGTGGAGTTCGATGTTTGGATGTCGGTGAGCCCACACGTCAAAACTCATACAAACCGTAGCTATGGCACCACTCTCGAATTCAAGAGATGAGCTTGCGTGGGTTGCAACTTCAACCTCAATCACCTCTCCCGCCAACGGCTGAGAAGTAATCGTTCTTTCGTCAAAAGCTCTTCCAGTGATTGCACTTACCCGAGCGATAGGACCGAGGCAATTCACTAGCGCAGTTAGATAGTACGGGGCCATGTCAAACACGGGCCCCCCACCGCGCTTGTAGTAAAAGATTGGCGAGGGATGCCAAGTCTCAACCCCATGACTCATCATGAACGCTGTAGCGGCTACAGGTTCTCCAATTGCTCCTTCATCAACTAATTTTCGGACGGTTTGATGTCCCCCACCTAGAAACGTGTCCGGTGCACATCCAACTCTCAAACCCTTAGATTGGGCTAATTCGAGGACCGTCCTTCCTTCATCAACCTGCAGTCCGAAAGGCTTTTCGCAATACGCGTGCTTACCGCTTTCCAATGCGCTTTCGTTGATCTCTGCATGGACTGCTGGAATAGTCAGGTTCAAAACAACCTCGATTTCGTCATTGGCTAGCAACTGGTCAACAGTGACGTTGGGAATGCCAAATCTTGAATTGGTCGCAGCAGATGCATCGGGATTGATGTCTGCACATGCAACAAAGTTTAGGATCTTGAATGTCTCTGCTGCCCTGAGGTATGCGGGACTAATCGTGCCACATCCAATCAATCCAATACGAACTGCTTCTGTCATATGCCACTCCTCGTTTCCCATCTGATGTTGGCGCATCTATTGCTCTTACTGTACTCGCGTCGCAGGCTCGACTCTTATATACGCTGATTCATTGAGAGGCTAATCACTTGTCTTCTGTCTGCTTTCGCTCTCCCAATATGGATTTGCGACTGCGTAGAAGGTAAACACTGAATACCAACAGACAGGCAAAAGTCAGGGCAAGCGCTTGATTCAGCTCGATCGCATGAGGCTGGTCAACAACCAAATGTTGAATACGCATTGCAATTAGTGACGCCAAGGTGAACAGCAACGCGTGGTGTGCGTCGATTGCTTTGGTCAACCTCGTGCAAGCAACCGAGAACAACCAGACTATTAGCACAAAAAATACAAAACACAGTAGTGAATACAAGAAACCAGCGGTCTTAAAACTGGCAAGGGGCAGCAAGTTCCAAACAACATCCAGTGAGAACGGAGTCAGGACAGCACAAATGATGATTAGACCGATACGCCGAGTCCCCTGATTCTTCATGTGTTGCTCCGGAGTCTCACTCGATCATAGATTGCCGTTATATGTTCAAAGGAAATTACCAATGAGTGAGAAACGTTTGTATCAGGATCATGCAGGTGATACTTGAAGCGAGTTTGTTTGCCTCCTTGAAGGTATGCGTCGTAGTCCCTCGTCAAAGTGCGCACGTCGCTCAGGCTTTCTGTACTCCAAGTTCCGCGAAAGGGTCCCAATACCGCACCTCCTTGCAGTGCAATGGTTATTTCGTGATTGGTAAGATTCTTTTCAGCGACCATACGCAATAGCTCTCAGGAGTAGCTTCGTTTGTTGCTACTGATAATATTCTGGACTGTACGTGCTTGGGATCAAATGAGGGAATCCAATGGGAATTACGGCATACGATCATCTGGTTGTTCGCGTCGCTGATCTGGACGAAGGAATCAAAACATACAGAGATATCTTGGGGTTGGAACTGGACCGAACTGATCAAAGTGACGCACTGGGAATAAAACAAGCTTTCTTTAATCTTCCAGGCGGAGGATTCATAGAAGTTGTTGCTCCGTTGAGTTCAGATTCTGTTGTTGGTCAAGCACTCGAGAGCCGTGGGGAAGGAATGCACACCATATCTTTTCGAGTCGACGACCTCAATGCAACATGCGAAGCGATGAGAGCAGCAGGTGCCCGCTTGATCGGGGAAGGTGGGCCCCAAGTGTTTGTCCATCCCAAATCGGCATGTGGGATCTTGCTTCAGCTAACCGAATAATCGGTTTCTTCGGTCGCAAACGCAATCCGAAGGATTACTCGGCACCGCCAGACTCTCTCGCCTCTAGTGCCTTTGCATACTCTCGGATCTGCCTGTACCACTGATTCGATTGAGGAAGAAACAGAAGTACCAATGCAATCAGGGCGAGGAACTTGCTCGCTTGATCGCCAAGGGGCATGTGCTGTAGAGCTTCTATCGGCTCTCCTGTGTTAATAACCTCAATGAGGAAAACAACTAGCACCGCAAAGGTGGCATAGCGCACCCATCCGAATCCTCGAAAGACCGAAATTCCCACCGATAGCCAAAGTATGGTGAAGAAAACCTGTGCCCCGTTGCTCTCGACCTGATCGGGAGCTATGGCCCACCAGCCAGTCAATATGAACACGTTCAAGACTAGCAGCAAGGAAGCAACCGATACTGTAATCGGTCGATCCATCAATTCAAATGTGTCTGCATTTCTATTCATCTGACTTAGTCGCTGGGGGAATGTAATTTCTAGCTATCCGCAGGGATTCAGGCCACCTATCTTAGCCGAACTATTGCGTCGCATCCCTCTCCATCAAAATAGGGAAGCAACCTACTTTCATGTCGCCAGTAGCGAAACGATGTGAGTCGAAATTCACTTGCACTCCGCAATTGATTCCTGTATCGTATAGGTCGCTCGACCTCCACCCTTGAATGTCTCGAATGAGATTGAGGGTGTGCGACGCGTGCGTATAGTCATTAAGGAAACATGTCGGACAACGTTGACATATTGCCATTCCTGCTATACGCCTTGTGTGTTGGTGTCGTTCTCGCAGTTACTCTTGTTGTGTCTTGGTTTGCCGGTGCGAAGTCAAGACATAAGCGAGCCAAAGACATTCCTTACGAATCTGGGATTGTTCCCGTCGGTGACGCTGAAGACTTGCGGTTGTCTGTAGAGTTCTTCCTAGTTGCGATTTTCTTCGTGATATTCGACTTGGAAACTATTTTTATCGTTGCTTGGGCGGTTGTAGCCAAAGATGCGGGGTGGATGGGATACATTGCAATTGCTGTGTTCATCGTGATTCTGCTGATCGCGTTGCTTTATGAATGGCGAACAGGTGCTTTGGATTGGGGTATCAAGTCACGACACACCACACCGGACTCCTACTCGAGAAAGGAAGCGGCCTGATGCAGTGGCGATTGGTCAAAACCGCTCCAGACCAGCCAATGGTCGATGCCGAAAGTGCATATAACGAAGAGGCCTCTAAAAGCTTTCTTGTCGCACGATTGGAAGACCTCGTTGCTTGGGGCCGCGCAAATTCAATTTGGCCGTTTAACTTCGGACTATCTTGCTGCTACGTCGAAATGGCGACAAGCTTCACATCCCGACACGATATTTCAAGATTCGGTGCAGAAGTCATCCGTGCGACTCCCCGACAGGCGGATCTCATTGTGGTATCCGGAACAGTTTTTCGAAAGATGGCTCCGGTATTGCAGCATCTCTACGAACAACTGCTGGAACCTCGCTGGGTCATATCAATGGGTTCATGCGCTAATTCGGGTGGAATGTTCGACATCTATAGCGTTGTTCAGGGTGTCGACAAGTTCCTGCCGGTCGATGTTTATGTTCCCGGGTGCCCCCCGCGACCCGAGGCGTTTATGCAGGGGTTGAATCTGCTTCAGGAGTCTGTGAAGAACACGAATCGACCATTGTCGTGGGCGATTTCGGAAACAGGTGAAGTTCAAAAATATCAGCCAAGTCAACGAGACAAGCACACCGACGAACGAATGCGTGTTGCGGAACTTGCCGAGCCCACTTCGGTGGGAAATGCCCCGCTGTCCAAAGACATCTTAGGTAAGAAACGCGGCTCGTGACTGAACAAGCCACGCTTTCGAATCAACCGGTCGAAACGATGCCAGGAGTGGTGACCGATTTGATCTCACGGTTCGGTGAAGGCTGTACTTATCAGGAAACTGTCGATGGCATTCCCAATGTATGGATTCGGCGCGACGACCTTCCTGACTTACTAAGGTATGTGAAGAATGAGATTGAACATCCCTACGAGCTGCTTTTTGATCTCTCGGCGATAGACGAGAGACTTAGGCAAAATCGCGAGGGCCAACCCAAGTCCGATTTCACCATGTTCTACCACTTGATGTCGCTTTCCGGTGACAAAGACTTGCGCGTTAAGGTTCCATTGGACGATGGCAATTCATCGATTTCCAGTGTCGAGTCGATATATCCAGTCGCAAATTGGTACGAACGGGAAGCCTTCGATATGTTTGGGATTGACTTTGTAGGACACCCCAACCTTAGTCGAATATTGACCCCACCGCTATGGGAAGGTCATCCACTACGCAAAGAGCACCCTGCTCGTGCTACGGAAATGGACCCCTACAGCATGTCTGACGAATTCAAGGATGAACAGCAGGAAGCCTTGAAATTTGTCCCAGAAGAATGGGGAATGAGTCGAACCGCTCCTCACACAGATTTCATGTTCTTGAATTTGGGTCCCAATCATCCAAGCGTCCACGGAGTGTTTCGAATTGCTCTGCAACTGGACGGCGAAGTTATTGTCCAGGCGGTGCCCGATATCGGATACCACCATCGCGGGCAGGAAAAGATGGCGGAACGCCAGTCTTGGCACACCTATATTCCTTATACAGACCGTATCGACTATCTTGGCGGTGTCATGAATAACTTGCCATACGTTCTCAATGTCGAGAACATGGCCGGCATTCGCGTTCCGGACCGTGCACAAGTGATCCGGGTCATGATGAGCGAATTTTTTCGGATAGCGAGCCACCTGTTGTTTTACGGAACATTCGCGCAAGACGTCGGACAGATGTCTCCCGTTTTCTACATGTTCGCCGACAGAGAACGACTGTTCTCTATCGTAGAGGCCATAACAGGTGGGCGAATGCACCCTAGTTGGTTCCGCATCGGTGGGGTGTGTCAGGACCTTCCAGACGGCTGGCACAAGATGGTGGTGGATTTTTGCGACTACATGCCTAAACGCCTCGACCACTATCAAACCATGGCACTGCAGAACAAGATCCTGAAACATCGTTCCATAGGGATCGGCGCTTACAACACGGAAGAAGGACTGGA
>JAPOXO010000131.1 GCA_026707045.1 Gammaproteobacteria bacterium | reverse complement strand
ATCTAACAACCTTGCGATGGGTCCCGAACCAGTAATTGAACCGTCCAGAGTGTATGAAGGGGCTTCAATGGCCAAGTGCGCTTCTATGACTCCTATTTTGATCGGGCCGACCCTACCGTCGTAGATCAGTGAAAACTTGCTACTCTCGCTCAAGCTCGGATCCTCATCTTGTTGAGATGCTTGAAGGAGTAGCGTTGAATAGACAAGCATTGTCAATGTCGCAACACGCAATACAATCAATTCCACCATGTCTAGTCTCTCCACCTGCACTTGCCGGTTCGCATGCGAAGTCTAAAACTTAACAAACCGTCGTGTCCACCGACTTTCACTCGACGCAGCTCCAGCCGTTCGCTTGCAACATTTCCCGAAATGCCCTGCTCCGTCGTGACTGCTGTGCGATAGCCAGCTGCAGCCACAGCAGCCACATCCTTCCGACCAAAAATCCCAAAAGGGTATGCAAACGAACTAACTTCTGTATGAAATAGATCTTGTAGTTCCGCTCTGCTGCTCTGAATCTCTTCTTTGCGCTGATTAGAACTAACCGACTCAAGATTGGCATGAGTTTGAGTATGAGCTCCCAACTCCCATCGGCCGGAATTCAACATCTGATGCACGTCTGCATCCAAGAGTTTTGGCTCATTCATTAGTTCGCCGTCTGCGTGGTGAAGCTTCTTTGACTTAGACCAATCTCGGTCATGTCTATCCACAACAAGATAGAGAGTAGCCTTAGCATCGTACTTTTCCAATATGGGGTCCGCGATTAGCAAGTTGTCTCGATAACCATCGTCAAAGGTGATTGCAACACACTTTCTACGGTTGCTACTTTCAATTTCTGACATCAACAGGAACTTCCATCCATCGTCGCGCAACCAACGAATCTGCCTCTCGAACTCGGCGGGATCGACACGAAGCTTGTTGAATCTCGCTTTCGGTTTTTGTCGACTGATCATGTGGTACATCAGAATTCGAGGAGCTGCATAGCTCACTGTAGGTCGCCACCAAGCGAACTGGTAAGAAACCGCAAGACCTGCTGCAAGTGCTAGCAACAGATAGAACCAATTCATTGCACAAGCTCTTGGTACATCGCGACTGTCTCTTCGCACATTCTCTCTAGAGTCATATCGTGAGACTCGATAGATTTCGGCTCTTTGCACAGATCAGCAATTCTTGCTGCGACCGACTGGATCTCGCCAAACGTCACAGCCCCAGGAGGAAATAGTCGCTTCACAATCTCTCCTACACCGCCGTGATCAAATGCAACAACCTGAGTTCCCAAAGACAAAGCCTCTAGGACTGTCCGTCCAAACGACTCCGGCTTCGTAGATAACGAGAGAACAAACGAGCTCTTGCAAATGATTTCTCTTACATCCGAACGACGACCCGTGAACCAAACACTATTCCGCAAATGCGCAGATCTGGTCACACGCTTTCTAAGACTAGCTGCATACCGGCTGTGACCTGATATTTCCGAGCCAACAATCAGTCCCTTACAAGGAAATCCGGAGGAATTTAAATGCTCAAGAACTGACAGGAACTCGTGCTGACCCTTTAACCGCGTAATTCTCCCGACAATGGTCAAAACCGGATTGGAATCCGGGTTGAATTTCCCCATTTCGCTATCCCATCGATTCTGCCATTCATATGAGGGTCGGAACCCCCTGTGATACTGAGAGGGATCGATACCACGGAAAATCACTCGTATCCTAGACTCGTCCACTCCAGGATAGTTGTGCAGCAAGTATTCCCGTGCTGTGTTGGACACAGCTTCGATGCGCTCGCCTTTTCCTACCACTGAACTGTATCGAGAGATGGAGTGAAGACCATGGACGCTCGTCACGAATCTTGGCTTGCTACTCGTGAATTTACGGAGTGCTAGTAATGTCAACCAAGCGGGAAGTCGGGAGCGACAATGCACGACATCAACATGCTCGTCACTGAGAAAACGCGCGATCTGTCCTATTCCTCTCAAGGAACTGGGCGACTTTCTCGCCACTGCCATTCTGATGTGTCGAACTCCCAATCGATCAAGGTCGTGGACCATTGCACCACCTTCCGAAATCACGAAGGGGACATGGTTTCTAGCCAAGAGTGCCTCAGCAACTTCCACGGTACCCCGTTCGACTCCTCCACTTTCCATCCGAGGCACGATCTGAGCGATCTTCATGTACGATTCACCAGCACATTAAAATTCGTCGATTACCTATTGGCCGTAGCTTGAAGTCGACTCGAGAAATTTCAATTCTTCTTGAGTGGACTCTCTATTCAACACACGATTTCGATGGGGAAACCTCCCAAACCTCCTAATGATGTCTCTGTGGTCTATGAAATACTTCAGACTCTCCTCAACGTACTCTCTCCAGTCAGGGGAGCACTCTTCCAGCAGCGACTGCGCTAATTGCACACCTAGTTCTTGATCCTCTAAGTACTCGCTATGTTGAAATGGGTGATAGAGAAAAAGCCGACCCGGTACCGAAAGCTCATGATCTAGTTTGGTCGATACCGAACGACGGGCAATCGCTCGCGCCATCGGGTCCTGCGCAAAAGCAAGCGTCGTCTTTCGGTGTATTTGTCTAGAGAATTGGTCCAGGACGATTACAAGAGCCAATGCTCCTTCAGCAGTCTCCGCCCATGACGACAACGAATCCGAACAGGCCCGTTCATAGACTTCGCTAAACTTCTCCGAAATCTCCTTGTCGACCTCGGGACTGCCCCCATACCACAATCCTGACATGGACTTGCATCTTGCCGGTTCTTCCTGACATTCGTCTAACCAATAGTCAAGGACCAGACTAATCTCGGACTTGCTCATGTGCTTGCTAGCGATCCTTCAAGCATTCTGACTATCTTTTTAGCAACTCTCTTTAGGGATCCGAATTTCTTGCTACGAAGCGAAGATGCATGAATATTGTATTTTTCGATTAATGCGAAGCCGCTTCCTGTGCATTGTCAAGAGCTTTCCGCCTAGTAGTGGCAATCATGGGTGAGATGAGCGACGGAGTAATATTGGACTCGTCACAATTTATTCGAAGGCAAGCTTGTGCCTGTTGATGCGAACAACGCATGGCGTCGTGAGACGCCTGGTATTGAGGGATGGAAGAGAACAGCCCGGCCCGATGATTCCAGAAAGTTTTTCATGGTTTCCACTGATGGGCATGTACAAGAGCCAGTCGATCTTTGGCACCGTCGAATTGGCAAGAAGTTTCGCGATAGGCTACCGGGCGTGGTCGTTGGTTCCGATGGCAAAAAGTACCAGAAGACGGAGGGATTTCGTCCTCTACGGATCAGAAATATTGAGTTTAAGGGAGAGGACGCATTAAGAAATGGCTCAGGTGCTACTCCTGAAGGACGATTGAGAGACCTTTCGCAAGACGGTGTTGATGCCGAAATCCTGTTCCCAAATAAGGGACTAGCAATGTGGGCAACTCGAGACCCTTTCTTTAGTCAAGCAATGTGCCGAGTTTGGAACGACTGGGCATGGGAGGTCTTCGGTAGCTATAACGACCGCCTCTGTCCAATGGCATGTATTGCTTCTGCGGATATCGATGGGAGTATCCAAGAAATCAAGCGATGCGCTAATCTTGGATTTCGTGGACTTTCTCTTCCTTGCAAACCTGTATGGGGTGCTCCCGACCACGAAGCGTTGAACTACAACCTGCCGGAATTTGATCCATTGTGGTCCGTAATACAGGAAGTCGATCTGCCTATGACTTTCCATGTCTCGACAGGACGAGATCCCAGAACTTCACGTGGCAATGGCGGAGCTGTAATCAACTATGCCGTGCATTCCTTGGCTCCAACAATGGAACCCATTGCAAATCTCTGCTCTTCGGGAGTTTTAGATCGTTTCCCTCGACTTCGATTTGGAAGCGTTGAGGCTGGAATCGGATGGGTACCCTGGACCCTTTGGGCACTCGACGAAGCGTACAAGAAGCACCATATGTTTGTTAGACCAAGGCTGCAGCGTATGCCCAGCGAATATTTTCGGTCTAATGGCTTTGCCACATTTCAAGAGGACAAACCAGGGTTGGATCTTGCAAGAGAGCACAATCTTGTCAACAACTTTATGTGGGCTAACGACTATCCCCATCATGAGGGAACATGGCCTCACTCGGCTCCAGCAATAGAACGGACGATGTATCAGCTGTCGGAAGCAGAACGGGCTAAGATTTTGGGACTGAACGCCGCCAAAATGTTTGGAATTCCCATACCACACCGCTATCTCGACCAAGTGGACGCCGCCGCACAAACTTCTTCAAACTAGAATCTAGCAGCTACGAGAAGTAGACGTGGCATTTTGGTTACCAAGACAGATTCAAGACCAAACAATCGAGTTCGCTATCATTTGCCGCTTCCACGTGAGCACTAAGCGCTCAATACTTCGCAATTCATGCCTTCGCTGCTACGAGGATCCCTCGACAAGACCTTCGAAGCACTGAAATTTCGAGATTTTCGGCTTCTTTGGATATCTAGCCTTTCGGCTGCTTTTGCAATTCAAATGCAAATTTTGGCTCGGGGCTGGCTGATTTATGACTTGACCCAGTCAGAGCTGGCGCTGACTTACGTCATGCTGTCATTTCTCTTGCCGTCTGCCGCCTTCTCGTTGGTCGGAGGCGTGTTGTCCGATCGAATGCGGAAGAAGACAATCATGCTCATTGCCCAATGCCTCAACACCGTGGCAACGCTTGCATTCGGAATAATCATCTTCATTGACGCTGTGGACTTTTGGCATTTCATTTACTTCGGGATATTCAATGGAACGGTGATGGCTCTTAGCATGCCTGCCCGGACCTCGGTATTGCCAGATCTTGTGGGTCGACCTTCTCTTGTAAACGCAATGGCCTTGTCGAGTTCCACATTCAATCTCGCTCGTGTAGCAGGTCCGACTGCTGCAGGGACATTGATCGCCTTATTCGCTGCTGGAGACACCACTTCGACAAAAGGAGTCGGATTGGTGTTTTTTGTCATCACGGGCCTTCACGGTATTTCAATCGTTGGTACGTACTTGCTCGACTATCGCGGAGACCCACATCGCAAGATCAAGAAAAAGGTTCGTCGAGACGTTGTCGAGAGTATGGTCTACATGAGGCGAAATCGAGTTTTGCTTGGATTGCTGCTCATGGGATTGATTCCAATGACGTTCGGATTCTCCGCGTCGTTTCTGATGCCGGCCTTTAGCGCCGATGTACTCAATGGAGACTCCAGACTTCTTGGCTTTCTAGTTGCGGCTATGGGGTTTGGCGCATTGTTTGGATCACTAACGCTGGCCAGATTGGGAGATGTAGGCCACAAAGGTAGGCTCATGTTCTTGACCGCTTATCTGTGGGCTATTGTTGTAG
>JAPOXO010000094.1 GCA_026707045.1 Gammaproteobacteria bacterium | reverse complement strand
CAACACCTGTTTCGATATCCAAATCTACATCGATGCCACCGCCGACAGGACCCCACTGAATATCGATAGTCCTCGTATTCTTTAACGTTAGGTGAAGAGATTGGCCCCACCATCCCGCGTGTTGCTCGGTCAGCAGAGGTACCCAAACCTCGCCGAAATAGCTTTCGTTTCGAACTACAGGTTCTGTTGTACCGTTCCAAACAGCGTTTTGGTCGAAATCATAATTCAACCAACCGACATCGATTGCGAATCGATTTTGGTACCTTACGGCACGTCGTCTAGTTCCGATCACGTAACTAATTTCATCGCCTCTGAAATTGAACAAGAATCCTTTTAGTTCGATTCCATACGACGTTGTTCGGTTTAGCCCTATTTCAGTCGAAGAATTGCCAAGAAAGTTGCCAAAAGCATCGGTCTGATGAGTACCGTTGCCGAAGAAGTTGAACGCTTCATCCGGATCGGGGCTCGATAACCTTCTATAGAACTCGTCAGTTCCTTCAGCATACCGCTCCTTGACTACATTGAAGGTATACCAGAGCTGTACTGTTTCAGTACGGCTTTCGGTGATCCAAGATTCTATTGTCTGCTGGGGCCTGAAACTCCACTCGAATCCGATCGTAGCGGTGTTGTTTGTCGTTTCTATATCAGAGTAAGGAGTGGGAAGCAACCCATTTTCTTGCTCCACGCCAGGAGCATATGACACGTGCATTGGTACATCCCAAGGGTTGTATGCATTGCTTGCTGGTACGACTACGGAGATGTAGGGAATGTTGGAATTCCGTTTTGAATATCGCTCTGAGTAGAGTCCGTCCAAGAATAGCTTGAACCCTCTGAAGAGTTCGTGCTGAAGGTTCAATGTCGCACCTTCAGATTTGGTATGGGATCCGTTCTCGCGTTCAATTCGATCATAGGGGTCGATGTGTTCTGGATAGGTCCAGAATCCACCCGATGGACCCGAGTTAAAGTCCGAGATTTCAGCACCTAGTCCGCTATGGTCTTTTGGAAGCTGAAATGAGACTAACTTTTCCTCATCAACCGTCCAAGTACCGTCACAGTACAAATTGAAGGAATATGGACCGGGAAATGTGTTGCTGCAGTTCCAATGGCGCACAAGCCCTGGCTGGCCTACGAAATAATTGCGATAGTCGAATTCAGGTCCCATCTTGTCGCGATAGTCTCGTGTAGTGAAACGAGTCTTCGCATTCAGTATTGGTTCCTGTTCATTCTTACTCAAGGTCAGGGTTCCATTTCCTCTTCCCCATGTCAAACCGAACGTCATCCCTGCATCAAAAAGATCGCTTTCAGTTCCACTTCGTTCGTCTTTGACGTCTACCGTCATGCCACGATAGTTCTTCTTAGTGATGAAATTCACGACTCCTGCGACAGCGTCGGAGCCATACACTGCGGAACCGCCATCCAACTGAATCTCGACCCGTTCGATCGCCTGCATGGGTATGCCGAGGATGTTCACGATGTCACGTTCGGACCCGCCGTACCCGGCAACTCGTCGACCGTTCAGCAGCACCAAAGTGTTGCTAGAGCCAAGCCCTTGAAGATTGATCGAGGCAAAATCGTATTTGCCGTAAATTCTTCCCGAGTCTCCGCCCAGTTCGTCGCCAGAATTGAATAGATAGGAGGTCTGGGGATTCGTTGAATTGAATTGCCACGGCACCGTACGGAAGAAGTCATCCAATGTGGATGCTCCCGTAAGAGCAATATCTTCAGCAGTGTAGGAATGAACCAGTGCCGTTGGATCAGCAACTGGCAGCCGAGAACCGGTGACCGTCATTTCTTCCATGGCTTGGTCACCAGATTCCGCTTCCTCAGCGACTTGCTCGGACTCGTCATCAGATTCGTCCTCCGAAGCAATCTCTTCAGAATCACTCTCGGCATCACCATCATCTAATGCGGCGTCCGCTTCTTCTTCGCTCGCGACCTCTTCAGAATCTTCAACTTCACTTTGATTCGCGGCAACCACTGTTGACGCGTCCTCTTCCTGAGCTGACAAAGATCCTGCTGAAAAAACCAACCCAACAATTGCCAACACTGCGGGAATTGTGAGGTAAAGCAATCGCGGCTTTGTTGATTGTGTTAATCGGTCTTGCACTGAATCGTTCCTCCCTTAAAGTACTTAATCAGTAGCCATACAGACTTTTTTTACTCATCTCTGAGTTCGTAAAAGCCAGACCTTGGCAAATTGTCAAGGCGTATCGAATGATTATAGGTGCAAAGTGAAGAGAAAAGCAAGAAAATTTGGAGAAATTTTGAACGACCCAGTCCTTGTCCAAGAGATTTGATTACTCTCACACAGGACCGAATTTACCGACCGTGTCAATCGACGTCTCCCTTAGCTCTTTCGCCCATTGAACTGAGGCACGTAAAGGCTGAAAATAGCGGTGTTAAGCATTTTTTTGAAGTCTACCCGTGGTTGAAGCAGTCGCAAATCACCAAGATTCAATCATCACAGACCCACAATTACTTTAAAGTGCCTGCTAACTGAACTCTTCTTCATCTAAACGGTAAGACGACGACTACCTTCGTTCATGTTGCGCTTCTGGATTTAGCAACACAAACGAAACTTGACCACTGGGTTCGGCCTAAACTGTATGGGCCGGCAAACAACGATGAGAGCTAAAGAGGGTATCGGTATGGGCCGGTCCACTCATTTACGCACTAAGCGATTGCAACCACTTGTTTAAAAAATTTGTACAGAAGGTAACTGACGTGCCCGCGAGTCCCAAAAATGACTCGCGGGTACGTTAGTAATTCGAATGGGAATTAACCGCCCATCTCATCAGTGGCGGGGTCCTCGCCGGCAGAGTCTGAATCAGTCTCGTCTGCATCCGGTTCAGGTACTTCACCGAATCTAGCAACTAGTGATTCTTCAAGCATGTCGGGGCGAACGTTCTTCTTCAACACGCAACCGTTCTCATCCACCAGAAAAGCTTTAGGAATGAATCCAACACCATAGGAAACTGCAACAGGACCTTCCCAATCCTTCAGTTCGCCCACGTCAATCCAGGGCAGATCATGCTCAATTGCGGCATTGTTCCAATCGTCAAAATTGTCGTCAATGGACACGCCAATAATCTCGAAACCATGATCGTTGTACGCTGCGTACAACCTCTTCAGATCAGGAAATGTTGCGATGCATGGACCGCACCAGGATGCCCAAAAGTCAATGAGCGTAATCTGTCTCTCTGCTAGTACGTCATAAAGAACTACATCCTCGCCTTCAGCGTTAGCGAGAGTAAACGGAGGAACTTTTTGACCTTGAAGAAGTTTGTTGTCGTTCTCTTCCCTCTCAATTACTGCAACAAGTCGGTCTCGAGCAGGAGTTACTCGTTGGGCAACTATTTCAGGATCCAGTTCCTCGGCGAGCCGGTCGTAAACTGGGAATGCGTCTTCTCGGTTCTGGTCGTAGGTGTCAATTGCTCCCAGTTCCATTGCCAAAAGTACGTTGATCGGATCACTCCATTTATCCAAAATGCTTTGCATCGCTGCATCTTGGATTTGCGTCAACTCTCTGCCCAGCACAATGTGCTCCGGATCGTCTTCACTTGGTTCATCCGAGAAATACATTTCTGACATGGACCTGTGGGTCTGGTCGATGACAACATGCTCGCACCCTTCAGCCGCTTCCATGGTCGAGGCTAGTGACTCGTCTGCTGCCGCCTCAGATTCATCGGATGCTTCTTGAGCAACGGAAGTATTCTCTTCGATATCGGCTTCCGACTCTTCCTCAGTTTCAGCAACAGCATCGGCTTCGTCATGAGTAGCCGTTACTTCTTCAGCCACCGCTTTCTCCTCAGCTTCTCGCTTGGCTTTTTGTTCGGCCATGTACGCAACATAGGACGTTTCATAGTAGGCAAACTTCGTCTGGTACTCGGAGGATTGTTTCCAGCTCTCGATCAGTTCAGCATGCTTTCCTTCTCTCGATACAACGAACAGGTCATCGGTCGCGCGAAGATCAACTTCATAGGTTGCGTTCGGTTCGGCAATGATTCTTGAACTGGCGTAAACGTAGTCTTCAAAGTCGACCGCATTGGGGGTCGAGAAGTAGACAGTAACCACCTGAACGTCATCAACATCAGCTTCCAGCAAGAACTTTCCGTCTTCAAGCATTACAGACCCCAGTGACACGCTCGCCATTTGTCCGTCTTTGAATTGTCGGCCATAGGCACCAAATGTGGCCATGTTTACGTCTCTATCGAGTTCGCTGAAATCACCTGAAATGGTGATTTTCCGCGCTGAATCCTGACTTCTGCGAGACTCTCCAGCCAAATACAGCCCATCTGTCGGATATTCGTTCATGTCGTCTACCAAGACGAAGGAAATCTCCTCGCCGTCCGGTTGTAGAAGCGCTGCCGTACTGAGCTCTTCTTCACCTACTTTGGCGGTGATTCTCACTTCGGTAGGTTGATCGATTGTCCCTGAAAAGGTGATTTTGTCGTCGACAAAAGTGCCCGATGCCAGTTCAATCTTTTCAGTCTCACCATCCTCGCTTTCAAGCACATGGGTAACGACAACGGTTGCGGTTGACCAATCCACAGGTTTCTCTTCCTCTGCTACTTCGTCGTAAGTCGCATCGCCGGATTCCTCCGTTTCTTCCACACTTTCCTCTTCATCTGCGGGTTCTGGTTCTACGATGACCAACTCACCGGTGATGTTGAAAGCGCTGGATGGTCCTGTGCTGCATGCAGCCAACAAAGCCGCAACGCCTAGCAAGGCCATGAATGTAAATAGTTTCCTCATTGAGTGTATGCCTCCTTGACAATCACTACGGATGCAGTGTCAGGCCCAACGACCTGACTCCAGCAACGCAATTTGGATAAATAAAGCTCAGTGTGAAAATTGGCAAACTTGGCACTGCTCTTTGCAAGAATTCTTGCGGTGTCGCGATCGAGTGCTCGCGATGAACATCGATTGTCCCCCAATGTCCTTCGAAGACTTCCACCCGTGCCGATCCAATCCGTTCATTTTGCACACTTTCTTTCAGGATCGCAAGAAACGGCTCATATCACTATGCTTAAACTGTCGACTTGATCGCAGAATCAACGATATCTCCCTAATTCCTCGTCAACCGCGATTCTTTTCAAGTAAATAAATGAAAAAGCCCCTTGCGTCCTTCGCAAGGGGCTAGATTGGATGCCTGACAACGTCCTACTCTCACATGGGGAGACCCCACACTACCATCGGCGCAGAGCCGTTTCACTTCTGAGTTCGAAATGGATTCAGGTGGTACCAACCCGCTATGGTCGTCAGGCAAACTTGCTTGGAGCAGTGGCGCTCCAACGAGTCTGGAATTCAAGAATCATCCGCTCAAGCGACGGTACATTGGCAGACTACGTAAAAGCACGCAGTCGCTCGTCCGGTTATATGGCCAAGCCTCACGGGCAATTAGTACGGGTTAGCTTAACGCC
>JAPOXO010000112.1 GCA_026707045.1 Gammaproteobacteria bacterium | reverse complement strand
GGGAGGACTTCCCGAGAGGGCAGTTCGTCAATTTCGTCTTGCACGCTGGCAAATCGAAAGGGTTTCAATGGGGGTTCGCTTCCATACAGTCCATGCACATGCTTGTAGATGTTTCCCCCGTTTGCTGTAACCAGCCCTTTTCCGTTTGTGGTCTCTCGAAGCAACTCGACGGTACGTGCGATGCTGTGCATGACATAGTTGTTCAACGGGCCACCACCAAATGTCAATCCGCCGGTAACTGTCAACGGTCGCTCTTCAGACAAACCATATTCCTTGGCTGCCACTTGCACGGCAGACGGGAAGCAACTGTAGAGATCAACAAAATTCAGGTCCTCGACTTCAGTGGCTGTCATTTCTAGCAGTTTGCTTCCAACCTTACTGATTCCAGGAGAGGTGTAGAACTCCTCTCGGACAGAAGCAGAAAAGTGATCGTATCCTTTGACACCCGCCAACGGATAGACCCATTTTTCTTGAGGAATGCCCAATTCAGTTGCCTTTTTGGCCGATGCCATGATGAGCGCGGCTCCCATGTTCACCGACATATTTGCATTCATGAACTTTGTGTACGGGAAGCTGATTGGACGGTTAGTTGGTGTAGGGGTGCGAATTTCTTCGGCGGACATGTCGTGTTGAACCCACGCGTTTGGGTTGGACTGCCCTATGTCGTTGAATCGAGACCAGAGTTCGGACACTCGCTCAATGTGTTCTTCGAGGGACTCCTTTCGATGGAATCGAATTGCGTTGTCGTACATTGGGTAAACCTGTATCGCTCTTCGAATTCCCTTGGCCACCTCTAACGGATGATGTTCAGGTTGTTGTTCTGCCCCGATAATTCGATCGTACACTCCCTTTGCATCCGAATACTTCAGTTGCACACCTTGCTTTCGAGCCTTGGTAGTGGAATTTCCGTTTTCCGCACCGGTAATGAGTACCAAATCGAGATCTTTGTGCAATATTTCAAGCGACGTTTCATTGATCATCGCTTGGTTCTGGTTGCCGCCAATAAGTGTTCCAACCGTTTCTACTTCGTGTGCTCCTAACTTTTCCGCAAGAGCCAAGCCCGGGTTTTGATAGGGCCACATTCCTCGTATTACCCTGATGGACTGAACCTGACTCAGTTGACCGTTCAGGTTGCAGTCATCGACAGCCCGTTGAGTTGCCTGCCACATCATTTCAAGCGGTTCGAGTGCATCCCTCACGTCCTCAATGCGATTGAGAACTTGGCCGATGCCTACTAGAACTGGAGTTCGTTCGGGTATGTCCATATTGCGTTAGTCTAGTGTGGTGAGAAAAGCTTTGATCGTCTACTGCACGTTATAAGTGTAGCGACACGGAGAGTAAGAGATATTGGCAGATTTCTTGCGCACGCTAGATCATTCCCATTAGTTGTCAGGATCAACAAAAACGTTCATGCAAGTATTTGAGTCCAAGGTGAACCCGCGTGATAGCGAGTACCAATCAAACTACAAAGTAAATAGAAAACTAAGTCAGCAGTTAAGTGAATTGCTTGACAACATCGCAATGGGTGGCGACGAAAGGTCTCGACTGCGCCACATTGGTCGCGGAAAACTACTGCCCCGCGAACGAGTAAAGGGATTGCTG
The DNA here is from genome assembly GCA_026707045.1 of Gammaproteobacteria bacterium. Taxonomy (GTDB): domain Bacteria; phylum Pseudomonadota; class Gammaproteobacteria; order Pseudomonadales; family Azotimanducaceae; genus Bin55. The sequence goes on along the minus strand of JAPOXO010000112.1, from coordinate 3,904 downwards.
GACCCAGATTCTCCCTTTCTCGAGTTTTCAATGTTCGCGGGTTACCAGCTCTATGACGATGATGTCCCGGGTGGTGGGATGATCTCGGGCATTGGTTATATTCACCAAACCCCCTGTGTAGTCATCGCAAACGACGCTACGGTCAAAGGTGGAACTTATTTCCCCATTACAGTCAAAAAGCATCTTCGCGGACAGGAAATCGCTCTCGAAAACAAACTACCCTGCATCTATCTAGTAGATTCCGGAGGTGCTTTCTTGCCTTTGCAATCGGAGGTGTTTCCAGATCGAGAACATTTTGGTCGCATTTTCTACAACCAAGCCAACCTGTCTGCGGCTGGAATTCCTCAAATCGCCGTTGTTATGGGATCGTGCACAGCAGGTGGAGCGTATGTGCCGGCGATGTGTGATCAAGCGATTATCGTAAAGAATCAAGGAACGATTTTCTTGGGTGGACCGCCACTCGTCAAAGCGGCTACAGGCGAAGAAGTAGATCCAGAGGAACTTGGTGGAGGCGACGTTCACACGCGAATCTCAGGAGTGGCAGACTATCTTGCAGAAGACGACCACCACGCACTCGCTCTAGCTCGCCAAATCGTCTTGGACAGTTGCACAGACAATTCCGCATCGCCAAGATCGAATTCTTATGCCAGTCCCAAATACGATCCGGACGAAATCTACGGAGTCTTGCCTGCCGACTCTCGAACACCTTTTGATGTGAGAGAAATTCTCGCAAGAATCGTGGATGGTTCTGAGCTTAGTGAATTCAAACCTCTGTACGGAGAGACTTTAGTCTGCGCGTTTGCACGAATATGTGGGAAGTCAGTTGCCATACTGGCCAATAACGGCATTCTTTTTTCAGAATCCGCGCTGAAAGCTGCGCACTTCATCCAAATTGCGGATCGTAGGAAAATTCCGCTTCTATTCTTTCAGAACATCACAGGATTTATGGTTGGTAAGGAATATGAAAACTCCGGCATCGCGAAGGACGGTGCGAAGATGGTCAATGCAGTAGCTTGTGCTCGAGTCCCGAAATACACAGTTGTGATCGGAGGGTCATTTGGTGCGGGGAACTATGCAATGTGCGGACGAGCCTATGGCGCACGCATGCTGTTCACATGGCCCAATGCTCGAATTTCGGTAATGGGAGGCGAACAGGCTGCCCACGTTTTGAGCACCGTTCGAAAAGAGAGCTTGAAAGCTCGAGGAGTTGAATGGCCAGCTGCGGAAGAACGTGAGTTTATGGACGATATTCGGGAACAGTACGAGTCAGAGGGGCATCCCTATTTTGCGAGTGCGAGAATTTGGGACGATGGAGTAATTGACCCAGTTGAGACTCGACATGTGTTGGGCATGGCGTTGCGAAGTGCAAGCCTGGAATCGTTGGGGAATGCTTCTACGTTCGGAATTTTTCGAATGTAGACTGACATGTGCGGCTTCGACATTGAGAGATTCGTTGATATTTGCGAAGAGGCACGAGGAGAAGCTCAGACTGAACAATCAATAAAATGTGCCTGGACTTATTCCACGGATACTTTTGTTAACAACTGCCGTGAGAGGCAATTTGAGGGGACATGAAAGGAATAATTCAAGCTTCAATCATCACTTCGTTGCTTGTGGCGATGACAAGCATTCAAGCAGAATCAATCGAGATCTCAGGCAACGTTACGCTCACATCTGACTACTCCTTCCGCGGCTGGTCTCAGACTTCACGTGATCCTGCCATCCAAGGCGGATTCGACATCGAATTCGAGGAGGGATTTTCGATCGGCACGTGGGCTTCAAATGTCAATTTTGGCGCGAGCACGACAATGGAGTGGGACCTCTACGCTGGCTACTCATCGTCAATCAACGAAGATGTTTCTTGGAGCGTCACTGTAATTAGATTCGAGTATCCAAGCGAAGGCGATGCATTTGATTACATGGAGTTTGGGGCGAGCATTTCGTACGGTGACGCAACAGCCGGCATCATGTTCTCGCAGGAATATCTTGGTGACGGTGGACCGGCGTTCCAATATCCATATGCGGACTATTCCTACGCTGTAAACGAGGATGTCACATTGGACTTGCACATTGGAATGAGCGTGGTGGATACCGACCACTTCTTTGGAGTGGGAGAAGACAGCTACATTGACTACAGTGCGACGATTACCACGCCGTTCAATGGAATTGACGTATCTGCCGGGTTGGTTGGAACGACTCTCGACGACGATCCAGCTACGGAAAACAGATTCATCCTTTCGTTTTCAAAGAGTCTTTGAAGAACTAGACCACCCCAAATTCGCCGAACTCCGGCGCTCCTAATTGGAAGTTTGTGGATTTCTAGCCGAGGTTTAATGTATCTAGGCGTGATTAGCTGGAGTGTTGGCACCTTTCACCAGAGAAACTGAGTTCTAGCGTGCCTCAGCGGGGAAAATCCACTTCCAATTAGGTGGAATTTCGATTTTTCCCAATAACAAATCGCTTTTGAGAAAGAGTGAAATTCTCTTGTTGGACATTGAACTGAATGAGTCCAACATCGTCACATTTGAGAGACCAAAAACGATTAAGATAAGCTGAATTTGAAACAGTTGAAGAAGTGATGCACCGTGCTTCGGTGCGCAAGTATGGAGCTATCTGACAAGTACACCAAAACCGACGGATCCATCTGGATTGGTGGTGTGCAAGCAATAGTCCGTCTGCTACTCGAACAGAGTCAGTTGGACAGAAAGAAAGGAGTTCGGACGGCAGGATTTGTCAGCGGCTATCGAGGATCTCCCCTCGGCGGAGTTGATCAAGCACTGAGTCGCGAAGCAAACAGACTCAAAGGCGCAAATATTCACTTCGAACCTGGCGTAAACGAAGACTTGGCGGCAACCGCTGTCTGGGGAACACAACAAACCAACCTCTACGCTGGAGCTCAATACGAAGGAGTTTTTGGACTTTGGTATGGAAAATCTCCGGGTCTTGACAGATCAGGAGATGTATTTCGACACGCCAACAACGCGGGCGTTTCTCAATATGGAGGTGTTGTCGCCATCGTAGGCGACGACCCGGCATGCAAGTCGTCGACGCTTCCCTCTGCGAGTGCAGGACCGTTAAGAGAATTCCAAGTTCCGGTTTTGGTTCCATCAGATGTTGAGGACTTGATCCGCCTAGGACTGGCTGGCTGGGCGCTTTCTCGTTACTCCGGATGCTGGGCGGCTCTCACGGCGGTGACAGCAGTCATGGATAGCGCAGCTTCAGTTCCCCTGGAAGCCATAAACCGGAATTTCATTGAACCGACGCATCACTTCGAACCGCATATCCGATTGCTCGACACTCCTCGCGAACAGGAAGCGAGGATGATTCAGAAGCTCGAGCTCGCGTTGAAGTTTTCAGCGGCAAATAATCTCAACGATATCGTAGTTGATTCTCCAAATCCTCTCGCCACGCTAGTGGGTACAGGTAAAGCATTCGCCGACCTTCGGCAAGCGCTGCTGGATCTCGGATTTGACAACGACACAAAGCTATCCGAAGCTGGAATTCGCTTAGTCAAAATGGGAATGGTTTGGCCGTTGGATGTGTCGGACTTGCGAGGACTGCTAAGGGATTCAAAACGTGTACTGGTCGTCGAAGGGAAAGGGAACTTCCTGGAAGAGGCTCTCAAGGCAACGCTATATGGAGCGAACGCGCCAGAAATACGGGGCAAATCAGACGATTTTGAAAGCTATTTGTTGGCTACAACGGGCGAGCCGAACAGCGATGACATACTTCAATTGCTTGTTCGCTACTTCTTGGATGTTGGAGTTGCGCTGCCGGTTCCACTCGACCTTGGGCTGCGCTATGCATCCCCCGAAATAGAAAGCCCACCTCCCGCGAATGAATCTCGCAAGCCTCTGTTCTGTCCGGGATGTCCGCACAGCGTATCCACTATGATCCCCGAGGG
>JAPOXO010000029.1 GCA_026707045.1 Gammaproteobacteria bacterium | reverse complement strand
CCTTCTGCTACCGCCCCTTCAAGAAAGTGCCAATTTTCTGCGCGAATTTCGGCTTTCAAGGTTACGAAAAAAGGACGGTCTTGAACTTTTAGCCTGAAGTAGCGAATATCGCAAAACACCATCGGAGGAAGCGGACGACAGACGCGAGGCATTTCTAGCCATTCAGTTTGAGTAACCTCGTCGTTCCAAACAACTGCTCGGTTGTACATGTCCTGCGGGGAATTTGAAACACAAGAGGTTAGCAAGATGCAACAGAAGAATGGAAAGCTGAACCTCACATTGATGCCTAGTTATCGCACCGATGATAACGTAATTTAGTAGGTCGAAACATCAAGATGGGCCGTTGATCTTATTGAATTCAGTGTGCATCTATACATCTGGACACCATTATACCTAAAGGGACCCATGTTGGGATTTGTTTATAGACTTCTAATCGATTCGTCTGAATAGTTGAACCCTCACTCTATGAGTTGAGATTCTAAGAGCTTTATTGGGATCAGTCATTGCTGCAACCGGTTGCAATATGGTGGTACATGCTGGATCGTCCGTTTCATCGTCGCTGGTGGCGTTTCGAATATGGTGAGCGAGGTGCTTTAGCGCTTGGCCTGCTCCCGTGGTCTTAAGCGGCAAATTGAATGTATCGTCGTTGTCGTCAGTTACGGTAAGAGTGACGTAGCCATTCAAATTGAGTGATTCCGCCAACCGCTGAAGATCTTCAGCGTCGGTGGTTTTCAGAGCTGGTCCTCCCAACAGTGTCGATCCTTCAAATGTAAGCGTATAACTCTCTGCATCGCTGGGACCCACAGTGACTTCGTAGGTCATTCCGGGTGTTGTATCCATTGTATCAGGATCGAAACCACAATATCCGTCTTCTCTGGGATTATGCTCAGCTTCAAACTCGAGCTCAAGCGTTGTAATGCTTGATTCACCATTTGATTGCCAGATACTGAAATCAGTACATTCGTTGTTACTGACTTCGTTGTAAGTTTCTCCCCATATGGTGTAGTCAACATTCAATCCGTCGAAGTTGTCCGATTCGAGGTAATCCACATCTACATTATAACGGTCGTATGTTGGGTCTTCTCCGTGTAGGGAAGTGGTTAGCACAGTCATTAGCACACACAATTTCCAGCGTTGCATGTCTTCTGTCCTCTCAATGAATGAAGTTCAATTGTACTTTTCGGTTCGTTGCGGACACAGATGAGATGGAAGGCCAAAAATCTCGTAGTTCGACCGATGGAACCTAATTCAACAGGACAACTTGTGAAGCCTTGTAAACCAAGATTAGCTCAAAAGTCACACTCAAGAGTCAAAATGGTGAGTGATGTATCCCTTCGAAATCACAGCTTTATGGATTCCGCCACTCCTTTCTCGTAGTTGAAACAGGAAGTTGCATCGAAGACTAGTCGCAAAACCTGTACAAGTGCATAGCTGTAGTGCTTTAGTGCCAAATCAGAGGACAGTCACAACACCGTTTCATTACTATTCGAGAACTTGCCGTTGCCGTTCAATTGCTATGGACTGAATTGGAAACCAACGGAAACTTGATGGCTAAAATCCTCCCGGCTCTCTAATACAGCTACAAACTACACCTCTCGAGATGCAATACATTAAGGAACGCGAATGATCGTATATTCAGCGACCAAAGCCGAATTTTCTGAGCATGTCGTTACGAACCAAATTGAGGACGTAATTCTCGCTGGCTTCAGATCACAATTCGGACATGGGACATCTCCCTCTGAGATCGAGTCTTGGAATAACTCGTTGCAGTACATGAAGAATGCGCTTGATCTTGCGGCGATTCCTGACGATGCGGGTGTGGCGATCGAGTATCAGATTCCGTTGACATCAAAGCGAGTTGACTTCATCCTCTCAGGCCTCAATGGTGACGAACGAGAAACGGTTGTTATTGTTGAACTAAAACAATGGCAGGAAGTGGGCGCTACCCCAAAGGACGCAATTGTCAAGACGGCATTAGGTGGATCGTTACGGGAAGTCACACATCCGTCTTATCAAGCATGGACGTATGCAGCCCTGATTCGTGACTTCAATGTCGAAGTTCAAGATGGCGGAATCTCCCTATTTCCGTGCGCTTATCTTCATAACTGCACCGAGCCTTCGTCCGTTAAATCTACTTTCTATAGCGAACACACTGCGAAAGCACCCGTTTTTGTCAGAAGAGATACTGACCTCTTAAGCGACTTCATTCGCCAACATGTCAGGTATGGTGATAAGACCAAAATCCTCTACAGAATCGAGAACGGCGAATTACGACCTTCAAAAAGCTTGGCGGACCATCTTGCATCGCTTCTGAAAGGTAATCGTGAGTTCGAAATGATCGACGATCAGAAAGTCGTTTATGAGACTGCGTTGGATTTGGCACTCAAGGCACAAAACGGTCGAAAGCAAGTCTTGCTGATAGAAGGTGGACCAGGAACAGGCAAGTCGGTAATGGCAATAAACCTTCTTGTTGATCTAACTAACAGACAATTCGTCGCCCAGTACGTCTCACGAAATGCTGCACCTCGAGCAGTCTATGAGAGCAGGTTGACAGGAACAATTACAAAGTCACGTGTCACAAATCTATTCAAAGGCTCAGGAGTTTACGTCAACACATCTCCGGATGATCTTGATTGTCTAATAGTCGACGAAGCCCATCGATTGAACGAGAAATCAGGTCTGTTTAGGAATGAGGGTGAGAATCAAATCGAAGAGATCATTCGTGCGGCCAAGTTTTCGGTGTTCTTTCTCGACCAGGACCAACGAGTGACTCTAAGAGACATAGGAAATCGAGAAGAAATTCGCAAATGGGCTCGCGAAGCTGGAGCCGAATTAACGGAACAGAAGCTTGAATCACAGTTTCGTTGCAACGGTTCTGATGGCTATCTTGCATGGATCAACAGTGCGTTGCAAATCGAACGAACCGCGCATTCGACACTTGACAAGATTGATTTCGAGGTCCGTGTTCTTGATTCGCCAACGGAACTTTGGGAGGAAATCGAAAATCTCAATCGAATCAACAAGAAATCTCGTGTTGTTGCGGGTTACTGCTGGGATTGGAAAGGCAAGAAGGATCCAGAGATCAAGGACGTAGTCATTCCCGAGCACGATTTCGCAATGAAGTGGAATCTCGATAGAGATGGGTCGCTATGGCTCGTTTCGCCTGACAGTGTTTCAGAGATTGGATGTATCCACACGTGTCAAGGTTTAGAACTTGACTACGTGGGAGTGATCATTGGTGAGGATTTTGTAATTCGAGACGGACGAGTTGTTTCAGACGCAAGCAAACGGTCGAGACAGGACTCATCTGTGCACGGCTACAAGAAGATGCTCAGAGAAAACCCTTCTGAAGCTAAATCACTGGCTGATATGGTCATTAAGAACACCTATCGGACATTGATGACTCGAGGCCAAAAGGGCTGCTACATATTCTGCGTCGATGAAGAGACGAACGACTACTTCAAGAGTTTCGTAGCTTGATTACTTGAAGTTTGCCGTCAAACAGAACTCATTTCTCCACGAATAGGTAAGTCTTCGCCAAGCGTCCTTCAATGGGCTTCGGAAACCCGCAACGCAATTGGTCTTTTTTGAGTTCAACGCGATAGTGCTGACTGCATTTGTCGTCAATGCAATTCGAACAATTTTGACCAGTCGTTCAGAGATCTGTGAGTTCTCTGTGGCGGCAGGAACTAGAACGTCTAGATTAAGCGTACTGCGGTTGCTTCGGTTTTGGAAATAACGCCAGAATGCCACCAACGAGAGCCATTGACATGAAAATCGCAATCTGTCCACCACTTATAAACGCAGCAGTGGCTGCACAAATAATCAGAAGAAATGCGGGAAAGCGCTTCGGCACAATGAGATAGATAACCGACAGCATGAACGTGGCCCCGACGAAGCTTACGACAACCCAGCGTGAGTGGTAATTGAACATAATTCCAGGCTCGTTCATGACAAACCCGTAATAAGCTCTTTCGAATTGCTTGAGGATCGAGAGACTACTTATTCCCCATGTGTGCAAACTACCGAGACCGCCCAGCGATAGAGTGGCGAACGCGGAGAGTACCCCGAAAATACTGCCGATCAACGCAATAATGCCACCCGCCTTTTTCATCTAGTATTCCTCAATTTCGTCCTTCAGCTTTGCAAGCGTTCTCGAATCACCAGTTGCCTTTGATGAACTTTGCAGTTCAGGTTTGGTTCCGCCTCAAATGCACCGATCCAAGCCTTCAAGACTATCCATAGGCAGCAATTCAACTGCAAACGATTCTAGCAATTTTTTCTTGATGAATTCTCATCAAAGCAACAGGAATGGACTCGCCCAACAACCGTTAGGAACAGCATTCTGAAGAGAAATCCTGCTCGATGTGGCCACGCTTTGGCTGTCTGCGGAGACAGCCACCGTTCGCTACTTAAACTGAGATTAACGCCAAGCAACAATTCGAGATAGAGCCTATTGATTGGTGCATTAGCTGCGATCTAGTTGATGCCCTAGGTGGATGACTTCACAGTTTCCAGTAGTGGTTACACACTCCTTAAATACATCCAGCCGTTCTTTATCCGAACCAGTTTTAGTCTGGAACATGCCTCTATTCCCTTGCTCATTTACCCGCCCACTTCAGATCGTCCGTGACAACGAGGATGCCTGATTGCATGGCACCTCTTGAGTGAAACCGGCTACTGATCGAACAATGAGAACTGAAACTACATCCCCCAAAATGCCTCTTGAGTGGTCTTGACTTCACACTCTAAACAACGAAGGAATTGCACTCTTGCTCCCTTAGATTGGAAGCCCTGTATTAGCCCCGACTAGGGACGCGTATGAATCGATGTTTTTCTGCTAATTTGCCCCGATAATTTTCTCTAGAAAATCGCATTCCCACAGCATGTTCTCGGATTCGAAGTAGGCTGAGGTCTTTTCATTGAGATGGTGTGGTATGACAGCATGGATATCTCTATTTAGCCTGTTTCTTAAAGGAATGTCTTTCGCCTTTGCCTTGATTACGCTCTGCGCGCGGTCACAAGCTTCATTCCATGTGCCCTGTCGCTGATCCAGAGTTTCTCCATCCAGAACTGATTGGTTGTATGAGTTGGCATTTTGCATTGCTTGTTTTCCAAACTCGAAGCTCATATCCAGCCAATCCTGTAGTTCGTCGTATCGCAACGTGATCGTATCGAGATTGTTTTCGGTCAGGAAATCTGTATAGGGTCGTTCTGCACTTCCGGTCGCGATCAGCAATGTCAGAAAAGCCAGCAACACTGTCGACCATTTTCGTACTTTCATCCTTGCTCCCTTCGTTTCTGGTGTTCTTCATGCGTTTGGCTTGTGTATGGACTGCGTAGGCTAAGTTACCTTTGCCAGAGTCCTTTCAAAATGATAGCCACCTGTCTATGTAACAACGCTAAGAAGCGTTCGTTTCCTAACAAAGTGACTAAAGAAACGATCGTTACTTTGAGTGCATGCAGTGCTGGTGAAAGTACTGTGTTTGGAACAGGTGCATTTCAACTGAGACTGTCAATCTATGCGGTACGATTGAATCAGCAGTAGTTTGTGATCTACTTATAAGTCATACATTGGGTTTATAAATA
>JAPOXO010000123.1 GCA_026707045.1 Gammaproteobacteria bacterium | reverse complement strand
ATTGTTGGGCTGCTACCATTGCTTTACAACAGGGCTGAGTCCGTTGAACCCTTCCTGAATATCGTTGTAAGCCTCGTAGGAGGATTGTCGCTTGCTGGCATAAGTCTTCTCATACTTATGCCAGCGGTCATGGTGCTGTTGGAACGTCGGATCGCGCCCGCTCAATCCGAGACTAGTAACTGAGTCGCAATTCCAAACCCAAAGTCCGCGGTGGTTCGTAAATAGCCACCGGGAAAAGGGATGTACGTTGGTTCATTCGCGGAGCGGTTTTATCCAAGAGGTTCCGTCCAAAAAGTGAAATGCTGCCGTTTGTTCGCCAAGCAAAGGTTATCGAACCGTTGAACAAGGTTGTTGTCGGTCGATAGAAAATTTCATCGTTGCTCTCCCCTGACGTGTTGTAGCGAGACTGAAAGCGTGCATCGAGCGAGTATTCCAGCTTTTTGCTTCCCAATTCAGTGGTGTAGCTAATTGCGCCATATGCGGTCAGTTTAGGCGCCATCAAAATATCCAAGTGTGAATTGTCCGTAGCAATTCCGTCATTGTTTAGATCAACGATGAAGTTTTCCCATGCTGCACCTAGCATGCCAATTGAGAAATCCATATTGAGATTTGATGTGATCAACCATGTGGAATCAAGCTCAAGTCCGCTAAAACTTACGTCGCCAAGATTTTCATGTATTGGCTCGGTACCTCTGCCGGTCGAATTTGTGCGACGCACCCATCCCACTAGATCCGCATAGTCCGCAATGAAAACGGCTCCGGAAAGGCGTACCCGATTTTCGAACAGATTAGCCTTTACGCCTGCCTCATGATTTCTGACATATTCGGCATCGTAAGGTCCAACATTTTCCGCCACTGTCGCGCGGCTGGTGAATCCGCCTGCCTTGTATCCCGTTGAAATAGTCACGTACCACATCAACGAATCGCTCGTTTCATACTTAGCACCCAATTTCCAAGTGGGCTGATCCCAAGTCGTAGTGTTTTCCAAGATGATGGGCGGCCGTTGTGGTGCCGGTGGAGGTAGCCCGTAGTTTCCAACGTTTGCGGACTTCGTATCGTTGGTAAGTCTTCCCCCAGCCACCAAGGAGATCCGTTCGTTTACATGAAAATCGGTCTGGGCGAATACCGCAAAACTATCGGTATCCTGTTTGGCGATGGTTGTTAGAACGGAATCTTCGAACTCCAATGTTCGTGAAAAAGGTGGGCCGATATTTTGGTAAAACAACCGTAACGACTTCTCCCAAAATACGAATATGCCTGCAACGTAGTCCCAGCGATCACTGTAGGCTTCATGAAATCGTACTTCCAGACTTTCTTGCGCGTGGTCGATATCAAAACCGATGTTCACCTTGAGTTTGGGATTGCGCCCTGGTGCGGGAGGATGGGTCCCTGCGCGCCCATCAAGGTCGGTGTATAGCAAGAAATCGCTATCGTGCGAATTCGCCGCTATTGAAATCGTACCGGCCCTCAGATTGATGTCTGACAACAAGGTAAATCCAGCTTCACTAGAGTTGTTGAATCCGTCTATATCCAGATTTATGAGATGGACATCTCCGTCTAAGCGTCCAAAGGGATCTTGTACAAGATTTGATTTGGGGATGCCGTACATATCCTCATCGACCTGGTAGTAGGTCAAAGTGGTTTCGACATTGGTCAGGCTATGCCCAAGTTTCAGGCGAAGCGAGTTTGAATCCTGTGAGCTTAGCTGATTGCCATTGAAAGCATTGGTTATATGCCCGTCGTACTGGCGATTTGAAATCGTAATGCGAGCCCGAACCGAATCGTTCAGCACTTGCCCCGATTCGGCCGCTACTACATATTTGGTGAGACCGTATTCGCCTGTTGAGAAACGTGCTGTTAGGCCTGGGACGGAATCAGCATCCCTAGTAATAATGTTGACTGTACCGGCAAGACTGTTGCGACCGAAAAGAGTGCCTTGTGGACCACGAAGCACCTCTATCCTCTCGATATCTATTTGGTCATGACCCAATCCAGTTATTCGGGCGTGGGGAATGCCGTCGATCAAAACTTGTGTCTTCTGGTCGGCAAATGGATCGGTATCGAAAAATCCAATTCCCCTAGTAGAAATACTTGCGGTATTGGGAACCAGTGCCATCGTTTGGAATATCACATTGGGAGACATACCGTTCAAATCGGAAATATTGTTAGCCCCCGCTTCCTCAATAAAGGAACCCGCAATTACCGAAACGGATATAGGGACCTCCTGCACATTCTGTTCGACTTTCTGTGCCGTCACGATTACCTCTTCAAGGCCGTCGTTCTCGTCAGCCACCACCGGCGCAACGAAAAGCAATGCAAAAAGCCCAAGTGCAGAGCCGAAGACCGTTCGTTCAGTGCTATTCAGTGATTCCATAGTGTTTGTTCGTCTCCCTAATTAGGTCCAACCGCTTTCACTCGCTCCAAATTAAGCCGATTTTAGGAATTGAAGGCGTTTAGAGTAAACGAACCGAGATAAAACGCAATTGTGCCGTTCTGTAAGCTCTCTTGTGTCTTTCTACCATTCAGTATGGTAGTGCTTTGATTCCATCGCGAAGACGCACAAGATAAAGGAAGTGGAGATAAAGTGCGCCAAGAACCATTCAAGTAAGAAGCCGGCAAGATCAGTTTGAATCCGTCTATCCAGTCTTATGAAATCCTGTATACTGAATCTTTGGCATCATTCTTGCCGATGTGTTTATGCAATCTAACACACTCAGCCAATCTCACATTGACAGGTCGATTAGATCCCTAGAATTCCTCTCTCCAGACCAAGCAATGGATTTTGTTACCCACGGCTATGTCGTCATAAAAAACGCCTTTCCTCAATGCATAGCTGATGAGATCTGTGACAATGCATGGAAGGAACTTGGGGATGAATTCGGAATTGTTGCTGGGAGACGTGATTCGTGGCGAAATCATCCAAACGGCTACATTCGGACAAACGGACAACAACTCCGATTTCGATTGGAGGACGTAGCACCAATAGCAGCACAAGTGCAGTGTGATGTCCTTGGTGGGAGAGATCGATTACCTTTCAGAGGTTCACGGCTAGCCTTTGGAGGCGGAATCATTGCGAATTTCGGCGTTGAAGGTCAAGAAAAGTGGAAGCCGCCAGGTCCCAGACAAGGAGGCTGGCACAAGGATGGATGGCACTTTCGACATTTCTTGGATTCGCCTGAACAAGGACTGCTAACTGTACCGATCTACACTGAAGTCCTTCCGCAATGCGGCGGCACTTTCCTTGCTCGGGATTCGATCGCTCCCGTCGCGCGTCTTCTTGCCGACTATTCAGCAGGATTTCATGCCGACAGTGTTCAAGGTGGCGGTTACCTGATTCCATGGCTGATCGAGCAATGTAGCGACTTTGTAGAACTCACGGGAGAACCCGGAGATCTGGCTCTTTTGCATCCCTACATGCTCCATCGAAGAACTGTCAATCCAACCGACAGACCCCGATTCATTGCCAATCTTGCAATTGTGCTTGAGAATCCAATGTGCTTTCGACGTGAACCAAACGAATCCTATTCCTTAGTTGAACTCGCAACACTAGCTGCCCTCGAGAAGTCATCCCTCGACTACAAGCCAACCAATCCTCGAGAAGCATTTGTACCAGCGCCTTTTCGAAAAGGAGACGATGTCGAGAAGAGAAAGATGGAACTTAGGCACGAGATGAAATTGATGCTTGATTCGGGAGTCGAAACCCCTAGCTGGGGAAGTAGCTTTGGCTACATGACCAACAGACAATCAACCCAAATCAACGCGCTAGGCACGCTGTGAGCATTCCTTAGGTCACAGTCTCCCGAAAAGGCAATGCCAAGATTTCTTAGATTAAGCAAGATGTCCATTGGATTACTAGTTCGCGAAACGAATTCGTGCTGTAATTAATCTACTGTTGATGAAATCACGAACCCAATTTCCATTGGAGATTTGAAATATGAAGCAGTTAACTGGCTCGGCGATTTTGATCTGCGTTGCGTTCATAGCGGTAGGCATCTGTGCGGGAGAGGAGTCGACCTTCAAAGCAACTGGCAAAGTCATTAATGTGGGAATGGACTTGAAGGTGGTGGATGTTCCCACTTCAGACCAGTCACAGGATGAACAAACCGTCGAGGAAGTATTTGCATCTCCCTCAGTTGCCATAACGATCATGGACGAGAGTGGCAAAGGTAGTCCCGCGAGAGTTGAGGTTGCCTCCGGTACTTTTTCTAATGGAAAGATTGTGCTTGAAGGAACGATCACTGAACGAGCCAATGTGCTTGTCTCTGTTGCTAACGCCGGCGAAGAACCAATCACGATGAAAGCAGTTGCAACTCCAGGTGAGAATCTCTCGTTCGTTTTATTCGACTACGAGTCCGAGCGCATGGAGAATCAATTGGTATTAGTTGGTGAATCCAGACTCGCCAAGGAATCGCATGAGAAGTTCACTGTTGTGGGAGACCTCAGTGCGATTACAGACAAGGACTTGTCTTGGGCGACGGCTCAAGTCCGCTTTCAATCGGGCAAGTTGACAAAACGAAGCGTCGCACCGACACCGGATACCGTCTTGCTAGAAAATGGGAAGTTCTTGATTGAAGGAATAGTCGACGAACCGATGCTTGTGAATATTAGTGTCAGGGCACGTAACATGCTCAACTATTGGGGGATAGCTGATGCAATCGTCGAACCAGGAGCCCGCATTAGCATTTCTCCCCGACAATCGTCGAGTTCGTTTCACGAAAGCAGAGCTTCCGACTTGAAGGCGAATTCCGAGTCAGATTCGAGCTTGCATGCTGAAGTAATTGAGAGTTGGCAAAACAGTTCAGAGTTTCGTGCAAAGGATGTTGAATACGCTGAGGCCATAACAAGTGAGCAACGGCAGGCTTCTTCGGATAGCGAGGGTAACGATGATGAACCACGATCGGAGGACGAGGAATCGGTAGAGTTGTCGGGACCTGATCCCTACGACATCTTTAAAGAGTTGGAAAAGATTAAGAATTCCGTTCTGTCATCAATCGCCCAAAGTTCGGACAAACCCATGGCTGCGTTGCTTGCAATGGAACTTGGAGCACCCGAGAGCCGACAAATAGAAATGTGGGACAAGCTTGTTGACGCGCTTGACCAGGAAGTGGTTGAACGGCGCGTGTTGCCTCGTCGCACCACTCGAATGAAGCAGATTCAATTGGCCAAGAACGCGAAAATCGTTGTACAAGGGCACATGGCACCAGCATTCACTCTTGCTAACTTGGAGGGCGAAGAAGTCACCTTGTCTGACGTACTTGCAGAGAATGAATTTGTTCTAGTCGATTTTTGGGCATCATGGTGCGGACCCTGCATCGCTCAAATCCCGAAATTAAAGGAATTGCATTCCGAATACAAGAACGACGGATTCGAGATCGTGTTTGTTTCCATAGACGAAGAATATGACGACTGGAAGGGTGAATCGGATCGACAAGAGCTTCCATGGATAAACCTTGGCGATCTCAATGGCTGGTATGCGTCAACTATGGTGGATTATGGCGTGCAATGGGTTCCCACTGAATTTGCGCTGAATACCGATGGAGAGATTCTCAAACGAGAACTCTCGCCTGAAGATCTTGAAAATCTTTTGGCCACTCACTTCATGCCGGAAAGTGTTGAGGATTCAGAAACAAACGACCTACCACCGACTGATTGAAGCAACCTCCGAGACAATCGAGTGTACTGTTCGTAGACTATTGCGAGCAGTACGACTCTTAACGTCTATTCACGAAGCTCCAGTTTGCTATCGAGTCCTATCAGGGACTAAGCCATCTAGTAGATAAATAATGGTGGATTGTCTTCAACAGTTGACGGGGAACATGGTGATCAATGCGACTAGTTAGTTCTGCGATTTTGATCGCGATTGTGCTCTTCGTTTTTAGCAGCCATGCAGATGAATCTCGGCCTTTCTCCGTAACAGGTGAAAGGATCGTTGTGGGTGTGGACGGAGAGTTAATCTTCAATGCGCCCATGGATCACACTTCAGATGAGAAGAGTGTCGAAGACACAACGAATCCTTTTGTAACCGTATCTCGCTCTGACCGCGGTGATGACGGAGCGATCAGGGTTTCTCCAGTCACTTCGGGGTTCTTTAAGGACGGGAAAGTGGAATTTGAAGGAACGATTGATGATCGAACCGAAATTCTCATCACTGTTTATGGATCGTACGCACAACCAATTGAATTAGACGCGATAGCAATTCCAGGGGAGACTCTTTCATTTGTACTGTTGGAATACCAAGATCAAGATTATCCCAATCGATTGTTGTTGGTGGGGGAATCACGAATCAATGAGGAACTCGATTCGAAATTCACAGTGTCGGGCGATCTCAATTCGATTTCCAACCATGGCATGCCAATGGCAATAGCTGAAATCACTTTAAGAACGTACCTAGGTCCCAAAATTGGAATTTATACGACCCGGACTGCTGTGTTACTTCACGAGGGCAGTTTTTTGATTGAGGGACGTGTCACTGAGCCTCTAGTTGTTTCACTGCTTTTAAGTACACCTAATAATGAAACCGTTGGATTCATTCGGGCCATCGTGGAGCCAGGCGAACATATCCAGATCTCCTCGCTCGGCTACTTATCTCTACCTGACGACGAACACAAAAACTGGAGCCTCAATCTAGCCGCGAATTCTGAGTCGAAAAACAGCATGCACACCAAGGTCATTGAAAGCTGGCAAGACAGTCCAGAATATCTCGAGAAATTGAAGGAATTCAACAACGCAATTGAGAATCAACCCGAAAATCGCCATTGGGAAAGCGAAGTACAGTCCGCAATAGCGGAGTCGACTGACCAGGCGAGTCCAACTTCGGGTGAAATTTTCAGGGAAATGGTGCAGATCAGGCTTTCGGTTCTTGAGAGTCTAGTTCAAAACCTCGACGACCCCATGGTAGCTCTGCTTGCTTTGGAATTCGGTAGTCCATATGGAAATTCGCTGCAACCATATAGCTTTCAACTGGATGCATGGGACAAAATTGCGGATTTACTTGACGTAGACTTGGTGAATCGACGTGTTTCGTGGCGTCGGACCCTTGTTGCGCAGGAAATGAGAAAGGAAACGAATGCGCAAACCGTCTTCGAAGGACAAAAGGCTCCCCAATTCACCCTCTCCAATTTGGAGGGAGAAGAAATCTTGCTTTCAAACGTACTTGCCGAGAGTGAGGTTGTTCTGGTGAATTTCTGGGCCTCTTGGTGTATTCCTTGCGTTGCTGCGATCCCCAAGCTGAAGAAATTGCATTCCGATTACGCCGACGACGGGTTCGAAATAGTATTTCTCTCCATCGACGATTCCATCGGCGAATGGGAAAGTGAATCTATGCGACAACAGCTACCCTGGATCAATGTACGAGACCTTTATGGATGGCATTCTTCATCCGTCGTTCACTATGGTGTGCAATGGCTTCCCACGGAATTCGCGATTAATTCCGATGGAGAAATCCTTGACCGAGGGCTTACAACGGGAGAGCTCGAAGAATTCCTCGCAAATCACTTTGAACATAAATTGAATAGAGAAAGTTCTGATCTGTCCGTCCCGACTGTTGCAAGTACCGAGTAAGGCTGTTCGCTCAATGTGTGGTCGTTGGGTTACGGACTCTACTTTCCATTCAGAACTCGCGGCAACCCTTGGAGATTGGCTTGCAATCGATGCACACCACAACTCTTGGAGGATCGATTTTCCAACCCCAACCTTCCTTCAAGCGATCTGTGAAGGACCGCTGCGTGCTAAGTCCTATTCGCAGCTAACCATCCTTTAGTAGGTACGAATTGTTTGCGGACAAGTTGATGCTGTGTCCCCAATGCACGAGGTGGATCGCTAGTAAACCAAGAGTGGGCTACCTTATCTTTGTCTATTAGCTACCAATTCCATTTTCGGACGACTCTGAAGCATCCAATTCGGTGGCGTTACCAGTGTCTTTCGATTCAGACACTGCACCAAAGCGTGCTACGAGAATCTCCTCAAGCGCAGCTGGTCGTAGGTTTTTGTTGAGAATGCACCCTTTTGAATCGAGAAGATAGCCTTTCGGTATAGAGGAGACCCCGTATGTAGTAGCCGTAGCTCCTTCTACTCCTCTCATCTCACCCAGATCAATCCACGGAAGCTTGTTCTCAGTTGATCCTCCTTTCCAATCTTCAAGTGCACTATCGATGGAGACTCCGACTATTTCAAAACCAAAACCATGATAGGCAGCATAGAGTTTCTTCAATTCCGGAAAATCAGCGATGCACGGGCCACACCATGACGCCCAAAAATCTATGAGCACAAGTTCCTTTTCTGCAAGAACGTCGTAAAGTGCGACTTCCAGACCACTCAAGTCTGGAAGCGTAAATTCGGGAGCTCTCTGGCCTGGTTGCAATACCTTGTCGTTGCGTTCTACTTCAACGTAATTCGCCAGTCTTTTGCGCTCATGTGTGACGCGTCGGGCAACAATGTCTTCGTCGAGTAGTGAGGATATTCTGTCGTAGACGGGAAGACCATCTGCTCGGTTTTCAACACTTGGCCAACTAAAGGCGCCCATCTCCATGGCGAGAAGAGATTCGAACGGCTCTTCCGCATTGATGGCAATATCCTGTAGTGCCTCGATGCGAATATTGTCCAATTTAGCTCTGGTTTCGTAGTACGTGATGTAGAACTCAGGTTGGCTGCTCATATCCGCCATCGAGTTACCACTGGCCGAATCACTTTCAAGTGCAGCATATTCGCATCCTTCTGCAGGCGGATTGGCAGGTTCTTCCGACGCAACAGCCACAGTTGCTTGTTCTTCTGTCTCCTGGTCATTGCCACTTTCTTCAGATACTGTCGTCTCAGCTTCTAATCCAACGTCTTCAACCGAGGACTCGCTAGTCTCTGTCTCATCAGTTGAAGAGTCGACGCTTGCTTCTTGAGTCTCGGATTCGCTATCTTTTGGTTGATTGGCTTGGGCATCTAGTGCATCCGCCCAGCGTTTGAATGCAGCATTGTTTTCGTCGAGAATCGACAAGTATTCTTCCGTCTGTTGCCAACTTGCGACCACGCTTGCATTCAATCCCGATTTCGAAGATGCCAACAACTGACGTCCCGTTCCGCGAGGAGAAACTACGATCTCTCCGCCGGGTTCGGCGATTGCATCACGAGTCGACGCGTTGTAGGCCGTCGTGGCATCCGAGACCCTAATGAATACGACTGTAGGTTCATCGATATCCGCTTCAATCAGGAATTTACTATCCTCAAGCAGGACTTCACCGAGATCGAAAAACTGACGCTCGCCTTCATGGCCATATAGCTTGCCCTGAACGTACGCGACACCATGAGTCACGCTTTCATCAATCGCAGAGAAGTCACCAGCTATAGAGACCCTCTTGGTCGGATCCGTAGACGATCGAGAGCTTCCCAATAGAATCAATTGGTCCGCAGGACGAGTCTCTGGGTAGTCCACCAGTGCAAATCGAGTCGGGTCTCCTGGAGACAATACAGTAGTTGCCGTGTACGCGACTTCTTCTCCGTCTGCTACGGAGATGTCGATGGTGGTCGGCTCATCAATTTCTCCTGAGAATTCCAACTCACCAGCGGCGAAGCTGCCGGTATGCATCTCAACGTTTTCAGTCTGGCCTTCCTCGCCGATAGTTTTGTACGTGACGGCAACAGTTAGGGCTGATGGATCGATTCTGTTTTGTGTCGCATCCACGGCAGCACTGCCGTCATCAGCTGGTTTCGGTACCTCATTCTCAATGACGACAAGCTCCACAAAGATTGTGTAAGACTTTGGTGGATTCAGACTGCAAGATGCAAGTAGGAAAGGTAATAGCAATAGGCCGAATAAGCAGGCTAGATGTTTCATGTGGTCATTCAATCTAGATTAGATCTTTAGGTCCATTGTAGACCGCAATTCAGAAATGTAGTGTCCATCTGTTGTTGTTCGTTTTATCTAAAATGCGAAGTGTATATGTGCCATGTCCTATCGACAAAAAGCTTGAAATTCAAGCATTTGAGTGTCTTATGCCTAGCACTTGCAATTGGTTGCATCGTGCGCTACGGACGTTGACCGTGATCTACGGTTCAATCAGTCTCTTGACTTTCTAAGGAACGATTTCTTTTTCTGCCTCGCCGTACTCTTCGGCGAGAAAGTCCGCTAACTGGTCAGTTGAAAGGTCTTTCTGAACGATGTGCCCCTGTGAGTCGAGCAGATAGCCCTTTGGAACGACATCGACTCCGTACGATGTGACCACCTCTCCTTCGAATCCCTTGAGCTCGCCAAGATTGACCCATGTGGGTTCATATTGTTCAGTGCCTTCCGACCATATCTCTTTGTTGTCGTCGATAGAGACTGAGACAATTTCAAATCCATGATTGCTATAGGCTGCATGCAGTTTCCTCAGTGCTGGAAAAGTTGCCACACACGGTGCGCACCACGAGGCCCAAAAATCGACCAATACAAAGTCCTGTCTAGAGAGTAGATCAAACAACTCTGTTTCCTTGCCGTTTATGCTCGGAAGCACAAAATTCGGAGCTTGCTCTCCAATTGTGAGACTCTTGTCATTACCGGACCGAGCAAGGGACCGTGCGTGTTGATTACGCCTGTGTACAACTCGACGTAATACCAAGTCATAGTCAAGACTCCTGACCAACCTGTCGTAAATGGGCAGTGCTTCTTCGACATCCCTATGGGCTCCCAACTCCAGAGCCAGGAGTGCAGTCATCGGATCTTGTGTGTGAGAGGAGATTTTGTCCAAGAAATCGTATTTCAAACGTTGCATTTTTCTCGACAAGTCCAGATATGAGGGAGTTTCCTGTTTGGTGGTGTGCACCACATTTGCATTTGAGCCTTCGTTACTTACCTCTTCTATCGAAATCTCCGCGTCTACCTTCATCCGGCCCTGATAGTCTTCATAAGCTTTTACGAACGAATGGAAGATGGACAGATATTCCTCACTCTGATGCCATGCATCGATTAGTTGTGCATGTTTTCCCTCACTAGAGGTAGCAAACATGCCCTTGAGTGATGAAGTGCCGATGGAAGACACCCTGATTTCTGCACCGGGTTCAATCACCGCATTTACTTGGTCGTAATACATGTGCGGAGCAGCAACCAAAATGTTAACTACGCGTGGCTCGTCAACCTCAGCTTCGAGAACAAACTTTCCCTTGTCAAGCGCGACTTTGGTAAGAAACACGACACTTCTCTTTCCGCTAGCGTCGTGCTCTTGAGCTATGATTCGGGCGACTGCACCGTCTAAATCTCCTTCATCAAAGGAAAAGTCACTATAGATTGTGAATTTTTTGGACGGATCTCTAACATACCGAGCAACACCAAACAACTCCAAATGCGCATTTTCCTCAATGATCACAAAAGAAACACTCGATCCCGGAGAAATCAACACATCCAATGTCGATAGCCTCTTATCGACGGAATAGATCGAGATTTGCGCATCAATTGGTTCGGCAATCTCACCCGTTAGAGTTATGGACCCGTTCTTCAAGTGTCCCGATGCAAGTTCGACAATCTCATTCCCGCCATCTGAATTGACGGCTGTGTGGGTGACAACTACTCGGACTGCCGACCAGTCCATATCTTCCGGTATTGGTGCTGGAGACTCCTCAGTCGCACTAGAGAGAAACTTGGTATCGGAGCTAATCTCCCCATTTACAGTGAATTGCTGAGTTGCACATACTCCGACTGCACAACACAAAGATGCCCAGAACCACAGCAATATTCGCAACAGTTTCATCTTGTGCGGCTCCTTGTCAGTATTCTCGGGATGGCGAAGAACGCGACAATTCTACTTGTCCTCGCCGATAAGTAGATGATAGACAAGGCGAATCGGATGATCGGTTCATAACAGCTAACTTAGGTGGGGACTTGAAATCATGTCGTTTGCACGTTGCATTCCCAGACAGACGTGACCAACCAAATGGCATTCTGAGAAAGAGACACCCTTTCCAAATAGCTTTCAGAAAGTATCATTCAGCTCCAATAAATTCCGATCGGTCTCAAATCCGATCGGTCTCAAATAGGGAGGCATTTCAGATGTACTGGAAACTTGGTTGGATTGGGCTTTTATGTTTCGTATTTGTGGTCTTTGGTTGCAGCGCGGCTCCCCCGAAAACATTCACCATTTCCGGCGAGTTCATTGCAATAGAAAAGGATGAACCGGAGGACACAATAGGGGAAACTGATGATTCGGAAACGTCTAATGCCATCCAGGACGAGTCTCTTGATGACTCAGAAAAGACGGAGACATTGGACTGGTCCGCGGCCACGATTGTTATTAGCTACGAATCCACCAGCGATTCAGGTGAAACCGAGACTGTTGAACTGGGTTCGGGTCAATTTGTCGATGGCAAAGTCTCATTTACGGGCGATATTGACCAAGCAATTGAAGTGGAAATCGCAGCTCGCTTGGGCGATGACGAATCTTTGTCGGCTACAGCGTGGATTACACCAGGAGGAGAGACTGTTGAATTTGCATTGGTTGACTATTTCGATGACTTTTTCAATCCAGACGACCACCTTGTACTTGTTGGTGCTTCACGCCGCAGTCGCGACGAGGAAACCAAGTTTACTTTCAAAGGAAACATTAGCGACCTCGACACGGATTTAGCCGATGCTACCTTTTCGGTGACTGGTAGAGTTTTCGAAGACGGCAAGGCGGTTACCAAGACCTTCGGCAGAGTCATGCCAAAAGATGGGAGTTTTCTCATCGAAAGCGATATAGTCGAACCTTCTGTCGTTTCCTTCAGGATGAGGGGAGAACACGCGATTTCGAGTGGTAAGGCTGTTGTAGAACCCAATTCCACAATAACTCTCTCGTGGCGAGAATCCGCCGGTGAGTTGATTCCGATTGCCGATTCGGGCCTGCACGTAGAGCTGGTCGAGAGCTGGCACAGGAGCGAGGAATATTTGGCTGCGATGGACGAATATCCTCTTGCAATCCTAGCCTGGGCGGAAAGTTTTAGATCAAGCAGCGATGATGACGAAACGGAAGACGGCGAGGATGAGAATGCAATGCCAGATACATCGGAAGCAACAGAAGAAATGGTGAGTGAGTCAACGGGAGACGATGAAGAAGACCAGCCAGAAGAGGCGGAAAAGTTAGAAAGCTCACAAACTGTTGCTGCTACCGAAGGTTGCGAACATGTTGAACTTGATGGCGAGGTGGCAAACTCGGTCGTTGACATGATGGACGAACCAGATGGGCCCGCATACATGTTGGTTAAACACAAAATGGACGACATGCGTCGGGATTCCTTGAAAAATATCGCGAATAGTGCGGATGATCCGATGTACATTCTTCTGGCCATGGAATTGGGTGCCTATAGTTCACGCTCGGCAGATCGATCCGATGCATTTCCTATTTACGACAAGTTGGCAAGAGTCTTGGATGCGGATCTCGTAAGCCGCCGTGTGACACCACGTCGTGAGGATTTGCAGCGATTTATTGATACTGAAGCAAATGATCGAACCCTCGTGACGGGACAAAAGGCACCCGAGTTCGAGTTGGCTGACTTAGAAGGCGAAAAAGTCGCACTCTCCGATGTACTCGCAGAGAAAGAAATCGTGCTCATTGATTTTTGGGCGTCTTGGTGTGCTCCTTGCATCGCTACATTTCCAGACTTGAAACGAATGTACTCTGACTACCACGAAGATGGATTCGAAATCGTCGCAATATCGATTGATAGCACATTTGAGGATTGGGAGGAAGGCTCGGAAGAACACCAACTTCCTTGGATCAACATTGGCGAAATCGAAGGTTGGGATGGTCCTGTCGCTGGTTTGTACGGCGTACAAGCTATTCCCAAGGGTTACTTGGTCGACTCGAAAGGATGTATTCTCGAGAAGGATCTCGATACCGAGTCGTTGGAGGGGCTCTTGGCTTCGCGATACGGTCCGCCGCCCGAGCTTGAACATCAAGAAGCTGACTGAAAACAAAAACTGATTTACCGCGAAAACGGCATTGGCGGCTCGATACACAGAGGATTAAACAGTATTCCCGTGGTCTTGTACTCAATGATGAATACCACCGAAGTACAAGAATCGGCGTCACCCAGATGCTCCCGACGCCAGCGGGACAGCAGGTTCTGCGCGAAATGCCGAGCTCCTCGCAAACCCGCCGCTGGATCATGTTGGGACTGCAGGAAAGCTTAACGGCCTCCCGCTTGAACTGTGGGTCGAGTCTTCTTCGTGTCCGCATGTGGAATGCCTCCAATCTGAAAGTTGATCTAACATGTGTCTACGAAAGTGTCGCGAATCCCTAGGATAGGGCCTCGGGTTGAGAACCACCACGATTGGCTCGGATTTCTCGGAATGGTCACGAATTAGGAGCTAAAGCAATTCGGGAATTCTAGAGTCGGATACAGAGTCCCATCTTCTGGCTTATCTTCTGTTTCATCTGTGTACAGTGTGTTGTGAAAGTGTGGGCCAAGCGATTTTCCTGTATCGTTGGATGTTCCTAACTTTTCGCCTGCCTGAATACCCCAACCCACTTCGACCGTTACAGTCTCCAAGTGAATATAAGTTCCTAGTATGTCATTGTTATATTGGATTCGTACATAGTTCCGTTGTAAGTCGATCGGTCTCCTACTAGATATCCCCTGACGACCTTGGATACCTCTCCATACTTTGCTGCAGAGACATCAGTTCCAGTGGGAACTGCCAAGTCTAAGCCCCAATGCGTACCTTCGTCCCTCTCAGATCCATAGGCTTCAGGATCACCCACCAGATCTAGGTAACAATCCAAGGCTAGGTGTTCGGGCAAGCCGTCTTAACAGAGTACTCCATTCTTACAGGTAATTCTCTTTCCCTTAACATGGATGCAATCTTCAACGTCAACTGGGCAATCAGCAGTCGCTCGGACTGAAAAGTAGAGCCCCATAACTCCGGTCGTGATGGGCAGTTTTATTCTTTATTTTCAAATCTCCTATTTTGCGGAATGCCTTTGTTTAGATGGGACGGATGCCTTCTAACTCGTCGCAACTTCAATTGCTTTCGATACATCACATTTGATGGACTACACTCCAAGGAATAGGCTATTTGAAAATTAGATTTTGAATTAGCCTACTTTGTTGTATACTTAATAGCATGATTAAGAGAGACTTGGCTGAGAAAATCCTGGATTCAGCACAGGATTGGCCAGCTGTGACGGTCACAGGACCTCGCCAAAGCGGAAAGACCACAATTTGTAAAGCCTTGTTTCGCGGTCACCCTTACGAAAACCTTGAAGCACCAGACACAAGAGCTTTTGCAAACGAAGATCCTCGAGCCTTTTTGGAGCAACTCCCAAAAGGAGCGATCCTCGATGAAGTTCAAAGAGTTCCAAAAATACTTTCTTACATACAGGAACTTATCGACGAAAGCTCACTCCCGGGCAGATGGATCTTGACAGGATCACACAACTTAGCAATTTTACATTCAATCAGCCAGTCGTTAGCTGGTCGTACAGCAGTTCACTATCTTCTACCACTCTCGCATAACGAAACGGTGCGGTTTTCAAATTTCCCAACATCTTTGGACCGAGTAATGTTTGCTGGTTCCTATCCTCGAGTGTTTGATCGAAATTTGGATCCTTCGGATTGGTACAGGTCGTATGTAGCCACCTACATAGAACGTGACGTGCGGTCACTTGTAGGAGTTAGTGATCTAGCAACATTTCAACGATTTGTGGCTCTTTGTGCTAGTAGAACTTCCCAGCTATTGAACTATTCTTCTCTAGCAGGGGATTGTGGAATATCGCAACCGACTGCAAAAGCTTGGGTAGGGATATTGGAAACTCAGTTTCTCGTGTTCCGTTTGCCTGCTTTTCATTCGAATATGAGAAAACGTGTCGTGAAGATGCCAAAGCTGCACTTCTACGATACGGGTTTGGTATGTTGGTTATTGGGAATTCGGTCGCCTGAACATCTCCGAGCTCATCCGCTTCGAGGACCGATTTTTGAAACATGGGTAGTATCCGAGATAGCAAAGCATCGTAGCAACAATGCTATACCTCTCGAACTATACTTCTATCGGGATCGGAATGGAGCTGAAACTGACTTGGTACTACAAGACTCAGACGGTATCACCCTCATTGAGGCAAAATCTGCTCAAACTCCATCGACTAGTCTCTTCGACAGCTCAAATCGTGTGCGTAGACAATTCACTCGCATCGGTAGACGGTGCACGTCCATTGTTGTGTATGGTGGAAATCAGTTTCAGCGTCGGCAACAAGGATACTTGGTCCCATGGGGTAAATTGAGAGATCATGACTGGTGCAATCCCTTCCCGAGGCGGGACCAATGAATCCACCACTTCAAGATTCGAGTTGTTGATCAGTTTAGATTCATGTGAGATAGATTTTAGAATGTCTTTAGAAATACTTGATATTTAGATAAATACAGTTACACGCCTCTGCATCTATGACAGCGAAGTTTCACTATACAGGAGTTTCCCGAGATCCGGCAAGTGGTTCTTGCATATGGACAGAAGACGAGTCCGAGGGCCGCGGATCGGTGGGAAAGCAGTCCCTTGCTGGGAATGCGCGGGGCCAGGGCGCGGTTGTCGCGGTGCCCGTGCCCTCGACAGACGCGAACATGGTGCAGGGACAGATTCTCGATCGCGTGGAGGACGGCAACACGATCTGCACCGACAAGCACGAAGATTACATCAGCCTGGAAGACCTGTCCTACAAGCACGAGACCGAGAGGCACCAGGCCAAGCAGTTCGTGCGCGAAGATGTCCACACCAATTCCATCGAGAGCGTCTGAGCAATTCTGGAACGCACGGTGAAGGGTATGCACCACAACATTTCCGTGAGGCACCCGAGACGCTATCTGAACGAAGTAGGCTATAGGCTGAACGAGGCAACGTGAAGATCCATGTCCGGGATCGTCTGAGCAGCCTCTGTCTGATGTGCAAAGGAGTCACTCTTCCATGGAATAAACTATAAAGCGACCGCCCAAGGAATTCTTCAGGCTTGTAGATTCCGTTGCCCAGAACAAGCCGAAGAAACGGGACAGCAAGAAAAGAGGCGAGGAAAAGCCGCATCGATCCAAACAGTGACGGTGAAGACCGTCAGTCTCCACTGCACCAATGGGCCTAAACGACCGCTAAGTATCTGTGAAGACGGGATTCTTAATGTTCCAGTATAACTGTTTATTTAAGCAGTAATTCCCATTTTGAATGGAAAAAAATGTCCAATCCACGGACATTTTTTCGCGTCCAGTCTATTTGCAGTTCAGCTTCACTTGGCTATCCCGAGGCCAATATGACTCGATCAGGGAGATGTAGCTCTAAACTAGAGATTGCAACGGTTCCAATCTAACTGACTACAAATTTAGAGCTAGTTCTCGGGTCGCAACTGTGGCCGGTAGGCCAGTTCGCCGTAAACGTTGATCAGCCCGCCCGGGCAGATTGTGCAGGAACGCAACTGGATTCGTTATATCGTTCAATCCTATAGGAAGGCGAACTCTCGAGTTCAATGGTGTCCATCTCATAAACGTCGTAGAAGGTCCTGTATCGATCTTCCAATCGAAGTTCGCGCATACATTCGCGCCACTCTGCAGAGTCTTCAAAGTACACTTCAGGTCCGACCATGCATGGCTCGTTGTTGCCTCGGCTTCGATAGGTCAAAAGAGAGTTGCCAACAAAATTCATACCTCTATACTCACCTACATCCTCCATTGTCGCGTTTTCAGGAAGGATAGGCTTTAGCCGAGCCAATATTGTTGCTGAATCGGTTTTATATGGAAATCTGAAAATAGTTTCACCGGTTTCTGTGTCCAAAACGTTGTATTCCCAGTCGTTTGCCCAACCTGCAGATATTCCCAACCAATTGCCGTTTTGGGATAGATCAATCCCGCCGCGGGAGATATACCTTTCGTTGAGCTCTCGACTCCACAACGTTTCCACCGATCCAGTAGATGGATCTAGCTTCATGCGCTTGACGTTCCAATACACTCCCATTTCCTCGTGCATAAGC
This sequence comes from Gammaproteobacteria bacterium, assembly GCA_026707045.1. Classification (GTDB taxonomy): domain Bacteria; phylum Pseudomonadota; class Gammaproteobacteria; order Pseudomonadales; family Azotimanducaceae; genus Bin55. Next base: position 34,119 of record JAPOXO010000123.1, on the reverse strand, counting down.
TCATACGGATGTTCAACAAAGTAGCCGTTCTCGCTGGAAGTCAGGTGCACTTCCCAATAGTCTTCTGTTGTGACCCTTCGTGATCGACCTTGCCCGACGGGATATATCCAATACACCCCGCTGCCTGTGGAATATCTGCGGGCGGGCACAAACATGATTTCTGATGAATCATCGGAGTATTCCGGCGTGTGAGTACCTGGATAATAGGCGTGGTCCTTCCAGAATCTGGTACCTAGTTCTATTTCTTTCTGGGTTCCGTCTTCCATATTTCGTACGACCAATCGTGTTGCATTTGCAGGTGACGGCTTCCACACGAAAAACGACGAGCCGTCATGAGCGATGTCGATTTCATTTGCCTCATTGGTCTCGTAGATGACGTGTCCGTCGTGATAAATTCGAACCGGTTCATCCGTGTCCAAAGGACCAAATAAGCCTGTATGGTGAAAGTTTGCGAATCCCACTATTACTGATCCGTCTGGCCTTCGCCCAATTCGGAAGTGGTCCGGTTGAAAGTCCAGAGTGTCGCTGAATAGAGTCCCGTTTGCGTCCAACACAGCAAACTTGGCCCTATCATCGGATAAAAGCGTGACAACTGCTACATCTTCTGCAGCACCCTCGCCTGCCAGCATCTTGCAGTTGACATTGAGAATGGTGGTTTCGGGAGTAAACGCGGGGTCGAATTCTTCTGTGTCAGCTTGTTGAATTTCGTCTTCTGAGATTACAAGAGTGTGATCCGTTCCTTCATCGGGAACGAAGTCCGCGCTCACCTCATTGTCCAAAGACTGTTTGGATTCAATGCCAATATCTCGTTGCGCAACCCACCAAATCACACCGGATACCAGTACGAGCAACGTGAGAGATGCTAGAAACAGACTTCGAGTAGAGAACCAACGAGAATTTTCCCCGAAAGACAGTTTGCTCATTAAAAGGAATCCAATAATCCAGTGAGTTGAGCAGCTAGATTTGAAGCTCTTTTCAGCAAAGTTATTAGTTAGTCCTCAATCCGAATCTGCGGTCGGTAGGCCAATTCACCATCGAGGTTGAGCAGACCTCTCCAATCTGTCTGTGTAGGCATGCAGTTGGATTCTCTATACACTTCCGTTCTGTACGAAGGCGAACTATCAAGTTCAATGTTGTCCAATTCAAAGACATCGTAGTAAGTCCTATATCGGCCTTGCATACGAAGTTCCTTAACACATTCTCGCCATTTGGTATTGTCGTATTGCTCGCCCGGTTTTGTATTACAAGGATCGGTGTTCCCTCGTGAACGATGGGTTACAAGTGCGTTATTAACAAAATATATGCCTCTGAAATCGCCTACGTCCGCAATCGTAGCGTTTTCTGGAAGGACAGGCTTTAGACGATCAAATAGTGTTGCCCGATAGGCCACCTCCGGATAAGTGAAGACAATTTCTCCTGTTTCTGTGTCAAAAACCGTAAATTCCCGACCAGATACGCCCATCCACTTGCCGTTTTGGGAAAGTCTTATAAAGGAACTGAGATGGTCGTCTTTTAACGTTCTACTCCATAAGGCCTCTGAATTACCCGTGGATGGATCAATTTTGCGGCGACTGATCTTCCATCCATCTCCTGTCTCTCCCCAAGTAAATTCGTTAGGTTGATCAATGAGATAGCCATTTTCGCTTGATGTCAACACGGCTCCCCAAACACCTTCTATAGAGAAGGTCCGTAATGGACCGAGGCCAACTGGATAAAACCAATACACTCCCCTTCCCATGGCCTCTTCATGTGCTGGCGTTAGCATGATTTCCAACGAATCATGGGAGTAACCGGGCGAGTGACTTCCTGGGGAGAAGGCGTTGTACGACGAGAATCCCGTCCCAAGTTCGATATCTTTTTGCGTTCCATCTTCCATATTGCGGACGATGAGGCGTGTTGCCCTCCCCGGCGATGGTTCCCACACGAAATAAGATGAACCATCATGTGCGATGTCGAAGTCCTTGGCTTTTTTGGTTTCATAGACTATGTGACCGTCGTGATAGATTCGAACTGGCTCGTCACTTTCTGGAGGACGAAATTTACCTGAATTCAACCGAAGATTCGCAAATCCCACTAATACCGATCCATCGGGACGACGACCAATCCGGAAATGATGCGGACGAAAGGGCAACATGTCACCGAATAATGTCCCATTCGCATCCAAAACTGCAAATCGGGCACTTTCATCAGACAAAAGGGTGACAACTGCTACATCTTCAGCTGATCCCTTGCCTGAGAGCATCCGACAATTGACATTGAGGATGGTCTCTTCAGGAGTTAGAACGGAGTCGACTTCTTCGTCTCCTGGCTCCTCGTCTTCCGCCGCTGAGATTGCAACGGTGTTCTCGGTTCCAGTTTCTATCTTGGCGGAGGAACCTGCCTGTTCATCGGTTGAACGAACGGGTTCAGATTCAGCATCATTTAGCAATAGCCACAAGACAATCACAAATGCCACAAGCAATGCCCCGGACGCAATCACAATATATCCTGCCAGCGACTCTGAATGCTTGGTAAACGTATGTTGGTTCATTAAAGGGACACTTATCGGTGTTTACTTTGCTGGATGATTAGCACGCTGTTTTACTGGCATCGCCACTCATAGAGTGTAGAGCATTGCAGATTACTCGCTGCCCATGAAATTTCATTCACTCTACCACTTCAATATCAGGTAAAGGTCTGCAAAAGCCGGTTTCAAGACTATGGCATTCATGAACAATGAATCTCTACTCGAAGACCGAAAATTTGTGAAGTTTCTAATCTAAATAAACAAGTGATTCAAAACAGCCTCGACCACCGCCGAAACAAACCGGAATTCGCCGGAAAGCACTGGCTGAAACTAACAACACTTCGACGAGAGAGCTGGAATTCCTGAACTAGTTCGGCAATCAGGAGCTGTTTCTCTCGGGTATGGTGGCGGCCAACCATGAGTACGTCTGAGGAAGGAAATCCAACGAGCACGAATCCATGAAGTGCCAGTAATTTGGAAATTTCCAAAAGAGCATTGCAACGCTAGTTAGAAACCTTTGCTTGCCAACGTGCATCTACTCCATGAAGGAGGATCATCTTGACAGAGAGAGATGAAAGTGAAATTTAATGTACCGTTCAAACATTTATCTAACGGACTGCTTGATATTGATAAATCTTTAGAGTCTGTTATACCGCAATCGAAATGGGTTCTACATGTATTTTTCGCACTCTTCCTGTTGGGCGTATGCGCTTGCCAAGATTCAAGCAAGAGTTCAAAGCATGTTTCTGAGGATCTTTCAAGCCATGCAGATTCGAATGTCACTGTCCGTAGAGAAAACAACCCGGAAACCAACTTGCTAGCGAGAGAAATCGAATCCATCGAAGACTTTCAAGATCTTACGAAGTTCAAGAGCAAATTCCTACGGAATACTGCGCTTCAACAGCGGTTATTGCGGTCTGATGAAAGGGAATTGGTTGGCTTAATTGCTGAAGCTAGGAAAATCCCTCGCAAGAGCATTCGAGAGGATGTTCTACAGCTAACCTTAGCTAGGTTGGCTACCTTGAATCCGATGCAAGCGCTAAACCAAGTTGAGAAAGTCTCCTCTGTTGAGCAAAACGTATTTGTACGACTGATATTTGAGGAATGGTCACTTGGAGACTTGGATTCAGCCGTCAACCATGCTTCTACGCTCGATAAAGACAAGAAAATGGCAGCTCTTGGTGGAATCATGTCTGTCAGAGACGACCTATCGGAGGAACAAATTCGCGAAATTGCGAAGCGATTGGGGATTAACGACATCGATTTCATTGCATTAGCAAGCGCTGCCTCTCTCAATGAAGCTGAACCGCCTGAAGTAGAGTGGGAAATGCTTGTTAACGACGAACAATCTGATCTCTCTCAGATTGAATCTCTCATTCGTACCGCCGAAGCTTGGATTGAACGCGACGGACTGGATGCGATTGGCCAAATTTACTCAATGACTACAGATTGGCAAATCCTAATGCCGGTACTGTCGTCCGCACTAGACACGATAATCCGGAAAGATCCCGAAACTGCCTATGAGAATGCATTGGGTTTAGACTTTGATACCGGCGAATTCATAGTTAGATCGATCGTCCAGTCGTGGTCAACAGTTGATCCAAAGGCAGCTTTTGATGCCGTGTCGTCGCTCGAATTAAACTCGCTCCGATTGCAATTGCAGGATTCCGTAATTAGAACGTGGGGAAGAAAAGACCCCAATGACTTACTGAATGCTATTGAACAGTTGCCCGAAAGCGTGAAATTCTTGGGAAGAGAACACGCAATCGTTTCATTGTCTCGGTCAGCTCCCAAAGAAGCCGCACGGCTGTTGGGTACCTTGAATGTTGGACGCAACGGTCTTTCTATTGCGCGTGCGATTGCAACGAATTGGTCAGACCAAGACCCGCAAGCTGCTTTAGATTGGGTACAAACAGCTCCGGAAGCCATAGAAATGCAGCATACGCTGCTAGCCGTTGTACTGGAAAATTTGGCCAAAAGGGATCCGAATACGGCGATGGACATCGCACTGAAGCAACCTTTGGAGCCAAACCAGATAGGTTTGGAAGCTTCAGTTATTTTTCATTTGAGTGGTAGCGACGTACAAAAAGCGGTGGAAACACTGTCAAGAGTGCGAGAGGGCAAGACTAAACAAGCAGCTTACATTACTGTTGGTTCTCAATTGATAAGAAATGGAGAAGTTCAGCAAGCTCTTCAACTTGCCAGTCAATTACACGAAGCCCAACGCGAAAACTACTTTACCGCTCTCATCGGTTCTTGGGCAATGTCACAACCAGACGAACTCTTCGAGAGGCTAAACGACCTACCAAACAAGACTATCCGATCCCACGCCGCTTCCTCGCTCATCACAATCAACCGATTTAGAAAGGCACTCTCAGACGATCAAATTGAGTCCTTGGAAGACCAATTAACGGAAGAGGATCGTCTGGATTTGGAAAGTGGTCCGGTGCCTATTGGATACTGAGGAACAAGAATTCTGATGGCAGCCACGATCAATGATCGCGATTTGGGTTTCCTTCTAATATAAAAGTTCTCGTTCTCTGTCCTTTCTGTGTATCCATTTCTCAAGATTCGGGAGGATGGGCACTGGCTTCCTGCAATTCAGGCTTTTCTCCATACCGTTCTTCTAGAAATCTCTTCAGTTCAATAGGAAAGATACGGGTATGCAGGATGCAACCGTCGGAGTTCACCAAGTATGACCGAGGAAGCCCAACTAAGCGATAGGCCTTCGATGTTGGTCCGACAAGACCTTGATTGTTGATTTCTGCAACATCTATCCAAGGTAGATCGTGCTCCTTTGACGATTCAGCCCACTGCTCTTTGGTGAAGTCCGTGCAAACAGAGACCATTTCGAACCCGTCTTCACGATAGGCTGAATAGAGTTTCTTCCAGTCTGGAAATTTCGCAATGCAAGGTGCACACGCAGTCGCCCAGAAGTCGATAACCACAAATTCATTTTCACTAAGCACGTCATAGAGGGACACTTCCCAACCATTTAATTGAGGGAGCTTGAAATCTGGAACCTTGTCCTTGGGTCTCAACTTTCGGTCGCCCGTAATTCGTCGAATGATCCCTGGCATTCGACTTGCCTTCTCCAAAGGAGTGACGTTATTGCAATTAGTTGAGTTCTTTGTGTTTGAACGGCTCTTGTTACGAGCAGTTGCTCTCCCGACTGACGATTCCGAAGAGTCGAGGGCAGAAGCCAAGTTACTAAGTTCTTCAGCAGTGCCAAATTTCGAGAGCTTGTCTCTTGAATTAGTCGACTCAACCCCTCGGCCATTATCGTCTATGCTCTTGATTTCCTTGGATACTTCGCTTTCACTTTGTACGGACACACTGGTGAATCCAAGATATAGAAACACAAATACGACATAGCTGTGAACTTTCATTCTATTCTTTGGCTATTCTCTACTCTAGGGAATTCTAATGTTAATTTGACAAAGTATCTGGTTCAGCCCGGGATCGATAGAAGCTTGTTTGTTGACTTTCCGTTCGACCAGTGTGGTCTTGCACCGTCGCTTAAATTTTAGTGAGTCACCATCGTCAGATACGGTTTTGATCTCCATCAACTATTCGTTCAACCACATTGATTATTGCAGCCGCCGTAGCGCCACAAGTGAACCTCCTCCGGTACGTACCTCCAAAGATGCAGTCAAACCACATTTCGGGCTGAGTGTTGACAGCAATTGCAGAAGTCAGCAATGCAAGAAGACAGGCCCAATCAACCCTGCGATTGCTCTGGTCATTGCAATCTTTATTCCGGTGTGCAATGTATCCATACTAGTATCAATCCTACTGAGGTAGCGGAACCCATAAAGTTTCCAGGTCTCCTTTTTTGTCTTCCTTCATCAGTCGTGCCACTTCTTGGATCCCATATCTCAGGATGTGCTCAACTCTGTCGCAATCATCAAGTCCGACATTGCTGTAGTAATTTCGTATTGTGTTCTTTTGATCTTCATCGACATCAGTCTGTTCAAGCATGTAGTCGAACGCCTCCCTCTTCAGTCTAATGGCGGTGTCTTTTAGTTCCTGATCACCTGGGATTTCCCACATTTCCGAGCAACTCTCATAAGCAGAGACAATTTTGCGCTCCTTGACTGCTGCCGGACACTCATAGAAGACCTGGCAGGAAGCAAGAATCAATGTAGAAAGCAGCACTAAAGTGTAAATTGGATTTTTGGCTTGTATGTTCATGTGCAACTGTCACTTGTTTGCTATTGTTCGTGCGACGCGGAAGCCATGAACGTGGCCCGGATAGTCTGCTCGTGTATACAAGCGAAAGGAAGAACTTAGAAATCTCGCATTGCCGTTGAAAGACCCACCTCGGACTACTCGATCTGTGCATCCTTCCGGTATCCAAGCGTTCCCATCTGATGGCGCTTTGGAATAGTTCTCATACCAACAGTCTGCCACCCATTCCCACACGTTTCCGTGCATGTCATGCAATCCCCACGAATTTGCCAAATAGCGACCGACTTTGGAGGTTTGGTTGGCGACACCATCAGAGCAGGCCTCATTGCGCCAGCTGAAGTCGGTGCTCGAATCGGCATGATTGGCATACTCGCAGAGTTTCGATACTTCGTTTCCGAAGAAGAAAGCCTTGTTGGACCCCGCCCGTGCAGCGTATTCCCATTCAGCTTCGCTTGGTAGTCGGTACTCTTCGCCGGTTTCCTTCGATAGCCAAGCAACATACTTGTGAGCATCGTTCCACGAAACATTTAGCACCGGTTGGTTGCCTCGTCCCCATCCAAAGTCTTGTGGAAGTCGATGCTCTGTTGCATTCGCAAATCTGTCGTATTCTTCAAAGGTAACTTCGTACTTCCCCAATGCGAATTTGGTAATACTAACTTCGTGAACGGGCAATGCGTTTTCTGGACAGTCATTTTCTTCCATACATCCCATAAGAAAGGTCCCGGCCGGTATAACTACCATTTCCGGTCCATTTCCACCCGACTTTAAGGGATCTCTAATGGTTGTGTCCGCCTGAGTCTGATTCAACACGGGCTCACTGGCGAATCCATATACAAAGATCAAAATCGACATCAGTGCCATAGCGACTTTGACGCACAGTCGTGGTAACAACACTTTTTAGTAGCCTCCTAAATTGCTAGCGCCAAATAACTCCAAAGGACCACCTTGAAATCTACCAGCTACAAGGGTCAGGCACTGAGTCGTGATTGGCGAAGCCCTACTCTTCATCCATCGGGGACTCTTCAAGTAATGCCAATAGTTCATCGTGCCATGCCAATAAACCCTTCAAATCCTCGGATACCGAAGATTTGCCCTCAACTACGCTTAGCCACAAGTCACGTTTTTGACGGACTATGTCGGCGGCAGTCTCTCCGTTCAGGGCACGAACGCTCGGGTCGACTCCGTATTTCAAAAGTGATTTCACAGTGGGAGGAAAGCTATAAGAAGCAGCCCAATGCAACGAGTTTCTACCAATTACATCTGTGTGTTTGGTGTCTAGTCCCTTCTCCAGCAGTTCCTCAAGAAAGTCTCTATTCGATATGAGAACCGCAGCACGACCGACAGTGAAACTGGATGAATCTTTCATCCCTGGATCAGCTCCAGCGTCTAGAACTTCGCGAAGACAGCTTCTCTCTTTTAGTCGCCCATGATGAATCAAGGCAGTTAGCAGAGGAGTGTTTCCATCGGAGTCAGGACGATTTACTGCTTCTGGGTCTTCGCTCACAATGCGTTTGAATTCATTGCACTCACCTAGCCCCACATGGTCACCTAGTCTGAAAACGGGATTTTCAGCTAGGACCATCTGGATGCGTTCATCCTGCATGCCAACGTGAGAATTGAGAACCAGCGAAAGTGGAGATTGTCCGTTCTCGAAGTTTTCCTTCAGCAAAGTTGGGGTACTTTCAAGGGCTTCGCGTAGCACTTCCGGCCTTTGGTTCACAATGAAATATCTTCGAAAAGAGTCCTCCTCAAGCAACGCAATCTTTATTTCCAATGCGGACTCGCCCTGTTTCATCCCTTGGAGATATCGAATGTAGAGTTCCCTGGGCTGCGGACCCACGATCCTATCCTTTTCCTTTCCATCGTTGAAGAAAAGGACCGTAGGAACGCCTGATAATTGAAATTGGGAGGAGATTTCAGGTGACTCGTCTATATCGAGCTTGAATACCTTCGCGCTACCAGACATCTCGGGCAAAAGGCTGTCGATAATTGGATCCAATTCCTTGCAGGGTGCGCACCAAGTAGCAGTAAAGTCCACTAGAACTGGTAGATTCGATTCCAATACTTCCGACGTGAAATTCTCGGTCGTAACGTAGGTTACCTGTTCGTGCGTCACTGAGACGTCGATGTCGGCAGCTATCGAATGTATTGGTGCAAGCAATAGCACCATGGATGCGAATACTACGAATAGCCCCATTTGGATCTCCCCTCCGATTGTTTGGATACTGAGGTAGTCAAAATGGGAATTGCACGGCGTTAATCCAATTTTCGAAGAGTCTAACACTAAGCATTCGATGCTATGCCTACCAGAGCAATGAAGCCCACCAACGCTTTCATACCCCTCCCCTCCCGCAACACGCTCTAAGTAACTAGATGCAGCAGTAGGCAGAAGAGTTGCAGACCAATTGAAGCCGTTTGATTCCCACCAGCAAGGCTGGGTCATCGAATCAAGGAATTTGAAACACTTGTGTAGTATCAGTGAACATACAAGGTCAAAAACTGCTTTATTCAAACCACACAACTACAAGGAAAACACACTCATGAGTAGGGACAAAACTCGCCATTCAATTCTCGCGGAGGATGTGCAATCAAGGCCGAAGCGATCAAACTATCCCGAACCGTTCAGCACACACGTTGGAGAGCGAGAGAAGAAGCCACTTGGAGAGGTCTTTGGGCTAAGCAATTTCGGTGTCAATTTCACCCGACTGCCGCCTGGATCCATGTCAGCTCTCATGCACTCACATTCCAGGCAGGACGAACTGGTTTATGTATTGGAAGGTCAACCAACCTTGGTGAAGGAAACTGTCGAAATTGATCTGAAACCCGGAATGTGTTGCGGTTTTCCTGCAGACGGCGAAGCCCATCATCTGGTCAATCGTACAGAGCAAGTTGTTGTAATTCTTGAAATCGGAGATAGAGCTCGAGGCGATGAAGTTCGTTATCCGCACAGTGATCTAAAAGCAGGCTTTCGGTCAGATGGTACCTGGGGATTTAGCCATGCCGATGGAACACCATACGAATAGGACTTCCGGTTCTGACTATCAACGGACTACATAAATCACCAACTGTTTGGCACTCAACTCTACTACGGCCGTGCCAAGGCTATTGAACAAGCAAAGTGTCAATGCAAGTCGGGAAATATCTTGGCCGGGACAATCAACAAGAAACCATCTTGCCCTTGCTCACGGCAGCACTTGAACATCTCTACATGAGATCGTCTCGTTCCTTTGCAAGATCCAAACGTCGCAGAAATTCTTTGCTCCATTCTTCCAGCTCTTCATTGAGAAAGACTATTTTTCCCTTTTCGGCTCGAAATTGCACGCTGGGCTTTAGCAGCTCATCCCTGTGTTCAACGGAATTATCCAATGCTTCCAAAAAATCGAACAGTCCAATGTACTTGCGCAAATTTGAGAGAGACCAATTCCACCTGTTCGGTATGCGAGCCGGATCTATATAGTGTCCTCGTCGAAGCACGACTCTGCGATGGATTCGCTCGATGTTGATGTCCGGCGAACGCGTTCCGATGTAGCATCCTTCCACTTGGTACTTGTTCGCAACAGCACGCTCTAACAGTTCCACACCTGGACGACCCGAAAACGTACTCTCAAATCCAAAGTCCAACCTCGCTTCAAAGCACTCGGTAATCTTTTCATAAACAATCTCGCGGGCCCGTTCCCGCGCGTTCTCCTTGTCCCAGTCGCCGATGCCACCTGCAACAGAGTCTTGATCGAAATAAATCTCCGGCAACGAATCATAGTTGTTTCGTTTCCACGCACTCTTTCCACAACCATTGCAACCCATGACGAGCACGAGCTTGGGTCGCGAGTCAATTATTTCAGCCATAGTTGTTAATGCTCAACTGGATTCAATCAACGTAAATCAATGTCAATTACATTGGATGCGCTTGCCACAGAATGATGAAATAGTAATTGAACCAGACGCTCTATTTAGCCCAATTTGGAGGCTACATTGAGTCTTGACATTTTAAGTGTGTTAATCAAATTGAAACGCGGAAAGCACTGCCTGTGACATGTATAGCTCCCAACATTGAACGCTGGGTTCGGTAAGACTGACATTGGAGTAAATTCGGACTGTTCAATGTGTCATTCGAATATCGTGTGACACTTCTCTTTCCGTACATTGCGTACCTCAGAACCGCGACGGGATTGTCGAGTCTTGCCCTTCTATACCCTTGAATTGACACTCTCCACACAGTAATAGTTTCTGTGCCGCTGGAGCTTTGGACGATTCGTCCACAATCGGCAATCGCCAAGCTATACATTCGGAGGCTTAATATGAACCAGGTTTGTAAATCTGTTCGATTCAAACCGTCAACATTCAAGGAAATCACTCATGCGCAATGACACAACGCCTCACGAAATCCCCGCTGAGGATGTACGGTCGCGACCAAAGCAATCAAACTATCCTGAGCCGTTCAGAACTCGGGTAGGAGAAATGGAGAAAAGACCTCTTGGAAACTTCTTTGGATTGCGCAATTTCGGCGTCAATTTCTCCCGCCTACCGACTGGTTCCATGTCGGCACTCATGCACTCACATTCCAAGCAAGATGAACTGGTGTACGTGCTTCAGGGACAACCTACTTTAGTTAAGGAATCTACTGAAATTGAACTGAAACCAGGAATGTGCTGTGGTTTTCCTGCAAACGGCGAAGCGCATCATCTGGTCAATCGCACGGAGCAAGATGTTGTGATTCTTGAAATTGGTGATAGAACCAGAGGCGACGAAGTTCGTTATCCGAACGATGATCTCAAAGCTGGTCTTCGGTCAGATGGCAAACGCGGATTCAGCCATACTGACGGAACGCCGTACGTTTAGGAGTTCCTTTTAAGACTAGGCGGGGTCTAGGCCTCAGGCGATTGCTGTGACACCGCCCACGCCGAAAGCTTATTTGCGATGCTGGAATCTGAGTTAGTTGATCGTCAACCGCGACAACGATTTCGCACCCAAGCGGAAGCGAGCCGAAAGATTTTTGGCTACTTGGAAGGGTTCTAGAGTCGATTCCGAGTACATTCAGCACTGGTTTGACAGTCTCCAGTAGCTGATGAACGCAGAAATGTGTTGGAGCATGGTTCTACAGCAAATCCCAAAATAAACTGTCTATCAAATCGAGGCAACTTCAGACTCAGGCTTGCGTCATCAACAATTATGTCCTTCGGCCCGTCGTGAAAGAACGACGGCGTAGGAAATAGCCCTAAATTTGTGACACTCACGAGTTCGGGGTTGGGTTCTTCAGGTCTTAGCTTTCATCACTGGCGGGCAGTAGAGATCGAACGACTTTTAGTTGTTGCTCTGTCAAAACGTCGCCCCGACGTTCCTGCTCACGAACAAGTTCATTCGCGATGTAGTTCCGAGTTTCGTTATTTGGCATTTCCTCGAGTTGATCAATCAAATTGTGGACGCCATGACGGGGGGCATACAAAGTAATTGCATAGAGGTAACTTTTCTTCAGATCGGAATCTAGTTCGTCCGCTAGATTGAGGGCATCAGCCCACCTTCCGTCTTCTAGCAATTCATCACCTACTGCTGCAAATCCATCATAGATTGCTGCGTCTGGCAGACGATCAAGCAAGCTGATCGCTTTGTCGAGGTTGCCACTGTGGAGCAGAAGAAACGAAAACAAGTCTCCCACCTTGCCGCGTTGGACGAAAGAGGAATCTTGTGGCTGTTCGAGTGCTATCTCCAATGCCTTGTCAGGATCAACCTGAATGTAGTTTCCCAGGGCTCGGAAAAGCAAATCGCCTTGTAGGTAACTTCCTGGAAGTGTAGCTTCCTGGATCCACGCGATAGCGTCCACCGGGTCATGCTCGGACCAGCTCTGAATCAATTCCGATTCAAGAGATTCATCAGGTACAGCCGAAATTTTCCGTAGTTCCCCAAGACGTTGTATTACTTCCTCCGGATTAGTCTTGGCCAACTCACGAACTGCAAGCAATGCTGCGAAGCTTTGGTCGCCTCGCTCAATCTGACTCATGCTTTCCAAAACGTTTATTGGATCATGTCTAGCCCATTCGGATATCAATTTGCCGTAGAAAAATTGTTGCTTGTTGTATCCAAATTCAGTCACCGCGAAATACGCCTCTCTTGGACCGTGATTTGCCCAAACGTCTATGAGAATGGGCAGAACAAAATTTCTACTTTCGTAAGGCATACTCCTAACCTCTTGAAAAGCTCTATTTGGTTCTGTAGCCAGTACTTTTCTCATGACGGACTCAAGGACGACTCGGTCATTCGGATACATGGTCTCGAGGAAATGGCTTAGGACTTCATAACCCTCCGCTTCGATTCGCGTGATTGCAATCTGCACAAGTAGTTCAATCTGTTCATCGTTGTCAACTTCGTCTTGCAAGACTTGCTCCCACGCTACAGTGGGCTGACCTAGCTGTTCGACAACTTCGGCCTCTCGAAGCAGTCTGACAACGAGTTTGGATACCTGAGCATCCTCGGTTAGTCCGTTCCAATCACGCTCCGACAAGTCATCTTGACCGGCAACCATCGTTCTTAGTGCATCTTCCTGGTAGGATTGCGGCAAACTTTGGACAATCTCGATAGCTTCTTTCAGTTTGTCTGTTGACAGTGTCGCCACCACGAGGTTTATGAGTTCTTGATGACGACTCCACGGAAATTTCCATATCAGGTTTACAGCAGTCTCAGGATTTTTGTCTGCCACCGTTGCTATCAACAAATCCTGCAATAATTGAACTTGACTGTCTTGTTCCAAGTCGAGCGTTTGCATTGCGAGCTGCACTAGTTGATCGTTCGACTTTTCTTCAAGTAAATCCAAGTAGTCTTCCAAAGTGAGCGGTTCTTCCGTAGTCTGTAATATCGATTTCCAGGAGTCCAGGTCAAATCTGGATCTTACGAAGGGGGAAACACTGCCACTTTCATCTCTGTCAAGATTGCGGTCGCCATGAATTTGATCAAATGGGAACACTTGCCAGACAGTCAAGGCCAAGGTGCAACCGACAACTGCGGATACCAGCGCTGCGAGGACAATCTTCTTGCTTGAGTTTGTCATCACTGTTTGCGAGAATTGAACAGTGCGAATACCTCACGGCTCATATTTTCAAGGACCCAGCCATGGTGTCATTGTGATTTGGTCTCGGAAACGAGATTCTCCAGCAAGGAGATTTCATCTTGAGACATCTCAGCACGATACTCAAGCCAATCTTGCAGAAGGGTGGTAGCAACGGATTGTTGTGACTCAACTGTTGGTAGTTCGGCTAGATTTTCAAACAGTTCGTCTGGTCGCAATTGAAACCATAGGATTGCCAGATTTTGAAAATATTGGGGTTGGTCCGAGGGCGCGAGCTCTGACCCGAGTGCGATTGCCTCGTCTATCTTGCCAAAGGAAACAAGAGACAAGCCAATCGTGCTGCGAGCCGTAACAAGCAGAGATTCGTCAACTTCCTGAAGGAGCGCTGTCGCGCGTTCAAAATCTCCTGTTTGAGCCAATGATTCTATGACTCTGTTCTCCAAAGTGAGTCGCTGGTCAAATGCTTCCGGCTTACCGTATTCGACGGCCAGCCGATATGCTCTCAAAGGGTCCGAGAGAGCGAGAGCAGGCAAGACTTCCCGCAGAACGCTATTGCGCAGAGTGTCATTGACGGAGTCCGTCGCCAACAACCAATCGGTCGCTGCAGACACGTCGTACTCTATCCAGGTATTGGTCAACCATCGAACAGCCAAACCGACATTTTCCCCTAGCTCCTTCATTTGGATAATGGATGACAGAGCCTGCTCTACACGTTCTGTTCTGGCTAGACTCCTGACGGCATAGGCTATTACAGTTGCACGCAACTCTTGCGGAACCTGTCGAACGGCCTGCAACGCGCCTGTTGGTTGGACTTCAGCCCATGTCCTCCATACCGTTCGAAAAGACTCTTCGAAAATTTCAAAACCTTTTATTTCCGATATCGCTTCCATGGCGGCCTGAGGGTCTAAACTAGCCCAAACGCGCAATATGTGATCATTCAAGCTGTCCCGCAAATTGGACGGGTTGTCTAGATTGAGTTGCCAAAATTCGTGTGGGTCTTTTTGAACGATTTGGTTCAGCAGGTTTAAGAACAAGCGATTGGCAGGAGCGTCGTAAAGACCAATTTTGGCGTACTCGTCACGAAAGCCATTCAAGAGCAGTGTGAGAGCTTCGTCATCATCCTCTGACATCCATGTCCCGATGGTCTCTGACAGCAAGGACTCTTGTCGTACATCGTCCACATTGTCGGAAAATATCGATTCAAATGCTGCCTGAGGGCTAGATCGCATTAGCTGTTTAGCGGCGACTTCGGCCAATGCTTCGTCCACCAGTCCACTGATCTCTAGTGAATCTGCCAGTTGCAGTATGTCCGAAGACAGGGGAATGGGTAACGTTGAAACGATTGCTCGGATTACAGCTGGTTGCATATGCCTAGCCTGTCGCGCCGCACTCTTGATCGCTTCGGCTGGGTCTTGTGTGGCCCATGAGGAATAGAGAGTGGCAATCAGATTGAGGTGTCGAGTAGGACGACTCGACTGAATCGCAGCAAGCGTAGCTTGTGGATCCATGCTAGCTAGTTGTTTGACCAGGAATTCCTGAATATACCGGGTGTGGAAACTACCGGATGAAGAGACCGTTTGGTCAAAGAGTTCAAGAATTTGATCAAACGTAGCCGTTTCAAAGAATAGCGCCAGTTCTAGGCATTGGCCGACCAAAGTCGTGGTGTCGGAAATATCCCCTAAATTCGAAAAATCCAACGGAAGTTGATCAGTCGCAGTACCCGCGGACGAAACTGTTCCATCGGGAATGTGTGAATCACTAGTCGTAATTGAGGTGTAGAGCAATAATCCTATGAGAGTAAGTACAATGCCGCCACTTAGTCCCCCGACAATACCCAAGAAGAGCGAACGTGACTTCATGTCGGATTTGACTTCAGAATCATGGTTGTTTTGAACCTGCTACATGTCAGTGGGCAAAGGAACAATTGTTGTTGTTAGGCCTCGTGGGAATGTGGGTAACTCGCCAGAGTTACCCACATTCTCACAGGTCGGATTTTTTTGAAATTATATGAGCCCCTTTGACTTGAACAAAGATCGAGAATTCACTCGATTCATACCAAAGATACAAGGAAAACAGATGTGTACAGACAATCCTCCCCATGCAGTCAAGGCTGAGGACGTACGGTCAAGGCCGAAGCGTTCTAATTACCCTGAACCATTCAGGGCTCGTGTCGGAGAGATGGAGAAAAGACCCCTTGGGAACTTCTTTGGATTGCGCAATTTCGGTGTCAATTTTTCCCGATTGCCGCCTGGTTCGATGTCCGCTCTCATGCATTCACACTCCATGCAAGATGAACTGGTTTACGTCCTGCAAGGAGAGCCAACCTTAATTAAGGAAACTACTGAACTTGAGCTAGAACCAGGAATGTGTTGCGGCTTTCCGGCAAACGGAGAAGCGCATCATTTGGTCAATCGCACTGAGCAGGATGTTGTGATTCTAGAAATTGGCGATAGAACCAGAGGCGACGAAGTTCGTTATCCCAATGATGATCTCAGAGCAGGCCTTCGGTCTGATGGCAAACGTGGATTCAGCCATGCTGACGGAACGCCGTACGATTAAGAATTCCTTCAAGACTACGGGGGAGTCGGTGACCTCACACTCCCGACCTATCTCGTCGCATTAGCAAAGCTCTCTCGCTCGTACCACTCGACACCGTGTTTCTGGATGTGTTCCAGTAGCGGTTGGCTTTGAATCGAACCATGCATCACGATATCGACTGTCTGAGCCATCGGAATGAGGTCGATCGCTGCTGCGAGCTGCGCATGGTCAGTCAGTGTCAATCCCTTACCAAATAGCGCAAGATCCACGTCAGAAGTTATAGTATTCGTACCCATAGCTCTAGATCCGAACAAAACCACTCGTTCGACCCGCTGATTCGCTGCAAGCCTTGCGATTATCGCTTCACGATGTTCGTCTTTAAGCCCGTCCCTCATATCGTCCGCCTTGTTCCTAGCGACTCGAAGACCCTGACAAATACGGGATAGTAAACATCCCTTATGAGTGATTCGGCTTCAATTGCCCTTTCTTTTCTGTACCTTTGACTCATCAGGTTTCGCTTGTCCAACGCGTTTAAGAGTACTTCGCATTCACTTTCGCTAATGTATTCGACTTCAAAGCTCTTGCGGAATATCGAACGGGGTGATTTTTCATTGTGACCTTCGAAGAAGAGCAAGTCCTTGAGAACCTTCCACGACAGTTTGAAGCAAATTTCGAATGCCTTGATTAAACCACTTCGGTACACGTCGTCAAGCTCTTCAAGCTGGCAAGCTTCGGTGAGATGGGCGAGTGCCAGACCAAGACTGTCATGCCGCTGTTGCCAGCGAATCTCGTCGGTGTTGCTCAAAATTGCTCGTTTCTCGGTCTCAGAGCCTAGTGCACCACGATCATAACTGCTGCTTCTTGTACCACGAAAAGGAACTCTGTGGAGTCAGTGATATTGCGCATTCCAAGTAGCCAATTCGAGGAAAGCCTAGGTTTAGAGAGCCTACCGGATTAGCCCTCGGGCTCAATCTTGACGAGGTGTTTTCGATCCTCATCAGGAATCGAATCCAAAGTTGCGATTTTCAATGAGGATTCCTTAATTTCCGTATTTGATTGGGATTCGTCCGTGACCAAGACCTCTTTCTTTAATGCCCACATGCTTCCAGTTAGCGGGTCTATGAGTAACCCTAACCCAATTCTTATCCCGCTGAATTGCGCCAAGTTTGCGAAGAACCACCAATCGATGGTGCTATTAAGTTTCGTCCGTCCCACTACCTCGCCATCACGCAAGAGTTCGATCAAGTAGGATTCGCCAAGAATGAATCCTTGGCTTGCACTCAAAGTAACGGTTAGAGGTGTTGTGGCTTTATGCACGATTTGTCCGTCGCTTCGCGTGATGACCACATTCATTTCACTTGGTTCGCTACGAACTATCACCGGATAGTCAGATTTGCTAAGTAATGTCGCGCATCCGCTCAAAATCACAGTCGAAAGCACCGCACAGATTTGAAGAGGTAATGTACTTTTCATTACGGGTCTCTGCCAAATTCAGGTCACCATTGGACACTCAAACTCGACGCGGTTTTGGTCCGGGTCAGCAACGAGTACGTGAATTTCACTTCCCTCCTCCCACTCTTTAATCGGAGCAGTCCCAAATGCCGCCAAGCGTCTCTTGAGTTCTTCAATGTCGTTGACCGAGACATTGATAAAGAGCCCATGCCCGGACGCATCCATATCCGAATCTGAACCTGCTCGGTAGATGGCCAAAGGCGCGCTTCCTGTTGTCAGAAAGGCTGCATTTTCTTGAACTACGAACACATCGAACTTCACTACGTCTCGATAGAATTCGAGCGACTTTTCGAGGTTGCTGGAGGGTAGAGTGATTCCCGCCAATTTCACTGGAGTGGTCATACTTTCTAGGCACGCTGACAACTAGTGCTCTGCCGCATCCCACCTATGAGATAGAAGGTCAAACACATGATAAGGAATGGTACTGTTTTACGCAGTTTTCTAGGGCAAGTCTGAAACTGAGTCATAGACCTGGAGGGTCCTAATGTCTCGTTGGCTCAAATGGAACACCGCAGGCTTCCATATCTAAATTTTCGGCGGGTGTAAGTCGAGTGCAGGCAGATTCCATTGGTAACTGGATTGAGCGAAAACCTATCGCTTGAGATCTGATTCGCTCTATTGATCTGCGTCGGGCGTCGATTCCCTGTTCAGTAGCAACTCGGCTGTTCGAGAAAAACCTCTCGTCACCACCTTCCACGTAGGGTGGCATCGCGGCAGATCGGCAATTTCAGCCGTCCCCATCCGGCGCATGTAGCTCGCGTAGTGATTCTTCCAAGCATCCTCGCCCACTTCCTCAACAACACTTCGGATTGTCTTCTCCGTGACTTCATTCCTTAGAGCGGCTTTTTGGAATTTAACGCTGTTCCCTTCAAGAATGAGGAGCAGACTGCTCAAATCATGAATGTGCCGCACCAGGTCGGGGTAGGAGTCTCCCCTCTCCGGCAGGCGAGCCGCCAACGCCTGCCATTTTCCCGCAGCAATTTCCACTACGTCCACTGCAGGCAGCAAGTTTTCCGAGCGGAATGTATTCTGTTGAAGTCTGCAACGCAATGGAATGTAGACGAGCTCGACTTTAAGGCCGGGCACCACTTCCTCGTTCCTCCTTTGGGGCTCGTAGTTGAAGATGAATGTTTGGAGTACTCCGTCCCGACGAATTCTGCTTTTTTGGTGGGAACGAGAAAGGGCATCGACCGGGCGATGTGTTCCCGCAGGCTCGCCCCAACTTCCTTGACCACTCCAATGCGTTCGTCAACGGACATCTCTTGTAGAGTTGGATTCAAGATCAATCTCACGACCAGATCTTCCGAGAAGCGAGTGATTTGTCGATGGTAGTAGGCCAGAGCGGTTCCCCCTTCCATTGCAAGATCCGCTCGGTCGTCCTGGAATGCGTCGAGGACATCCAGAGCCTGAAGAACAATCAAGTCCTTTTCAGCTCTTGCCAACGAGTGGCAATAATCAAACCTGTGATAGTGATCCTCGATAGTTCGTGTTGTAGGTTGACTGCCTAGCATCGCTTTCTTCCTTTCATTTACTACTCTGCCAGACTTGGTCTGGAAGAAGGCATAGACCCCCTTCTTTCGAATCTTTCTGGTGCACGTCTTATCAACCACCCACACGTTCCCAGATGACTTTTGACTGTACCCTCTGACTTTGTGCGCTGGCTAGATGCTGAACCCGAGCTTCGGCATGACTTCCGGAACGATATCGAACACCTTTGCGCTTCCCACTCCGTAGATGCCTTGCCCGACGCGCACTAGAATTCCTTTGTTGCAACTGCGACGCAAAGCCCGATCACAACTTGAGGGCGAGCTCTCAGCTCTCTCTAGAAGCTCGGATCGAAGAATCGCCTTTCTGCCGGTCTCCTTCACCATCTGATTTAAGGTCTGTCGGGCGTTCATGTTGTTGTTAGAGCATGAAAGACGGCGAAAGTCGCACGATCGCTGAGATGCTAACTGAAGTTTGTGGGTTTCTCCCGCAGTACTCTAGCTCCCTACGGTTGCTTGAGTAGTTTAATTAATGGATGTTACGGTCTGTCCATACCACTGCGACAAACGAGTTTGAGCTCATATCCGGGATTTTCAATTCTAGAATCGCGGAGCCGAGGAACTGTCGGACTATCTATCACCGTGAAAGATGGGTGCAAGTGAAGAAATACCATAATTGGGACAGTCTTCACAAAGCGGATCCGCCGTTTGGATTTCGCACCGAAGACCAGTCAAATGTCCTCTACAACAAATGAAAGGACATCGACAGAATCGCAGAAAATGAAAGATCTTCACAAGAACAAGAAAAATGGGAGAAGTTGCACGATGACATGTTGATTACAGAGATCGGTAGCGATTATGACATGTCGGACGACGACATACCGAAATGCGACTAAGATGCCTGATCTGGACTGGTGGTACGATCCTTGCCACATGTGCTGTGATTGGATTCTTCATATTGCTCAACTCCTCCAAGAATCGTTCGGATGCAGTCGAAGAGAAGATTCTTGCGCCCGGCATTCCTTTGGAGGAAAAGGGCTCCCCATCAGCATACCAACACTCAATCGATCCGATTGACGAAGCGGCCGCTACACTTGAACGCCTAGTCGATATATCTGCCGCTTGTCCAGACCCGGCCGCTGTAATTCTCAGTGATGCGTGTTTGCAAGCAATCGAACTATTCTTCTCGAATTGGAGCTTCGGGACGCAATTCTCTACGGTCAAACCCTACACAACTGGGTTGAAGTACTCGAGGATATTCAATGATCCCGGTAGAGACCGCCGCCTCGTATTCGCTACACTCGAGCGTAAGGAGTGTTTCCTTTCTCGTTCCGAACAACGCTCATATTGGGGGCAAAATTTCGCCGACATCAGCGAGCATTGCCACGCCGCTGCATTTACAAATTATGCTCAGTTCAATGCCATTTGCAGCGAATTTCGCGATAGTAGAGACGCCGAGAAGGATTGGATCGATCCAGAGAGGTCGACTTATCAAGGAAAAACTAGATTCCAACACTTTCTGGATGTCGTGACGCAATCTGACGGAATTCAAGACAATGATGCGCAATTTGAACGCAGGAAGCGATGGCTTTGGAGAGAAGTGCTGGAAGTGCGTTGGTTGAAGCAAAAGTGCGCTCAATTTAACATGGTGCCCACTATGGATGCCGTTCGAGATTTGAAGAATTACGAGAAGCTAAGAACACATGGAGAGCGGATATACGCGACCTTTGCAAGTCATTGGGAATTTGTCGGTCCTAGCTCAAACATCTATGAAGCACTTACAAAACTGGCAGACTACTTGGGTGATGGCGACACCAGAGAAGGCTATCGGCGGGGTGGCGAGGCATGGGAAGAGCTAGTTTACGGAAGAAATTTCCAACGGAACTTAGAGGCGAATCCTTGGAGAAAGGAATTGGACCAAGGGAAACTCGGACCCTCCCATGGACGAGGCGACCGTCTGTTTGTGGCCCTAGACGCGGTTCTCGCCCTGGAATTGGAGAGGATTGAGTTCGACTGGCCCTGGCTAGTCGAGAGCGTGTGCAAGGAGAGCGACTACATTGGAACCGACGAGATTGGAAACATGAGCTGCCAAGAGGTGGTTCAGCATTTCAGGGTTGCATTCGCAGAAATTCTGGAAGATAGTCGTAAGACTGGCGACAACGAGGAATACACAAGAGCTGTCAATTTCTTCGAACGACGCCATCAGTTTTTCAACAAATTTGAAGATACCGCAGTGGAGCTGGGACTTTACGACTGATCTCATCTATAGATGGGATTCGTTGCTCAGCAAGATTGTGCAGCACACACTTTGGGTGTGCGTTGCGTCATGAAACTTCCGTCTTCGACTCAACTTTTCGGCCACATCCAGAAGGAAAAAGCCTTGCATATCTTCCTAAGAACCTTTTCAGTCAGTAAATCTGTTCACTTACCTAGATCGAAAATTGCGCGTATCTGATCCTATTTTGGACTTGATGTTCAGTTCTACAGACCAATTACAAGCTATGATTCGACACACAAGAAAATCCAAGTGAATCACTTCCTTCCTGCCATTATTGATCTCTAGCGATTCTCTTGAGCAGACTCGAACGCTCCCTTCCAAGAAAGTGGTTTTTAGTCGCTGATTCTCCTACCAGTTTAACTAGATTGAGAAGGTTACCAATTTTTTTGTGCAAATGGATCCTATTCGCTGAACGATCCTTGAGTGATCTGTTTAGCTACCTGATATGCTGCCTCCACCTCAGTACACCCCCTTTCATTCATGATCTTGCGGCGCTGCGCCTTCTCGTGTTTTTCGCTCATCGCCAGTGCCAGAGAGAGTGCGGGAGGCACATTGCGAAAGAGAGTCTCGATTTTGTCAGAGAGCACAACACCCTCCACGTATTTGCCTGGTTCCTTTCGTGCAGACAGCAAGAGCAGTCGTTGGTCGTCTGAGAGATCTCGAAAACGAGCAATCTGGTCGATTTCCTCCTTGGGCATGACCAGACACAACCACCACTCCATCATGTTCAGCATCCGACGACTGGCATCTGGAAAGTCACCTAAGTTTTGCGTGGCAATCCAGAACCACGCACCCAGCTTGCGCCACATCTTGGTGATCTTCACGACGTAGTTGGCCAACAAAGGATGAGTAGTAATCAGATGACCCTCATCGGTCACGACCAATGTGGGACGATCCGAATGCTGATTCTTCTCGACCAAGTCGTTGATGTGGCTCATCATGGACAAGTACGCAACGGTTAGCTGATCTTCGTACCCTTCTCGCGCCAGCAGACCCATCTCCAAGATCGTGACATCTACATCGGGCCATGGGGTGCCCGGACGGTTGAACAGTCGACCGGCAACTCCTGAACAAAAGAGCGCCATGGAATCAGCCATTTCTCCTGCTCGAACCCGTCTTACCTCGGCTGCTTCTAGAGATTGCGCATGAATGCGCAACGAATCAACAACATCGTCAATTAGAACGTCGCGAGTGACCTCGTCTCGAACCCTTCTTGCAGCTTCGAGAATGCTGTTGCGAATGAGCAGTCGATCGGATCGAGATACTCGATCGTCCTCATTGCCGTCCCCGCCAGTAATCATGACTCTGGCAACAATCTCCATCTCCCCCAATCGATCTCGTGCTGAATCCTCGGAACTGTCGTCACTTGTTGCGGAGAAACTGTCTTCCTCAAGAAGTTTCACTGCATCCGAAAAAGGAGGCAGCGACACATCCGAGTCCGCACTCAGCGTCACTTGATTCACGCTCAGGCCATTCTCGGCGAAGTGCTGGCCTAGCAATGTGAACGATCCCCCAGCCTCGATGACGAATACACGAGGGCGATGTCGCGCGACCATTTGCTGCAGCAAGTAGACCAACAATGCGGATTTTCCAGCTCCCGTAGGCCCCAGTATCAACATGTGAGCGTTTTTCTTGCGATCGTCAGGATGCAACGGATCGAAGTCGATCGGTTCTGCGCCGCGATTGAAAAATACCAAGCCGCTGTGGCCGGTTCCTCGATTGCGACCGTAGACTGGCAGCAAGTTTGCAGCATGTTTTGAAAAGACCAGCCGTGACCGCCGTCGAATGGTGTCCAAATGCGGGTCGTAAGCCATGGGGAGATTGCGAATGTAGCTGTCCAAAGGAAACAGATCGCTTTCACGAGCAATCGACTGAATTCCGTTCGATAGAAGCAGGGCGTGAATGGAAGTCACCTTTTTGTTCAGATCGGCGATATCCTCTCCCCTCACATAGAAACCCAGTGACATTGGATATAGCTTGTTGCCGCGAGCTATTTGCCGCTCTACTGCATCTGCGTCTTCGCGTGTAAGTTCCGCCTCGGCTGTGTCTCCCACCGCTGCTCGACGAATACGACCTACATGATTTCTCACCAAAGTCTGTGACTTGACGGTGATTGTCATGGACATGATCGTATGTTCCGGGAATTGGTCGAACAACGCGAAAGTGTTGCTCCCACTGGTACGTTCCGCCGTCAGTCCTCCAATGGGAGGAATCTGCCTCAGGGTTTGCATCGAGACAAATGCGTGCGGCAGTCCGTCGAACCACCACACTCCTGTTTTCGAAGCAGAATTTGGAACTGACAGCACCAGGCTCTCGGCAAAGTCATGACCGAACGGCAATTCCTCGGGGCTATCTTTAATTCCTAGTTTCTCTAGTGTGGCTAGCGAATCCAATCCAGTGTCGGGATTTGGATTGAACCAGGGAAACAACCATCGAAAGAACTCCAGATGGGTTCCTCGCCGAAACGTAACACCCGTCACGACAAGCGATGCGGAGAATCGGGAAACTGTATCCTCGAGGGTGACTTGTGCTTCCTCAAGACTTGCCTTTTTGAGGTCTTGAGGACTCCAACGTTGATACAAAATTGCCCGCACGCTTCGAATCTGTCCTCTCCATCGTGCTCCCGTGACAGCTTTGTCTTCGTACATTCCACCGGGTGAGGTAATCCGTTGAATATGTCGGGAGAACTCGTCTTGCAAAAATTGGTGGTATTCGCTTTTTAATGCCGAAAAAGTGCCGTACTCACGCAGTCGACCTTCCAATGAACTCAGGTCATGCTGGTCCTGGACAAATAGTTGGAGCACCCATGGAGAAGTCTCATGTTCAGGGATCGCATCGGTCAATGCGACCTGAATTGCGTCCCGCAATCCAGTCATGAACTTGTCGTCGCGCGCCTCTGTGCCAACTGGCTGAATCTCGAGGACCGCACCTAGACTCTGTCCATCTTCAAGTAGAAAACTGCGTGAATCGGGAAGATACTCCATCCACGGCAACATATCTGTAAACGATGGTGGACTCTCGTACTGTCGTCTTGCATCGGCTTGACGAACCGCCGGTTCGAGTGGCTTTGTCTTGTTAGTTTGTTTGCCGTTACTTTTTTGCGTTCCACTTCCAACGCCGAACAGTTTGAGGAGATTCAGTTCCCTGCACTCTTCTTCACTGTGTGTTCGCCGGGTTCTGCGAACTCAGTTCGCTCGTACATTGGCACCACTGTCCAATAGCCCGGTACAGGCAATCTTTCCTCAGTAACCACGTGTGGGTATACGTACATGATGAGCATTGGATTGTCGAGGATCGGGAATGTCGTCTCAATCTCTGAGGCTACTTCGTACGACAGTTCGGATTGGTCCTCAAAATGATCGAGATCACCTTTTTTCACAGCGGAAGCAGCTTGTCTTTCGAAATGGCTTTGGTAGATTTGCTGCATGGTCGGCGAGCTAACCGGCGCTTCAACTTGACGAAATGCACCGCACCCACCGAGGCTACTAATCGAAATCAGGCACAACAAGTGAATCAAACGCATGTTCATGATTGAGCTGTCTTCCTCCTTTCTCGTAGTCGATTCGAATTTCACTATCAATGTGGATTGCCACTTGCTGTCCAGCAGCAACATAAACGGCGTCGATTTCCTGGCTCGCTCGTTGAGCCAACCACGATGCGGTCGCTTGAGCTCCCCCTGCTACCGTCTTGCCAAGTATGTACTTGCCCGTGTCTCCATTAACTATTGAAGAAATACCACCAAGAACATTCAATGCTTGGGTGGTTTCGAGCGAGGAGGCTGCGTCGGCGGCAGCTTGGGTCGCATTCAGTGAGGCTTGCTGAGCCAAGAAGGTCATCGCGTTAGTCTTCCGTTGACCTGCAATGCATGGCATACCGTATCCATCGGATATCCAGCCTATCGAGGAGTTGGACCCCGAGCCACCCGTGTCACTATTTCCCACAGTGCGAATGGTCCCATCTTCGAAGACAAAAGTCACCGTTTCGAGCTTTCCGGATACACATCCGAGAGTCCAATCTCCTACAGCGTAGCCACTCCAAACCATTCCTTCTATACCGTCGATCATCAGTCCATTTGCGGCAATGTTTTCCCTGCCGGTAAGCACTTTGAATGGCATCGGGTCCCGGACCTGGCCTTGAAAAGGAACTCTGCCGACGAGTGCAGTCATGGCCGTGGATCCAATCAAAGTGGCATTTCTAGGTATGGTGTACACAGGTCGAACCGGAGGTACGCCAGGCACGTCAGAAAATTCCCTACCTTGTAGCGATGAATCGATGGGGTCAATCCAAACAAATGGCATCGTTTCGGTAGATCCAACACCGTAGGAAAGCCCATCGAATCCGTCGTCGAGTGGAATTCTTGACCCGGTCGACTCCAACTGGTAATCATCAATCTGACTCTTCAATGAATCGATTTGGTCGAACAATTCGCGCAACTCATTCTCAGCACGTCGTCCCGCTCCGTTCTGACTCTGGTGGTATTCAGAGATCTTGGACGCAATTTTGTTGGAGAAGGAAGTTTCCAAGTCGCTCCGCGCCTCGTGCAAATCGGCATTGTCCTTGCGCAACGCATCTACCTCAGAGATTAGTTCGCTGACATTTGCAGTCAGGGTCTTAATCGTGTCTGCCGGAGAATCGGCATCTGGCTCCGGAGATGCAGGAACTGAGTCCAATAGTGTCGGAGCTCCATCTTCGGTTCCGCATGAGTTCACAAAAACAAAGAACATGCCCAGCAATACAACCACTGCAACAATGGGTAGAAGTTTGTTGTTGATATTCCAGGGCACTTCTACAGCTCCACCGCTTGCTTGAAAGGATAGCGAGAAATGAGGTACACCACGGTCTGATTAGCGCCCGATCCACTGGGCAATAGCCGGTAGTGATGAAAAGTTGCCGCGAGCCATCGTCCTCGAAGTTGACGAGGGTGCAGTTCGACCGCTTCATCACTCGTATTGACAATCTTGATTGCTGTCAGATGCAGTCCTGATTTGGTTTTCCACGCTGCATAGGGAACTGTCTCAACTAGAAGACCACGCACGAGCCTCTTCGCTGAGTTGGGAGTGGAGGACGGAAATACACCTTTGGGAACTCGTACGAGCCTATTGGGTGCATAGGCAACTTGCGCTGCAAATCGGGTCAAATTTGCATAGTTGAGATCGGTAGTCCCTTCCTGTCTCTCTGGCATGCCCTTTGCCGAACGAACGTAGACATTCTTGGATTCGGCAGGTTCAGGACCTGCAGCAATATCAAAGACAACGACTGATCCATCGGAGGACGAACGCATCAGAACTCGTTTCCGTTCAAATGACTGGCTAGCCAAGAGATAGACTGTGTTTCCAATCGATTGAACTCGAACGACTGCTCGGAGACTTGCTGGAAGACCTATAGACATTGCTCCAGAGAAATGGATCATCCTTTCTTCTCCAACTTCAAGGTCAAGAGGAATCGGAGTCTTGTCCCAGACAAGTTCCGTAGTAGAGGCCGTGACGGACGATGTTAGAAGTAGGAGTAGAGCAACGAGTTTACACCTCCGTCGCGGCCTCGTTTTTGTTTGTAAATTCAATTGGTTACTCAATGTTTGAACTACCTTTTTCGCCAGTTTCTTCTCCGTTTTCGATTTCATGAGGTAACAGTCTCCTGGGTCCTTCGCCGGCAAAACCGTCGAGAGCCAGTCTCCATGGGTTCGATTCTGGGTCTACCGCGTATCGAACAACCCGGATTGGATATCGAATGAGGGTCCGTTTGATCGACATGCCCTTTACCGACTCTTGAAGTTCCATGTCCAACCGGACTACCCACACGCCTTCCCCAAGTACATCGACGCGCATTTCGCTGTATCCGTGCCCAGCTCTCTCCTGCATTCCTCGAACACGGTTGATTAACTCACCTCTTCTGCCCTTGAGTTCAACTTCCTTCTCTAATTCCGTTAGGAACTTTGGTGTGAGATATGGAGCAAGGCTGAATATAGCTTTTCCATAGTCTGCTGCTCCGTTTTCTGGCCAGCGATTGAGTTGCTGAAAAATGTAGAAGGCGAAGGAGTAAATGTTCGATGGTTCGGGAGAGTCCGGCTTAACCGCAGCACCGGAACGAAGATCTGGAGGAATGTGAACCACGATGTCATTGGGGGCTCGAAGCAAACAGAACTCGAGCACAAAAATAACTACAACTTGGATTCCAATAACAACCCAAAGCGTTCTCAGATGAGACCGCACGTTGTCAATTTCGAGTCTATATCGACGCATTGTCGTTTCTGCCAAGACTCCACGGGCCCGACCGGATCACCAACGGTGAACTGAGTAGCTTTTTCTCCGCTAGGAAAATCCTAAGCTGCTGTTGGTAATAGCCGTCAGGACGTCCGGCTTTGAGTTTCTGAAAAAAGCCAGCTCCCAGTACCACAGAAGTTACTACACATACACCTGTCGCACCGAGACCCATTGCGATAGCGCCAAAGAGAAGGCCAACAATCAGACACACCGGTAGCCAGAAAGCGGTTGCTACAACAACTATGACGAGCAATTCGGTTGTTGAGCAACCTTTAAAAATGGACGGTTCCTCGTTCATACGGTCTGCTACTCGTTCTTCAAGTGCTTCGTTCACGAACTAAAACACACCTGCAGCTTCTGTCAGCAAGTAGCTCGCGAATATGAGCACAACCGCTCCCACTACAGCTAATACTCCGACCTCTGCCCATTCAGCTTTGCCTTGTCGAGCCTCGTTGAACTTCGCAAATCCAACATACGCCACCCAAAGAAAACCAACTGCCGCTATCGCCAAGCCAAGAACTAAACTGCCGTCCTTAATGTAGCCTGAAATCAATGCAATCCAATCGCCCTCGTCCGGCGCAGTACTCGGTGCGACGGCTGTGGGAAGATCGGCTCGTAGCAGATCAGAAATAGAGATACTAAGTCTCAAGAAAATGTTTTGAATCAATAACATAATTGTTATTCCTCAAGTAAAGTTGATATGGTGTGTTTGGAACGCACTATCGGATGTAGTAACCCAAAATCATGAGTACGATTGCTGCTCGTACCACTTGCCAGAGCAAGTCGTAGATGTCTATGTCTCCCGCACGCCAGGAACGGAAGGAACCTAGGGATATCCATGCAACCCAAAGAGTTGCAAGTACAGCTATTGTTCCGGCTATCGCAAACAGCAACGTATCGGCTGACAACCCGGATCCAGCTCGAAATGCCGCCTCCTGAACGCTTGTCATTGCCGATAGTCTCCTAGCAAAGGATCAAACGTCTTAGGTTCGGTTGACGGAACGTCAAGATGATCTTGAATCCCGTCCTTGACGAGCTTCAAGTCACGTCGTAGCCAGTCATAGCGGAATCGAACGCGTTCCGTGGAATCTGATTCCCGCTCGGCCTTGTCAATTAGCTTGTTGAGCTGATCCAACTCATCGACGATTTTCTCGAGCGCGTCTTGTTCCGCATCAGTCGTAGCCAGCGGGGCCGTGGAGCATAAAACACAGATCAGTGCCACTCCAAAAATTGTTTTCCTCTTCATTCGTGTGCCATCAAACTTAACCAATGGCGGGAATGATGTAGATCAAACACGAGGATTGAAGGGAATTTCAATCACGTCGATGTATTGAATTACTGTTTATCTATACAGTAATTAAGGGGACTTCGTTTGAATGTTCGGTGTCAGTTGGATGTTCCGGCTATATACGGAACAGCAATCGTCGAGAGGTGCATTCCATAATTTTCCAAAGTCAGCTTTATTCTGTCAATAGGTATAGAACTGGTTCCAGATCGAATCGCCCTGCGACTCGAAACATCTAGTTTGTGGAATTGCGAGGTCGTCATTGGAGGAGCAGGCAAAATCAGCTATTTTGGGACCATCCGGTCCAATTAGGATTCTGTTTTAGTCCGAGAAACCTACCTTTTGATCAGGTCGGCCCTTCTGTATTCTTGTCCCATTTTCATCGCGCTCGGCCATGGAATTACGAAATCTTCTATTGACACTTGGTTTGTTGTTTACATCCTCAAATACCGATGTTTCTTGTTTCTTAACAAAATGGAAGTGGCTTTATTGCTGTACAAACGTTTACCTGAACTGAGTACTTACAGAGAATGCTGTTTCACACTCGGGAAATTAGGCTGTGAAGAACCGATCGGAGTGAAAGTGGAAGCACGGCGCACTTAATTCCCGTTTGATTTCATGGTCTGTAAGTAGCCTGAAAAATTCAAATGCAATTCCCGAATGAGTGCATTTCTCACCGAATCGGACCGATGGACCTCGCCTACATCAGAATCCCAATTCTTGAACCAAATTGCCACTTTGAAATCTTCATACTACCATTAGTTAGATTCAAGATTCTTGCACATTAAAACCGGTTTCTTTTTGCAAACGATAAACACTTTTAAAGATATTATTTTCGAGTACGAGAACATCGTAAATGAGATGCTCTTTAGCATTAATTAAGCGACACAAACCGGTCTTGGGAGACACATGAAAAAACGCAGATTGATACTTCTGACACTTACGTTCACAGTGGTATCACTTGTCGCCATAAGTGTTGTATTGGTAAATATGCAGGATCCAATCCTGACGGAACGTGATCACATTGATCGGATTCGGTCGGAGTTGATCACTCAAATCCGCGACTACGATCAAGAATTGCAGACACCCGACAGCTTGAACCAGCCTTACTCCTCGTCCGGTTCCAAGAAATCACAGTCGCCGAGATCCTATGCAACAGAACTCGCAGCGTCCGACAGCAGGTACACCACCGTTTCAGTAGTCGGGGAGATGACATTCGAAGAGTCGACAGAAAACGAGAATGAGAACAGTTTCGATCAAGCGCAAGCATCCCGTGGGATCGATTGGTTGCAAGATCCTTCTGCGATTGATCAGATCGTTGCGTCCGCACAATCAGCGGAACGGGACTGGACATTTGCTTGGTTACAGCTCGCTCATCCTGTAAGTCATGAATTGGTATCCGAATCGCTATCTGATTGGGATATGACGGCCGTTGGTCTTACAGGCGACTTAGTAAGGGTCAAAGTCTCGAATGATCGCGAGAAACTGCAATCAATAAGCAAACTTCCTTGGGTCAACAGCATCGGCTCATTGCCATCAGAAAGAAAGTTCAACCCTGTACTTGTAGAGCAACTAGAAGATTCAGCACCGAGCCCACTGCCCGTGTTTATTACTTTCGTGGATGCGAAACTTCATACCGAGTTTCGGAGCGAGCTAGATCGGATGGGAGTAGATACTGGTCATTTCGATCCTTCTGTTCGGGCAATCTCAGCATTGATCCATCAAGACCAGCTTGCATCAGTCTCCAAGCTAGATTTCGTTCAAGCAATAGAGCCCATTGAGGTAGTACAACTCACTCATGACTCTTCGATTCCGCATATGGGCGTAGATGGACTGCGAACCATCGGAAATGACAACGGTTCATTTAGCGGAATCACCGGCTCTTCAACGCCAGTCGCTGTTATGGACACGGGTCTAAACACTAGCCATGTTGCAATTTCTGAACTTCGAACGAGTATTTGCGGAAGGAACTTTCTGGGGTTCGAAGAAGACGACCTTTGGTTCGACGATCACGGGCACGGAACCCACGTAACAGGCACTGTAACCGGAAACGGTTTCTTTCAACCCAAATATGCTGGCGTGGCTCCCGGTGCTGAGCACATTCGATTTGCGAAGGTTCTGTCTTCGTTTGGATTCGGTGACACTCTAGGAATCATTCGCGGAATGGACTACCTAGGAGAAGAGACTACGTGTGCTTTCAATGGAGACACGCCGGAACCGGTGAAACCACTGGTTGTCAACATGAGCCTAGGTGGAACAAGCTTGACAAATGACAGCAGAGGGATAGGTGCCCGAAAGCTTGACTCGATAGTTTGGGGAAGAAAGCAAGTCTACGTAGTCGCCAATGCAAACTCAAACATATACGGTTATTCAAACTATGGAGCATCCAAAAATTCCTTGGCCGTTGCCATGGCTTGGGACAGTGGCGAAATCGCCTTCATCAGTAGCCGCGGGCCCACGATTGACGGAAGGCTTCTTCCTTCAATTGCAGCTCCAGGAGTGAGAATCGTATCGACCGAGGGCGGCGGCGCTTGGGATACGTACGTAACCTCAAATGGTACAAGCATGGCATCTCCTCATGTTGCAGGAGTGGTTGCACTCTTAATGGATGCCTCGCACGACCATCGAGAGCAACCTGCGCTTGTACGAGCACAGCTCATGGCGAGCGCGATCAAACCCGATTCCTGGTTTGACTCCGATTCGATGTTTCCAAGCAATAACACCAATGGTCCAGGATCCATTCAAGCGGAATATGGAATGGGATTTGTATCCGCGAGAACGAGCATTCTTAACGACGAATCCGAGAACGGATGGACAAGCTCTGGCGTTGCCGTGGAAGTTGAACATGGTGACACCGCGTATACAGACATCGTAGTGCCCGAAGGAGCAAGTCGAATCGACATTGTTATGACTTGGGACGAGCCTGCGACGGACACCATTGCAAACGCTGTGCTAAACGATTTGAACTTGTGGGTTGATTACGAAGCTGATTGCGGTATGGGGCCTTGCGGCGAGTATTCGTCTCGTTCGGCTATTGACAACGTCGAGTGGATCATAGTTAGAAATCCGGACCCCGGCGTATATCGAGTAAAAGTCGACGCGGCACGTGTCTACACCGAATCCCCGCGAGTAGGTCTTGCCTGGACGATTATTCAAGGCGACTCCAGCCCCAAACTAACACTCGAAGCGAATGAACAAGTATTCGAAACTCCAAACGGCGAGTTCCATGATCACGACGTGGAGTTGACGCTTACAGCCGACTCGTACGTTGCATCGGGCACAAGATTGCACGTTGATTGCAGAACCTTGGACGGTGGTGCTTGTGGAACCATCGGCTTCAAGCGTCGAAACGAAAATACCGTCTCTCGAAGATTTGGTGGTCAGGTTGAACGCGAGGATGGAATCGAGCTCGTATTGCAGGAACAACCATTCCTTGTAATCGGTGAAGTAGCATTGGGCGAGACGCAGAACGTCATCGTGCACTTGAGTACGGAGATTGTCGAACCGGTGTGGGTTTATTTCACAGCTTCTTCTTTTAACGGAGACGGCGATAGTGTCGCCGTGTTGTTTCGACCTGTCGGAGATGAGGAAGAATCGCAATCGATTGCTAGTCCGGAGAACATTACGTTTCGGAATGCCCTTCCAATTATCGGTGATCGAGGATCCTACGACTTCGATCCTCTCTTGGGTTGGACAGAAGGCGGGGAGCCTACTTTGCTGACGACCGGATTGCTCCCGGCCCGTTCAGTTTGGTTCAAATGGGAACCGGACGAGACGGGCTTGGTCACGTTCCAAGCATCTCCAAGACTTAGAGACAGTGAATTGCTGGACGAACATGCGCCGTCCATCGACGTGTTTCAGATTTCCGAGGGATGTTGCGGCCCGTCGGCATCTCCCAGAGTTGCATCATCGGTTTGGTCTGCTCAGTTGTTTGCTCTCGAAGGTTACGAATACAGAGTTCGCGTGAGTCATCACAATGCGTCGATGCCTCTGACGCTCAGTTGGATGCGAGGAGAGCGACCTAGAAACGACAACTTTGCAAATGCAATTTCTCTTTCCGGGGAAAGCGGCGAGGTATCGGGAAGCAATCTCGGAGCAACCCTGGAACCTGGTGAACTATACGGGCAGCTCGCGTCCACAGTTTGGTACGAATGGACTGCACCCGATGACGGTAGCTGGCAGTTTCAAATCCCAGATACGCTCCTCGTTCACGTACTTGCATTTGTGGGCGACAGTGTCGAAGACTTGAGACTGGTGTCAGGCGTATCCAGACCCGGCGAGCCGATTCAGTTTCCCGCAAAGCAAGGAGCCACATACAACATTATGGTTGCTTCTCCAAGTGCGTACTCTGGAGGTTGGGAATTTGACGAGCTTTCCTGGGAGAAGCTCGAGTCGTCCAACACAAGCAATGACATGTTCGAGTTCGCCAGAACGTTAAGCAGCCAACAACAAGGCGGCCAGTACGTTTCCACTGGAAGCGGCTCCAATGTGGAGCCTGACGAACCGAGCGAAAGTGGAAT
This sequence comes from Gammaproteobacteria bacterium, assembly GCA_026707045.1. Lineage (GTDB taxonomy): Bacteria > Pseudomonadota > Gammaproteobacteria > Pseudomonadales > Azotimanducaceae > Bin55. The sequence goes on along the minus strand of JAPOXO010000123.1, from coordinate 491 downwards.
TCAAACTCGATGGTGGAGATGGAGAGCACCGGCAACAGGAACTTTCACTTGGTATTGGAACGAAGAAACACTGGATGTTGCTGTCTTCTCTGGCGACTCATTTATGCAACTGGAACCTTCAATGCGCAACGGAGGCATTTCCGGTCCCATGGAATTTGCGATGGACGCTACACAGGACGAGGACTACTGGATCTCAATTGGTCGAAAGCAGCATGAAACTCTGGCGTACATTCCGGCGATTGGATCCGGAACTTCCCTCAATTGGGGGAACACGCCGGAAAACAATACACTTGATGGAGCAATCGCTCTTAGTGGCCCACGAGGATCGGAACAAGGATCTGTCCAATATGCGACCACCGAGTCTGATGGGCTGTCAGGACTAGGCAGGTCGTCTCTGTGGTATTCCTATGAAGTGGAAGAATCTGGATGGATACGCTTCTATCTCGACGGATCTTCATTCCAACCTACTCGAATCTCCGCTTTCAATCAGT
>JAPOXO010000132.1 GCA_026707045.1 Gammaproteobacteria bacterium | reverse complement strand
AAGTCCCATATCAACTCGCCGCATGAATTTACAAAAAGGATTCCACTATGGAGATTCAACCGCAACATTTAACACTGTCAAGATTACTTCAAGGACGTCTCTTCTCGATTCCTGACTATCAACGTGGCTACAGTTGGACATCAAGTGAAAGAACGGACTTATTCGACGATATAGACAATGTATTCAAGCAAGGCCAAGAAGCCAGCCACTTTATGGCTACTATAGTGTGTTTGCACCGCTCCCGAAAAGTCGCAGGCCCTGAGGAATTTGAACTTGTAGATATAGTCGACGGACAACAACGCATAACAACCTTAATAATTCTACTAAATGCGATCAAAAATTCCTTAGACGAAAATAACGAAAATGAAAAATACGTTCGGCGTGACATTTCGGAACTATTGATCAAAATCCAAGACGACAGCCTCTTGCTACTAAACACCAATCAAGACACTAAACACTACTTTAGCAATTACATTCGAAACGGCGACACACCCCCGCCGAATACAGGCGAGACACTTTCCGAACGAAATATGTTGGAAGCCATACGTGAATGTGAAAATTTTGTGCAAATATGGGAAAATGGTTCAAGAACCACATTAGATTTGTATTCATGTATTAGAAATCGTCTATCATTCATTTTGCATGCAATTTCTGAAGAGAAAGTCGTATACACTGTATTTGAAGTTCTAAATAGTAGAGGACTTGAGGTTTTATGGCTAGATCGACTGAGAAGTATCCTGATGGGTAAAGCATTCGAATTACCCAATGCAAATAATCAACAGTTGATTTCCGAACTACACAATGTTTGGAAAAATATCTACATAACCATTGGTCTTGATGCACAAATGCTCACTGATCCATTGCGATACGCTGGTACTCTGTATCAATCTAGTACGCCAGCGAGGCTTCTTAGTGAACGCGATGCCGTGGCAGTCTTTAGACAAAATGCAAAGAAAGCATCGGATATTCGAAAGATGGCTAAGTGGCTTTTGGATGTATGTGAGGCATATGGAAAGATCATCAAAAATGCTCGCCAGAAGGCGGTAACTCAAATAACACAAGCAAGGCTACTGGCGGTAGCAATACAATTAAGAACAGATCTTTCTATGGAGAAAGCGAATAGATTACTAACTTCTTGGGAAAAAATCTCATTTAGGATATATGGACTGCTTAGATACGATTCTCGCTTTGCTGTCGGATCATTTGTAAGATTGTCCTGGAGAGTTATAAATGAGAAACTTGTTGAATCAAATATTTTAAAGGAGATGAAGTCTTTAGGTGAGGATTATTCTGTCGCTGAGAATCTTTCTTTCCTGAAAAAACAGAATTATTACGAGAATTGGGGCGAGGAGTTAAGGTACTTTATGTTTCGATATGAGGAATACCTAACCAATTTATCGGATGCAAAGGTTCTGAACGAGCAATGGGAGAGGATTTGGTCAGTCAGCGTAGCTAAATCGATTGAGCACATAGCACCCCAAAGTAAGTGGGCGGGCACTACAAAACATTCGCTGGGGAACCTCCTTATTTTGCCTCCTGACTTAAATTCAAGACTTGGTATCAAATCGCCAAAAGAAAAGAAAGATGCATACCGCCAGACTGGTTTACTGGCGGCAATAGACGTAGCAGAGGCAATTGAAGAAGCTGATCGTGGAAGATGGACTAAAAAGGTAGTGGAAAAGCGTACAGATGAGCTACTGAAATGGGCCGTATCGGAGTGGGACGAATAGATTTGTATTTCTTATCGTATTAGATCTACTTTATCTAGGACAAGATGTATGCCTCGATTCTCGGTAGTTTAGGGATACGCGCCTTGTTCTATGTCAAGTCTTTGAAGAACAGGAAGCATTTACGTAGAGTACGGTTTCGGTTGTTGAGATTGAGTGCCACTATTGGTGGTTCCGTGCCCCTGCTTATGTTGGCGTTGCAATTGCATGTTCCCAATTCACGAGACAATGCACGGATAACGAAAGTCATGCAGGTCTATCATTTTTCTAAGAGGAATCCTCAGGAGCAATTGGAGATCTGAGCCACCGCTGGCACAAGACAGGGGAAAGCGGCTAGTGCTGAAGGCACTGTGGCCAGAGCTAGCACAGACTACATGCGCGCGGTATACAACCATAGATGCGGCGGACCATCTGCCGGCCACTAACTCTCACGCTGCTTGGCCTCGACGAATTTCCACTTGCGGAAAAACCAAACCTCGAATCGAGCCAAGGGGAAAACAATTATTTGCAAATTAGAAATCACTAGAATAATCGTAAGTAGTCAAACTATATCAGCAATTTTATGAAGAAACAGACGAACGGTGGGATGGCGGGTGTCGTAGATGAACTTATTCAAAACACTACACAACCAGACACCCAGTCTTTTAGGGAACTCGCCAAACGAGTGGGCACAGTCTACACAATCTCTTACAGCACTGCTGTGATTGCTGTTTTCGATCATGACCGTGAACAAGCTGGCGGACTACCTAAGGGAGGGTTTCTAATGGCCGCCAAACACAGCCATGAGACAGACGAGTCCTTTATTCTTCTTAGGATCCAAAGGGAGGCCCGTCTTCCGTCGGCAGCCGACAACGATCAGACACGACAAGGCGTTATAGAGGATTCTGGCAATGAGGGACCGTGGTCCGATCGAATGCCCTCATGGATCCGGGACAAGATGTCCCTTCACGGTTTGGAGTGTTCGGTCCTAGGTACGTTTACTCCACAACGGGACGGTTCATACAAGTTCGCAGAGGACATTGACAACTACTATGCTGTCAATGAGCTAATGGTATGGAAGCCAGACCCAAGGTCTTTGCACCTTATCGTTAACCATCAGCACCGAAGCAACGACATTCCTATCAATGACGCTACAACCAAGATCGGCATGACCCGCTTTGCGGCCGCCGAGAGCGATGACGCGATCAAGGCCGAATTTCACGTCAATCCTACAGACATAATGAAACGACGTACGGCATACTTTGGCATGTCCCGATCTGGAAAATCGAATGGGCTAAAGATAGTTGCAGAGACCATCTACAAGCTAAGGAAGGTCAATCCAGAGCATCGAATCGGCCAAATCATCTTTGACTTAAGTGGCGAATACGCTCAAGACAATTTTCAAGACGGCAAAGGTCTACACCGAGTCAATGAGATTCTAGGACTCTCCAGAAAGTCAGAAGTGGCTACCTATGGACTAATGCCTGTACCCTGGGATTCTTCACGCAAGATCATGAAACTAAATTTTTTTGGAGACCCAATTCCTCGTCCGTGGATGACTGTCCAAGAGTCGGAAGCAGTAACGAGAGCACTCGATCAATTGCTAGCAGGCAAAGAGATAATTAAGGAGACGATGTCAAATGAAACCGCTCGCTATACGACATCTTTCCGTGATGTGGATCTTGCTGTAGAACCAGCAGCAATGGGTGACCTAAGTGCCCAGACTAGATACTATCGTACAGTGCTGGCGTATAGAACCGCCTTAGCTGCCGCTGGACTAGAAGTGCCAAATTGGAAACCCTCTATAAGAGGACCTGGAAAGTGGTCATTGTTCTCGAAAGATCTCATCAATGCTCTTCGTCACACACAAAACAGCAACAGTGCAAACGCTACAGACTATGAGCAGGCTGCAATTATTCTCGAAGACTCTGGCAACAATCAGTTCAATATTACTTGGGATCAGTTGATAACTGTATTCACGTCACTCGCTAAGTTTGTCGACGACAAGAAAAGCCAGTTTGATACCTTTGAACAAAAGTACATTGCCACCAGTTCTAATCATGAGGCATGGGCAGACCCACGATTCAGAGCTGTCTTACGTATTTTCGAGTCTCGAAATGGACCCAGGGCTTTCCAAGTTGTGCAGGAGCAGCACGATCCCAACAATACAACTGATTTCGCTGAGTAGGTAGTCGAAGACCTGCAGCAAGGCAAGTTGGTCATCATCGACCAGTCTGCAGGTGAACCTGAACACAATCGAGCCGCCGCAGAACGTGTTATGTGGCACATTTATCACGCACAAAGTGCAAGTTTCCGTTCTGCCGTTGCCAGTCTTGACCCCACACAAGAGCCGAACCCCGATGAGGCCACGAAGGGGCATATCATCGTCTATGTAGAGGAAGCACATAACCTGCTGCCTCGAGCTGGAGCAAACGACAGTCTTACAACTGTTTGGGCCAAGACTGCAAAGGAGGGCAGCAAGCTCAACATTGGCTTGGTTCTGGCTACCCAAGCACCGAGTTCCGTGATGCCCGAAATCCTGAGTGAAACAGATAACTGGGTGCTGGCATACCTAAACTCAGAACGTGAACGTCGAGTGGTGTCTGATTACATGGACTTCTCAGACTTTGCGGAACAGATTGGGAAAGTCAGTGAGCAAGGTTTTGTCAGAATCAGAACCCTCTCTCAGGCTTACTCCGTGCCAATTCAGTTGGACCGTTTCCACATCAAGGACGATGCCGAATCCATTGACGCAAGCTAGTTCTGCGCAACCTCGGTAGAACATGCCATACCCAGATGAAAGAGCGGGTCTCGCTGCAATTCAAAGCATTGTGGATGGAGAAGAGTTTGAGCAGTTTCGAGAAAAACTCAACCCGCCATCTACTCATACTGTATTGCCACTTCCGAAGTTCCTCCCTTGCCCAATTGGCACAACACGCACAAACCTAGTTGCCATTGACGGCTCGCGAATATATGACCAGTTTCCCGGCAGACTTCCCGACACTCACGTTGGTGCAGTTTCTCTAGGCGTTGTCGTAATCAATCTCTCTAAGTTAGCAAGCTTGCCTACACTACCAGTGAGCGGTTCGGTCGATCCAAGGGAGTTGCGAAATACAGAAAAAGGAAACAGCTTAGGGGCGATGCTACCTGGCACCAATGCCGGAACCATGGACGGAATAGGACCGAGGGAGTGGTTTCGACACTTATTCAACAAAACACTGCAATCTGCATCCTTAGGAGGCGAGTCTTTCGCTACGAGCCTCTATCACCTACTCGGTGATAAACATGAAGTAGATGAATGTCCAAATCCGGACTGTGATGCCACTGGACTACCTATGCCAGCTCCTGACAAAGAATACGAATGCCCGTCTTGTTCAACCACCATTTACACTACAGATGGATTACGGATACATGAGCAATTCATCGAGAACAGATCTGCGGAGGAGTGTCACAGCCGCGTCATGGATACATTGGAACTCTTGGCGTTGATTAATGGGCTGCGCGGTTTAACGAAATCGAGGGAGGGACTTGTGGCAATCTCTGAAACCGCATTTGTTTTAGATGGACAGTTGGCAGCCTTTGGGACTATCGCAGTTCTGGCTCATGCAATCCGTCAAGAACTTCAGAAAATCCAAGGAATCCTTCAAGACGCATTACCTAGTGCCAAACTCTTGGTAATGTCCGGAGTCAAGAGCGGCCCATTCGTTAAACACTCTGAAGAGTTGGATCGTGGACCTGAGCCAAATAGCAGAATTCCAACTAACAGCTATTGGCTGCCCGACAACAACTATATCCGTGAAAACGTAGTGGCCGGCCATTCTGTAAACTCTAAGCCTTGGGGTCAATTGACTCATTTTGGACGGCCACTAATCCTAAAAACACCTACAGGTCAAAGACTAGTATTAAATGTTGCTCAGCCCGAATTCAATCATTCAGGTGTGGTTCCACTTACTAATGCCCCTGCTCCATCAGTACTTGCGGACGCGGTTAGTACAGCCGCTCCATTAGGTGTGGGGTCCGATCAATTTCTAGCCTTGCGACGGGCACATCGTTGGGCATCCCTCCCCAT
>JAPOXO010000103.1 GCA_026707045.1 Gammaproteobacteria bacterium | reverse complement strand
AGTCGAGGGGGTCCCGTACGTCGACTTTAAGGCTTACGCGCACCAAGTCCCCTCGGCTTAGTTCAGTGGCATCGTCAATTTCCTGCCACGAGTCGTTAGACTTTATCGAATAGCTCTTGGTGATGTTGATTCCATGGTTTTCTGCATTTCGTCCTGTGTCGAGCGGTTCGTATTGCAGGGTAGCCTTGTAGTAAATTCGGGATTCATCATCTTGACGCAGTACTAGTTCGCCAGCCTCACCAAGAAGTTTGGGCTCAAGCACTGTTGAAAAAGTCGCAACATCCGGAGTGAAACCATCCGCCTCCGGTGTCAAGACAGGAATGTCGTGTTCAAGTCCACCCAACGCCAACTTTACTGAAATGTCCAATTCTGCTGCCTCCGGCTCCATGTTCGCCAAGTACGCAGCCACAGCGTGTAGACAGTAGGCGGACCGGTGCGGAATTGCTCTGGGTTTCGGCTTGTTCCACTCATACACGGCGCCGCGGACTAGCTCAGCAAGTTTCCGATCAGAAATGAGAGGAATGTTTTTGGAACGCGCCTGGACATATGCGGTGATTGCACTGCAAGTCGTCTTCAACATGCTCGAGTGCAGGATATTGCCATTGCGTACAACATCGTGCTGGACCAGCGCTTTGTCTCCAGAGACTGCAATGCTGTTTTCCAGCCTTACGCTCAATTGGTCCAATAGCGTTCTGGGTGCCTCGGCAGCAAGTGCAGCTTGAAGCCCTTGCGTCAGTGCGAACGGATCCAGATTCTCATTCTCTCCGTAGATGCGTTCAACAAGCTCAGCATCTCCTCTGCCATGTTGTATTAGGGCGTTGGCAATCATCATTCGGAGCGAAGACGCCATTAGGGATGGAATCTCACGTAGATTGGATGGTTCCTCCTCAAGTCGTTCCTCTAGGTATTGGACCAGCGATGCAACGACCTCTTCAGGGACTTCGTGCCCAACATCGGCCAACCAATTTAAAACTTGAGCAGTGTATGCCGAGAGATAAGGGTAGGCGTAGTCCCTACCATCATCCCAATACACAAATCCTCCAGATCTAACCTGATAGTCAGCGGCCAAACTCAACACGTGTTCTATGTATTCTTCCGCTTGAGGCCAGTCGAAACCGATATGTCCCTGCACGTTTTGGGATTGCGCGGCAATTGAAGCCTTGCTTAGTTGATGCTCCCAGCAACTATAGGGGTAGTCCCTGATCTGTGACAGTTTGCTATCTAGAGATCGAACGAGAGATGAAGTTACGGCTACATCCAACAACCCCGATCCTGTCTTGATATTCCGTGGAAAGTCAACGGGCTCGGCCACTTTGGGTTCCGTTGAAGTACCGTAAATGGAACGAAAGACGATTCTCCTATCTGGCTTTAAGGGCAGAGTGTGCACAACCGCATCGGCAAGCTCGCCGGATGTCGCGGACGCATACAGCTTGATTGATCCATCCTCTGGGTGCGAAAGATCTTTGTCGAGCAGCACATGTTGAGGTAACGCGACAATCTTCCGTTCGTAGCTCTCTAGCTTGATCGAATCTTGAATTGATGCTGGTTCGACATCGCCAGTTACTTCTACGGCTACGTGCACTGTTCGTTCAGAATCAGTTCGGTTCAGAACAAAGAAGCTTGCATCGAATACATCGGATACCGTAACCTGATTTGGCAATATCGGGTGGATTTCCAAGTCCAGTTTCGTCCTTATGGATTTGTGTCCGTAACCGAACAGATCCGCGGAGTCTGCCGCAACCACGATGATTTTCCACTCGGTCAGACGGTCACCAGCTTCGAATTCGAAGCTTGCTTCTCCGCTTGCATTGGTGTGCAGACGGGGTATCCAATGACTCATCAACTCGGTGTTCTCTCGGGGATCCGGTCTAGGTCTGTGACTTGCACTTGGCGCCATGGCAAAAGACGAATAAATCGTTCCAAATCCTCGTGAAAGCAAGCCAAACCCTTGAACGGCGAATTCAAATGTCGAGGAGAAACCCTGTAACGGGTCGAAGTGGGCCAACCCGGCCTTGGATACTTCCAGTACGCCTTGATCCACCACTGCGACAGCTAGTTCATACGGTGATGAAATACGCCTACCATCCTCTCTTTCAATGTTGATCGAGATTCTCACGTTTTCACCCGGTTCATAGACGTCCTTATCCGTAAGAATTTCGATGTCAATCGGAGGATCGGGATCGTTGACCTTCAAGAAAATATCGGCCTTTTGGGTTTGGGCACGAGTCTGTACAACGCCAAAGGCCGCACTGGATCGAGATTCACTAGGTGTCGCCGGAACCATGGCAACAACGGACACCCGTACGCGAGGGGAATACTCCTTCTTCATCGGTATGTCAATGAATTGACCGGATTCATCCAGTTCGATAACCCACTGGTCGAGCACTCCGAGACGCTCAACGGTCACCAAAGCCTTGGTGCCAGGGATCGAATGTTGAATGCTCAGTTCTGCTGTGTCTCCCACTGTAAATTCGCGTTCGCGTGAGTATTGGTCTTTGAAACGTAGGTAGTTCCAGTTGTCCGAGGTGGAGGAAATTGTCTTCCCGCGAACCCAGAATTCTTGCTCAACCTTCTGCGGCAGCTCGCTGTCGCTAACAAGACTCGCCGATGCTCGATAATAACCACCAACGTCAGGCGTAAATTCACATGACTTGGCGTTGTCGCCAATCGCAATGCGGCAGGAATGGACTTGCTTCCAATCTCTCCGATAGCCCAAGTATGTTGATTGGCTGTATGCGAACTCTATGTTTACAGGCAAGTCATCCTTGCGTCTACCAGTCGAGTCTGCAACGACAATATCGGCGGTCACAAGACTTCCCGCAAATTTTGGTTTATTGTCTAGCGCAATTCCCACAAAACGGTCGGTAGTCCTAAAGTCCACGTGCTTGTAGTCCCAGACCCAATCTCCTCGATCACTTTGAGCACCCGTAGCGACCTTCATCGTTCCATAGAAAAACTCATCGAATGTAATGCGCCTTGATAGCTGGAACGTGCCGTTCGTTTCAGTCTTCCCGTCCACAGATGGCGTTCTGCCCGTTGGAGAGAATGCAAACTTAAACCCATCGGTTTCAGCGAGTTCCACTTCGAATCTTTTGGGCAAAAAATGCAGTCGAACTGAAATGGGTGCTTCACTAAACGGTCCGCCCGACAGCAACTCGGCTCTGCCTCGTACTGTTACAAGCTCTCCGTTTGTGTAGGAGTCAGAATCCAAACTGCTCTCCAATTGAATCGTTGCTGGGACAAAGTCGAGTACATCGACGCTCAATGCCACCCAATGAGAGTCGTAGGGTCCCCGAGGCTCTCCCTGTTCCGACCTCGCAAGCAGCGGGAGCAACTGCTGGATTTCGAATTCGCTTTCCCCGTTGTCGAATAGCACCAAAAAGCGTAGGGTGCCTAGGAATGATTCAGACACGCGAAACTCGCCGTCAAAAGTGCCGAACTCGTTTAACCCTATAGCGTCTCTGAAATGTACGAGTTCACCTTTCGAACCGAGGACAACTAGCAAAAATTTAGAGCTCTCATCAATTGTGCGCAGCCCTTCGCCGGTTTGCCTGCGAACATAAATTTTGTACTGTATTTCGTCACCCGGACTGTAGATTCCCTGAGCAGTATGTCCCCATATCGAAATGTGCGGTTCGTCGTGTAAGGGCGACCTTCCATCGGAATTGACGAAAGTCTGTGCTAGAGGTAGCACGGCATAGCCCTTGGGGCCAGAAATCTGTAGTGCATACTTGGCGTAATATGCTTTTTTGCATATGTCCAGGTCATCTCCCCAACCTCCCAACCGGTAATAGCCTGTATAACCTCGGTCGATGTGGGGAAAGTGGGATAGTTCAGACTTTCCGGGAACTGCGACAATCCCATCGCTGTTCGTTTTAGATGAAAAGATTACGTTTCTCTGATTTTCCTCAGTTTGGATCAACTCAACCGAGGCGTGTGGGACAACCTCTCCCGTATCCAGTTCGGTCACCCAGGCAATTGAAGATGTCAATCCCATTCTTGCGTGCACGTTGTAGGGTGTAAGTTGGCCGTATAGGCAAGTCTTTCGAGGGCTTTCGCCAACGTTCGGGTATGCAATTGGTTCAAACTCTGCAAGGAACTGACCGGTTTTACCATGTAGCCAATCACGTATGTCTAGCGTCTTGTCCCCTACCTGATCGACACGCCCTTCAAAGTCTACGACCTCCTCTCTATTGCTTCGGTTCTCCTCATCGAAAATGTCGGTTGCCAGTCCAATTTGTAGCTTCTCGAGATTCGCAAACTTTAGGGGTAGCTCCAGTGGCGAAGCGAAGTCGAAAATGGCAACTCTAGCCAATCCCACTAGACGGGGTTTCATGTGACCGGTTCTAAAGGTCAATGGATTGGAAAGTGTCAAGGTCCTGTCAAACAAGTCAGTTACAGGTTTAGCCCCATCGGTTATCGAGTACTCGGTCTTCCCACGAAACTTGAAAGGTAGATTGAATCTGAACAAACCGTCATCTCGACCACCAATCCAACCGTATCGATTCCCCGAATACTTGAAGACCCTCTCCCTAGGCGTAGAGGTACTCCGGTCTCCCGATTCGAAATATCGGTAGTATCTGTCGCTGGGCTCTGGCTCTGGCGAAACGCTGGGAATTCGTGCTTTTGCATATCTAGATACTGGACTATTGAATAGCAAAGTTACCGACTTGTCAGGATCGCAATCATCCAATATCTTCAAATTGCCCTCACTATCCGTTGCGAGCGATTGCTCAATCTCATCCTTAGTGTTGGTGCATTCCAATCCCATGAACGTAAACTCATCGAAAGTCTCAAACGACCAGAAATCTACTGCCTCTTTAGTCCCTTCAGTCGCGTAGATTGACTTGGCACCTTCGCCAAGACTCAAGCTGTAAAGCGAACCAATTTCCAGTTCGGTTGCTGGCTCTACATACCAATTCCTTCCTGCAATTGCGTTGCGTTTTTGTGCGTCGGTCGCTGCTATCCCTTCGGCAATTGCGGCAGCAAAGGCATCCACCTCGTCATCTGACATGCGATGCCATTGTCCATCCTCGCCTAGCGCGAAGAAGTCTCCGCCAAGTCGATTGAGTTCAGATGAATGTGTTGCTCGGACGCTTATTTCGTTTGAGCCATCATGACTGTGTAGAAGTACGGTTTCAACGACCGTACTTAGCGTTACGGGCCGCGAAAACCAGAGTCTGAAGACAGGAGTGGTGGGGCTTTTCCAAAACGGCCAGCGTTGTTCTACCGACAAGAGAGCTGTCTTGAAAGTGAATTCACGGCTATTGTTGAGCACCGAACCATCAAGGGACTTGGCGGTGTCCAAGACTTTGATGGTGTAGGTCGTCTCAGGTTGAAGGTCTTCGCCGACGAGGCAGATAAACTCGTTTGCACTGGTTGCGCGCCATCTACAAGAAGCATCAGGTGTTACCTCAATTGGAATTTCATTGAACTCTTGAAACCCGCGTCCAAACGCCAACATTGGCTTGTTGAACTCAATTGTTATTCGGCCAAATGTTGTCGAAACACCTCCGCCCAACGGAGTAACCTTGACAACTTCGAGCGGCGAAGGTTCTTCTTCGTCAGTGAATCCCATGAACCCGTACAACAGAACGCAGCAAAGCGTCAATGGTCTGCAGACTCGAATCGTGAAGCTACATGCGTGATGAAACACCTTAAATCCAGTACATTTATTCCTGCCCCACAAGTTAAGAGCGTACTTTCAACACCTAATCCGCGCTAGTTGATATCCTCTGAGGTCTAGAGTTGCCGTATACCTCAGGGGAGTACATCGCCTCGGCGTGAGCTGGCCGCGCCAAGAACTCGCCGGTCGAGATCACGCGTCCCGACCAATACAGACTATAGCGGCCAGATCGCAGG
>JAPOXO010000008.1 GCA_026707045.1 Gammaproteobacteria bacterium | reverse complement strand
GGGTAGCCGAGCTCTAGCGGGTATCGGATGCCACTACATGGTCCAGTGGATGGATCGCAACACCTACACCTTTACTCATATGGGCGGCGAAGGTGTCAATTGGATAGGGCAAGCACCATTTACAGACGAGAATCACATTTTTGTAAATCTCGGCGACGGGACCTATTTTCATTCCGGTCTAATGGCTATCCGAGCTGCGGTTGCCGCAGGGGTAAACATCACATACAAGATTCTGTACAACGATGCGGTGGCCATGACGGGAGGACAGGAAGTAGAAGGCAATCTCTCGGTCGATGATGTGGTTCGGCAGGTCCGCTCAGAGAACGTTTCAGCAATTCATGTAGTCACGGACGAACCAGAAAGATACGACGAGAAGAGATATAGCGTTTCGCACCGAGACGACCTCCTCGAAGTACAGGAACAGCTACGCGAAATTCCGGGTTGTACCGTACTCATTTATGACCAAGTTTGTGCAAATGAGCTTCGTCGAAGAAGAAAGCGGGGGCAGACAGCTAGAAAACTCAAGAGAGTAGTGATCAACGATGCTGTGTGCGAAGGGTGCGGTGATTGCACGCGCGCATCGATGTGCAGTGCAATCGAACCCGTCTCGACCGATTTCGGCATCAAGAGGAGAATCAATCAAACCTCTTGCAATCAGGACTTGACCTGCCTCAAGGGATATTGTCCCGCCATGCTCGAAATTGAAGCCGATTTGCACGAGCCAGAACGTGTACCAGTCGATATTGGGGAACTTCCCAACCCAAGAATGCCTGTGCCTGAAGGTGCCAATATCCTGGTTGCTGGCGTAGGTGGAACCGGAATTGTGACACTTAGCCAAGTCTTGGGAACAGCGGCACATATGGAAGGAAAGTACGCGTCGACACTGGACATGACTGGACTCGCGCAAAAGGGCGGAGCAGTATTTGCGCACGTTCGAATCGATTCCAATCCCGTTCTGAGGACTCAGATGTCTATGCGATCCGCTGACGTACTACTTGCATCCGACCCCGTGACATCGGCATCTCAGGAATCCATTGCCTTGCTCAGCAAGGAATTGACAGCTTGTGTCGCAAATACTCATCTTGTTCCCACTTCAAAGTTTGTTCTTTACAGGGAACGCGATCTTCACCGGACCGATCTGATCGATGATCTGGTTGCCTGTACAAAGACACTCGAGACTGTGGATGCTGATCGACTTGCCGCGCGGGTGTGCGGAGCAAGTACAACTGCCAATATGGTCCTCCTTGGATATGCGTGGCAGAAGGGTCTTATTCCCCTAAAGGCGGACAGCATCGAGCGGACGCTGGAACTAAACGGAACGCTCGTGGCAGACAACATTCTTGCGTTTCGCGCCGGAAGGAAATACGCCTTGGATGCGACCTTCATGGGGTTTGCGGATCGACCTGACGAAGCCATGTTTCCAGCAAAGTCTCGTACGCTTGACGAACTAATCGTCGATCGGATGCAGTACTTGACCGAGTACCAGAATTCGCAATACGCTGCAAAACTTCGATCGTTTGCAGAATTGATGAAAGAAGCGGAAGAGGCTGTCGGATCGACGAAATTTGCTCTAACGAAACTAGCGATCGAGACGTACTTCAAGCTATTGGCCACGAAAGACGAGTACGAAGTCGCTCGCTTGCTAACCCACGAGCGATTTCAATCATTTCTCAAGCAACGCTTCGACAAGATCAGGCGTCAATCCTTTGCTCTTGCCCCGTCATGGCTACCTGGTACGGACAAATCAAAGGTTCGATTCGGACGATGGTTTTCCTTTTTGCTGAAGATACTCTCTAAGTTCAAAGTTCTTCGTACAACCCCGTTCGACCCGTTTAGGTACTCCTCGGAACGCAAGTTTGAACGAACGCTACGCCATGAGTTTGAAGAGGATATGAAGAGAGTTCGGGAGGAATTGACTCTTGTCAATCTAAGTACGGCACTCGAATTAGTGCAGTGCTACAGCGAAGTACGTGGTTTCGGTCATGTCAAGGAAGAGTCCTGGGAACGTGTGCAACCACGCGTGGATGAGCTAAAGTCCTCACTCGTAGAGTCAAAAATCCTGCGAACACAAGAGGAATCGCTTACAGTAGCTTGACCCGTATCCTCTTGACTATAATTTGCGACCGAGTTCACATCAAGAAACTGGGTTGACCTTGCTCCGTCGAATACTTCCGTTGCTTTGCCTTGTGCTCTTCGCACCGCTCTTGGTAGGTGACGAATCTGACACCACACGCGAGGCAATTGCGGATCGAATCAAACCTTTCGGAAATTCATGCTTGGAAGGGCAGGATTGCGGGTCGGTAGCGCCAACTCCAACTGAATTTGGCGTTGGATTGGACGGAAAGGGGGTGTACGACAAGTTCTGCTCTACATGTCATGAGGCGGGAGTGTCCGAAGCTCCGCTGGTGGCAAGCGATGCATGGGATGAACGTGTTGCAAAGGGAGCTGAAGTCCTTCTCGCGAATACGAAAGCGGGATTCAATGAAGTCATGCCTGCAAAGGGCAATTGTTTGGACTGCACCGACGCGGAACTTCAGGCTGCAATCGACTATATGGTGACCGGCGAGGAAGACGGAAAAGCCTTTCCCGAGTGATCGCTTGGGCCAAGTCGACTAATTGACGAAATGTTCGACTGAATCGATTCGTTATTTCGCCCACAGTAGGGTTGTGATCAAAAAATTTAATAGAAAGCCGATGGGGATACAAGTCGAAGGAGATGCCAGATGAAGCTAGTGACTGCCATAGTAAAGCCCTTCAAACTCGATGATGTGCGTGAGGCACTGTCGAAGGTCGGCGCAACGGGAATGACTGTGTCCGAGGTCCGTGGATTCGGCCGACAGAAAGGTCACACGGAACTTTATCGCGGAGCCGAGTATGTAGTCGACTTCCTGCCTAAGGTGAAGATAGAAGTCGCAGTGGACGAGTCACTTGTCGACAAATGCATCGATGCTGTTCGAGAGACTGCAAATACGGGCAAGGTTGGAGACGGAAAAATTTGGGTTCAGTCGCTCGATACCGTAGTTAGGATTAGAACTGGAGAGACGGACGAGGACGCTATCTAGTCCAAATCAACAATTCATTGGATATCTCGACTCGGGATCGCATCAAAACTCTACCGGATTACCCGCTTTCAAACTACCTTGCTGTCCTCTAAATGGGTCGGCTGTCATTCTCCAACCACTTTCTTTCTCCCCGGATTTTTTGTGTTAGTACCCGCAGCATCCGGAAACGCTAAATTCCCATGAAGTACGTGTCTACTCGCGGAGGTGTAGAACCTGTCTCGTTCCGCGATGCAGTGATGTTTGGGCAAGCAAATGATGGCGGGTTGTACATGCCCGATCACATTCCAATCGTTCGAGACCATCTCGAGTCATGGCGCAAACTGAACTTTTCCGAGTTGGCCACGGAGATTGCCTCGATTTATGCTCCCGATATATGTCGAGAACGCATGTCAAAGTTGTTCAACGACGCCTTTTCGACGTTTGATTCACGAGAAGTTACACCACTTGTCAAGGTAGGGGATCTCTATGTTCTTGAGCTTTTCCACGGCCCAACTCTTGCGTTTAAAGACATTGCACTGCAAGTTTTGGGACGACTGTTTGAGCTAGTACTAGAGGAGCAAGACTCCAAGCTGAACATTTTGGGAGCAACAAGCGGAGACACTGGCAGTGCAGCAATTGCAGGTGTTGAAGGATCTTCTCGAATCAGAATTTTCATATTGTTTCCTGACGGACGCACGAGTGCATTGCAAGAGCTGCAAATGACTTCCATTCAGAGCCAAAATGTGCATTGCATTGGAGTAGAAGGAAGCTTCGACGACTGCCAACAGATAATGAAGAGCATCTTCGGCGATGTGGAGTTCAAGTCACGCTATCACTTGGGAGCCGTGAATTCGATCAATTGGGCTCGGGTAATGGTGCAGATTGTCTATTACTTCTACGCATCATTGAAGTTTGATCGACCTGTCACATTTAGCGTTCCTACTGGTAACTTCGGCAACATACTGTCAGGGATACTCGCGCAACGAATGGGTGCGCCGATAGATCGATTCGTTCTCGGAACGAACGAAAACGACATACTCTTCAAATTCTTTAAGAGTGGTCAATATCAGCTAGGAAAGGTTCGGGCGACGATCAGTCCCTCAATGGATATACAGGTCGCTAGCAATCTGGAACGATATTTGTACTTGCTGATGGATTCCGATGGTGAACGAGTGAATCGCTTCATGGACGGCTTCATGAATAGTGGATTTGTGGAGGTTGGCGGCGGAAACTTTGCTGATCCGACGATAATCTCTCGCCGAGTCAATACAGAACAGTCTCTAAAGACAATTCGCGAAACGTGGAAAGAGTCGCGCTACATCGTAGATCCGCATACAGCAGTCGGGTTAGCAGCGGCAAAGTCCATCAGTGGTAACGCTCAAACTGTTTGCCTTGCAACCGCTCATCCGGCAAAATTTCCTGATGCTGTCGCGCAAGCAACAGGAGGGAGTCCTCCCACTCATCCCACCCTCCTGGCGTTGGACAAGACCAAGGCACGAAAGGTCGTTTTGACTGCGAACGAACAGTCCGTGCGTGAATACCTGTTGGAGGTAATCACTGGCTGCTAGCGTTCTCGATTTCGAGAATTGCTTTGGGAACATCTGCTAGGCAGTTGACCACACATGATGCAAGTGGAGACACGTCTCTCTGACGTCCGCGTGCTAACGTGTGAAACTGAATTGTGTGCATTCCAATCTTTGCAGCACACTCGATGTCATCCACTGGATGGTCTCCGATGTGAACGGCCTCTTGCGGTCGTACGTCGGCCTGAGACAGAATCGTGTAGAACATGATTGGATTGGGCTTGGCTGCTTGCACATTAGCGGCGTTTAGAGATATTTCGAAGTACTTCCCGATAGACGACTGGCGAATATCGGACGTGCCATTCGTAACCGAAACAATTGAGTATTTCTCTGACAGGGTCGACAAGACTTCCTCCGCATCCTCCATAAGGAGAAACCGATTGCGACGACCGTGAAATATGCAGAGAGCGGAACGTGCCAATTCGTATGCCTCTTCCTTGGTATCAGTGCAATCCTGAAGAACACGCTCAAGCACCGACATCCGAATTTTGTTCATGTCATATTGGATTTGAGGTCGATTTTGCGAGATTTGAGCTCTATATCGTCGGGCTGTTGCTCTGTAGACTTCCTGGAAGTTCGGGATACGCTCTTGTAGCCAATTGACCATGTCTGATTCGGCTTCAACGATTATCGGCAAGTTATCCCATAGGGTATCGTCTAGGTCAAATGAGACAAGCTTGATTGTCACTTGAAACCAGGCTACTTTCTACGAGCTCGGGGGTGGGCCGCATCGTAGACCTTCGATAATTGTTGAAAGTCGATATGCGTGTAGACCTGCGTCGTCTCGATGCTTTCGTGCCCGAGGAGTTCTTGGACAGCTCTCAGATCGCTGCTGCTCTCCAACATGTGACTGGCGAAACAGTGTCGCAAGAGATGAGGGTGTACGCTATCGTCGTTGAGCGCTTTCAGACCGGCCTTCTTGACAATGTCTTGAACAGTTCTTCTCGCGATCCGTGCATGCCTACGTCCAGTAAACAATGGGTCTCCAGGTGAGCACTTTTCACGTGAGGCAAGCCAATGATTCAGAGCCGTAAGCGCATGAGATCCAATTGGTACAACTCTCTGCTTATTGCCTTTTCCCGTTACGACTGCTTGTCCAAATCGGAGATCTATGTCACCGACGTTGAGAGCGACAATCTCCGAGAGGCGAATTCCGCTCGAATAAAGCAATTCTAGTAGCGCTCGGTTTCTCAATGCCTTGCTCCCTTCAAAGCTTTGGCCAACAAGCTTGACCGCCTCGTCGACATCAAGCACATTTGGGAGTTTCTTGGGTGCCTTGGGCGCTTTGACGTGTTGGGCAGGATTGTGAGCCAGTCGCCCGTGTCGTATCTGGTAGTTGAAGAAACTTCGAAGGCTGGAAAGGTTTTGGGCGATCGAGACTGGGGATAGGTTCAGTTCCCTCAATCGAAGGATGTGGTCGCGAACATGCTCAATACGAACATCTTCGATATCCGGAGGTGCGGATTCCTCAGTGAATCGTTCCAACGACAATCGGTAAGACTTCTGAGTCAAAATCGATAGTTTGCGTTCAACGGAAAGGTGCGTGAGATACTCATGAATAGCATCGCGCCAATTCACGGCTGAAGCTGACTGTTCAGGAGGCTTTCTGTCCTTTTCTAGGCCAGCGGAATGGGGCTTGTTCAAAACCGGTATTGTGCTAGTTAGTCTACGAGTTTGTTTACAACTCTACCGATTACTTCGCCAAGGAAATCCAAGAACATCGTGCTCATTGAGAGGCTAAAGTGTGAAGGATCAAAAGATCCAATTGTGAGCACCCCTTGGGCTTTTTGGTATGAAATCGGAACGAATGCTACGGATGTTGCGTATGAGGGTTGCTTTTCAAATATTCGTTCATAGTCGCAGGGTCGTGTTGTCTCGCAGACAGAACTGGACAACGCTAATGTTCGTTTTTGGAGTTTTCCTAGTTCGTGTGCGGGACGGATGAATTCCAAGGCCAGCTCGGGCTCGATGCTCCACAAATAGAGTCGAGCAGCGTCAACATTGTCTCGCCCACCAAGCACTGTTTCAAGAGTCGTGTCTAGCTGAAGCCAGTCTGCTACATCGTAGAGAGCAAGGATTGAAGTTGTTAGCCAGCGAAACTTTTCATCGTTGCGGGAGCCAGTCCGTATCAGTAGATTTAGCTCGTCCTGGATTTCTTGGTTTCGTGCTTCCAACGAGGAAATTCGGTGGGTGGTCAAAGAGGGCATGGCAGTTCGTACTTCCTATACTTCAAATCGACGATGGTCGACCGGACATCCGTGTCCTGGGGCAAGTTTTAGATATTGTAAGAGAACATTCTTGTTTCGGAACTACGAATCGAATAGTCTTGTCCAATGTAAAGTATCCACCACATCGCTGTTCGACTTAGCGATAATGCACCCTTGGTCCCAAATACAAAGGAACACACAAATGAATGCTCGATACAAGTCCATTGCAATCACCGTCTCTATCTTGGCGTTGGTGACAAGTGCAGTTTCATGCAACGCGGCAAATTGGTTTCCTTTCTATGCAGTGGGAGGAATGGTCAAAACGGAAATGCTTCCAATCAGTTTTGTGGGATCTTCCCCTGGAGATGGTCCGACAGTTGTGGCGTCAAAAGACACTGATACAACTTTTCATCTAGGCGGAGGCTATTCGTTCAACGAAACTTGGTCGGTGGAAGCCTCCTATGTAGTAGGACCGACACAAGAGAGAACATTGAGATCCGAATTTGAAATACCCGGCGGAGTGTTCACTTCGACCGCTGATATCGCAGTAGAAGTGACGATATACCGTGCATGCGCGGTCTACGAGTTGCCTTTTCGAGATCCAATCTCATTCATAGGTAAAGTAGGAATTGCGCACGTGAAGGCCGAATCAAAGTTCTCTACCAGAGGAGGCGCAGGTCTTCCGGGTTTTTCCTTCTCCGATTCAGAGGATGAAACCAAAGCGTTTGCAGCGACCGGGGTGCGTGTTTCATTTATGGAAAAACGAGCCGCAGCATCGCTGACTTTCGTCTCCTACCAAGACTTGCCGCAATTGGAAAGTGCTCTCGAGGTCGACTTCATGTGGAGATTTTGAAGAAATTGCTTGAATCGTATGGGTTTCGCCCGTGCAAGATCGAAGTGCAGATGCTAGGCAGGAATTTGTACAAATGAAACGACCATGAGAATGAAGACTCGCGCTACATCCGTTGCAATTGCACTAGCCATTCTGGCAAGCCTAGCTGGAGCTACCTCCAGCAGCGCGGCCACCTCATTTCCTTTTTATGCAATCGGGGGCATTGTTAAGTGGTCTGGTCTGGAGTCGTCCAAAATCGCATTTGATGGCCCCTTTTCAGTGTATAGGCCCATCACGGTTGAAAGGTCTAATACGGAAACAACTTTCCGATTTGGAGGTGGTTATTCGTTCGACGAGAATTGGTCGATCGAAGCGTCCTATGTAGTCGGTCCGACCCAGGAGACTTCCTTCAACCAGCAATTTCAGGCTATCGACGAGTTCTTTCCATTTGATGTAAAAGCCAAGCGTGATGTGACGATGCTGCGTGCGGGTGCGGTCTATGAGATTCCGTTTCGAAAACCAGTCTCGTTCTTCGCGAAGGCGGGTCTTGCTCTTGTCGAATCCAAAGCAAAATTTTCTTTTCATTTGTCAGACGACATTCGAACACTATCAATCGCACCTTTCCCAATTCCAACGTCTATATCAAATTCAAGCGACGATACAAAGTTGTTTGCCTCGGCGGGCATCCGATTTTCTTTTAAGGATCGTCGAACATCTGCCTCACTTGCTTTTGTGCGCTACGACGACTTGCCCCAGGTGGACAACGCATTTGAATTGGATCTGCAGTGGAGGTTTTGAGTGAATCGGCCTACTGAAAAGCCATGTTGTTCATGCCGGAAAGGAAGCAGGGATAGTGGCGAATAGTTGAATCAGAAGCTTCGTCACTACAATCCAAGAGAATCTGCACTGTCTCTTTTGTTTGCTCTTTAGCCTGTCGCAACTTAAGCCTAGCTGCGCCCGCTTTCTAGTGATGTGAATCCAGATTCCAGCGATCTCCTCTTGCAAGGCCACACCTCGATTAGCTTGAGTGTCGCAACACTCCTTCGTAAGTGATTTTGGGCTGACAAGACAATTGAACAGGTTTAGTTTTTCCTTCCCACTTCACGCTTACGCGTCCACCGGGCGATTCAATTTCTACACTTTCGTCGAAAAGATTCATTAATCGACCTGCGACCATGGCTGCACATGCTCCGCTTCCGCACGAGAGTGTTTCCCCTACACCGCGTTCAAAAACACGGAGTTTTCCATGATTTCGATCCCGACACTGCATTATTTCTACATTTACTGAGTCGGGAAACCGTTTGTGACGTTGCAATGCCATCCCAAGACTAGTCAAGTCGGTGGTGTCGACATTGTCTACAAGCACTACGGCGTGAGGATTACCCATTGACAGAACAATAGCTTCTATCGAGCTATTGATTGGAGATTGAAGTTCAATTTGATGCTGACAGCCAGCGTGGTCGGTTAGAAATGGAACGTCTCCAGCACATAGAATCGGCGGCGGCATCTCTACCGTAGCACTGGCTTCGTCATCTTCAGCTACGCGGCATGCAACGGAACCCCCCTTGGTAGCGATTGACACTCCCGTCTTGTCGGTGAGTCCAAGTTCCCGCGCTAACTTAGCGACGGCCGCACAGCCGTTGCCACATTGAGTTGCAGATCCTCCGTCGCCGTTGAATATGAGCATTCGGAAATCGTGCTCTACGGAGCGTGGAGGTTCCAAAACAAGGAGTTGATCAAAGCCGATTCCCTTGCGACGGTTTGACCATTGTTGAATTTCGGATGCGGATGAAGTAAATGGCTCCGAAGTCGCATCGACCACCATGAAGTCGTTGCCGCAGACATGCATTTTGAAGAATCTATGCCTAGGTTGCATCTATGCAAATCGCTCTCTTCTGAGTTGGTCATCCATGGTCTCCCTCTCTCGAATCAGGTTCATTTTCGAACCGTCAACTAGCACTTCCGCAACCCGTGTGCGAGAGTTGTAGTTGGAACTTTGTACAAATCCGTAGGCGCCGACATCTTTGATTGCAATCAAATCGCCTTCGCTTATCGACAACAAACGATCCAATCCCAGGAAATCAGCAGACTCGCAGACAGGTCCAACAATATTCCACTTCTTGCAGGGAGCATTGGAGTCTAGGACTATCTCGATGTCGTGCCTTGCTTTGTAGAGAGCAGGTCTAATCAAGTCGTTCATGGCAGCATCGACAACTGCAAAATTCGGGCGAGTGTTCTGATCATTAACTTTGAGATACTCGACTCGAGAGATCAAAGTTCCCGCTGGACCAATGAGAAATCGTCCAGGTTCCAAACATAGAACTTGCGACCGATTCGCCAGTTGTTTGGAGAGTACACTCGCAAGCTCAGCGATCTGTAGCTCCTTCTCCAAGTCATAGCTGATGCCAAATCCCCCTCCTACATTGATATAGTGCAAATCCATACCAATTTCTTGTAGTTGATCAACGAGCTTCAGCAAATCGGCTATTGCGGTCCCATAGGGATTGACCGATGAGATCTGCGATCCAAGGTGACATGCGACTCCTATGACATTTATATGGGGTGAACTCTTTGATCTGCATGCGGTTTCAAGCACTTCTTTCTCACTCAATCCAAACTTGCTATTTGATAGAGCTGTGGCCAAGTATGGGTTTGTATCCGCATCGATTTCAGGATTGACTCTAAAGGCGATATTCGGACGAATGTTCAATGTCTTGCCTAGTTGAGAAACCCGATCAAACTCCGATGTGCTTTCAACATTGATGCACCCGATGCCTGTCTTGAGCGCGAAGGAAAGCTCTTCAGTGGACTTGCCCACACCAGAGTAAACAACGTGGGCTGGAGGTGCACCCGATCTTAGGACGCGTTCGAGCTCGCCACCGGAGACAATGTCGAACCCCGCTCCTAATTCTGCTAGACGTCGCAAAATGGCTAGGTTCGAATTTGCTTTAACCGCGTAGTGAGTACGATGCGGAATACCAGAAAAGCACGACTCAAACCAGTGGTAGCGTTCTTCAAGGGTTTGCCAGGAATAGGCGTAGACCGGAGTCCCAACAAATTCCACGATTTTTGGAATGGGGATGTCGTCAATTTGAAGAGTGCCGTTAACTCGACGCAGGGGCATTATCTGGCTCGGACTCGTCTGGGATTGGACTGGGAAGTTCTAAGGGGCCCTTGAACCCACATCCGCAAAGCACTGCCAAGCAAATGAGTAGCAACAGAACTTTGCGCACGGTCTTTGCACATCAGGTTATAGGAAGGCATGCAGTATAGCGAACCACTGTGTATTAGATGCGATTGGAAAAGGTTACTGAGGGCTAGTCAAAGAGAGCAAACTTTCATGGTTTTGGATTGTCGAACGATGAAACTTGCAGAGGTCTAGCACTGCAGTCGGAAGTTCGTCAGTGCGTTCTATGTAGGTAGTCGAACTATAATTATTTTCAAGATCTGGAGGTTCACATGAACGAAAACATTCATCACGTCACCGATTCGTCTTGGAGTACGGATGTATTGGAGTCCGATACTCCGGTCCTTGTGGATTATTGGGCCGAATGGTGTGGACCTTGCAAAATGATCGCACCGATTTTGGAAGAAATTGCCGAAGAATACGCCGATCGCGTGAAGATTTGCAAGATCGATATAGACGACAATACTGAGACCCCGACGAAATATGGGGTTCGTGGCATTCCGACATTGATGCTGTTTCGCGGTGGGCAAGTTGAAGCCACGAAAGTTGGTGCTTTGTCAAAATCCCAACTAGCAGCATTCATTGATAGCAATATTTAGAGTGCAATTGTCAGCGGAAAATTAACCTCGACTTTATCTGTTATTTGATCGGCCGCAAGAAATTCCCGTAAAATGCTGTCAGGGTTTCTGTCGAAACCTTGTTTCCTCTTGGTTTCCTCTGCGCTTGGTGGCCGAATTGGCGCACATGACGAGATAAACCAAGGCAATTCACTGTGAGAACTTTTGAATACATCCAATCCAATCTGGGAAGCAAAATGATGAAATCACTGGACGGATGTTTGGAAACGTGCTAAATTGAACATGAATTCCCTTCGCATCTCCCTGCGTATCTCACAGGGAGATCCCCTTACTTCAACCTAACTACACGCTTATGACCCCTCAACCTGCCGCCGTTAGGCAAACAGAATCAATGAATCTTAGCGACCTGAAACGATGTCCCATACCCGAGCTTGTCGAGCTCGCAGAAGGCATCGGGATAGAGAATCTCGGAAGGGCCCGAAGACAGGAAATCATCACGCAAATACTTCGAAAGCAGTCGAAGAACGGAGTGGAGATTTTCGGTGATGGAACGTTGGAAGTCCTGCAAGATGGATTTGGTTTCCTTCGTTCACCTTACGCGAGCTATCTGGCTGGTCCGGATGATATCTATGTCTCACAGACCCAGATTCGTCGATTTAATCTCCGAACAGGAGACAATATTTCTGGAAAAGTTCGTGCTCCGCGAAATGGCGAAAGATATTTTGCTCTGCTGAAAATCGATGCCGTCAACAGCACACCTGCGGATCGAGAAACAAAACTTCGTCAAATACTTTTTGAGAATCTCACCCCACAATTCCCTAACTGGCGTTATACGTTAGAACGCGGCAATGGTAGTACTGAAGATCTTTCGGGTCGAATCGTCGACCTCATAGCTCCTATCGGAAAAGGACAGCGTGCCCTGATCGTATCGCCTCCGAAGGCCGGCAAGACCCTGATGCTTCAAGCAATAGCTCAGTCAATTGCGGCAAATCACCCCGACGTAGCGCTAATCGTATTGCTGATTGATGAGCGACCAGAGGAAGTTACTGAGATGCAACGCTTGGTTCGAGGGGAAGTAGTTGCAAGTACGTTTGATGAACCCCCAACACGCCACGTGCAAGTTTCTGAAATGGTCATCGAGAAAGCGAAACGCATGGTGGAGCAGAAGCGGGATGTCGTGATACTTCTGGATTCGATTACTCGATTGGCTCGAGCATTCAACAACACCGTGCCGTCCAGTGGGAAGGTACTTACTGGCGGTGTGGATTCAAATGCTCTTGAACGACCGAAGCGATTTTTTGGTGCAGCCCGCAATTTTGTCGAAGGTGGAAGTCTATCCATCATTGCGACGGCCTTGATTGATACAGGATCGCGTATGGACGAAGTAATCTACGAGGAGTTCAAAGGACGCGGCAATCAGGAAATACACCTCGAGCGGCACATCGCAGAAAAGCGAATCTATCCCTCCATCAACATTAGGCGCTCGGGTACAAGACACGAAGAGCTGCTTTTGAATGAGGAGGAGCTTCAACGTGTATGGATCCTACGCAAGTTCCTGCACGACATGGACGACATAGATGCGATCGAGTTTCTTGTCGATCGATTGAAGAACACAGTCACAAATGCAGAGTTCTTCAATGCGATGAAGTCAGTACCTCCACCAAAGAAAAACTCTTAAGCCAGCATTCCAATGCCAATTCCCCATGGATTGGCGTGCAGTCAGAATCCATCGAAATGTAGCTCGGCTGCCTTAGCGACCGACAAATTTAGGTTCTCTCTTTTCTACGAAAGCTCGCATTGCCTCCCGGGAATCCTCACTAGCACCTGTTCGAGTGTGACGTTCGGTTTCGAGTTCTATATAGTCCCGGAGTGGCATGCTTTCCGCATTGATGAAGTTCTTTTTCATCTCGCCGATTGCTAGAGGAGCTGACTTCGACAAGCGCAATGCGATTGCTCTAACCTCTTCGCGAAGCAGCAAGTCTGGAAAGACTTTGAGAACCAATCCGATACGTTCCGCTTCGTTAGCATCGAACTTTTGAGACATGAAGAATAGTTCGCGTGCCTTGGTCGCACCGACGATTCGAGGGAGCAGCCATGGTCCAGCCATGTCTCCAGAAATTCCAACGCCTAGAAACGCAGAGTTGAACATTGCTCGATCGGACGCGTATCGAAGATCGCATGCACACGCCCAACCAAATCCTGCCCCAGCGCATGCTCCATTGATTGCAGCAATAGTCACTTTCGGCATTTCATGCAGTAGCGACGTAATGTGGAAGTACTCTCGCCGACTTGGTTCTTGAGACTTTCCGCTTGTGGACGCTTTCAAGTCGACTCCTGGACAAAATGCCCTGCCCGCACCGGTGAACATGACCACTCTTATGTTTGCATCGAGTGCAACTTCATTGAGACACTGATATAGCTCTCTCATAAGTGTTCCAGTGATGCCATTCAAGCTTTCCGGTCGGTTCAGAGTTACGGTTGCTAGATTCCCCTCCACTTCATAGAGGACGGTTTCGTATTCAGACATGGACGGTCATACCTTGCAAATGAATTGTCTAGTCTAACCAGATTGTGTCTATGTCATGTGCAGTCGGAAGGCTGTGGCCTAGGAACTCTCGATTCTCTGGCCTAGATTTGGTTCTCTAACGTGCTGCGAACCGCAGAATTGGAAGCACCTTCGGAAACTAACACGTTTCGAAATCCCAGTTCTCGCGCATGTCCAGCAATTCGTTCTGAAGGTACAACCAACGGAGGATGATTGTGCCAGATCAAATGCTGTTGCCGAAGAGTGTCGAGAATCACGGGAAGGACAAATGCGCTGCTGGCAATGACGGCATGAAGTTTGGATGCATCGACTTGTACTGGTTGCTGCATACGTTCGTACACAGGCCATCGAACGACATCGAATCCAACATCGCTTAACCACACTTCAAGATCTTTTCTGCCATTCTTCCCAGCCACCAAGCAGATTCTCGATCCCGATTTGAGCTTGTTTTGCAACAGTTCGAAGAGTCCTTCGGAAGTGTGCTCATCAGGAACCAGTGTGGAAGCCGTATATTGCCGTAAAGCGTTTTGTGTTGCGGGCCCAATGGCGACGCAGGTTCCGAACGAATTCCATCCCATTTCCATGGCAGAAAGCACCGCGTGAACGGATAAGAACGTCCAACAATCAATCGATTCGGTAGGCGGCGATCCGTCAACCGATTGGATCTTTACAGCCGGAGCGACCAACGGTAAGAAGCCCGCTTTAGCTAGGTGCGAACCAAGTTGAGAAGCACCAGGTTCTGTGCGAGTAATCCAGACACGCTTCATGCTGCCTCGAATAGGTCTCGCGCACCCATGGACAATAGGCTGCGCACAGCTTTCTTTGCAAGTTTGGATGGACTTTCGTCAAAAAAAGAAACTTTTACCGAGTGCTCGCCCCTTGAATCCAAGACGATACAGAGAATATGAAACCCTTGATCAATCGGTTCGCAATACACACCAATAGGCGTTGTGCAGTCGGCACCCAATTCATTTACAACATCACGTTCACAATATGAGGCTAGTGATGTGTCCGGCACTTCCAATGTGCTCACGAGCTTTTTTATTCTGTCGTCGTCGTTTCGATACTCAACTGCAAGTTGTCCTTGTCCAGCAGCGGGAACAAAAATGGATGGGTTAAGACGAGTTCCAATCCGGTTGTCCAATCCAAGGCGAAGAAGACCGGATGTAGCCAAGACGAGAGCATCGAATTTGCCATGATCCAACTTTTGAAGACGAGTGTCCACATTGCCGCGAACTGGCTGTACATTGGTCTTTTTGTAGACGTGGCGTAGTAGGGCGCGTCTACGAGAGCTTGAAGTTCCTATCCTCGCATTGGCTGGGAGATTGCTCAAGGAGTCGATACCGGCTAGAGCGTCGGTTGGATCTAATCGAGGTCCGATAGCGCTAACAGTGAGTCCATCTGGAAGCTGAGCCGGTACATCTTTCATGCTGTGGATAGCGAGATCTGCCGTTTCAGCAAACAATTCGGTCTCAATCTCTTTCAAGAAGTCTCCTTTGCCGGACATTTGAAAACCGATATCTTGTGCAGACTTGTCACCGGTTGTTACAACACCCAAGATCTCAACTTCCAAATCACGGTTGAAACGTTGAAGCAAGATTCGAATGTAGTTGGCCTGTTGCATGGCCAACTTGCTCTTACGAGTCGCTATGCGAATTCTCTGGGTCATGGATTGTCGAATTGCATCTCTTAAGAAGCGTGGTCGAGCTAGTATCGGTGCTTGTCTAACAGACCGAAATCGAGAAATCGCTTCTCGCACTTGGTTGGGCACTGAGTATAAGAGGTACGGAGTGAACTTCGGATGATTCTGCACGAGCAACTGGCACAATCGAGTCGATTACCACGAGATTCGCATGGACTAAGGCTTGTTTAGTGGCGTGGAAACCAAACAACACAATAGTAATATCAGCAACTTGGACTAGTGGGACGAGTCCGCGTAGAAATCGAAAAATGTTGATTCATCAAGCAATCTGTCCAATTGCTGGACCTTTTGAAGTGACTGAACGTTCATATGTTCAACAGCGCAGCTCGTAAATTGCAAGAGAATGGCTAGTAATTCTGGAAAAACTTGGGGTGGTCGGTTCTCGGCAGAGACTGATTCTTTCGTTGAGAAGTTTACCCAGTCCGTTAGTTTTGACTATCGGTTGTATCCCTTTGACATTCAGGGATCGATGGCTCACGCAAACGGCCTTGTCGAAGCGGGCGTTCTAACCAGTGATGAGCGCGATGCAATCGTTGTCGGGCTTGA
The DNA here is from genome assembly GCA_026707045.1 of Gammaproteobacteria bacterium. Classification (GTDB taxonomy): domain Bacteria; phylum Pseudomonadota; class Gammaproteobacteria; order Pseudomonadales; family Azotimanducaceae; genus Bin55. The sequence goes on along the minus strand of JAPOXO010000008.1, from coordinate 37,068 downwards.
AAAGATCCGTACGGAGATCGAAGCGGACGAATTCATCTGGTCTACAGAGCGAGAGGATGTCCATTCCAATATTGAATTTCGACTCGTGGAACTGGTTGGAGAACTGGGCAAGAAACTTCATACGGGTCGCTCGAGGAATGATCAAGTTGCCACGGACATGCGACTATGGCTTAGGCATGAAGTGGATCGAATTGACGAGCAGATGACCTGCCTGCTCCAAGTGATTCTGGATTGTGCTGAAAAGTACACCGACACTATCATGCCCGGCTTCACGCATATGCAAATTGCACAACCGATCACGTTTGGACACCATATGATGGCTTGGTTCGAGATGATGTTGCGCGATCGATCTCGCCTGCGCGATTGCCGTAAACGAATCAACATGTCGCCACTGGGAGCAGCTGCGTTAGCTGGATCTAGCTTTTCGATTCCGCGAGAGCAAATAGCAATTGAACTTGGTTTTGAGTCTCTGTGCAGAAATTCTCTCGATGCGGTTAGCGATCGAGACTTCGCAGTGGAATTTACCTCGGTCGCGAGTACGACGGCAATTCACATAACACGATGGTGTGAAGAAATCATCGTCTGGTGTTCGGACATCTTTGGATTCGTTCGACTACCGGATTCATTCTGTACAGGATCCAGCATCATGCCGCAAAAACGGAATCCAGACGTTCCTGAGCTGATCCGTGGCAAGTCTGGACGCATCGTTGGCGACCTAGTGGCGTTGCTTACGTTGACAAAAAGCCAGCCGCTTGCATACAACAGGGACAATCAGGAAGACAAAGAGCCAATATTTGATGCTGTCGACACCCTGTCTGAATGTCTTCAGGCTCTTTGTGAAATGATCCCAGAAATGCAGCCCAACTCTCAACGAATGCGCGAATGTGCAGAGCAAGGCTACTCGACAGCGACTGATCTAGCGGATTGGTTAGTTAGACGAAGTGTACCCTTTCGGGAAGCTCATGAGATAGTGGGAGAAGTTGTCGCTTTAGCGGAGTCAAAAAACATACGGCTTGACGAAATGCCGCTTGAACAGCTTCTCCAAGTCGACAGTCGATTTGACGAGTCGGTCTTTTCGAGTCTTTCAGTCGTAGGATCGGTAAATGCTCGTGACACGGTTGGAGGTACGTCTCCGACATCTGTCAAACGAGAGATCGAACAAGCCCGGTCCCGCATCTAGTCTTAGTTCTATTTCTGAGCTGCAAGCTCTTCAGCGACACGCTTGCCGAAATAGGTGAGTATTCCGTCCGCACCAGCACGCTTAAAGCACAATAGGCCCTCCAGAATTACTTTTTCCTCCAACCAATTTCGTTGTACAGCTGACATGTGCATTGAGTACTCTCCACTGACTTGATAGGCGAATGTTGGGACACCAAATCCATCTTTAACCCTACGAATCACATCAAGATAGGGCATACCCGGTTTGACCATGACCATGTCGGCACCTTCCTGGATATCCATAGCAATCTCACGAAGTGCTTCGTCGCTGTTTGCAACGTCCATCTGGTACGTGAATTTATTGCTCGATCCCAAGGTTGAGCTTGAACCTACTGCGTCGCGGAACGGTCCGTAATATGCGGACGCGTATTTGGCCGAATATGCCATGATTTTTGTATTTAGAAAACCACAGTCTTCCAGCGTTTTCCGAATTGCTCCAATTCTTCCATCCATCATGTCAGAAGGTGCAATGACATCGGAACCCGCTTCGGCACAAACTCGAGCTTGCTCTTGAAGAATTTCGACCGAAGCATCGTTGACCACATATCCGTCTTCGTCGATCACTCCGTCTTGACCGTGGGATGTGTAAGGGTCCAGAGCAGCATCAGTTATTACTCCAAGCTCTGGAACGCAATTCTTGACGGCTGTGATTGCTCTTGGGATCAATCCATCAGGATTGATAGCTTCGGTGCCTCTCACATCTTTCAAGGTTGAATCAATGTAAGGAAACAATGCAATTGCGGGCAAACCCGTATCCCTCAAAGATACAACCTCTCGTTCTAGTTCATCAATTGACAACCGGTCAATACCTGGCATAGATGAGACGGGTTCGCGATTTTGAGATCCTTCGATTACGAAGACAGGGTAGATCAAATCGTTCACCGAGAGTTCGTTTTCTCGCACAAGACGTCTGACGAAGTCCTCTGACCGATTGCGTCTCAAGCGAGTATGAGGAAATTTAGAGGTGACCATTTATGATTTGATGTTCTCTTTGGCGGAAAAAATCTTTCGAGCGGAGAATGTTGCCACTTGTGCGAAAACTCCGCTCAGTTGCAGAGCGCAAACCTATTTTGCCATAGGTAACATCGGACGCTTGGACCTAGAAGAGGAGTGGGAATACATGGCTCGGTATGAGAACAACCTCGTTGTTGTGGGTGCAGGAAGCGCAGGACTCATTGCATCGTTAATCGGTGCAACCGTACGTGCCAAAGTGGTTCTTATTGAGGAAGATCGCATGGGCGGCGATTGCCTAAATACAGGCTGCGTACCGAGCAAGACACTCATTTCTTCGGCCAGAGTTGCGCATGCCGTGCGGCATTCGGACGAATTTGGAATCAATTCCTCGGAAGTGAACATAGATTTTGACCGAATAATGCTTCGTATTCGATCTGCCATCAAGGAAATTGAGCCTAACGACTCTATTGAACGCTATACAGAACTAGGCGTGGAATGCATTAAGGGACATGCTCAGCTAGTCGATCCGCATAGAGTTCAAGTCAACGGTCGAGAGATTTCATCGCGAAGTATAGTGCTTGCAATCGGAGCGGAGCCTCAGATTCCTCCCGTACCTGGATTGCGTGAATCCAATCCTCTCACATCAGAGAATTTGTGGGAAATTCAGGAGCTTCCAAAAAGACTGGTAGTTATTGGAGGAGGTCCAATCGGTTGCGAATTGGCACAAGCATTTGCTCGGCTGGGAAGCGAAGTTAGTGTTGTGGAGCAGATGGATCGTTTGCTTCCCATTGAGGATGACGATGTCTCAAATTTGATTGCAAACAAGTTCAAGACAGAAGGCATCCGAGTGCTGACTGGACATAGAGCCGCTAGGTGTAGCGACAATCAATTGACTGTCGTGAATGGTAGCGTGCACGAGCAGCTGGATTTCGATAGAGTCTTGGTTGCTACGGGAAGGTCTCCTAGGGGAGAGAATATGGGACTGTCAGAAGTTGGAGTGGTGAGAAACGAAGACGGCTCCATTGATGTAAATGACTATCTCCAAAGTCGAATTCGCTCGATCTATGCGTGCGGTGATGTCGTTGGTCCCTATCAATTTACTCATATGGCATCACATCAAGCTTGGTATGCGGCCATGAATGCGCTACTTCGCCCATTCTGGAGGTTCAGTTTTGACTCCAATGTTATCGCTTGGACAACCTTTACCGATCCAGAGGTTGCTCGCGTGGGATTGAACGAAACTCAGTTGAAGGAACGGAGTATTCCCTTTGAGGTGACCGAGCATAAATTCAATGAAGTGGATCGTGCAATTACCGATGGATCGACGGAAGGCTTCGTAAAACTCTTGACGAAACCGAAGTCTGATCGGCTGCTGGGTGCGTGCATCGTGGGACAAAGTGCAGGCGATTTGATTAGCAGTTGCATAAACGCCATGACACATGGTTACGGCATGAACAAAGTCTTGTCCACACTTCATGTATACCCAACGCGAACCGAAGCAATTCGCCTTGCCTCTGGAAGTCGGAGAAGAAAACACGCACCGGAGGGCTTGCTTAGAATTGCGGCGCGATTGAATGGATTGCTGCGATGAGCGACTACTGGCTAACAGAGAATCGTCTTGGAGACACGGAAGTCACCTCTATGTCAACGGAAATCGGCGACGAGTTTCCGTTGAGAAGTTCCGCTCCCAAATTGGCACACGCTGGAGAAGTCTGAACTCCAAATCCTCCAAACGCCGCATACCAGAAGAATCCGGCATGTCCCTCCGCAAAACCAATGACAGGAAGTTCATCCGACACGAATGATCGCAGCCCAGCCCAAGTCTCGTGGGGGCGATCAATGTCCAATGTTGTACATTCGCGAAAGCGATCCATTGCAACGGCTAAGTCAAGCAACTCGGGTTGTGCGTCACAGGGTGGCGAATCTGAGGCATCGACGGGTGACAACATTATTGAGCTTCCTTCGGGTTTGAAGTACAAGTCTCCAGATGCCCTGTAGCACATAGGCCAGCTCTTGAATTCCACCTTTGGTTGAATTCGCAATCCCGTTCTGCGTCTTGGGATCAGACCGATAGGTTTAACGTCGGCTAAGATTGCGACCTCGTCAGCCCACGCGCCGGCAGCATTCACGACTATGTCCGCGTCCAATGTGTCGCCTTGAGCAAAGGTTGCTCTCCAATGTCCTTTTGAGTCGTCCAATTCGACTAGCCGGTGGTTGGTACGGACCACTCCTCCGTTGGCTGCCAGACCGCGACGATATCCATCCAACAGCGAATGCACATCGAGTGCCAGAGACCTGCTGTCAAGCACCCCATCCTGAAAGTCGGCATGAATTACTGGAATATGTCTGACAATATCCGTACCGTTCAATCTTTGCAGCCATGGGCACCGGCTCGTCCAAGTGTCCAAGAATGAGTCCACGAGATCACGTTCTTCATCTCTGGCGATCATCATGTTCTGTAACGATGCCGCTATTGTTCCGAACGATCTCGGGGGACTCAGGAAAAATGATTCCGATTCCAAGGAAAGTCTGTGAATCGTGTCGCTCTCGAATGCGATGTGAAACACCGCCGCGGAACGTCCAGTGCTGTGGTAACCAGGTTGGAACTCCGCTTCAACGACTGTTACGTCGAACCTTTGGGATGCATGCATTGCAAGGGAAAATCCGGCAATTCCCCCTCCTACTACGAGAATTTTTGGGCGGGTTCGTTTTGTGTACACCCGATTCGTTTCAGCCCGGATGGTCAGCCTAAGGTGGTCCCAACTTTGGCTAAGTCAGGGTCGCAATAAACTTCTCTGCATGCACGGCCATTTCGTGAAAGACATCGTCCTTGCGTTTGCGAGTGCGCTTTAAAACCTTGTACCCATGATCTGCCGTATCGAGCCACTTCAATGTTGCGTTGAGTTGGCGGGCAAGCTTGTTCATAAGCCTACGGTCGGCCATCCCATCTCGAGAACCTGATAGGAACAGCATGGGACTGGAGATTTGGTCCATGTGGGCAGCACGGTCGAGTGATGGTTTTGCTGGATTGTGTAAGGGGAACGAGCAAAAAATCAATCCTGCGATATCAAGATTGTGCTCCACTGCAGCGTGGGATGCCATGCGGCCGCCAAAACTATGCCCGCCCAAGAGTATAGGAAGGTCGTAATTCGACTTGGCGAATTGGTACGCGGCGCTGACTGTTTTTATCGAGACAGCCTGTGCATCGACTCGGCTCTTTCCCGCTTCCATGTAAGGAAAGTTGTAGCGCAAACTTGCAATACCTACAGTAGCGAATGCATCGGTGATTTGCTCCAGAGTACTGTGGAGCATACCTGCACCCGCTCCGTGACCGAAGACGATCAACATTGACTGCTCTACGGCGGGTTTGAAAAGTGCTCCGACATCGTACTCGTCAAACTGGATTCGGTGTTCACTGGATTCGAGATAGGTCATTTCAATTCATCTGCTGTTTGAATAATTTGTCCCACAAGTCCATAGTCTTTCGACTCTTCAGCGCTCATCCAGTAGTCACGGTCTGTGTCGGCATTGACTTGATCAATCGACTTACCTGTACGGTCAGCTATGACCTGATTGATTCTTTCACGCGTCTTCACGATCTCGCGAGCTTGAATAAAGATGTCCGAGGCATCGCCTCCGAAACCACCTGACGGTTGGTGGATGAGGAATCTCGTGTTTGGCAAGCAAAATCGATTTTCCCGCTCCGCAGCGATATAGATGTGAGTCGCAATACTACCGACCCACCCGGTACCGACAGTTCTGACGGGTGCTGGAACAAACCGAATGACGTCGTGAATGGTGTCACCGGACTCAACATGTCCTCCTGGTGAACTTACCCACAGTGTTATGGGGTCGGAGTTCTCCAATGACATTGCAAGTAGCTGTTGAATGGTTCGTTGGCACGAATCTTTGTCGATTTCTCCGAACAACGTAAGCACACGATTTTTGTAAAGTGTCTGTTGCGGTGCAGTCCACCGCGGATTTTCGGCAGTCTCGTCCGAATCCGATGGTTTCTTGTCTAGTTGTGAGACTAAGAATCGGTCACGTTGCTTCATTTCATTCCTTTGATCACCGCATAATAAGGTGGGTATTTTCGCAAACCTTGCAACTTTGTCCATATCCTTCACAAGGAGTACCTGACCGTGCCATTGCACCCCGCCTACACGGAGAAGCTTCGTCTGCTCAACAGTCAGAATGCTCCCCCGCTTAGGGCTGTTCCCGTCGAGTTGATTCGCGAGACGTATCGGACCATGCAGCCCGAACGCCCTGATGTAGCTGTCGAGAGTGTTCAGGAGGTAACCATTCCAACTGACTCTGGAACGCTAGGAATTCGGATTTACCGCCCGTCTTTAAGGGATGACCTTCCGGTAGTTTTGATGTTTCACGGCGGCGGTTGGGTGATTGGCGATCTCACAACCGTCGATGGACAGTGCCGCGACGTCGCCGTGGGTACGGGAGCAATTGTGGTTGCAGTCGACTATCGCCTAGCACCGGAGCACCGATTCCCAACGGCTGCAGAAGATTGCTTCTCGGCGTTAAACTGGGTTCATGACAACATTCACGCATATGGAGGAGATTCTGCAAGGCTTGGTGTAGCGGGAGACAGTGCCGGTGGAAATTTGGCTGCCGTGGTTGCTCTGATGAGCCGTGATCGCCATGGACCTGAATTGCAATGTCAGTTGCTTGTGTACCCGGTTATCGATGGAACGAACTTTGACTCGAGCTCGTACTTGGAAAATGCTCAAGGCTTTGGATTGACCAGAGACGACATGCTTTGGTTCTGGGATCAATATACGAACTGCGACGACCGAACCAACCCCTACGCATCTCCGATTGTCGCTGAATCGATGAGCGATCTTCCGCCAGCGCTGATTCTGACCGCCGAATACGATGTCCTTCGGGACGAAGGCGAAGCTTATGGCGAGCGACTAAGAACCGACGGAGTCGATGCCGAAGTTGTCCGCTTCGATGGTTTTATTCACGGATTCTTCGCGGAAACGAAGTCGGTTCCCGCAACGCGCAAAGCCATGCGTCTTGCGTGCCAAAGGTTAAGTAAGTATCTTCGACCAGAATAGTTCTCGCTTCAGTGTTAGGAAAAAGCGAAAATTCAAAAGTGTCGCTAGTCGTCAACTCGTGCTTTAGCACTTCCCTTTGCGACTTCGACTCCGTTCTGATTCACAGTTGAAACTGAAAGCTCTACGCAGCCATTCTCCAAACCAACTACGGTTGCAGTCGCATCAAGCGTGTCACCGGGAAACACTTGACTTGTAAACCTGACTCCGAACTCTGTTAGTCGCCCATCACCTACAAAATTCGTAAGCATACGACCCGTCAAGCCCATCGTAAGCATGCCATGTGCAAACACAGACGGGTATCCGGCCACCTTGGTTGTGAAGATTTCGTCAGTATGTACGGGGTTGTAGTCTCCTGATGCCCCTGCATACATCACGATCTGGGTTCGCTTGAGGTCCTCGACCACTCGTTCGGTGTGCGTGTCTCCGACACTTACTTCGCTCGATTTCAATGTCATTGTGTTTTCCCCTAGCTCTGATCTACGGCTCGTTCGGTGCGCACGCCAACACTCGTGGCTGTAACAACCAATTCACCGTTCTGATCACGATATTCGGTTATTGATTCGCTAAAAACTAACTTGCCGGACCTTCGTCCTTGACGTTCCCAAGTCTTTCCAGGTCTCGATGTGGTGGATAGTACGTCTCCTACCTTGGGATGGCGGTGATATTCGTAGCGTTGTTCTGCATGCAGTACGCCTCCTCCACCTCCGCGGCTCGATCCACCCGAAGATGCTGCTTGCTCGTTTTCTTCAGTCTTTTGTTGAGTGGGACGGACAATGCTTGTTGGCTGGCTGCCGGACCCCATCCATCCCTTTCCGTCGGAACGTGGACGAAGACCGTAGTTGGGATCGAACTGCGCACCTGCTTGCACAAAGGTTGGAGGCGCAACTATCGCACCTACTTCTGAATTCTCTGCGTAGTCGGCGTCATAGTAAATCTGATTGTCATCTCCAATGGATCGAGCAAACATCATGATGTGGCTCGCCTCGATGGGAAAACGTTCGACTGCCATCTGATTCTCCTTAGCAACAGCCATAAGTTGGGCGGTAATTATGGCGAATCGTATTAGCGTCCTTTGAAGTTTGGCTTGCGTTTTTCGAGAAAAGCTGCGATGCCCTCGGCTTTGTCCTCTGTTTGAACAAGTGCTCCTTGCGCATACTTTTCGAGCATTAATGCTGCTGCCGTACTCGCCTCCATTCCAAAATTGACCATCATCTTCATAGTTCGAGGAACGAAAGGAGCAAACGAAGCAAGGTGTTCAGACATTCGATTCACTTCCTCCATGAGATCCGCTTGTTGAACAATTCGTGTAACGAGACCAATTGAGAGAGCACGCTCCGCGTCGATGGGTTCTCCCATGAGCAACATTTCCATACCCCAGCCTCGTCCAACAATCCGCGGGAGTCGAGCAGTTGCGCCGCCCCCAGGAATGATTCCCAGTTTGCCTTCAGGAGTAGCGAAGCGGGATTCTGGAGTAGCAATCCTCAGATCGCAGCCGAGTGCAACTTCGAGCCCTCCTCCCATACAGATTCCATCGATTGCTGCGATAGTCGGTTTAGGCAACCGTTCCAACTGATCCGCCAGTCCTTGAACGATGGGCTCCAAAGCTTTTCGAAAGTCTCGATGGACTACTTCAGCCAAATCGGACCCACTCGCGAACGCTCGGCTACCAGCTCCAGTGATACATAGGACTTTAATCTCGTCATCGGATTCTGAGAGTCTTACAGCTTGTTGTAGTTCTTCAAGAGTTTGTAGAGAAATTGCGTTGTGTTTGTCGGGACGGTTAATAGTTAGCAGTGCTAATGGTCCTTTTTGTTCAAACAAAATCTGGCTGAATTCCATCGGGATTTACTTCCTGCGATTTTCTGTCGTACGGGAGTCTTTCTTGTTGAAAAGAGTTAGTGAAGAGTCGGGTTAAGCTTTGTGTTTCTTCAAGACATTCTCATCCAGCTCGACACCGAGCCCTGGTTCGGTTGGTGGAATGATCGTTCCCTTTTCGAATACTACGGGTTCCCTAAATATGTCTTGATGAAGTTGCCCACCGTTGTATTCCTGAATTAGGAAATTAGGCGAGCATGTATCCAACTGTACGGCTGCGGCTGCTGCGATGGGTCCCACATACATGTGTGGGGCGATCATTGCATAGTGAGTCTCGGCGATTCCGGCGATTTTCTTGGCTTCCATAAGACCACCGCACTGGGCAACGTCGAGCTGGATTATCTGAGCTGCTTGCTTGGCGAGAAGCTGAGCAAATTCAAACTTTGTAACCAATCGTTCGCCAGACGCTATGGGGATGCTTGTGTGGGCCGCAACTCGAGCCATTTCGTCGACATTTTCGGGTGAGACGGGTTCTTCGAACCAATACGGATCATACTCCTCGAGTGCATGGGCTACTCGTATTGCGCCTGATGTGCTGAACTGGCCATGTGTGCCTATTCCTACTTCGAGATCGTCTCCAACAGCCGTACGAATACATTCGAAAATTCTTGCTACATGGCGAATACGTTTTAGAGAATAGTCTTGTGGAGCCGGAAAAAATGGAACGAACGGATCAAGTTTGCAGGCGGAGTTTCCTTCTTCGACAAGTTGCTGAGCCACTTCACCTGCACGCTCGGGACTTTCTTTTCTAGCGTCAAAAGGCATATATGCATACGCTCGAAGTTGCTCGTGATACTTTCCACCAAGCAGGTTGTATATAGGTTGACCTGCTTGCTTTCCAACGATGTCCCAACAAGCCATCTCTATGGCACTCAAAGCCGGGGTGGAGTCCAATCCAGGATGTCGAAAGTCGTGCACGGATCCGTAGGCTTGTTGCCACATGTACTCTATGCGGGTGGGATCCTTGCCGATTACATAGCGATCACATAAATTCTCGATGAGTTGGATTTGTGCTCGAAGATCACTTGCATGCCCTGTTGGCTTCTCACCCAATCCGATAATGCCCTCGTCTGTATAGAGTTTGAGAAAAAGCCACTTTGAACCGCCTCGATAGGGTGGAGTGTTGTTTACAGCAATTACTTCGACCTTTGTTGCTTTCATCTCATTTTCCTTGTGCGAAACCTAGCGTGAGTTTAGTACCAGCTGTGTGGGCACCACAGGAACTAACTGTTCTTGCTAATAGGAATTGACAAAGTAGCGTCCGTTCCGCCTGATTCGCTTTCTCCGATCGATATTAGCCAGTCATGAATCTGACATAGTTGCGCAACGATAGCTAGACCAAGTCCACTGCCTCCTGTCTTGACATTTCGGGACTCCTCAAGTCTCACAAAAGGCTGCAGGATTCTCATTCTGTCTTTTTTAGCGATACCTGGACCGTCGTCCAAGACATGAATTTGCAATTGATCGTCCGTGGCGGCAACGCGAACTCGCGCACCAAATGCGTGGCCTTTGGCATTGACCACCAAATTTGCAATGCAGCGTTGCAAAGCACCACGAGCCAGCAGGGCGTTTTCAAGATGTGCACCATCCCAAGAAATCTGGATGTGTTCATCGATAGATTGCACTGTGGCGCGAACCAGTCTCCGCACGTTGATTTTGGTTGCAACTTCTGCTTCCCCTTTTGCAAAGTAGGCGGCATCGGAAATCAACGTTTCCATCGACGCGAGGTTCTCTCGGAAACGATCTACCAACTTTGGATCAACTTCCTTGGGAAGAAGCTCCACAGCCAAGGACATACGTGTCAATGGAGTGCGTAAGTCATGCGAGATACCTGCCGAGAGAGTCGTCCTGTTGGCAATGAGAGTTTCAATTTCTTCGGCCATCGTATTGAAACTCTTAGCCAAGAGTCGGAATTCATCTAATCCAGTTTCAGGCAATGGGTCAAACGTTCCAACACCACGAAAGGTTGCTGCAGCTTCCGCTACTTCCTTCAACGGTCGACTTATCCGTCGAACGACGAGAAATGAAATGATCAGCATGATCGCAACGACCACGCCAAGCAACGACAATCCCACGAAGACCTGCTGGACGTGTGGTAGCTCCGGATTGAATCCCACGCGGAGGGACGTACCGCTTGGTGTGGGTAGATCGACCCAAAGGGTCATATTCTTGTCTTGCATGATCTGCACCGGCCCACCAGCGCGTTTTTCTAGTTCTCGTGAAAGCAAACCGTAGTAGCGATGATTCGATTGAATTAGGGGTAGATCTTTTCGGTCTTCAGTAATGTTGAGTTGATGGCTAGCGTAAACAGCGAAGGCGTATGGCTCGCGCCTTGACGGAGGCAGTTCACCCCACGTGTTCGCTGCCGAAGTCATTAAGTCGGCTTTGTCCGCCGCACTACGCTTGGTTAGAGGTTCAAGTGCAAACAGATTGAACGATACGATCGCCGTAGCGGCAACAATTAGTGCAGATGCAACAGTGACAATGCTCGTACGTACTAGTATCGAGCCTGAATGAGGTATTAAGCGGGATAGGGACAGAACATGTACCCCTTGCCCCATATGGTCCGAATGAAGACCGGGTCTGAAGGATCCGATTCGATCTTTCCACGAAGACGTGTAACCCGAACGTCAATACTTCGATCAACTCCCGATCGGTCGTCCCGATAGAGCAATTCCAAGATACGATCTCGATCTAGGATTTGAAAGGGATGACGTACCAATGCATGAAGCAGTTCAAACTCACCAGACGTGAGGGACACTATCGATCCATCATTCTTAGAAAGTCGGATGTGTTTAGGATCTAGGCGATATTCCCCAAACTCGTATACGCCGTCAGACAATATCTCGACACTCTCGCCGACAGAGCGGCGCAATACAGCCTTTATACGAGCAAGAATCTCTCTTGGCTCGAACGGCTTGTTAATGTAGTCGTCAGCTCCCAACTCAAGCCCTACAACTTGCTCCACTTCGTCACCAATCGCCGTCATAATGATGATGGGTAGGTCTCCTGCCTGCTTTAGGCGTGTCGCCACGTGCAGACCATCTTCGCCAGGCATTCGCAGATCGAGCAACACAAGATCGACGCTGTGTGCGGAAAGCTGGGAGTCCATTTCGGAACCGTCGGGTGCGGTGACTACCTTAAACCCTTGGTTCGAAAGGTACTCTGCGAGCAAATTGCGGATTTCTTCATCGTCATCAACAACGAGGATTGTTGCTCCATCAAAGGACTGTTGCATATCGACGGACTCATATCGCCGCAACACAGCCCTGATTCTCGCAAGAAGCACCCTGGGACTGAAAGGCTTGCCCACGTAGTCGTCCGCGCCGAGCTCAAGTCCCACAACGGTGTCTACGCTGTCGCTGAGTGCTGTCAATACGATTATTGGCAAGTCCGTGGTTCGTTTGAGGCGCCGAGCGATCGACAAACCATCTTCACCAGGCATCATTAGGTCGAGAATGACGAGATCGTAATCGTCTTTGGAAAGTGCTTGATCCATTTCCGCACCATCGCCTACGGCAGTAACCGATAGTCCTTGCTTGGAAATGTACTCGGCTAGAAGTTCTCGAATATCCGGATCGTCGTCGACTACGAGTATCCGTTTGGACTCGTCAATCAATCTGATTTAAGCAGACTACAGGATTAGTCGCTTTCCGATTTGGATTCCTTTCGATCGTTGTTTCGTTGCCCGGGTCCATCGTCGTAGGTCGGAATTATCGATGGAGGAGTGTCACGGTTTCGATCCCGATTATCCCGTGGGTCGGCTGGAATTATGGTCTCCGATTCGGAGGCGACGCTATGAGAGCTGGGTGGGCTCACCGAATGTTCTTCCAGCTGATAGACTCCTCCAAATGGTTTTGTCGGATAGATCGTCTCCATATCCACGGGCCGATCCTTCTCTCGTTCGCGACGAGAGTTCTCTTCTCGGATAGACGTACACTCAGTATTGCTTAACAATCCGTCTGCACATTGCTTAAACAGACTTGCAAGTTCAGTGCTTGAAAGCTTCTTCAAGTAGTCCTTTGTGTACTTGCTCTCTTCCTGTTGAGCCTCTTGTCCAGCTGCAACTTTCTGTGCATCTGCCGAATGATCGTTCGGTTTGTCGGAATTTTGTGCAAAGCCAGCGACGGTAAGAAATGGTACACAGATTACCAATGCAACAAGTGAAAGTCGCTTGCAATGCCTCATGAAAGAAAAATTCCCTAGCTGTAGATTAGACACCGGTTCCAACCTCCCTGTCAGAGACCCTTCTGACCGAATTCGTGCGAATACACGAGCAACGGCAAGTCACATCTGGATGTACGACTGGCATCGCCACATCCAACTTGAAGATTTCGAACATGCGCTCGTTATCTTCACAAGTGTTTTATGTTACACAATGCGGCAGACATTCCGTCATGCCGCATTGAATTTTCCACTCATTCTTGAACAGATGGCCCTACGCTCTTTCGAACAGCCCAGCAGCACCTTGTCCACCGCCGATGCACATTGTGACCACGCCGTATCGCTTGTTGCGTCGTTCCAGTTCGCGCAAGATAGTGCCAGTCAATCGGGAACCAGTCATGCCAAATGGATGGCCGATGGCAATGCTTCCGCCGTTCACGTTGTACTTCTCGTTGTCCAGTCGAAGTTCATCGCGACAATATACGCATTGGCTCGCAAAGGCCTCATTGAGCTCCCAAAGGTCAACATCGTCCTGGTCCAACCCGGCACTTTCAAGCAATCGAGGGATTGCAAAAACGGGTCCAATTCCCATTTCGTCCGGTTCACATGCGGCAACCGTAAATCCGCGATAGATGCCCATCGGCTCGACACCAAGTTGCTCAGCTCGTTCTGAACTCATGAGCATCGTCATCGAAGCTCCGTCCGACAGTTGGGAAGCATTTCCAGCCGTAACCGTGCCGTCCTCTTCAAAAGCTGGGGGTAGTCCGGAAAGGCCGTCCATGGTGGTAGTGGGCCGATTGCACTCGTCACTACCGACGGTAACGGTACGATGACTCTCTTCTTTGGTTGCTTTATCCACGTGGAGCATTTCCACGTCCATGGGAACTATTTCGTCGTCGATCCACCCTGACGATTGAGCATTCGCGTAGCGAAGCTGACTTTGGAGTGCATATTCATCCTGCATCTGACGAGTCACCTGATAGCGTCTTGCCACGACTTCCGCGGTGTTACCCATCGCCATAAAGATATCGGGTTTCTCTTCAATGAGGCGTTTGTTTCGTTGAGCCTTCGCTGGTGTTTGGCGATTCTGCATTGAAATGGAGTCTGCCCCTCCAGCCATGGCTACTTGGGTATGTCCAGATGCGATTTGGTTGGCAGCAATCGCAATGGATTGCAATCCGGAAGAGCAAAATCGATTTATTGTCATTCCGGCGGTGGTGATGGGCAGCTTTGACAGCACTACGGCTAGTCGAGCAAGATTTCCATCTTGCTCTCCAGCATGGCTTGCTGCTCCGACGACGACATCTTCGACTTCGTCCGGAGAAACTTTTGGGTTTCGCTCAAGAAGAGCGTCGATCAAGTGTGCCAGCATGTCGTCGGACCGCGTGAGGTTAAAACTCCCACGGAACGATTTCGCCAGCCCGGTTCGCACACTATCTACTACTACGACATCTCGCATGTCGGCATTTCCTCCCGTATTTGCAAATCGGAGCTCAGTTTTGAGCGCAAAAATCTGATTGTAGCAAGTTAAGGAAATTGGTCGCATCTCCAAAGTTGGACTGCGGGTAGCTGTTCATGCACGATGCAAATCGCCCAAGGAAGGATTTCCCAATCGTTGATCGGACCTAAAGGATCAGGACAGATGCTCGGCCACAAGTAAAATTCTTGAGCAATAAGGGATCGTTGAAATCCATCGATTCCCACGCCTCCACCTCGAACAACTTCGTCCCATGCTCAAGGCCTCACCTACGTCTCATATTTACTTCTCACAGCGCCTCCGACTTCACTATGTGGATTGGGGAAACGACGAAGCTCCTCCGCTGCTACTAGTACATGGAGGAAGAGACCATTGTCGGAACTGGGATTGGGTAGCCGAGTCTCTACGCGACGACTACCACATTATTGCTCCTGATCTTCGAGGGCATGGTGACTCCCAATGGATGGTAGGAGGCGCATATTCAATCATCGACTACGTTTATGACATTGCTCAGTTGGTTCGCCAGACAAAGCTCGCACCGTTAACTGTAATGGGTCACTCATTAGGTGGCTCGGTCTCGCTGCTCTATACAGGTCTTTATCCAGAATCTGTCAAAAAGCTCATATCTATTGAGGGAATGGGCTCGTACCGTTCTGGGCCAGGGCACAGGGAAATTGTTCACGGCAAGTTGCAGCATTGGGTGGAGAATCTAAGGCAACTTTCGGGAAGGATCCCACGACGATATGCAACATTGGAAGATGCGTTTCATCGTATGCAGACAGAAAATCCTCATCTTTCCTCGGACCAAGCCAGGCACCTTACGATCCATGGAAGCAATCAGAACGAAGATGGAACGTATAGTTGGAAGTTTGATAACTATGTTCGGCTCTTTGCACCTTTGGGATTAAATTTCGAGGAAACTCAAGAGCTTTACGGACGTATTCAGTGCCCGACACTCTTGGTGTATGGAGAGGAATCCTGGGCAAGAAATCCATTGAAGGACGGCCGTGCCAGTCCCTTGAAGGACGTGGAAGTAAAGTCGATTCCTGATGCAGGCCATTGGTGCCACCACGACCAGCTCGACATTTTTCTTCAACTCGTGCGAGACTTCCTGCAAACCACGGACGAAAACTAGACGCAAGTAATCTCAACAATTTTTGGTCATGAGCTAGTCGCAGACGGCAATGGAAAACACGTTAGTCCCAAAAATTCATTTGTCGGATTGGCGCGGAGTCTTATATGTAACCGGGGGCGGCAGTCCGTTGCTTTCCGATCTGCTCACCGTGCCCGGGGCATCGTCAACAGTACTTGACGCCCGTGTACCTTATTCAGAGTCAGCGTTGGAAGACGCGACGAACCAGCATCTAGACCAAGCATGTTCTTCCGCGGTTGCTCGGAGCTTGGCAATGCAAGCATTCGTCAAAGCCAATGAGCTTGAACCAGGAGGCAAGTTATTCGGGTTGGGCGTGACTGCGAGTCTTGCGACCAATCGAATGAAGAAAGGAAAGTTGCGAGCCTACATCGGAATACAAACTGCTTTCAAAACCCAAGTAACGGAACTTTTCTTTCCGATTGGCACGTCGCGAATCGAACAGGAAAGACTGCTGACGGACACTGCTCTTCAGAAGTTGGCTTCGGGACTGGGTATTGAAAGTTCGCTTGCGGCCAACGACTCGGACTTGGAAGCCAATGCGACAGAAACACTGTCGATGTTGCTGCACGAAGAACCCAACTACGATGGCATTCCCAAGTCGATTTTTCTACCAGGCTCATTCAATCCGCTTCATTCGGGCCATCGACGCATGAAGGAGATGGCGGAGCAAACTTGTGGATCTAAAGTTCAATATGAACTCTGCGTTCGAAACATCGACAAGCCACCTTTGGATTTCTTGGAGATCGAAAGACTCAGGGATCAGTTTTCGAAAGATGAACTCGTTCTGACAAACGTTCCCAAATTTAAAGACAAAGCTATTCTCCTAGCACCTTCAGGGAACGCCACCTTTGTCGTGGGGGTGGACACACTATTACGTGTTGTGAATACAAGCTACTATCGAGATGACGAAGAACTTGAGAGCACGATAGCTCTTTTTTGCTCCAGAAATGACCGTTTTCTTGTGTTTGGGCGCACTATAGAGGATCGTAGTTTTGCGACTTTGGACGCCGTAGAAATACCTGAGAAGTTGCGACACATATGTGTAGGATTCACGGAACAGCAGTTTCGAATGGACATTTCGTCCACTGATATCAGGCTACGTACCTCAGAGAGTTGAAGTTAAGTTCATTCGATCTGGAAACGTCGCCGACACACTACGACATTGCGGCGACTCCTCCACTTTGAGTCTGTACTCGGATGGTAATCAGTTGTGTGTTGTGGTACTGCTGGTGACGGACTGAATCAGTAATTTCCTTCAAGATTTTCAAAGAAACATTTTCTTCGACTCTTCCAAGCATCGATTGCTCTTTAAGTACAGAAACTTGATCCTGCAAGTTTTGCTCTATACCAGTTGACTGAAACTCAAGCACCACATCTTTATTGTCCTTGTAGGCGACCATCTCGAGAACTTGCTTAGCGTCAGTGTCTTCCTCTTCAGAAGCCCTGTGCTCTAGCATTGTTAGGAGCGTTTCCTCCGCAGCAACTTGGAGACGATTGCAGACTTCAGCATTCCACTTGTTCTTTGTAGCAAACGAATCCAGAAACTCTTGAATTTCTGTCAATGCATCTAGACCAAACGGCAGCTTGAGGCGATGCCGCTTTGTGTCTGCGAAGTTCATGACAATCATGAGCAGGATTGCCACAGTACCGCCCGCAGTCATACCGTTTTGAAACAGTCCGCCTGCAAATTCGGAGAAGAACTCCGGAAATATGACTTGGCTTTGCAATCCAACTCCCAACCAGAAAGCAACTCCCACCACGATTCCTTTTCTATAGTCGATCCCTTCTTGCAGTGCGATTCTCATGCCGGTTACGAACAGCATCGAAATTAAAACTGTGACGTATGCGGCTACCACCGGACCAGGAATTGCCAACACGACAGCTAGAAACTTTGGAAAGAAGGCAAGTACTATGAAAGTGACTCCGATTACAACTCCTACTCTCCGTGCTGCCACC
Organism: Gammaproteobacteria bacterium; assembly: GCA_026707045.1. GTDB lineage: Bacteria > Pseudomonadota > Gammaproteobacteria > Pseudomonadales > Azotimanducaceae > Bin55. The sequence continues at coordinate 19,196 of JAPOXO010000008.1, read as the reverse complement.
CCAGTCAATTCAGTCACAGAGACGCAGGTTGAATAGGTCGTGTTGGGTACCGTGCCGAGCACACCCGAGAGCAAGTTTCCAAGTCCGTCGGCATTAACTGCACCTTGCACCGCGCGATAGTCGATCGCTCTTTCGCTTCGCCAAGACACTCGTTGGATCGCAATTGAATCACCGATCGTTTCGATCGCTCCAACAACGGTGACCAGAATGAACGAAGGCAAGAGAATCCAGAATGTCGGGTTGAAGCTTAAGTCGAATCCTGGCCACGCCAAGTTAGGGAGACCAAACCACGCTGCGTCCACAATGCGCTGAACGTCAAAACATCCGACAATAGCTGCGTGGACCGATCCGACGATCACTCCAATAACAGGCGCCCACAAGCGTAGCGACCCACCTCCCTTTAGAGCAATTCCGATCATTACGACAATGGTGGAGAGTGCGATCCAGGCTGCCGAAGCACTGCTTGTACCTTCTGGAACATCTTTAAGCATGTCAAACACTATGGGCATTACCGTTACCGCAATGAGCATGATCACTGTGCCCGACACAATCGGTGTGAACACTCTACGGAAAAGGGATAGCCGAGCCGCCAGGGCAAACTGAAAGATTGCCGATATCACGATTAACGTGCACAACATCGAGGGTCCGCCAAGTTGCAACGCACCGATACATACAGCAATGAAAGCTCCTGAAGTGCCCATGAGAAGTACATAGCCGGCACCGATTCTTCCAATACGTACCGCTTGCACAATTGTGGTAATTCCGCTAATCAAGACGGCAGCGAAAACCGCCCACGAGAGAAACGACTCAGCACCTCCCGCTGCCCTGACGACGATGGCAGGTGTCAGAATGATTCCTGCGATGCACAAAATGGCTAGTTGCAGCCCCATTCCTAGCACGAGTGGTGTGGGAGGGCGGTCGGCTGCTTCGAACCTAACGTTGGACGCGCTGGTATCCGTGTGCTCTGTCATGGTGTAATCCCCAGTCGTTTCGATTATTTTCTGGCGAGCCCTTGCACTGACCTATCCCTCGTCAGATTCGGAATCTACCAGACCGAATTCATCCCCGATTGTGGGGCAATCGTTCAGAATACTACGAACGTTGTTATGAATACTACAGACTTTGCCCAAATCAAACTTTCCACACAGCTAGTAGGTTTCAGTTTTGAAGTGCGGCAACCGACAGGTTTCACGGGTCCAGCTCGACGACTTAAGACTCAACGCTGCCACTCGAAACTTTGCTTGTAAACGTTCAGTTGACTTCCGTTAAATCGAGGGTGTTAAACTCCCGTGCAATGACGAAAAAATCGTACGTCCAATTTCATCGAGAACTCGAACACGATTTTCTCCTGCTCTCATCGGGTGTCCATTCCGGTACGTGCGCGGTTAGAGGTCTGTCAATTGGGATAGGAGATCAAAACATTGGAGGCTTTGCCTATGGATAAGACTTTCAAAGACATATCTGTTACCACTCGAGGTTATATAGCTACGGTCGAAATACATCGTCCACCTCACAATTTCTTCGATGTGAGTCTCATTAGGCAACTGGCAGACGCGTTCAATGCACTCGATGACGATAACGACAGTCGTGCAATTGTCTTGGTGTCGGAAGGCAAGTCTTTTTGTGCTGGCGCGAACTTCAGTGCGAATGACGGCGACGATGTCTCAGACAGCACCGAGTTCACGGAAAGTGGATTTCAGAATAGAACGGGTTCGCTGTATGAGGAAGGAGTTCGGCTCTTTAGCGCGCGAAAGCCGATTATTGCTGGAATTCAAGGAGCGGCTATTGGTGGAGGATTGGGACTCTCCCTAGTTGCTGACTTTAGAGTGGCTTGTCCAGAGGCGCGTTTTGCCGCAAACTTTGTAAAGTTGGGCATTCACCCTGGCTTCGGCTTGACAGTAACGCTTCCGCGTCTTATTGGGCAACAGAAAGCCAATGAAATGTTCTTGACGGGAAGGAGGATAAAGGGAGAAGAAGCTTTAGAAATCGGACTTGTAGACTACCTAGTGTCTATGGATAGTCTACGAGAGCGTGCGACTGCATTGGCGAAGGAAATAGCTGAAAATGCTCCGCTCGCAATTCTGTCGACTCGAGCAACTACACGTATGGGACTTCCGGATGCCGTAGAACGAGCCACGGACCATGAACTCAAGGAACAACAGTGGCTGAGAACAACAAGAGATGCCGAAGAAGGTATTCGAGCCGTAGCGGAACGAAGAGTTGGGAACTTTGTCGGGGAGTGAACCGACTGTGAACTCGGTGATGTAAGCAACTAGGGAGTATCACGTGGATTTGCGAAAACTGGGTGTTTGGTATTTCACTGAAGGATTCTCGGCTCGGGAGGCAGCCACATTCGTCACAAGAGTGGAGGAGCTCGGCTATTCCGCCCTATGGATACCAGAAACGGTTGGAAGGCATCCGTTTGCATTGGCTTCGTGGTTGTTGGCCAATACATCCAACCTCGTAGTCGCAACCGGAATTGCAAACATCTACCACCGAGATCCTGGAGTAACGTTTTCGGCGCAACAGACTTTAGCTGAGCAATCGGATGGACGGTTTCTGCTGGGCTTGGGAGTCTCGCACAAACCTCTGGTTGAAGGGTTGCGGGGATTGCAATATGGCAAACCGGTAGCAACCATGACTGCATACTTGGACAGGATGGCCTCGTCGCCTTACTCAGGACCTCCACCTGAGTCACAATCAAAAACGGTAATCGCCGCGCTGGGTCCCAAAATGCTTGAACTGGCGGCTCGGCGATGCGATGGTGCGCACCCATACTTCACCTCTCCCGATCACACGCTGATGGCTCGAGAAATCTTGGGGCCTGACTCTCTGCTTTGCGTGGAGCAAAAAGTCGTTCTCGATACCGACCCTTCGAACGCTCGATCTGCCGCACGACGTGCAGCCGCAATGTACATTGGATTACCTAACTACCGCAACAATTGGTTGCGAATGGGTCTATCCGAAGAGGACATAGCGGGTCAAGGGTCCGATCGATTCATCGATGCTACGTTTGCATGGGGAGATTTAGATGCGATTAAGACGCGCATTCAGCAGCACTATGACGCTGGAGCAACCCATGTGTGCATTCAACCCATAATCCCGAATTCAGAAGATGGATCGTTTCTGTGGAAGACATTGGAACTTCTAGCTCCGAATCAAGAAAACTAACTTTGTGAAACTAAGGAGAGGATTTGATGAGCGAGTTTGTTGGAAAGTCCGTGGTAGTTACTGGTGCGGCCGGAGCGTTGGGAAGAGCCGTAGCCGAAGCCTTTCACAACAAGGGGGCCAAAGTCACTGGCATCGACGTTGTGGAGGCGGACACAGACTTCCGTTTGCTTATTGTTGATTTGATGAACCTCGAAGACGTTCGCAAGGCCGTCACTGAGATTGGATCTATTGATGTTTTGGCGAACATTGCTGGCGGATTCACCATGGGCGATAGCGTGGCGAGTACATCGGACGAAACCTGGGACTTCATGATGGATCTCAACACAAGAACTGTTTTAAATATGGTTCGCGCCGTCGTTCCTGGGATGCAAAAGCAAGGGCGAGGGAAGATCGTCAACGTTGGTGCTCGAAACGGAATGCGGGGAGTGGGCAATATGGCCGCGTACTCAGCATCCAAGAGTGTCGTAATCCGTCTTACTGAAAGCATGTCCGACGAACTAAAGCAGGACAACATCAACGTCAACTGCATTCTGCCAAGCATTATCGATACTCCGCGCAACCGAGCAGACATGCCTAAGGCTGACTTTAGTACATGGGTTACTCCTGATGCAATGGCTGAAATCGTTATGTTTCTTGCGTCTCCTGCTGCTGACCCGATTCACGGGGCATCGATACCGGTGGAAGGATTGGCATAGCTCCAAACCAACTCCAGGGCTACTCAGAAGTATCGAAGCTCCCGTATTCTCCACGTAAGTAAATTAAAGGAGAATCGTTAGGACGTCGAACTAGCACGCTATTCACCGTTGAAACGACGATAGTGTGATCACCTGCACTGTGCTCAGCGTTAAGTGAACAATCAAGAAATGCAATGCTTTCGTCGAGAATGGGTACACCACTATGATCAGAGGGTTTCCACGACACATCTGGGACAGCTCCAATCACGGCAAAAGCTTCGCTGATCTCACTGTGTTCTGCGCCCAATATATTGATTCCGTAGTTGGATCCAGCCCGAATTCTCGGCCAGCTGGTACTACTTTTTTGCGGGCAAAAAAGTACAAGGGGTGGATCTAGCGAAAGAGACACGAACGACTGCGCCGCGAATCCGGTGAGAGATCCGTTTTCGACTCCAGCGACTACGACAACTCCAGTGGCGTACTGGCTCACAGCGTGTCGAAAGTCGTTAAGATCGAATTGAAGACTCGAACTCATTAAGTATCAAGTTCTATTTCGCGTGACTAAGAACGATTTGCAATTTCCGTCACAGGTTGCACAACAAAGTGTGCTGTCGAAGATGCTATAAGAGCATCATCGGAATCGCGAACAGCGGATCCTTCAATAATTGCAAGTTTGCCTCGGCGCTTCACCAAATTGCCACGCAACTTAATTTTCTCGTCTAACCCTAGTGGTTCGTGAAATCTTACGTCTGCTTTGGCGGTGACACAGATCTCGCCACGAAGGAACAGCAAATTGGCCATTACATCGTCCAATAGGCAAAATATGATGCCGCCGTGAGTCACTCCTTCATATCCAACGTATTCCGCCGAAGAAGTCCATTCCGCATGACAAATGTTTTCGTCGTCCAACTGAAATCGAACTTTCAGCCCGATGTTGTTGCCTGGACCACAGACAAAACATCGATTTGCGGATGAATCTAGCAATTGGTAAACCTCTTGGACAATCTCGACAGCATCAACAATGATAAGGAAGCACAAAGATTCGAGTACATCCGAACTCGTCTGGATAGTGCAAGTCCACCTCTTCCGGCATTTGATGCGAATCACCGTATTGCTGCAGTTGCTATTGTGATTCGTTCGATTGGCGAATCGACTGACATCCTATTCATCAAGCGGGCAACTGTGGAAGGAGATCCTTGGTCGGGTCAAATGGCATTCCCTGGGGGCCACATGGACCCCGGCGACGCATCGCCTCAAATGGCAGCTATCCGAGAAACAGAAGAAGAGACAGGAGTGCATCTCTCTATGGACCTCTACTTGGGTCGTTTGTCTCACCAAAGCCCCGCAAACCGCCCCCGACGTCAACCGATGGTGGTTGTGCCATTTGTGTTTGGACTTCGCTACGACCCCAAGATCACTATCAACCACGAAGTCGAAGAAGTGGTTTGGGGGAACATGTCGGAAATGATGAATGGCTCATTGCTAGCTTCTGAGACTTTCGAATTCGGGAGATCGTCATCGGAATTCGAGGGCTATCTGCTTGGCGACGGAAAATTTGTGTGGGGTCTCACTTACCGCACATTGCAGACGCTTTTTAGGACCGTAGATGCCCTCTTTGAGGAGAGATGATGTGATTTGCGAATCAGTTCAGCTCCAAAGTGAACCACAAGTTGTATTGTGATTCAGAAATGAACTGCAACAGGACTTGTAATAGATCTATCGTGAAATTGAATCGCCAATTCTTGCGTCACTTGGACAACGTAAATTTGCTAACACAGAGCTACTTTCCACCGTGAGCAATAAACGATCATCGGGTCTGCAACGATGTACTATGCGGAATCCTCGAGCTGAACCAACAGAGTCCAATAGAAAATAAGACGTTTAAAGGTTTTTGTGGCGTATGCCAGTTTCCATTGAGAGGAGAGCATCAAATTGATCAAGCTGCCAAGAATCGCAAACTCGTTGACGGTTGTGTGTCTGTCCCCACTCCTCCTGAGCAGTTTCGCGAGTGCTCAGACACGAGCGGAATCAACATCTGAGGATGTGCAAATCGAAGAGGTTGTAGTGGTCGGCTCAAGGATTCCCAAAGGAGCCGAATGGACCGCCGAAAATGTTCAGTCAATTTCTCGTTCAGAAATTGATAGCTCTAGCCAGATTTCAGTTGGAGATCTTGTTCGCCAACTCTCTGTTTCGGGCGCACCGATCAATACCCAATTCAACATGAGTGGAAACACCGGTTTTCCGCCCGATGGAGGGGGCGTTGCGGCAGGCGAGACACAAATTGACCTTCGTTACTTGGGATCTAAGAGAGCATTGGTTCTCGTTGATGGGATTCGGTGGATTAACGGTTCATCTGCAAGTGGAGTAGGGAGCGCTGTGGACTTGAACACAATCCCAACGCATTTGGTTGAACGGATCGAAGTATTCAAAGATGGAGCAAGTGCCATCTACGGATCGGACGCATTGTCCGGAGTGGTAAATGTAGTAACAAAAAGTGAACAGGATGGCCTTATTGCGAATGTACATGCAGGCTCTTATTTCGACGGAGGCACAACTTGGTCGGCTTCGTTGTCGCATGGAACAACTGGACAAAATTGGCGGGTACTGGGAGGAATAGAACATGTAGATCAGGGAGTTATTGAGTCTTCCAGCCGCGAACAATCCAAATATCCGAAACCTGGAACGGGAAATCTTCATGGGAGCACTTTTACTCCCCAAGGCCGAATTGTCTTTTTCGATCCAAACACGGGTGCGTTTGTAAATTGCGCACTGGAGACGGGACCTGTACAACCCAGCTATGATCCTCAAAGCCCATGCGGTCCGTCCGACTCGTACCATCCTTGGACGAATTCTGATAGATTCAATTACGCATCGTTTAATTTACTTCGTACTCCTTCAGAACGAACTGGTCTGTTTTTGCGGTTCGAGATTGACTCTTCGTCAACGCTCTCCTCCGTAGTAAAGGCAGTAATAAATCAACGCAAGTCTCGAAATCGAGCAGCGCCCGAACCCCTGTGGGTCGGCGAATTCGCTCAGACGGGATCGGTCATGGACACCATAACGATCCACTCCACAAACCCCTTCAACCATTTTGGATTTGACATTGGCCCAAGCAATACGCTGGTGACTCGGCGTCCCATCGAGAGTGGTCCTCGAGTTTTCGACCAGACTGTCACAACTGTTTATTTGTCGGCACAATTGGTGGGTTCAACCGTGTCGTTTGGACAGTCTGTGGCGTGGGACATAGGTGTGGTAGCATCGCGTAACGATGCCCGTCAAGCAAAAGCAGGAGCGCACAACGCACGCAAGTTAAAGCAAGCATTGGGTCCACTATCGGAATGTACTTTTCCCTGTGTGCCTTTCAATTTCCTAGGGGGCGAAGGTTCGATCACCCAGGAAATGCTTGATTGGGTCGGATTTGTTCAACAAGACAATAGTGATCAATCTCAATTTGCCGTCACCGCGAATGTCAATGTCCGTCCGTTTGAATTGCCGCATGGACACGTAGCTATTGCGACTGGTTTTGAGCATCGTGCGCTCAAAGGAAGCTTCACTCCCGATCCTATAGTGGCGGCCGGTGACACAGCTGGTTTGCCGGCTAAACCGACGAATGGCGAATACCAAGTGACCGAAGTCTTCGTGGAAGCAGAAATTCCCATTTTCGAACAACTTACGGGAATTGGGGCATTGAGGGCGTTTGATTACAGCACCTTCGATCTTGATTATGTCGCCCAGTTCGCCATACGCTGGACTCCTCGCGACACTTGGAGCTTAACTAGTACATTCACCGAGGGATTTCGTGCTCCCAGCATTGGAGAATTGTTTGGGGGACAAACCAGATACGATGCAGTAATTGCTGACCCTTGCTCAGATCTTCTAGAGACTTCGAATCCGCGACTAATTGCAAGCTGCATTCAGGAGGGAGTCCCGTCCGATGGCAGCTATTCTCAGCTAAGTTCTCAAATTGCACTATTGACCGGGGGCAACCCCAACCTTGTACCCGAGACTAGTGATGGATCAACTCTCGCGATCGCGTACAACCCCACATGGGCGAACGGGTTGCAGCTGAGTGGATCTTTTTATGAGTACGAGGTTGACGGCACTATCACAGCTCACGACGCGCAAACCGTACTGGACAGTTGCTACATTGAGAACATAGTTGACTTTTGCGCTTTTGTCGAGCGCCGCCAAAACGGCACCATCGAGTTGTTTACGAATACACTTTTCAATATCGGCTCGATTGAAACGTCTGGAATAGACATCGGGTTTTCCTACGCTTGGAAGCCTCCTGGATACGGTCAATTAACTTGGTCATTCAATGCAACCCATGTCCGTTCATTCAAGGAGATTTCTCGGGACGCTCGTGGAGCTGAGATCAAACGTCGCGACTTGGTCGGTCGGACTGAGAACGATCGAGGCATTCCCCAATCGAAATACACTTCGAACGTTCAGTGGAAAAAGGGAAGAAGTACTCTGACTTGGCGAACACGCCTTGTGAGCGAACTGAAGGAACGGTGCTCAAATTTTCTCGATGGATCAGCCGACAGCTTGACAAACTTGGGCTTGTGCTCTCGCCCGAATGTCGATGACAACCGCCTCTCAGAGAACATCCTCGCGGCCACAATCCTTCACAGCGCTACTTACGAGTACACGTTCGCGTACCGAAATCAAGACATTGCGGTGTTGGTCGGAATTGACAATCTGCTGAACAAAGAGACCCCTAGAAGCTACAGTTCAACTCTCAATGGATTCGACCCATCCACACACGAAGTCCCCGAGAGCCGTTACATTTATGTCAAGTTTCGTATGGATAGAACTTCACGTACAAGCAGTTAATCCTTGTCGGTGCTGCTGTAGGCAAGAGCTACAAGGTTCTGTTGCACATTCTTACCTAGTCAGCTTCCATTTTCGCGAGAGGCTCGATTTCGCAGCTAATTCCCGTTCCTCCGAGCCCGCAGTATCCGTTGGGTACTTTAGCCAAATACTGCTGGTGGTAGTGTTCGGCGAAGTAATAGTCGCCGCATGCCTTGATTTCAGTCGTGATTGCACCGTAGCCCCCTTTGTTCAGTTTTTCTTGAAAGATGTCTCGTGACGCAATCGCAATCTTCCGCTGGTTTTCGTCAAAGTAGTAGATTGCTGAGCGATACTGTGTACCGATGTCGTTTCCTTGTCGCATGCCCTGCGTTGGATTGTGACCTTCCCAAAATATTCGCAGGATCTGGCTGTAATCTACTTCTGCAGGATCCCACACCACTTTGACAACTTCGGTGTGTCCGGTACGTCCACTACAGACATCTTCGTAGCTAGGATTGCTGGTTGTTCCACCTGAGTATCCAACGGAAGTGCTAAAAACACCGCTCTTCGACCAGAACATTCTCTCTGCTCCCCAAAAACAGCCCATTCCCAGAACGATTTGTTCCATTGATTCTGAAAATGGCCCGACAATTGGATTTCCATTAACGAAATGCTGTTTGGGAACTGGAATGGGATTCTTGCGATCGGGAAGAATCTGCGTGGTGGAAGGCATTCGAAGTTTGAACATTGGGTAGCTCTCGGTGCGTTAGTACGTATTTTATTGAGTAATCCGCAAGACGATTAAGCTACACTGTGTTAATGAAATCCCTCCACACTGCTTTGTTTTTCGCCATTGGCACTGTGCTGGCTAGTGCCGGCGAGACAGAAGAGCCAGAGCACTCCTATGCGGAGTTAGTTCAAATTGCCAAGAATGAGAGCAATGTTGACTTTTCTGAAATCTCCGAGTCTTTCGCCAGTGAGAAACTCGATGCCGATCTACTAATTGAACTCTCAACATTTGAGGATGAAGCCAGATCTCTGAACGGACAACAATTGCGTCTCGGGCCAATTGCTGTAGCCATTCTTGACCGGTGCTTTGTGAGTTCAGTTGGACATTCTTCATTAGCAATGTTTTACGAACGTGTTGGCGAAGACCGTTCCGCAATGCACGAAAAATGGGCTGAGCAGATTCGTCGACACATGTCATATGGAAAGGAAGGTACACGGGAAAATCCCTACATTGCATATACGACTGTTCAGGCCGAAGAATTTCTCAAGCATGACGGGTATACCGTGATCGGATCGTTGTACGAATCAACGGATGCAAGTCCCTTGCTACTCAAGGTGACTGCCAACAGAGATGGACAAAGATCAATTGATTGGTTCTTTGACATGCAATCGGCTTTTGGTGCCTACTTACTCAAAACGAATGAATATGAGAATCAGGGGAATCTCGACGAGCGCAACCGAGTCTTGTATTTGCTTGCGTTTCGAGGTGATTCAGCTGCACAGGTCAGCTTGGGCACATCTTTGAACAGTTCGGGACGCTCTCAAGAGGCTCGGCGTTGGTTGAGTGCGGCGGCTCGATCAGACAATGGACTGGGACACTTGGCTGCTGCACGTGCATATGTCGATCGTGCCTTGCATGGGGCTGGAAACCAAGGTTCGAGATTTCTTAACGCAGCTTACGACCACTACATGAGTGCAATCAACCGAGGATTGGAAGTTGGGCTGTACGAACTAGGCGACTTGTTTGTGAGGGGCTTCTACGGAGACGACGTCCGTTCGCGAGGAGTGGAATTCCTCGAACGAGGTGCAAGCTTAGATGATCCTGCGTCGCTCTTTTTGCTTGCGAAGATGTCGTACCAAGGATTCGTCGTAGAACAAGGCTTCAATCGAGCATCCGACTTCTTTGAAAGAGCTGCGCGTCACGGCGACGCAATGGTGAGAGTTGAGTACTTTCGTTTCCTATCGGATCCTGAAACGGGACATTCTGTCAATCAGCAAGCTCTTGATTGGCTTGAAGAGGCTGCGAACGAGCAAAGTGCCGAAGCCATGTACGAATTGGGGAACTGTTATGCTCGTGGGTGTTTGGACAAACCCAACTATCGCAGAGCAAATTCGTGGTATCGCAAGGCCGTTCAAACCGACCCCGACAATTCCAGTTTGGTCAACTCAGTGGCTTGGACTTTGTCGGTTTCAAGCAATCGAAGCGTACGAAAACCCAGGTATGCGTTACGAGTGATGGAACGTATGATGACCAACAGTGAAACGGCTCGGCAATCGCCTCAGTTCTTGGACACCTGGGCGGCGGCTTATGCAGCAACTGGCAATTTCAAACGTGCGGTTGAGTTGCAGAGAGAAGCTTTGTCTATAGCCAATTCGAGAGACAATATCTCTGACGAACACCTACGCGCCATTCGAGAGCACCTAGAAAGCTTCGAAAACCGCGAGAAAGTGACTAAATCCATACCTTAACTTTAGGGTCGATTCCACATAACTTTGGCTAATCAGGAAATCGGCGACTACGGGTACCTTTTTGGTCAGGGAATACCCATTATCGATGTCAGGGCACCGTCGGAATTCATTCGCGGTGCACCACCATCTGCTGTCAATTTGCCAATTCTTGACGATTCGGAACGTCGAGAAGTGGGGCTTGCCTACAAGAACTTGGGTCAAGAGGCAGCTATAGCCAAAGGTTGGGAGTTGGTTGAAGGGACCAATAGATCCCAAAAGATTGATTCATGGAGGCGATTTGCAGCGAACCATCCCAATGCGGTGGTATGTTGCTGGCGAGGCGGGCTGAGATCGCAGCTCGCTCAGGAATGGCTAGCTAACGAGGGAGTTGAACTTCCTCGAGTCCAGGGTGGATTTAAAGCTTTGCGACAGTACTCCTTATCTCTATTGGATAGTTGCAGCTGCCGCAGTCTTGTTGTCTTGGCTGGTCGAACCGGAAGCGGCAAGACACAGTTGATTCAGGAACTGGCTCCGTCGATCGATCTTGAATACCTAGCCAACCATCGAGGGTCCGCATTCGGAAGGATGTCAAGTCCCCAGCCAACACCTATTGAGTTTGAGTTCGCCGTTGCGTTGCAGCTATTGAAAAAACCTACAGATCGTGCAGTCCTGGTTGAAGACGAGAGCTCGTTGATTGGTTCATTGAAAATTCCTGAGCCATTCTACGGGGCCATGCTGCATGCACCCCTTGTTGTGGTAGCAGTGCCACTGGAGGAACGAGTTAAGCTCACTTACGACTCTTATGTTCTGGGAAATTCTCAGGAGATGCTTGTCTCCAGCTTAAACAGGATCAAGAAACGACTCGGAGGACTACGATTCAAGGAAGTACTGGATTGCCTAAATGGGGCGTTCTTGAGCAATCGACCAAAAGACCACTATCAGTGGATCGAAATGCTGTTGAGTTATTACTACGACCCCATGTACGACTATCAGTTGGGCAAGAAGCAGTATAGGATCGAATTCGAAGGTACGGTCGATGAGGCGTGTATCTTTCTTGACGAGTCGTTTGGTATCAACTAGCGGAGCGGTCTCTCTAATCGCGCTTAACTTTGTTTGAGTTTTCAATTGCCCGCTCAACCATGGGGCGTCTTTTTTGATTTGGATTTTTGAGGGTGAAGTCTGGGTCCTGCTCCCCCGTTGCAGAGAGAATGTGCATCAAGTGGCTTGCCTCAATGTGGGCATGGAATCCTTGAGCGTCTTGCATGTGATTTACAGCCAATTTCGTCATGCGTAGTTGGAACGGGTCGTTCTTAGCGACTCTGTACGCATAGCTCAAAACTCTCTCCCGAAGTTCCTTGTCGGGAACGACTTTGTTTACTAGCCCAAGTTCGCATGCTTGATCAGCACCTATAAACCTTCCTTCGAAAAGCAACTCTTTCGCTCGACGTGCAGAGATGTCCCAAGGTACGCTAAAGTACTGAAAATTGCTACCTAGAAACATCGCAGACTGACCTGCATAAATGATGTCCATTGCACTTGCGACGATCCAACCACCAAAGATGCAATAGCCCCTCACGCCTGCAATTGTTGGTTTGGGAAGGTTGCGCCAACGCAAGGTTTTTTCAACGTAGTGTTGGTAGGAGTGGTCGAACCTGCCACGCACGCCTTGTTGCAGAGGTCGTCTCTCTCGATCTCTAATTTCATCCGGAGTACCGAGATCGTGTCCGCTTGAAAAGTGCTCGCCTTCGCTAAACAGTGCAATGACGTGTACTTCTCGGTCACTCGATGCGGCCTGGAAGCATTCGTCAAGTTGTTCTAGTAACTCTCTACTTTGGGCGTTGCGGTATTGCGGCCGATTGAGCGTAATTTCCGCGACGCTTTTTGCCACGTTGTAAAGCACGTTGGATTCTTTGCTCATCTCTTCTGTATGTTTACTCCGGATCGCATTTTGAAATTTGTAGTCGATTTAAGACAAAGGATTCAAGAACTTATCAATTAACTGTACGACTTTGGTGAGTTGATCGTGATGAGTCCAGTGGCCGGCGTCATCGACCGATACAAGCTCTGCAATTCGAAAATGTCGCAAAGTATCGTCTTGCCCGATTCGATGTGGATAGCCGTCCTCAGAATTTATGATGAGTACAGGGCAGGTTATCTTGTTCCACAAAGCAATGAAATCCTTGTTTGGGACATCGTAAGGCGTGCTTGCTCGAGTGTGATTATCAAATTTCCAGGAGTGTGTTCCATCCTCGTTTTGATGACTTCCATGAACAGTCAAGTATCTTGCCAGTTCTGGTTGCAAGTGAGGGTTTGCTTCTTGCATGCGGCTATATGCTTCCTCAATGCTTGGATAACGTTTGGGAATCCGACTGGCCAGATCTCGGTTCGAAGCGATCCAATGTCTCAAACGAGTTTGAGGGTCGTTTTCTAGCATTTGTGGATACAGGCCAATTGGTTCGATCATAGCCAGTTTTCTAACACGACTCGGATAGATGCCTGCGAACAGAGACGCAATGGTTCCGCCCATGGAATGGGAAACAATCGTTACATCGTTTAGCTCCCGTTGTCGGACGAGCTGTTCAATGTCGCAAATATATTCGTGGTAGGAATAGGTGCTTCCCCTCGACCATTCCGAATCTCCGTGACCTCGAAGGTCGGGTACAACAACGTGAAAGCGGCTCTGGAATGCTTGCGCGATTCGATCCCATGCGCGTGCTTGATCACGAATTCCGTGAATCAGCAACATGTGAGGAGCCGCATCGTTTCCCCAGTCCAAGTACTGCAGGCGAAGTCGTTGCGAAAAATAAGTATGTGTTGCGGGCGCGTGTTCCGAAGTCAGAACCGTTTTCCCATGGTTATTTGTCGATAGTCGATTCTAACGAATGAGTCTGGAGGTTAGCCTGTCCCACGTGAATGAGTCAGTCTCGGTTTCGAGCGACAAGCAAGGCATCATAGAGTCGGACTAGCGGTATGTATTCGCCTGAGGTTTCTCTCTTGGATGCGTATGCCTCTAGACTGTCAGAACCCATATGCCATCCCGCGAGCAGTCCAGCCCAATGAGTACCTGGGCCGCCATGTTGGTTCATTCCAAAGACATCTGAACCTTGTGTCAAATGATCAGGTACCAACATGCCCTCTGGAAGGTAGTCGGTTATTGTCACTGTTGTCCTTCTGACTCCTTCTTGCTTTATTTCAAACTGTGAGTAGCCACCTGCTTCGGCGGTGAATCGGATGCAGCTTAAATGTTCCAATCGACCTATGATGCCCTTCCATGTTGGAAATTCGAACGTTCCGCCCACCTTGAGTTCGAGCTTCGTTTCGAACATCCAATCGGAGAGATGTTTTTGATCCGTAATGAGCTGCCATGCGTTGTGCAAGCCTGTTTCTAACGTGCGAGTAAATCGGACTGTGCTTGGGTCGAGAACGCTACAACATCGTTGTGAAATAGTTTCGATACTTTGCCATTCTCGAAAACCAAACGTCTGAGCCACTTTAGCCTTGGCTGAAGGCAAGTCAATTGCATGTTGATCACGTTCGTTTAGTACCAATCCAACGAAGAATTCCAGAGTGGCAGTAGCGGTGTCTAGAGGACGATTCATTTCGCGGGTCGAATTAAGTGGCTAAATTGCGGTGGCGATGTTAGCAGTGCAAGCTCAATGAATTGGATTAAACGATGCAATTCGTGCTTGCACGGAACACTTCAGTGGTATAGTTCGAGCCGTGTGAAGCGGCTACTCGGGCCTAGATAAAAACCAGTTTTGATCGTACAGACTGATACTCTTCTGTAAGCGCGTCGTCGGACCAGTCTTCAGCAATTTTGTCCGACTGCTCTAATTCTCTATACGCGCTTTCAAGGTCGGCTAGTCCGTGATATGCCTTTGCAGCTGCAAGTCGTATGAACGCTTCGTCTACAAGCTCTTCGCCATTCGATTGAATCACTCTTAACGCAGCCTTTGCATGAGCCAACGACCGGTCCAAGTCTCCAGTACATGCATAGGCCAACGATAGAAGATAGAGTGCGCGCTCTTCATTCACCCAGCTTCCGCACATCTTCCAGAATTGAAAAGCTGCATTAGCGCAATCAAGCAATGCTTTTTGATCAGTCGACCCCTGTGAATCGGCAGCCAATAAATCGTTTGCGACATTGTTGTTGGTAATAGCAAGTGAACGAATTGTCGACTCTGGTAACTCACTAGTCGATGCCATTTGATTTAAGGTGTTGAGAATTTCGAACCCTTTATCCCATAGTCCGCTTCCAACTAATGCGGCTGCGAGCATCGACTTCAGTACCACGTAAGTTCCGAGCACATGTTCGGACACGCTCAATGCATCCAATTCTGCTCTTACCGCCGCGTAGTGGTGCTTGTCCATGTAGTCAGCAACGTATCGATAGCAAGCAATGTTTGAAAGTTTAGAAGCCGAAGGATTAGCAGCTAGAACCGATTGAACGAACTTTCTAGCTCGTGACCAGTCCCCGAGATGTTCACCGATGGTATGGTTTGATAGTTTTAGACACTGCGCAACATCCGCGACCGACATTCCCGCAATGTTCGAGTTCTCAAGCTCTTCAGCCAGTCGTTCGCTTTCATTTTCGTGATAGCTCCAGCCTCTCGAGACCAGTTCAGTGATGTTCAAACTCTATCCTGTATGTAGCAATCGAAACTTAGGACACACCAAGCTCTTTGGTGCGGACAATTGTGTGATGTATCGTCAATCGGACCACCAAACTGGACGCCCGCTTTCGGATTGAAGCGTGTGAACGTCGGCATGCTTTTGTTCTCTTAGGTTTCACAAGCTATCCGTAATTGCCCAGTGATCTTCAATCGACTCCAGATTGGAGTCAGAATTAGTTTTTCCACATTTAAGTTTAGTAGATATTTCGCACAAATTGGATTGAATCCGGGTTCGTGAATTTCGGAAGAAAGTGAGACTTTCTGAAGTTGCCGCTGAAGTATGGAACGATGGAGAGTGAGTTCGAAGATGGTGCGCTGCTAAAGGCTTGAAAAACGCATCTCTTGAATACATCTTGCAACACGAACCTTCAATGAAGGATGGGTGTTTGGCTTCGTTAAAACCGCCAAGTAAATTTGTCAAGTCGAACTGATGCAATCGTTCGTGCAAACCAATTGTGAGAGTGTGATTTGGAATCACTGTTCTACGAACTACGATGCATGGTTGGGGTTGAGTCGGTAAGCAATCTATAGGGGCAGACGTAAAAGTTGCCAGAGGGTGGTCGTGAAGCATCCATGCATCGATCACGAAGTATTGGTATCCATGAATTTTGTTGTAAGAGTGTTACGAGTCGTAGTAGGAATTCCCAAAACTCCTAGTTGCTTTTCGTACACCATCCAGGCTGGTGGCTGTGGAATTCAATACCTCGAGGGTCTCTATATCGGTTTCTGTCTCTGAAGAGCACGCAACAAACCACTCGTTTGCGGCTGAATTACGACAACCTTCGTCACAATTTGCTTCAAGTCTCCAATTTTTCGAGTTAGACATCATGTGTATTCCGGTTTCCCATTTGAGTTTGTAATTAAAGTACGGATAAGTGGACTCTCCTTTATTAGTCTGTGCTAAATGAAAAGTGGACCATGATCTTATTGAAGCGTATGGAAATCACGTCTTTCACGCAGCGCGGTCTCGTACGCCGTTGCTATCAAGGCAAGCAAAGCGATTTCCGGCTTCATTTTAATCAAATGCCTGGGTGCCGTTTCAGTAACCACGTGACACCAGGGCTTGCTCACTCTTGAGGAGTGCTTAAGTTCTTGCGGTGAAATATACGGATGGTAGTTCACTTCGACAAGCACTATTTCTGGAACATAATCGCCCGAATTGCAACTTTTCATGGAACGTGAGTAAACCATAAGTGATTTAGCAGTATGTGTATTTCAATTCGGAATACTGAGTATATAATTCAATGTAACTTTTCAATGAATCAGCTTTAGGACACTGCGCTTAGGTGAAATCTTTTGAACGACTGAGCAAAGTGTGACAGCTGATTGAGCACGGTAAGGAGGAACACATCAGTGCAGAACAGATCTGACAATTTCGTGGGACATCATCAGTTTCTGAGATTGACCATGCGATCGATACTGGTAGCGCTTGGTCTGATTATGGCTACAGTTATTCTGGCGTCCGAGCAAGACAAAGCGACTGAGGACGAGGAGACCGAAGCGACTGAGAAGAAAGCGGCCGAGGTGTCTGAGAAGGAGAAGGCCAAAGCGTCGGAGAAAGAGGACGGAGCGGTCGACGAGATCGTGGTCGAGGATTCAAAGGTAAAGACCGTTTACCTAGAGGCAAAAGTCTTAACGGCGACCGCCGTTAATGAAGAGGAGATGGAAGAGGTTGTCACGACGGGCACCAGACTTCCTTCGGGAAATTCTACGGCGCTGGTTCAAATGTACACGGCTGAGGAGATTGCTCTGACGGGCGCATCCACGTTGGACGACTTCTTCCGAACCATTCCTTGGCAGTTCAACTCCACAAACCCTCAGACCTCGTCAATCCTCGAATCCGGGGATGAACTTAGGGGTGATTCAGGTTACATATGGGATGCTTTTGACTTTGCCACCGCCAACCTGCAGGGACTTGGCTCTTCCAACACGCTGGTGTTGCTTAACGGCCGTCGCGTTGCTGGATACGGCGGTTCCGAGAGAGACATCGTCAACATATTGGGTATTCCGATTCATGCCATCGAACGTGTCGAGATACAACTCGATGGCGGGTCCGCCGTGTACGGAGCGGATGCGATTGCGGGTGTAGTGAATTTCGTAACGAAAAAGAACTACCGAGGATTGAGCATCAACATGAGACAGGAAATGAGCTCGACTGGAAGCGACAACATGACGGGCGGAATGACATTCGGAATGTTCTGGCGCAGTGGCTCGGGAACCGTCACGCTTTCAAAGACCGAGCAGGAGCCTGTCATCAACGCGAAGATTGGATGGACAAGCCGAGACTACAGAGAACTCATGGGTCCCGAGTTCGACTACCGCAACTTCTCTGTGGGTCAGCCAGGCATTGTCGCTCATTGGAACGGAAGTTCAACACGTCCTGGGCCCTACTCCAGCAACTACTACATCGACGGTACATGGACGAGGGATCCCGACAAGCTGTATTCGTACCAATTGCCAGACGATCATAGCGGGGTTGGCGCGACAATAGACGATTTTCGAAAGGGCGACCGCTTTTCGATCGGCCACATTGAGCCTCACGACGAAATTGCATACGAGAACGGTGCGCATTCGGGACGAGAGGCAGTGGTTCTCAACTTAGAGCACGAGCTGTTCGGAAGTGTCAATCTGTTCTTAGACGCTCTGCACTCGGAGGGCTACACCTACCGGAAGCAGAGGACTCCGTCTATAAGTGTCGTAGTTCCGGCCACAAACGCGTACAACCCTTTCGGCGAACCAATGTATGTTAGCTATGTGCCTACACTAGAACAAGGTAACGGGCTACTTCCCGTTCCGTTCTCGGAGATCATCAACAGGAACAGTTCGGCGACTGTCGGTGCCGAATGGACGTTCACAGAGAGAAACACTTTGGAAATCGAGCTAACCGAGTCCCGCTCGAGCACAAACAGCATTTCCTTCGGAGTTCCACGGGCACGAGAGCGCAATGCGCCAGGAACAGACGAATACCACAGACGGTTGTCAAGTTCCGATCCTGAATTAGCTTTCAATTTCTTCGGAAACGGAAGTGTGCAAGGTGAGGCTTTCGAACATTTCCTCGGTGAGACTACACGGAGAGTCGGTTTAAACGAGACCACTACTGGACGGTTGACGGCTAAAGGGTTCTTGTGGGAGTTTCGAGGTGGCGAAATCAGCTACGCGGCCGGAGCTTCACGAACAGCTCGTAGATATCGGAGTCGCTACCTTGCAAATCTTGGTCTGACGAAGTACGAGCTCGACTACAACTTGGTATGGAGCGGTGCCAGAGAGCCGGTATATCGCAACGAGACCGTATTCTGGGAGCTTTGGATTCCGCTGATGTCCGAAGAGCACGCGGGATGGTGGGGCAGATCGCTGCACCTCACGGTGAAGAATATGCGAACAATCGACTCCACGTGGGGTTCGATAGGTCGCGCCTACAGCACTGACT
>JAPOXO010000027.1 GCA_026707045.1 Gammaproteobacteria bacterium | reverse complement strand
AGCTCGTTCAAAAATGCCGCAATTCGTGCGGTAAGACAGTGGAGATATCGGCCTGCAAGTTACAACGGAGAAAACATCGATGCAGGGGCCCGCCATAAGGTCATCTTTCAAATTGAAGACCAACCTAAAGCCGTATCGCAAAAGTTTGCAAGAATTCAAAATGAACTGCGAAAAGCCATATCTGAGGACGACAAGAAGAAAGCCGATGAGTACATGAGAATGTTGGATCGTGAGAGGAGACTCACCCTTTATGAGGATGCCGCATTCAATTTTTCCAAGTATGAATATCTGAGCAAATGGGGCACCGAAGATCAACAACTCAACGCTTTAGATCGCGCAATAGCCAACGAGTCAATTGATAGATACTTACCCACTGAAGTCTTTGTGTATGCACTGGGAAGACAGTTGCCACTGTTGCTCAAGAAGAGAGATTATCAACGAGCATATCGAACATACCAAAAGCTGATCAGACGAGATCTTGATGAAGAGGCTAAGACATGGTTGAACGGCATTGCCGAAGCACTTGACGAGCTAAAAAACAACCAGAAAGCCTACGATCTTGAGGCTGCGATTCCCGATTCCACAAGCTGGAATATCGAACTGTTCAAGGACGAGTTTTGGTTAGAAGATATTGAAGGTCGAGTTGTGGAGCTGAAGCTAAGATGTTTCGGCGAAATGAGAATAATCAGATTTGAACCGGGAATTAAGTACAAAGTTGAAAAACCGCACGGATTTTGCAAACTCGAAGTACTCGGAGACAAAGGAACAACATTCAGACTGTTTCAATCCTAAGCACATAATAGCTATTACGATGCCATTTGGATGCTGCGACTAGTCAAGAAATTTACGAAACGACGATTGTGAGGCGCATCAATTCATAGTGCTTCCGACGGCGCTAAAAGATCATGTACTTCAATGACATCGTGCTGCGAAAGAGCGTGTATGAACCGTGTATAAGTTAGGCATTGTTACTGTTGCAGTGATATTGGCAGTTACCTGTTCTGGTATAGTTAGAGGGAAGGTTGCTTCAAACCCTCTGAGTCCTGACACGACCCGCTCGTCCATCACTACAAAGAGCAAATCTCCTCTGGGGCTACTGGGTGATCCTCGAGATTCTGCTGAGATTCAATTGGCGGATGTCACCATTGGATCACTAGAAGCTTTGTGTCCGGATGTCCACTACGAAATGTCAGATGAGTGCTTCACTGCTCTTGACCAACATTTCCTAAATTCTGCGATACCTGAATACGAAGAACTGAGGATTGTGATCAGCACACCAGAACGGCGAGAAAAGCATCCTGACGATCCAAATAAAGTGCTTGTTACTATGACAACCGGCTCGTGGAGTGGATTCATTCCGTTAGATGATAGTCCGACCTTCGACTTTGTTTTCCGCGACCCTTCTGCAAACAAGCGTCGTGCGATGGCTGCTTTAGAGAAAGAACAATGCCAGCTATCGAAAGGACCTATTCGTCGCAATCTTCTTGATTCATGTGATGCTAACAGTTTGATCGGGTTTGCAATGTTTCTTGACGTTTGCCAAAAATATGAACTTGAACAGATTCGACAACTACGTCCCCGAGGCAAGAGTCTACAAAACTCGTATGATCGCGACCTCGATTGGATTAGCGAAGATCACTTCGAAAATCTCGATACCTATCACAGAGCTCGAGCGGAGACTCTGCAAAAGAGTTTTCGAGATGCATGGGTTGTACAGAAGTGCAACAGTTTTGATGACGATCTCTTTTCTCCTAGTGGCATTGTTAATCCACCGGGAAAGGGCGTTCGAAGGTATCGTCGTGACGACTACCTAAATGCGACCAGAGACGAAATCTCATCCGCAAATTTGAACTGGGCAAACAGGCAAGCAGTGAAGGATCTTTATGCGATTACCGCGCGTCTCGGTCATCGTTGGGCTTTGGCAGCCTATCGTCTGCCATTTCCGCACGAGGATTTAGACTTTTGGGACTCACTGAGTAAGGAGTCGCCATTTGTCTACCATTTCTATATGTACAGAACCCCTGCCGTACAACTTGAAAAGATTGAACGTATAAAGCATGCAATCCTAGCTCATGCTCATGCAACGGCAATGGACCTGCCTGAAATGAGCGATTGGCGCGGAGTCCGTAATCTTCAACAGCTTAATACCCATCTTTCCGCGGTAGAGCCTTACTCACAAGAACAACTAGAACAGGCACGTGCCCAAGTGGACAACCAACTGAAAAAGGTTATTCGTCGATGAGAGGGACTACGGTCTCCTCTCTGCGTCAATAACCGCTGCGTAGTAGCCTATCGCACACACTCCAGAAAACTCTAGACTTCGAAAAGTGCAACCTGATTGCCAAGGATCTCTGGGTTCTCTTTTGGACTTATACTCGTTGAACTCACTTATCTAACCACATCACGCAATCTGAATTTTCTGCTTCAAATGCCCATTCAGTGCCTCATTTTCTACCCTAAACAGATTCTAAAGCTAGCGTGAGTACGTACGAGCCTAAAATGAACTTGCTTAAATTGGCTATTTGCCTGAATCTTGCGTCTAACAAATCGAATGCTCGAAACTAGGAGGAGAAACCTATGCCCACAGTGAGCTCGTCTGATGGACCTGTTGCAGTAACGGGAGCAGCTGGATATATAGGATGCCATACCGTCCGTTCATTTCTAAAACGTGGATATACCGTCCGGGCTTGCGTAACGGATCCCAATGCACCTGACAAAGTTGACCATCTGAATGCCATGAACAAAGAGAACCACCCGGGAACGGTGGAGGTAGTGCGGGGCAATATTCTTGAAAGCGGAAGCTACGACGAGCCTTTCTCCGAGTGCTGTGCAGTATTGCATGTAGGCACCCCAATGCTCTACGGTGGCAAGATTACTCCTCGAGAGTGCTACGACGGAATGGTCGAAGGAATTAAAAAAGTTCTAGATTCCTCGACTAAAGCCGGGACCGTGAAGAGATTCGTCTACACCAGTTCATTCGCCGCGATTGGACACCCGGCTCCGTCGGGGTATGTGTTCACTGAGGAGGATTGGGGAGACGCGCAACGTGAACGCGATCCCTCCTGGATTCCTGACGGAATCGACAACAACGGCGGAGTGGCATATGCCTGGGCAAAAGTTAATACAGAGCGGTTTATCAATGAATTTACTGCGTCAAACTCAAACTACGACGCGGTGTCAATCTGCCCTTGTGTTGTTCTTGGCCCGTTGATGAGCACAGCGCATGAAGGATTGGGCTCGTGGCAATGGGCGTTAGCCCGAATGTTGGAAGGTAAGCCGTGTCCGCGAGGATGGAACGCTCTTTGGAATATTGTCGATGTCCGAGATGTAGCTGAAGCTCATGCCCTTGTTTGTGAAAGCGAAAACGTAGAAGCGGGAAGCCGATACCAACTGACGGCAACCGACAGATCAGGCGAACTCAACGTGGATGAACTGCAAAATCACTTGCAAGAGCTATTTCCCAATTTAAACGTCGGAGGGCGTCCTCCAGAAATGGCAGCATTTCTGGAACGCCGATCAATCCATGACGGCCCAAGAGCGTACTGCACCAAAGCGATGAGCGACTTGGATCTAACTACACACTCCATCAGGGACACGCTTCGAACGACGGGCGAAACGATGATGGAGCTTGGGCTGTGCAATCCATGACCCGTAGCTAGTTATTGGGACGGAATATCGAATTACTAATCGGCCAGATCTGCAAATACAGGAACGTGATCCGAGGGGGTTAGTTCCTCTTTTCGCTCCCTGTAATGGCGATCAATCGTAACGGAGTCCGTTCGGGCGCGAATCTCCGGGGTGCCGTAAATCATGTCAATTCGGAGTCCCTGACTGCGTTCAAACGCTCCACCGCGATAGTCCCACCAGCTGTGTTGAACCGATCCAGGATTGAGTTCACGATAGAGATCGTGCAAGTTCGCATCCACAAAGTTCTTCAGCCGACCTCGTTCGCTTTCAGTGTGAAACATTTCGCCGTCCCCTTCCTTTCCACGCCAGGTATCCCGGCTGGACGGAACGATGTTGAAGTCCCCTCCAATTGCTGAAGCGGGATACTCTCTCGTCAAGCTCGCCCAATACTCGGTTAAGGCATCAAACCACTCGAGTTTCATCTGGAAATCCGCATGTTCTGGATTCTTGCCATTTGGACAATAAACGGAGGTGAAAGTAATGCCGTCAAATCGAGCAGTAATTAGCCGAGCACCGTTTTCTTCTCGACCTGGAAGCCCTTTCTGCACTATTTCCACATCTTTGCCTTGACGGACCACCAACCCTACACCGTTCCAGCTCTTTTGGCCATGAGTGTGCACTTCGTAGCCGAGATCGGAAAAGAACCCATGTGGAAAATTCTGATCTTCCGACTTCAATTCTTGCAGAGCCAAAACATCGGGTTTGCGTTCGTTCAGCCAGAGCGCGACAAAGCTCAGTCGTGCTCGGACTCCGTTGATGTTCCATGTGGCCAATCGCATATGGAAATTATTACCTTAAGCGCTTGTGTTTGAAGTACGACGGATTGTATTCAGCATGCCGATCGTATGGGCCCTGACGAATCGAGCTAATGGACAGATTCGATTCTGACACCAGTTTTCTCCACGAGAGCGTCGATTTCCTTCAAGCCCAACCTCTCTGCGCCGATCGAGAGATGGTCAAGCGCTTCCAAGTCGGTAGACAATGCCAATCCGATGTCTCCACCACCCGCACCGGAAGGTTTGTACAAAACGCCGTCCCGATTGGCCAATGACTTCATGGCTCGATGTTGTGGACCCCAAATTCCTATTCGAGAGCCATTGTCAATAAATTCTTGAATTTCAATGAAATAACGAAGGGCTTCCAAGAATTCGTCTGCACGATCAACAGATTCAGCAACTGCTGAGGACGCATCCTTGATTCTGTCTGTCGTACTCTGTGGTTGAGTATTCAACCAGTCGTTAAACAGGAGTACTTTATCGCTGGTTGTAGTGCTAGCTCCTACAAAAAACACCTTTGTCCAAATTCCAGTTGGCAAACTTATTGAATCTACCTGCCGTTCTTGGAATCGTATTACACCACCACTAAAACAAGTGGCGATATCGATTCCACTACCCGATGTGTAAACCTCGTCATGCAATCGAAGTGCCTCCTCGATTGAGTACTCTTCGCCATAAAGCGCATGCACCGCAACATAAAGAGAAACGAGGGTTGCCGCACTAGAACCCAGCCCCATTTTCTTGCCGAACTGAAATAAAGGCCTAGTGTCCATATTCAGTCTTGCATGAGGAGTCACATTGACCTTCATGTTGATTCGGTTTAGCACAGAAGCAATCAAGTCACTCGTTGATGAGTGCGCTAGTTGGTCAAGTGTAAAATTAGCGTCCCAGAAACTCGGTTGCGACTTAATTGACCAGTCCCCTGAGTCCGACACTTCTACAAGGCATTTGGCACGTCTATTGACGGCCATCGTGATTGCGGGTGCACCAATGAGCACGGCGTATTCGCCCGAAACAACAACCTTTCCTGGAGCGGATGTCTGAATCGAGCTAATGGACAACTGGACCGTCTCCTAGTCCGCAACTGATCGTTTGTTTTACGCCAGGGGTGTTTCGAAGGTGCTTCTCAACGGTGTCCATCGCCTCCGCTAAACAAAATGCTTTGACTTGAGGTCCCGCATCGATTGTGAAAAACGTTGGAATTTTCTCTTCCTGTAGCTTCCGCATCGTATCCAAAGCCGCCACTGTGCCTGGCTTCCAGTAGATCAGAGGAGGTTCGCTGGACAACATTAATCCATGCATCTTGCAGCAATTGCTCTCAGCCACTCTTGACAGTCTCGAAAAGTCCCTCTTTTCCAATGCTTCCAGACATTCCTGAAAGTCTTGGTCTGTAGACCTCTGCCACGCCGTGTGGAACGCCGAAGTATCCACGCTTCTTTTCATTCCTTCGGTGGAGGGAATAGC
>JAPOXO010000083.1 GCA_026707045.1 Gammaproteobacteria bacterium | reverse complement strand
GTGCGGTTGGATTAGGGTGAAATATCGAGCAGAAGTCTGTCGTTTCATCGCGCTTTCAGATTGGAAATGCATGCATCCGGTCGAGTGCTTTATTCTCGTAGCGCACGGTAGCGGTCTACTTCGGACAAGTGTTGGTGCAGTTCATGCAGTTGAGACTCTGTCAAGATGTCATGTCGCCGATCCCAACGCACTAGCTGAGTAGCAACAAACGAACGAAGTTCCTCTGAGGGAAAGACCGCAACCGACTCCAATAGATCTATTGGGTCGTCTTCAATCCAGTTGTATGCAAGTCCTATGTAGTATCGATTTCGATCGGCTCTTGGGAGCTTTCGAGAAAGATCGAATGCATCTTGAACATCTCCCCGGTAGATCAGTTCTCGCCCGACTTGGAGTGCTCCAACCAATTTCGATTCGCCACTTCGAACCCTTGGCAGAAGCCTTTTGGCAGTCTCAAGGTCGCTTTGAGCTATTCGATTGAGAATTTTTGCTTCTAGACCAACGCCTTTCGTGGGAAACGGCACCCCAAAGTCCAACTGCTGCACAGCACCGTCAAGCCCGGGTTCCCATCCGACTATTGGATGTTGAAGAGCCAATTGAAACGCTCGTCTTGGATCTGAATCTACTGCGTTGTGAACTAGTTGCTCACGTACTTCTGAAACCAACTCCAGGTTGGACCGGTCGGCTAGTAACCAATCCAGCAATGACTTCGGTGCTCGTTCCGACCAAATAGGTAACAGCCACCTTACCGCCATGGTTCTTAGCTTAGGATCCTCTATTCTCAACGCGAGTTCGCCCGCCTCCTTGACAGATGACTCGGCGATTGTCTCTGCACTAACTTGTACTGCCTCATACCGAGCCGGTTCCGGCACTACATCCAGATTCTCCAATATGAAATGCGGTTCGTTCTCGGCCCAAACAGCAACAATACTGCGCTGCAGGTCCTCGCGTATCTCACTCGCGTTAACAGTTGCAACCGCTTCACGGGCAGATTCCAAATCTATTTCCGCCCATGCCCGAATCACGACGTTTTCCGTCGAGTAATGCCTACTAGGCAGATTTAGAACGTAATCCAAAGCAATCTGAGGCGATTGTTGGGCGATTTCGTGGAGTATGTTGTCAAAAATAGTCTGCGGGAAGCGCCCACGGAACAGTGTTTCTCGTATTTCATCCATTGCGCCAATCCCATCTTGGTTGAACCACCGAACGGCCAATCCGATCAGAAGTTCACGACATTTTTCGCTAGGGTCTGGAGGAAGGACTATGGCAAAGTCGATCCAAGCTTGTTGAGGATTTGGAATAAACTCTGCGTTGGCAAATTGAGCAATGGTCTCGGTGACGAGGTCTCCACGGATGTCCAATTGTCGAGCAATTCCATGAATTTTCGACCAGCTTCTGTTTGATTGACTCTTGACCACCCCGGTCAATGCAGCGATTTTCTCTTTTTGTTCCAGATCGTTCGCACTAGCAATTGCAGAGGCCAGATCGGTCCTAGCCCAAACGTCGAATACGGTTCTGACCAGTTCCCCGCGATCGGATCCATTGCCCTCAAGAGCGAGCTTGAGAGCTTTATTTGGGTCGCTACTAGCAATTCGTTGGAAAATCGCAATTTGCATGTCTCTACGAGTCAGTTCCAAGGTGGACTGGTCCGTTTTCGAAGAAAGTTCTCTCAACACTGCTTCTAATTCGCTTTCGTCCAATTCGTCAACCAGCGAATAGATAGCGACAAACCTAGCTAACTCACTTTGGTGCAGTGAAACGTCCTCCAAAAGGTGTGAGAACTTCGACTCTTCACCACACAAGCAAGCGAAAGAAAATAGGAAAAAACAAAGAGTTACGATTGACTTCATCGTCCTATCGCATTCGCCTTAGAAGCTTCTTGTGTTCTTGGCTCAAATACTGTCTCAACTCTTTGATTTGTTGATCGGTGAACAATTTGGAAGAGTCGTTAAATCTAATTAGGGGCAAAACTACGATTGAACGCGCGCCCTCGGTGGGAAATTGACGAATCGACTTCACTAACCCGTGTGGGTCTATACGTGCCCACACCCGGCCAATTTGGGTGTAGAAGTGTAAAGCTGCATCTTCTGTCAATTGAGTACCGAGTTCAATTGCTTTTGTAGTCTCCTTGCGTTCGAGCAATTTCAACGCCACGATGACATACGCACTAACTTTCGTGGGTCCTGGACGGATTTCGGGTAGCAGTTTCAACGCTGTTCTCAGGTTGCTTTCGACCATTTCGGACATTAAGAGTCCTTCGAGTCCAAATCCATGCTCTGGAATTGATTGGGTTTTGGCGATTTCAAAGGCAAGCTTCGCATCGTCGTGGACAAGTGCGAAAGCCAATGTATGTAAGAGGCGCCCCCGAATGTCTTCGACTCCCGAATGTTGAGAGACCCACTCAATGGCAGCATCGCGATCTTTCCTACTCCATTCCTCGACTAGTCCCCGAGCTGCACTCAATTGCAATTCCTGATCGAATCGCAAAACAAGCTCCGCTGCTTTGGTTGGAGACTCAATCCAAACTAGCCTCCCTATTGCAAAAGAGCAGGCTCTTCTTCGTATTGCAACAGGAAGCCGCTCGAGGTGGTCGAGTAGGAATAGTGGTTCGTTTGCTATTGATGTGGAAATTACTTGGTCTTCGAGAGCGCTTCGGAATGGACTGCGGCCAGTATTGTGAACTGCAATTAGTGCAGCTATCGGATCATGTTCCGTCCAAGCCTGCACCATCTCGTTTATGGTGCGACGGCGACCCGGAAATTCATTCTTGAATGCAAAGTCAAGGGCTTCTTTAGGCTGTGAGCCAACCAACTCGTTTAGGCTTAGGTAGAGAACATGCTTTCGAATTTGGTTGTTTCTTATCGATGCATCGATATCCGCAAGAATGTCTATTCCATCAGCATCGATCCATGCAGTAGCCAATTTGGACAAAAACCGATAGTGACTCGGATTTTCTTGCGCCTGATCTAGCGCTTTAATCCAAGACTCTCGTGGATTATCGAGTGGATCGCCGCCTGCCCAGTCGAGTTCAAGCATCTCGCCGCTGTTTCCTAATCCGAGTTCCTTTTCAATCATGTGCTTTTGCTCAGGTGTTAGCAATGACGATAGCTCCAAGATCGCATTCAGCACATTCAATCTGTCCGATGAACGCAAGCGATTTGCACCCGTTATTGCGGCTTTCAGATCCACCGTGGCCCAAGTTTTGAAAATCACTTTGTGTAACTCAGATCGAAAAGGTGCTAATCGATCTTGCGCAAAGACCAAGGCTTGATCTGGGTCAGTTGAAGCTAGTTTTTCTACAAGCAATCGCTGGACTAGTAGTCGAGACTGATGGTCAATGTCCCATGAAATCTTAGTGGACTGATTAAGCCAGTCAGATACCAGTTGTGCGTTTGCTGTATGGATTCTGTCGGCAATTTCAACATTCCGCTCAAATGGTAGTTTGGAAAGGCTTAGTTCTTCAATTCCTGGCGAAGATTCAAGGCTTTGACCGCCATCGACCGTTTCCCGGATAGAGTCGGTGTTTGCTTGCGTTTCTTCGATTTGATTGCTATTGGCTGAGAGTAGCCTCAACTGAGATGTTTCGTTGGAAGCCAAGGTGGAAGGCAGGACGAAGAGTGCTCCCGCTAATGCAATAGCCCTTAGTGACTTAGTGGATGTCTGCGACTTCATGTAGATGTTGAGGCTCAGCGCCTGAATCGTACGAAATTTTCACCTCGGCATGCCGAGTTGCGAAGATCCGCTCGCCGTATCGCCGTATTCTTGCTTGTAAGAACACGCATCAATCGGTCTATTACCATTACCGAAGCATGAACCAGATCAAGCAAGTGCTTTGCGAAGGCTGGAGGATTCTCACGTCGGGGATTCATGAAATCCAATCTTCAAAGAGAGAACCTGATGATATCCAGCTAGAGCTGTATGCACTCGCTTTTGCGTACGCAGGACTGGAGGCCAGTAACGCCTTGGTTGCATCATGTTCTCGCCACCGAGACGCTTTAGACTCTGACACACAAGAGCTTTTGGACGGTCTGGTAGAAATGTTCGTTGCAGATGCCGTTCATCACATGGCTCAAGAGACCTCAACCATTTTTTCGAGTGAAACATCGTCATTGACTGCTGCCACGAAGACGCTCGTCGAGCGCTTCATGTCGCCCAAAAATCAAGTGCGCGTAGGAGAATTACTTAAGAAAAGGGGTGAGACCCGACTACCTGATTTCCTGAGCGAAGAGCTAGAAGCGATGCGAACGTCGGTTCGTCGATTGACGGACGAACGAATTGTTCCACATGCGCAACACATCCACAGGGAGAATCTCACAGTTCCAGATTCAATTGTTCGACACATTCGCGATATGGGGTGTTTTGGACTGTCAGTGCCAAAGGAATATGGTGGTGCCCGCGATCTACAAGAGCAAGACTCAATTGGAATGGTAGTCGTTACCGAGGAACTCTCACGTGGTTCTCTTGGTGCAGCCGGAAGCTTGATCACACGACCAGAAATCGTCGTGCAGGCACTGTTAGCTGGCGGAAGCGAGCAACAGAAGCAGAGGTGGTTGCCTAAGTTAGCCCAAGGAGATCCTTTGTGCGCTGTGGCTGTGACCGAGCCAGGAACCGGATCGGATGTGGCTTCCGTATCTCTTCGCGCAATCCGAGTGAAAGACGGTTGGCGGCTCAATGGAGCCAAGACATGGTGCACCTTGGCAGGAAAGGCTGGATTAATTCTTGTTTTGGCCCGCACGGACGAAAATGCAACACCTCCACATCGTGGACTGTCCCTTTTTCTAATTGAGAAGCCCTCTAGCGATTCACTAGCCTTTACGCACGAATCTCCCGGCGGAGGATCAGTATCAGGCCGTGCGATTGAAACGCTTGGCTATCGAGGAATGCACTCCTTCGAGATGTTTTTCGATGACTTTTTCGTTCCCTCAGATAGCCTCGTAGGAATGGAAAACGGTGTCGATAAAGGTTTTTACTACACAATGCGAGGATTTTCTGCCGGACGCCTTCAAACCGCAGCTAGAGCAGTTGGTTTAATGCAATCAGCGTATGAAGCATCTTTCACACACTGTGAAAATCGCGTAGTGTTTGGAAATTCGCTCAATTCCTACCCGTTAACGATTTCAAAGCTTGTAAGAATGATGATGTATTTGGTTGGGACGCGACAGTTTTCGTATGCAGTTGCGCCGATCGTCCAGAGTAAAAAGGGGCAAGTTCTGGCTAGTTTGGTCAAGCTTCTTTCCTGCAGATACGCGGAATGGGTGACTAGAGAAGCCGTTCAACTTCATGGCGGTATTGGCTATGCGGAAGAATCAACTGTGAGTAGGCTCTTCGTGGACGCTCGCGTCTTGTCAATCTTTGAAGGTGCTGAAGAGACTCTAGCTGTGAAGGTTGTGGGCAAGGCATTGTTGGATGGAGTTCTTGACTAGTCTCAACGCTTCAAAAGTTCAGTGGCCAAGAATTGCTTGAGATTAACTTCAGCAAACAAAAACGCAATCGGTGTGAACTAT
The DNA here is from genome assembly GCA_026707045.1 of Gammaproteobacteria bacterium. GTDB lineage: Bacteria > Pseudomonadota > Gammaproteobacteria > Pseudomonadales > Azotimanducaceae > Bin55. The sequence goes on along the minus strand of JAPOXO010000083.1, from coordinate 467 downwards.
GAGGATTTCTGATGTAACAGCTACTTTATGGAAGTGGGAGAACATTCCTCCTACTCGATACACACGAACGATAACTAGCTCTCAGGCAGGCTCAACGGTCATGTCGTTGATAAGAATCGCTACTGAAGACGGTAATGTCGGCCATTCGTTTTTGGGTTCGGCGTTAGGATCGGGACAACGCGATGCGAGAGTGTTGATTGATGCTCTCAAGCCCATGCTTGTAGGTCAGAATGCTTTTGATCGAGAGCGACTTTGGAGCGACATGATGCGCCGAACTCGCGGATCTTTGATTCGCCCAATAGGTGCTGTGGATGTCGCTCTTTGGGATCTCGCGGGAAACTCCCTTGGACTACCAATTCATAAGCTGATTGGGTCGTATAGAAACTCAGTGCCAGCTTATGCGAGTTCCGCCGTGTACGCTACAGCTGAAGAGTACGCCGAAGAGGCGGCTCAAATTAAGAACGAAG
>JAPOXO010000007.1 GCA_026707045.1 Gammaproteobacteria bacterium | reverse complement strand
CCGAATTTAAACTGCAAAATCTCTCAGAGATGGAGATTACATACCGAGCTGGAATCCCCGCTGAGAAATTTGCCTCTTGGTATGAGGAATTGCGTGGTCGCAATGTTCTCAACAAAACGCGTACCCTTCGTATGAGTCCCTGGCTGGTTCGTGGCCTCAGAATTGCGATCGTCGGTCATCAATAGTGGCATAAGTCTTCTTCACTGTCATATTGTCAGCTGCCAACCCAAAAACCGCTCCCTTGATAGTACTGACTTCCTTGCAGGCTTATTTTGCCCCCTGATTTTCGCAAATCAAAACTGAATCAAGTTTTGTGGGTACGACGACATCGGTTTCTAACATGTAGCTACCATCTAAGGACTGCTGTATCTTGCGTAGATGGGAGTTGTGTCCACTTAGGTACAATAAGAATCTCGTTGCCATGTCGGCGTTTATTGGCCGTGTAGCGCAAAGAGTAAGGTTGGATATGGGCCCAAGTTCGGTACATCGCGCGGATCTTAGGGCAGTCGTCATAAGTCAAAACCCATGCTTTATCTTTCATTTGCCTTAGACAATTTGCAAGTGCTTGGTGATATTCTTCATCGAGAGTATTGAGATAAAGTGTTGGGCCCTTCTCGAAATAAGGAGGGTCAATAAAATACATTGTCGTTTCTGGATTTGTCCGTTCAAAAAACTCTATGCCATCGTAACAAGATACGTTGATCCGCTCTCTGTATTCAGCAACCTTTTCGCACCTGCGTTGAAGGTTCACCTTATTGAATCGAGCGTCAAGCTTCCACTTCCCGGATTGTTTGATTCCACCTATTGGACCGCCGTTTACAACTATACCCGAGCGATTACAGCGGTTAAGAATAAAAGCTGCAAATCCTCTTTGAATTCGAGAAACACGACCAGAACGCTTGTAAACATCTCGTTGGCGTTTCCATTCCGCCATACTAATCTGCACGTTGGACAAAAGATTGAGAAACTTCTTGGGCTGATTAACGAGGCTCCACCAAAAATCATGAATCGCAGTATCCGCATCATTAATATAAATTTCCTTTGTCTCCTCCATGAAAAGTTGTGTCAACGATGCTCCAGCACCACCAGCAAAAGGTTCAGCAATAGCCAGATGTGTGAACTTGTTTAGCCTTCTGATCTCACTTAATAAATCAGCCATCACCGATTTTCCGCCAGGATATCGAAGCGGACTTGCTACTCTCACTTGTTGGGATCCTCCGGTCCCTGTTCAAGCATCATCCGAAAAAGTGGCTCGGTACGTTTCCAGAACTGAAGGATATCGCGTTCACCCGGAAAGTCAGTGTGGTGCACAAAGGCGTGGAGATCATTAATGGAAAATGGGGCCGCTGGATCATGACGCAGGGCCTTTTCAACCATAGTTGCATCTGCTTTACTCAAGCGCCTTTTGGCTATTTCAGTAATTCTTTGTGCAAGTATCTTCATCGGCGGCATACCGTATGAAGGGAGCTTTCGCTTTGCCTTGAGCTTTTTGGTTATTAGCTGTAATTCACCGGTAGATTGGAGATATTCTTTGATGGCAAGTTCCAGAAATACGCGAAGCAAAACTGCACCTGCATTTGGATATTTGCTTCGTTTTAATGCAATTAATTCCCGCCGAATATCGACAAGTCGATCATTCCCAAACCTAACCTTGAGACTGCTCGGCAACACGGTTTTGCTCGTGGGTTTCGGTTTTTCGGGCGGCGATGGAGGCTTGGGACTAGTAACCGACTTTCCTTGAATAATATCTCCGGGCACAAACTTCCCTCGCTTTTTAATGGCAACAGAATCTGGGTTGCGCTTCTCAAAGTATTCGCGAATATTTGCGTTTGTATTCAAGGATCGCGATGTTTCTTTTTGCAAGGCGATGTCTTTTACAAGATTCGTAAAGGCTCGTAGGAATTCCTTTTTCGTCGTCACTCCACGAAGTCCGTGTTCCGCATCAGGTATAACCTTGAGAAACTCACGCCCCACTGAAGAATCAAAAACCCGCTCAAGAGTACTAAACAATTTCACACGGGGATTGTCGACTTTAGCCTTTATCTCATCAGGCAAATCAAGCGCGCGTGCCATTTCGGCAATAGCTCTGGTTTGCTTGGCTTTTTGTATGTCTTGTTCGGTGAAACCAAGTACATCATGGAGTTCATCGTTGCTGTATCCTTCTTCAAGTTTGGACAGTATGAAGCTCGCACGATTCTCTGCCTGCCATGCGAGTACTGGAGTACCAATGTGACGAACGGAGATCAGGCGATCTGTAGAGCGACGATTGGGAGCAATAGTTACAGGAACCTTGGAAATTGCTTCAAGGTTGGCCTGTCTGGAAAGTCGTTCGACTTGCCTTCCAATTTTGCCCATCAGCAGCCATGGTTCTTTCAGTGCTTTCAGTGCCGCAAGACGACGGTTCCCCTCCACAACCACATGATGTCGCCCATCTCGTATCGCAAGAAGAGGTTCATTCTCAAAGTATCCGTGAATGGCAATACTGCGCGCAACATCCAATGCCTTGTCGTGATCAAAAAGGTATTGAATAATCTCTCGAGGAGCTTGCCCACCTGTTTCTCTTCCAAGACGAGGATTCTCTTCGTCAAGAAAAAGGTTTACCACTGAGAGACGCTTGGTCTGCCAATTAATTTTTTCCATGAACCACCTCAAATAAACAATTTCATGGGAGTGAAAGTAAACTAGCTGAAATCTAATCTGGTAGTCTGAGCGGATCGAAGTATATATTGTATCGACAATGTTTTGGATAGTGCATGCGATGACGACCGACAACCTATAATACAAACTTAGAACACAGATACGGGCAAGGAATTTGTAATTGTGGTGATTTATACGGAACGGGACATTACCAATAATTCGCTTGATTTGACTGTTGAACTTTTCGACCAACGCTCCTGAAGGTATGGGAATAGATTGATGAACAAAGTGAGTACTACTGAACGAATTGCGGAGTTGGAAACTAGCGACGGAGCTAGTCGTGAATCGCGTGCACGCCGCACTAGCTATATTTTGGAGGCCCTTCAATTACCTGAAGATGGGATATTTTTTTGTGGTGGAGAATATTCTTTACAGTCATTTGAAGAAGTACGTTGTGCCTATATTCAAGGTTTGTACTTGTCGACTGTATTACTTTCATTGGCGTGTATTGAATGGGAAGTAGCAGGCCGACTTTTTGCGTCAGGTTGGGAGAAAGCGAAAGAGGCCAGATTATCGGAACTTCTTTCAGAAGCACATGAGCGTGGAATGATTTCAGGTGGGGATTTGGAGACGTTTCAACGTCTTCGCAAAATAAGAAATGCACAAGCACATTTTCGTCCTCCCGGCTCTTCTTCTTCGTTACTACAACGAACTGAGGATGAGAATTTACTGCCTAATGAGATATTGATGATGGATGCCAAGCGGGCTGTTGAAGCGTTAGGCACTTTTCTTTTGGGACGATCAGGTTTTTTCTGACTTCCTGGCCACCTATTGCAAAGAACCATCAGAAAAAAGACAAAAATAGGGAACTTCTCATGGATGCTATCTCCCTCAGTTCAAAAGAATATCTGAGGAACAACCCCAAGGTGACATTGATCATGTGACAGTCGCCGCATTCCGACTGCGATCGGGCTTCCTTGTCAAGCTCCTAGCTTGAAATCACCAAATCAAACGTATTCAAGCTTGTAATGGTGGCAAATCCCTTACTATTTCCAAAGTTTCCATGGATACCCGAATAATGCGTCGTAGCAGTTCCATTGGGTATGCAGGGTTCCCCATTGTCTCAATAGCATAGTGGTTGGTATCATTTACAAGCCTGCTGGCCTTGTCTGTTTTCACATTCTGGCGCTCTATCACCCACTGAATGGCAGGCTTGCCGTTGACAACATAGTTATAAGCCTCCAAGGGAATGTCAGAGATTGTGATATAGGGATTGTAGACAATCTTGGTCCGATCTTTTTTAGCGCCGTGTCCACCGCCAAATTTCATCTTTTCAACACGATATAGACGTTCAGGTTCCACGCCATCTGGCAGGCCTTTCCCATCGTTGATCGTCACTGGCCATGGATCGACAGTTTCATACCCCAAGTGCAATTCTGCCAATGCATATCCAGCAGCCAAGAAAGCTCGAAAATCTTCAACGTCCGTGACGACAGGAAGCCGGGGCAGTTGTTTCATCAGGTTGTTCTTGTATTTGGTGCGGTAGTCTTCTGAATGCAAAATCCCATACAGATAATAGAACAGATCTTCTTTACTGATAGTTTCGCCAGGATATGCTGTCTGAAAATGTGTCAGTGCTTGATCACTGATACCATCCTGAACCCGGTACTGAGGGTTGCCTGAACCTTCAAACAGATCATCATCACGACTCGTCTCAATCTTTTTATAGAGCTTCAATGGAAAACATTGACCTGAATCCAATGTATGGAAGTTTGGAACAGCATGCACTATTAAGGCAGAAAATCCAGCTGTGGCACCAATGCCTGTAACACAAATCACCCGGTTCTCCGCTTTCGCGTTTGGGAAGATCTGCGGCATTTGATATACCATTTCGTTCAGTCTTCTTCCGTAGTACATCCATTGTTTGGAGAAAGGCCGATAAGTTGATATCAGTGCTTCACCTTCAGAAAAAGCTAGGGTTTTGTTTTTTCCTAGGTCTTTTTTTAGTGCCCGAGTCCAACTGATTCTAGTTGAATCGCTGTCAATAAATTTGGCTACATCAAGCTTTTCATGATCAGAGGCTTTGTTGTACCGAACCCTTTCCGAATTGTAGAACTCAATCATCGAATTGATGTTGCGCTCTACTAAGCTCTTAGAGGCGCTGTAGCACCACGCATCGCGAGCAGTCAACACACCTTGAGAATAATTCTTGAACATTCGCAAGGCTGACCTATCTTTCTTTGCACCTAAGGCTAAGAATCGATCGAAATCTGGATTTACCTGATTTAGCCAATCATGGTTTTCGTCAGGCACAATCGTCTGCCAACCATCTTGCTCAGTTATCTCTTGAGTGCTTCCAAATTTTCGAACAATATCGAGCTCTCCTCCCGACTGAGATAATCCCCAATATCATGAAAATGTATTTTTCCAAGTTCCTTGGCACTAGAATTTTTCACCAGCACCGTAATTGCAATTGGTGCACGACTGCCACACCAAAAATTTTGCCACCTTCTTTTCGAGAAGTTTCACCTGAGGTTCTTTGATTTCCACGCAGATGAAACACATACAAGTCTGAAAACTCCTCCACCAAACATTTGCGTAACCCATCCATAGCTTTGTTGTCGATCCAGCCTGCATTGGTTACATAGGCCATCACTCCAGCATCACCCAATCGATCCGAACCCCATCGAATGGCTCGAATGTAACTGTCGTAAAGGTTTTTTTGCAAAGTGGCGACTGAATGCATGGCATAGGTTTTCGCAATACGCTTATCCAATGAGGAATAAGTGACATTCTTTGCATTGTCATTCTCACTTCTTTGACCTGATGAATACGGCGGGTTACTCATAATGACCTTGATCGGCAAGGCCACTTGCCGCTTGCGCCGTTCCGAGTTGTCCGGCAAGAACGCATCCAGCATGTCTTCGGACTCATACATCTGGAAGGTGTCTGTCAGACAGATCCCCTCAAACGGCTGATATTCAATGTCCTTTTTCCTGACAAGACTGTGGTATACCGTCTCAATATTTACCGCTGCAATGTAGTAAGCCAGTAATACAATCTCATTGGCGTGAATTTCATGTTTGTACTTGTGCGGCAACTCTTCCGGCTGGATCAGACCGCTCTGCATCAATCGGGTGATGAAGGTTCCCGTACCGACGAAGGGATCCAGGATATGTACACCTTCTGATCCCAGCGTTTGTCCAAACTCCTGTTGCAATAGATCGTTAACGGAATGGATGATGAAATCCACCACCTCGACCGGGGTGTACACGATTCCCAGGCGCTCCGTCATGCGTGGGAAGGCATTTCTGAAAAACTTGTCATACAGTTCCACCACTATGCGCTGCTTCCCTTCAATCGTTTCGATTCCTGAAGCCCGCATGCG
>JAPOXO010000099.1 GCA_026707045.1 Gammaproteobacteria bacterium | reverse complement strand
GTACCAAGGTGTATCGCGGGTCACACCGTGGGCATCATTGGATTTGGAAATATTGGACGGGCGTTTGCCCAACGGGTTCGCGGGTTTGGTCCAGGGCAGGTTATTGCTTACGATCCGTATGTGGACCAACTGACCGGCGATCTCTACGGAGTGCGGATGGTTGAATTCGACGAACTCCTATCAACGGCAGATTTTGTGACCATTCACTGTTCGGCTACCAAGGCCAACAGGCACATGATCAACGCCGAAGCCTTGAAAAAGATGAAGAGCACAGCATTGCTGGTAAATACAGCGCGAGGATCAATTGTCAATGGAGCCGACGTAGCCGATGCCCTGAGCACGGGACAAATAGAAGCGGCAGCTTTGGATGTAACGGAAGTTGAACCAATTCCAGCTGATGATCCGCTTCTCAAGCTACCAAATGTGATTCTTACACCCCACATCGCTGGGATTTCGCCTCGTTTTCTCACGGAATGTCCCGTACGGCAAGCGGAGAATGTAATTCGTGCCTTGCAGGGGAATGCTCCCCACGGCCTTGCGAATCCCGAGGTGATTCGAACTATTGTCAGAATGAGAAACTCCAATCCGGGGCGGTGGGAAGGAATCGAAGATTTTTCTATTGCATTGGAGTTGTAGACAGACACCACAAGAAACTGTCGAGCATTTGCCGTGACCAACGCGGCTTTTAAAACTAGAGCAGAAGGAGTTCAGATTGGGAAAGATTGCTGTTGTAACGGGAGCGGGTACCGGGATTGGCAAGCAGACAACGTTAGCGCTACTTGATTCAGGATATTCAGTCGTTGCCACGGGTCGGCGTACTTCGAAACTTGAAGATCTTGAGAAGGATGCTGATGCTGGGAGTCGATTGGTGACAGTTCGGTCGGATGTCGGAGTCGAAAGCGATGTAACTCGTCTGTTCGACGTCACCTTGTCGGCGTTTGGACGTGTCGACTTGCTCTTTAACAACGCTGGCACTGGCGCACCTGCTGTGCCCATGGAGGAAATTGCTCTATCGCAGTGGGAACGAGTAGTTGCGACGAATCTCACTGGAGCGTTTCTCTGTACTCGTGCCGCAATGAAAATAATGAAGTATCAGACTCCGAGGGGTGGCCGAATCATTAACAATGGGTCGATTTCGGCCCAAGTGCCTCGGCCGTTTTCTGCACCGTATACTTCCACCAAACATGCGCTGACTGGATTGACCAAGTCCACTTCCTTGGATGGCAGGGAATTTGACATAGTCTGCGGTCAAATTGACGTTGGCAACGCTGGTACTGAAATGACATCAAAAATGGGAGATGGTGCGTTGCAACCGGACGGCACACGCAAGCCTGAACCGACGTTTGACGTAGATGGAGTCGCTCGCGCAGTTCTCTACATGGACAGCCTTGCTCTGGATGCAAATGTTCAGTTCCTTACCGTTATTGCCTCAAAGATGCCTTATTCGGGACGCGGCTAGGATGATTGGCACAATCGTTAGGGGCGTTCACTGGCTTCTCGATCCCTCTCGCGGAGAAGGTCGCGCTCACGTAAAGCCGCTCGTTTGTCATGCTTCTTGCGACCCAGAGCCAATCCGATATCACACTTGACGTGTTTTCCACTCCAAAAGAGAGAAAGAGCAATGCACGTCCTACCGCGAGTCTGGATTCCTGCGTATATTTGTGCCAATTCTCGGGCGTGAAGTAGCAGTTTCTTGTCGCGGGAGGCGTCCGCGACGATATGGCTGGACGCACTCAGCAATGGCTGGATTCTCAGGCCACATATGTACGCTTCTCCTTCTCGCATTGTCACGTAAGCGTCGGTGATGTTTGCGCTGCCTGCGCGAATGCTCTTCACCTCCCATCCTTCCAGTACAAGTCCGGCTTCAAACAACCGTTCAAAGGTGTAGTCGAAGCGTGCTCGGCGATTTCGCGCAATGATTCGGGATTTAGTTGGGGGCGTTGCCATGAAAACGTGTCTAGGGCGGTTTAGCTGCAGTGGAATCCTGAGATTTGGCGATTGTAAACGGCGAATATCACAAGAAAGCCAATCATTCTTTGCGGTTCCTGATTCCCGTGGGATCTCTATTATGGATTTGAGCGGTTGCAGTGTGGCCCTAGTCTGCCACCCATTCAGATGGTGAATTTCGCTGTTAGAATCGTAGCCATTACGAGAGGCTAGCATGCTTCAAATTTGAGAAGGGAGGATACAAGCGGAATGGCGGAAAACCAGAACCAATCCCAACACGGAATGTGGTCTAGCGGAGCTCTCTTCGTCCTTGCCGCTGTAGGCTCAGCCGTAGGTCTCGGCAATATTTGGAAATTTCCTTACATTACGGGGGAGAACGGAGGCGGAGCTTTTTTGCTCGTCTATCTCATCTGTATTTGCCTGATCGGATTTCCGGTGATGATGGCCGAAATCATGCTAGGCCGCGAAGGTCGCATGAGTCCCATAAACTCAGTATTGAAGCTGGCTCGTGAAAACAATCGCTCACCTAATTGGTCGTTGATCGGATGGGCGGGAACGATTGGTGGAATCATCATTCTTTCCTTTTACGCCGTCATTGCAGGTTGGATTACGTACTACGTTTGGCGACTTTTTTCAGGTGAGTTTGTCGGCCAGGATGCCGAAGCTATCGGTAGTGCCTTTGGTTCTTTCCTTGCTTCGCCATGGCAAGTGTTTCTTTGGTTCACACTCTTTATGGCAGTGACCATTTATGTCGTCGCGCGAGGAGTAAACAAAGGTCTCGAACTCGCAATTCGAATCTGCATGCCTTTGATATTCGTACTTCTCATCGTCCTTCTAATTTACGGAATTGCACAAGGGGGATTCTGGGAAGGGTTCAAGTTCATGTTTCAAGTTGACTTCAGCAAACTCAAGCTTAACAGCTTGTTGGTAGCGATGGGACATGCTTTCTTCACTTTGTCCATTGGCATGGGAGCGATCATGGCGTACGGTGCATACATGCCTCAAGCACAGTCGGTAAAGTCGGCGGTAGGAATCATTGTGATCGTAGACACCGTTGTGGCGTTGGTCGCCGGACTAGCGATATTTTCAATCGTATTTGCGGACGGTCTTGCCCCGGATCAATCGGTAGGTCTTTTGTTTGCGACCGCACCGGTTGCGTTTGCGGATTTGCCGTTCGGCTCGATTTTCGGAGGGCTCTTCTTTTTATTCGTTGCATTTGCTGCCTTCACGTCCGCAATTTCGTTGACGGAACCGGCATTGGCTTACTTTGTTGAAAGGTACAACGTGAGTCGCGTGAAAGTCGCTGTGTCAATTGGTGCCATTACTTGGGTGCTTGGACTAGGCTCTGTGTTGTCATTCAATCTATTGAGCGGATTCAAGCCATTATTTGGGTGGACTATATTTGACTTCCTGGACAAAATCACAACATGGTTCTTTCTTCCTTTAGGAGGACTAGCCATCGTAGTATTCGTGGGCTATTTCTTGCCTCGGAAGAAAGTTTGGAGTGTACTCGAGATCAATACCACTTGGGCTCGAAATACTTGGGCGGCATTGATCTGCGTTGTAGGTCCTATCGCAATTGGTTTGGTTTTCGTTCTAACAATAGTCGAACACATTCCGGCACTCCACTTTCTAATTCCATTCTTAGTGTCGAACGGTTGAAATCACACCACATCGAGCGTAGCGTACTGTTGCCATTCGCTCTTGAGGACATTTTCAATTTGGTTGCGGATATTGAGAATTACCCAGAGTTCTTGCCTTGGTGTCGCACAGCCCGTGTCCTTGAACGAGAAAGTAATGATGTAGTTGCGAAGCTGAAAGTTGTCACGGCAGGACGTCATTCGGAAATTGTCACTAGAAACGAACTGGACCCATTCACAAGAATTGGCCTTCATCTGATTCGAGGTCCTTTTGCTAGTTTTGATGGCGAATGGAAATTCGTCGACTTGCAAATGGGCTGTAAAGCCACTCTGAATCTTTGTTTCGAATTTGAAGGAGCTTTGCTCCGAATTGTCGGTCCACGTGCGCTCGACATTGCAATTGATAGGGTAATGTCAGCTTTTACGAAGCGAGCACGCCAGATGTGTACACCGTGCGAATAGAAGTCGTTTATGCGACTACGTCTCAGTCCTGGAGCGCTGACGTTGACTGTGAGAAAGGATGTACAGTCGCACAAGCGCTAAGAATTGCTGCAACTCTTGATGTGTTTGAGAGCGCTCCAATAGATCGAGCGGATGGATATTCAGTTTGGGGAAAGGTAGTTGATAGCAACTACGAACTGGCTGAAGGAGATCGACTTGAGGTGCTACGCGGGTTGGACCACGATCCAATGCAGTTACGCCGGATGAACGCTGACCGCTAAGGCAGAGAACTCAATCAGCATCGTGTGGCGTGTCTTCCGTTGAAAATTCAACAGTATCCTCTTCTGTGGGTTCAGTTTGTGCGGGATCATCAATTGTCGAGGTCTCTTCTGCTTCGGTCTCTTCGCTTGGCTTGTAGTCCCCGCCGATTTCGGTGAGTACATCGTCTTCAAATTTGACGGATAGGTGTCTGCGTGTCTTGTTGCCACGTCGATCTTCAAGCGTGTAGATATAGTCCCAGTGATCTACGTTAAACGTATTGAGATGGACAGGTCGCCCCAACACAAACTCAACCTGCTCCTTGGTCATGCCAGGCTCTAGTTCATCCACCATATCTTGAGTGAGTAGATTTCCCTGCTGAAGCGATGGACGGTGCATTCCTGGCACCTTGCATGAACTGGCCAGGATCAAAGTAGCGATACAAAAGACAGCCACCCCAAGTAATTTCAAACTGATTTTTGGAAAAATTGATTTCATGGCAATATTCCGCTAAACACGCCGGCCGAGTCTGTTCTGTCCCAACCATTAAGACTGCGCATTCGCAATAAGAGTTCGCGCATATTTTCTACTTTCTTCATCGACTGCCCTGCTCGCAACCATCCGTGCAATTTCGTCTACACGGTCGACATCGTTTAGAGCGACCACTTGGATCTCTTCGGAATCTGTCTTGTAGACATGCATATGGGTTCCTCCCAAAGCCGCGACTTGAGGAGCGTGTGTGACGCAAAGAACCTGATTGTTTTGTGCAAGGGTTCTCAGCATTCTACCCACCATATCTGCTGTTACTCCTCCAATTCCAACGTCGGCTTCGTCCAATACGAGACATGGAAGGTTGGATCGTTGTGCCACGACTACCAAGATCGCCAGTGCGATTCTTGATATTTCTCCTCCAGAGGCAATGCGCCCCAACGGCATGGGATCGTAGCTTGGGTTTGTGGAAACGAAATACTCAAGCGAGTCTATTCCACTGGAATTCTCGGCTGTTCCAAATGAAACCTCAAGGCGAACGTTCTTCAATGCCAGGTGCTCAAGTACTTGGACAACTTCATTGCAGAACTGAGGAACACGGTCCACTCGTTGCTCGCTGAGCATCTTTGCTTTAGCGAGATACTCTGTGCGACGATCCTCGGACAAGTCGCGAAGAACATTCAACTGTTCTTGGGCGGAGTTCAGTTCATCGAGTTGGTCGTGCACTTCCTTGGCACGTTCATACAGCTGATCTGGAGAGACTCTGTGCTTTCTAGACACATCATAGACCGAATTAAGGCGACTCTCGATTTTTTCGAGGTCGTGTTCGTCGATATCTAAATTATTGGAGTATTGATTTAGATACATTTCGCACTCCTCAGCATGGATCTTCGTTGACTCAAGCAGCTGCTTGGCCTGTTCCAAAGACTTGTCGCTGTCGTCAATGCGACTTAAGGTTTTGGTTAACACTGAAAGATCCGATTGAACCCCTGAACTGAGCAGCTCCTTGGATTCCCGAAGTAGCTGGCGAATTTCTTGTGACTGTGTTATGCGTTTGTGTGTTTGGCGAAGGCTTTCAAACTCACCTTCTTTGAGGTCCAAATCTTCCAGTTCTTCTACCTGATACTGTAGAAGGTCCAATTGATTGAATTGTGCGCCCGCCTTGCTCGATGCCAATTCGAAAGCTGAAAGAGCATTTCTCCAAGCAAAATATCTTGCGCGAACCTGTTCGCGAAGTTTTGGGTCGACCGAGAAGTCATCGAACCAATCAAGCTGAGTCCCAGGATCTACCAATTGCGTTTGTTCAAACTGACCATGAAGTGCGACAAGAGGAGTACAGAGAGTTCTTAAGGTGTCAATGTTTACTTGGGTCCCGTTTATCCAAGCTCGAGAACGACCATCAACACGTGCGGTTCGGCGCACGAGGCATCTTGACGACTCGGTTGGGTCGGATAGGTCGTTTTCGGCGAGAAAAGACGCAGCGTGGGCCGATGATTCGATGTTGAATTCGGCAGTGACCTCACATTGTTGCTCACCAGGACGGGTTTGCTCGCGACGGGCTCGGCTGCCAAGGACTAGCGAAAGTGCTTCGAGCAGAATTGACTTTCCCGCACCGGATTCACCGGTGATTACTGTCAGTCCGGTGTCGAACGAAAGATCAAGCTCTCTTACCAATGCAAAATTGCGCACTGACAAATTGACTAGCATGAAACGTATTGCGCCTTCGCTGTGTTAGCTTATAGGTTGGTACCCGGGAGCATTCCCTTTACATTATGGTGGACGCAAGTAGCAGTGGCATAGTTCGTGCTTCGATTGTTTCTGCAATCGACGAACGCGCACTGGAGCTATTCAGGCTTCTTGTCGAAGAGTACCTTCAAATGGGGACTCCGATCGGTTCGAGGCACATTGCGGATAGGGCACGGGTTCGTGTCAGTTCCGCTACAGTGCGAAACATCATGGTCGATCTGGAAGGTAAAGGGCTGGTTTCGTCGCCGCACACTTCGGCAGGAAAAGTTCCGACCAACAGAGGGCTGCGATTCTTTGTGGATCACCTCATCGCGCTTGAGCCTTTGAATCTTAATGACGATTCCAGACTCAAGAGCTCTTTGAAACAGGGACTCACTCCGAATGAACTAGTGGAATCCGCCTCTCAACTCTTGGCCGAGTCGTCAAGTCTTGTAGGTCTCGTGACCACACCGCGACCAGAACAGATTCAATTAAGACAAATTCACTTCCTTTCCCTATCGGGACGGCGAGTTCTAGCTGTACTTGTGGTCAATGAGCGAGAAGTCCAAAATCGAGTTGTCGAAACAGAACGGCAATACACGGAGAGCGAACTCCTTCATGCCGCCAATTACATCAATCACGAGTTTGGCGGACACACGATGTTTGAGATTCGAAAGAAGGTTCTTGAAAGCATGCGAGAAGATCAATCAAAAATGAACAATCTCATGCAAACGGCGCTGGATGTAGCAGCAAAGACCTTTGAGCAAAATGAGGAGGAAGAGCACGACTACGTCGTTACAGGTGAGACAAATCTTGTCGGTCTCCTGTCGTCATCAGAAGAAGCTCAAGAACTGCTCGATGCATTGAAGAGCAAGAGTAGTATTGTTCACCTGCTGGATCAATGCATTTCGTCGGATGGTGTTCAACTACACATCGGAGGTGAACCAGGTTTTGCGCCACTTGATGACTATAGCTTGATTACTGCCAAGTATGAAATTGAGGGTTCGTTTGCCGGGGTTGTGGGAGTGGTCGGACCGGCTCGAATGCACTACAAGATGGTCATCCCGCTGGTCGATGCAACTGCACGTCATCTTGGCAACGCATTGGAACACTCTGATTCTTGAAATTTGCCACATTGGCCCCATATGGTCGTTATGACCTAGAACGAACGAGGAGTTTCGATGTTGCCTGATTCACCCGATAACCGTGAAGAGCCAATGGGTGACCATACCGAAAACGTTAAGCATCAATCGTCCAAAGAAGACGCTGAAATCAGTGATCCGGCAAATGCGAGCGAGGACAATCAATCCAACGAATGCGAAGAATCAGCCGGTGATTCAATCGAACAAGACCCGGCAATTGAGGAACTTGAACTGCGAATTGAGCAATTGAAGGCGGCCGCCGATGAGGCAAAAGATCGAGAACTGCGTGCTCACGCGGAAGCTGAAAATGTTCGACGAAGAAGCGCAAGGGAGTACGAGCAAGTAAGAAAGTTCGCTCTAGAAGGATTCTCGAGGGAGTTGCTTCCAGCGTTGGACAATTTCGCAACTGCGATCAAGACTGCGAAAGACCAAGGGGTCGACGGAAATGTTTTGCAAGGAATCGAACTCTCGGTGAAGACATTGATCGATGCGATGTCAAAAAACGGGATCAGTGAATTCGACCCAATCGGGGAAGTTTTCGACCCTGAGCGGCATATGGCAATGACATCGATAGAACATCCTGATGCTGAGCCGGGCACGGTTGTTGAGGTATTTCGCAAAGGCTATCTCATTCATGACCGACTGCTACGTGAGGCGGAAGTAATCGTTTCGAAGGCACCAAGTGCGGATGACGCCGAACAGTCTTCAAATGAATCAGAGGAATGAACTGCGAATTGCTTGAAATAAGGCTAAATCATCCCCACTACATTCTCTAGATCAAATACAGCAAGAATCAAGCCCAATCAGATTGGACTTGAAACATAGGATTTCAAATGGCAAAAATTATCGGAATAGACTTGGGTACCACAAATTCGTGCGTTGCCCTGCTCGAAGGATCGGAACCTCGCGTTATCGAAAACTCCGAAGGCGATCGCACGACTCCATCGGTGGTCGCGTTCACCGCGAATGGTGAAACCCTCGTGGGTCAAAGCGCAAAACGCCAAGCCGTTACCAATCCCGACAACACGCTGTTTGCCGTCAAACGGCTGATAGGTCGTCGATTCAAGGACGATGTTGTGCAGCGTGACACCGAAATGGTTCCCTACAAGATTGTTGAAGCCAACAATGGCGATGCTTGGGTGGAAGCGAACGGTGACGCAAAAGCTCCTCCTCAAATATCCGCCGAAGTGCTCAAGAAGATGAAGAAAACAGCAGAGGACTACCTCGGAGAACCAACCACGGAAGCCGTGATCACTGTTCCTGCATATTTCAACGATTCGCAACGACAGGCGACAAAGGATGCGGGCAAAATCGCCGGGCTTGATGTGAAACGAATTATTAACGAACCAACTGCAGCCGCATTGGCTTATGGATTGGATAGGGACCGCGGGGATGCCAAGATTGCGGTTTATGACCTTGGCGGAGGCACATTTGACATTTCAATCATTGAGATTGCAGATGTGGACGGATCCCATCAATTTGAAGTGCTCTCGACCAATGGCGACACATTCTTGGGAGGTGAAGACTTCGACTTGAGAATCATCGATTATTTGGCGGATGAGTTCAAAAATCAAAACGGAATTGATCTGCACAACGATCCACTTGCGTTACAACGCCTAAAAGAAGCAGCTGAGAAGGCAAAAGTAGAACTTTCTTCCAGTCAAGAGACCGATGTCAACTTGCCGTACATTACGGCAGACAACACTGGACCGAAGCATTTGGTCGTTAAGGTTACGAGAGCCAAACTCGAATCACTAGTTGAAGATCTTGTCGACCGCACGATCGATCCGTGTCGAACTGCTATACAGGATGCAGGAATTTCAGTCAACGACATCGACGACGTCATTCTAGTAGGGGGGCAGACAAGAATGCCCTTGGTACAGGAAAGAGTTCGTCTGTTCTTTGGACGGGAACCTCGAAAGGATGTCAATCCAGATGAAGCAGTTGCCATGGGGGCTGCTATTCAAGGTGCAGTTTTGTCGCGAGATATTCACGACGTGCTGCTTCTCGATGTTACGCCGCTCTCGTTGGGGATTGAGACCTTAGGTGGCGTCATGAGTCCATTGATCGAGAAGAACACGACAATTCCTGTGCGAAAGCAACAAGTATTCTCCACGGCTGAAAACAACCAGACTCGCGTCACGATCCATGTTCTGCAAGGCGAACGCAAGCAAGCTTCGCAGAACAAGTCATTGGGTCAGTTTGACCTCTCTGACATCCCACCAGCACCTCGGGGTGTACCTCAGATCGAAGTGAGTTTCGACATTGATTCAAATGGAATCTTGAACGTAGCGGCCAAGGACAAGGCGACGAATAAAGAACAGTCGATCGTGATTAAAGCGTCCAGTGGTCTATCCGATGAAGAAATCGATCGAATGGTCAAGGATGCTGAATCCCATTCAGAGGAAGACGCAAAGTTTGAGGAACTCGTGACTTTGAGAAACCAGGCGGATTCCATGGTGCACTCAACCAGAAAGATGGTGGAAGATTTGGGGGACAAAGTTTCAGAAACCGAAAAGTCTTCAATCGAGTCTGCTATCACTGAACTAGAGGAAGCTGCGAAAACCGACGACAAAGACCAAATCCAGTCGAAACTTGACGCGTTGAGCAAGGTTGCCGAACCGGTGGTTCAGAGAATGTACCAGGACGCATCCGCGCAAAACCCCGAGAGCCCAGGCACAGACTCGTCTGACGGGGGTCCATCGCAAGGATCGGATGACACGGTAGATGCGGAATTTGAAGAGGTCAAAGACGACGACAAGGACAAGTAAGCTAACTACAGCGGAGCCGGCGAGATTGCGAACAAGTAGTGCCCTCGCAATTTGTTGCTCGGTATTGATGTAGAAGGGTTTGTATGGCAAAACGCGACTACTACGAAGTCTTGGGTGTTTCACGCTCAGCGGACAACGATGAGCTGAAACGAGCGTTTCGTCGTTTGGCGATGAAGTATCACCCTGACCGTAATCCCGATCAACCGGATGCCGAAGAGAGATTCAAGGAGGCCACGGAAGCCTTTGAAATACTGTCCGACCAAGAAAAGAGGAGCGCTTATGATCGCTTCGGCCATCAAGGCATTGAAGGAATGGCTAGCGGTGGGTTTAGTAACTTTGCCAACGGATCAAGCCTAGACGACATTTTCAGTAACCTCGAGCATGTATTTGGCGACATGTTCATGGGCTCGACTCGTGGACGCACTCGCTCCCAGCAACAACGGGGCTCGGATCTCAGCTACGAATTGACAATTGATTTGGAGCAAGCGGTGTCGGGAGACAAGATGGAGGTCCGAATACCGGCACTCCGCACTTGCAATGAATGTGATGGATCGGGAGCTGAGCGGGGCACCTCTGCTACAAATTGCCCAGACTGCGACGGTACCGGCCGAATATCCATTCGACAGCAAATGTTCTTCATGCAGCAGACATGTCCAAGATGTCGGGGTGCTGGTAAAACCATTCAGAATCCTTGCCGAAGCTGTCAAGGTCAAGGCAGAGTGTCGCGGGAAAAAACACTTTCCGTCACGGTTCCACCAGGCGTTGACCGAGGTACACGTCTGCGAGTCTCTGGAGAGGGAGAAAGTGGTGTACGTGGTGGCCCACCCGGAGACCTCTACATAGTCTTTGACGTTCGACCACATCCAGTCTTCGAGCGTCAGAACCAGAACTTGATGTGTGAGGTGCCCGTTACTTTTACGCAGGCGGCACTGGGTTCCGAGATTGATATTCCTACTTTGGAAGGGAGCGTGAAACTGCGCATACCAGCCGAGACCCAAACCGGCAAGCTCTTTCGCCTGCGAGGACGGGGTGCGCCGTCCCTACGTGATCGAGGCAAGGGCGACTTGCTGTGCAAAGTGGTAGTAGAGACGCCGATTAATCTGTCTTCGAAACAACGCGACTTACTTGAGGAATTGGAGACGACGCTGGAAGGAACCGACAGCAAACACACCCCCCACGGAAAGTCGTTCGGTGCGAAAGTACGCGACTTTATTGATAGTCTGACCTCCAACTAGACAAGAGTTTCCATGATCTCAGTTGCCATTTGTGGCGCAACCGGAAGGATGGGCCGCATGTTGATCGAGTCAGTTCATAATCACCCAGCACTCCAGGTATCCGGGGCGTTAGCTTCCAATAAGTCCGACTATCTTGAGTTAGATGCGGGAACTCTCGCGGGTTGTGGAGAAATTGGGGTTCCCGTTCAGGGAGAATTCGATGCTGTCCTGGAAAGTACAGATGTATTAATTGATTTCAGCGTCGCTGACATCATTCAAGATCTGTCGCAATCATG
The DNA here is from genome assembly GCA_026707045.1 of Gammaproteobacteria bacterium. Classification (GTDB taxonomy): domain Bacteria; phylum Pseudomonadota; class Gammaproteobacteria; order Pseudomonadales; family Azotimanducaceae; genus Bin55. The sequence continues at coordinate 41,877 of JAPOXO010000099.1, read as the reverse complement.
TAAGCGAACGAGAGTTGGAATGGTCATAGGTACGACCGGCTACGGACCCGATCAAAAATCCTGCATAGAAGAAGCCGCATTTCATATACCAATCGTGCTGTCGCCCAACATGAGTGTTGGCGTGAACATAACTCTTGAATTGGTCGAACTCGCGACCCGGGCCTTGGATTCGGAAATTGACATTGAAATTTTCGAAACCCACCATCGCAACAAAGTGGACGCACCGTCGGGAACAGCCGTCCGATTAGGTGAACTCATTGCACAGGTGAAGGATGTTGACATGAGTGAAGTGGCAGTTTATGGGCGTGAAGGAATAACCGGCAAACGCAATCGCGGAACTATTGGGTTTCACTCGGCTCGAGGCGGCGATGTTGTGGGTGAACACACAGTTTTTTTTGTGGGAGATGGAGAGCGAATTGAAATCAGCCATCGTGCGACCGACAGAGCGATTTTTGCAAATGGCGCGGTTAGGGCAAGTACTTTTGTAGCTGAGAAGTTACATCAAGGTCTTACTGGGCTTTATGATATGAGTGACGTGTTAGGCTTGCGTCGTCAGTAAACTAGGCGGGACTTTTCCAAGGTCGCCTAATACAAACTATTGTTCATGAACCATTCCTGACGTGCTGCGCACCTCGTGACACAACCGATCCCCGCAATGCTTGCACTGGCAGACGGTTCTGTCTTTCGCGGCGTTTCTATCGGGGCGTTTGGTCAGTCAACGGGCGAGGTTGTGTTCAACACATCCATAACGGGCTATCAAGAGATACTCACGGATCCCTCCTACGCCAGTCAAATAGTTACGTTGACATATCCTCACATTGGAAACACAGGAACAAATTCAGAAGACTACGAGTCGGAATCGGTTTGGGCGCACGGTCTCGTCGTCCGCAATGTACCGCAAGTTCTTAGTAGTTTTAGAGCTCAACAATCCATTTCTGAGTTTCTCCAAAGAGAAAACGTTGTCGCAATTGCAGACATAGACACACGTAGATTGACGAGCATTCTTCGCGAACAGGGCTCGATGGCGGGATGCATAGTTGCCGGTACCAACCACAGCGAAGAACAAGCAATCCAATTTGCCCAAGAATTTCCAGGGCTTGAAGGTATGGATCTGGCCAAAGAGGTGACGAGGCAGTCCGAAGATCGATGGACCGAAGGTGGATGGCAACTTGGCAAGGGTTATCGAAGAGGTGATAGTCGCAATTTTCGGGTGGTCGCCTACGACTTTGGCGTTAAACGAAACATCTTGCGGCTGCTAGTGGATCGCGGTTGCGAAATCGTGGTTGTACCAGCACAGACGAGCGCTGCCCAAGCACTCTCGCATAAACCAGACGGCATTTTCCTTTCTAACGGACCAGGCGACCCCGATCCTTGTATCTATGCTGTCGATGCGATTCGAAGTTTCCTAGATTCACGTATACCGATGTTCGGAATATGTCTTGGAATGCAATTATTAGCTCTTGCTGTCGGAGCCAAGACAATGAAGATGAAGCACGGCCACCATGGTGCAAACCATCCAGTAAAGGATTTGAAGACCGGCCAAGTGATTATCACAAGCCAAAACCATGGGTTCTGTGTGGATGAAGCGTCAATCCCGGCTACCGCTGAACTGACCCACAAATCGCTATTCGACGGTACCCCACAGGGACTGGCCCACGTTGACCTGCCTGCCTTTGGTTTTCAAGGTCATCCTGAAGCGAGCCCGGGTCCTCAAGACTGTCGCTACTTGTTCGATCGATTTGTCCATTTGATGGCGAACGCAAGGTAGATAGCGATGCCGAAACGATCAGACATCGATTCGGTGCTCATTCTTGGAGCAGGGCCAATCGTAATCGGACAAGCATGCGAATTTGACTACTCGGGTGCTCAAGCCTGCAAGGCGCTGATGGAAGAAGGATTGCGAGTAATTCTGGTCAATTCCAATCCCGCAACCATCATGACCGACCCCACCATGGCTAGCGCAACATACATAGAACCTGTCGAATGGCAAACGGTCGCTCAAATCATTCAACGTGAACGGCCGGATGCGCTGCTCTCTACGATGGGAGGTCAAACGGGCTTGAATTGCGCTCTGGATCTAGTCCGCGAAGGGATACTAGCGAAATACGATGTCGAATTGATCGGCGCAAGTCGGGAGTCGATAGATAAGGCTGAAGATCGCGAACTATTTGACAAGTCTATGCACAACATTGGCTTGGAAACCGCTAAATCGGGGATTGCACACAGTCTTGAAGACGCATTGCGTGTACAACGAGAATTAGGCTATCCCTGTATCGTTCGACCTTCGTTCACTCTAGGCGGTTCCGGCGGAGGAATCGCCTACAACCGAGAGGAATTTGTCGAAATTTGCAATCGTGGATTGCGTTTGTCTCCTACAAATGAATTGCTAATTGACGAATCGTTGCTTGGTTGGAAAGAGTACGAAATGGAGGTTGTACGGGACAAACAGGACAACTGCATCATCATATGTTCGATCGAGAACGTCGATCCAATGGGAATTCATACAGGAGATTCCATAACTGTTGCTCCAGCCCAGACCCTGACGGATAAGGAGTATCAGCTCATGCGAAATGCTTCGATCGCCGTCCTGCGGGAAATTGGAGTTGAAACTGGTGGATCAAACGTTCAGTTTGCGGTCGATCCTGACTCAGGTCGCATGATCGTAGTTGAAATGAATCCCCGAGTTTCTCGATCTTCAGCGCTCGCGTCCAAAGCAACAGGGTTTCCAATAGCGAAAGTGGCTGCCAAACTAGCCCTGGGATACACGTTGGACGAATTGATCAACGACATAACAGGTGTAACGCCGGCATCTTTTGAACCGACTCTTGACTACGTTGTGACGAAAATACCTAGATTCACTTTTGAGAAATTCTCACAAGCTGAGAACAGACTGACAACGCAGATGAAGTCGGTCGGTGAAGCAATGTCGATTGGACGCACGTTCAAGGAGTCGTTTCAAAAAGCATTGCGAAGTCTGGAGACCGGAATCAGCGGTTTGAACACAAAAATCCAAGTTCAAAACGGGGACTTCAGGCGAGATCTCTTCGCTGAGCTCAGGCAGCCCGGGGCAGATCGAATTCTCTATGTGGCCGACGGATTTCGACACAACGTGTCAGTGGAGGAAATGTACGACGCCACTCGTATTGATCGATGGTTCCTTGCCCAAATTCATGAGCTTGTTCAGTCAGAACAGGCATTGAAGGGAAGAACGATCAAAGACATTCATCCCGACGAGTTGCGCGCGTTGAAACGAGACGGTTTTTCGGACATGAGACTGGCTGAGTTATTGGGCTGTCACGAGGACAACGTCCGTGTCACAAGAAAGACGTGGGGAATCCGACCCGTCTACAAACGGGTGGACACCTGTGCTGCTGAGTTTCCCGCCAGCACGGCGTACCTCTACTCGACCTATGAGGATTTCTGCGAGTCGGACCCGAGCGACGAAAAGAAAGTTATGGTTCTGGGAGGAGGTCCGAATCGGATAGGTCAGGGGATCGAGTTTGACTACTGTTGCGTGCATGCCGCACTCGCCATGCGCGAGGACGGATTTGAAACAATCATGGTCAACTGCAATCCAGAAACGGTTTCTACGGACTACGACACTTCAGATCGTCTCTATTTCGAACCTGTGACTCTTGAAGACGTGCTTGCGATTATCGATGTAGAGAATCCAGCCGGCGTCATTGTTCAGTTTGGCGGTCAAACTCCGCTTAAGCTGGTAGATAAGCTCACGGAACTTGGCGTGCCCATCATCGGTACTAGCGCGGACGCCATTGATAGAGCTGAAGATCGAGAGCGATTTCAAAACGTCATAGACCAGGCTGGATTGCGTCAGCCCTTGAACCGCACGGTGAGCACAATTCAACAGGGAATTGAAGCAGCCGGACAGATTGGATTTCCTCTAATCGTGCGGCCATCCTATGTCCTTGGAGGACGTGCGATGGAGGTTGTTTACAACGAAACCGAACTACGTCGCTACTTGGCGAGTGCCATTCCCGAATCTAATACATCTCCAGTTCTGCTTGATCAGTTTCTTGATCAGGCCGTTGAGGTCGATGTTGACTTGGTTTCGGATGGGCACGATGTACTAATCGGTGCCATCATGGAGCATATTGAACAAGCGGGAATTCATTCGGGAGATTCGGCATGTTCCCTTCCTCCTCACAGTCTCAGCACCGCCATTCAAGATGAAATTCGAGAGCAAGTTCGAGCGCTGGCGCATGAACTTAGCGTGGTTGGACTGATGAACGTTCAAATGGCTGTTCAAGCGGGCAACATCTTTGTCCTGGAAGTGAATCCAAGAGCTTCACGAACTGTTCCGTTTGTTTCAAAGTGCATTGGATTCTCCCTCGCCAAAGTCGCTGCTCGGTGTATGGCTGGAGTGTCACTGGAGTCGCAGGGATTAACCAATGAGGTAAGACCAGCTCATATATTTGTTAAAGAGTCAGTGTTTCCATTCGCAAAGTTTCCGGGTGTCGATCCCATACTCGGTCCCGAAATGAAGTCCACGGGAGAAGTCATGGGTATAGGAGATTCCTTTGCAGAGGCGTTTTCAAAAGCCACACTGGCTTCTGGAACCACTTTACCGACAGAAGGACTGGCGTTTATCAGCGTAAAAGAGTCTGATCGACCACATGTGGCTGAAGTTGCCCAAGAGCTTGTTGATCTCGGATTCGATCTCGTAGCCACTAGAGGTACTTCAGCCGTGCTTGAGAGCCATGGAATTCAATCGGAAGTTGTGAATAAGGTTACGGAAGGACGGCCGGATGTAACAGACTTGATGAAGAATAGAGACGTGAAACTAATTGTTAATTCCACAGAGGGACGTCAGTCCATTGCAGATTCTGCTGTGATCAGGCGGCTAGGACTTCAGAATAGCGTGACCTACACAACAACGCTCGCTGGAGGTGCGGCGATTTGTCATGCTATACCCTACGGTCGTTCCAGTACTGTAAGGAGACTGCAAGAACTGTAGAGAGGTGAAATACTGTGCCTAAACCCATGACTGTCAGAGGGGAGCAGCAACTTCGCAAGGAATTGAACCAGCTCAAGCATGGACGAGCCGAAGCCTCGCGCGCCATCGGAGAAGCACGCAAATTGGGCGATCTAAGAGAAAACGCCGACTATCACGCTGCGAAGGAAAGACAGGGAATGATGGAAGCCCGAATCCGTTATTTGGAAACTCAACTCTCAAACGCTCGAGTCATTGACATCTCAAAGATTTCAAACACAGGCACGGTCATTTTTGGATCTACCGTGACGCTTGAAGAGATGGAATCGGGAACAGAAGTCAGATATCGCATCGTCGGCGAGGACGAGGCTGATATCAAAGCAGGGACAATTTCTAATGTTGCGCCGTTAGCAAAAGCGATGATTGGGATGAAGCAAGACGATAGCTTTTCTGTCGGCGAGGACTTGATGCAGAAGGAATACCTGATCAAACGCATCGAACATATCTGAAAGTCAGAACGAGTCCATCGGCCTCAACCGTCGCGAAGTAGCCCATTCAGTGACCAGTTGAACTCCTATTGCATCTCTTTAGCATGCGAGGATGTTACTGTTGATGTGCACTACGAAATTTACACCCCCGGCTTGTGCTTAACCATTGTTTTTTGAAATTTTGAGGCCATGAGCTTGTCTATAACGAACGAATGTAAAGACTTTTCTGGTCTGACAGTCTTGAAATTGCTTGGTTTGACACTACAACTACTTTGTGTGCAGCAAGTTCGATGTGATTGAGACGATGCGGACACTTGTATACTGTGTAAGAGTCGGCGAGTCGTCGGCGAGAGGATTTTTGATTTGAGCACGATGGCGAAGAACCTGTTGCTATGGGTGATCGTAGCCTTGGTTCTGCTCACTTTATTCAATAACTTTGTCGGTCGGGCCGAGCCTGAAGAACTGAGCTACTCGGCATTTCGGACTGAAATTGAGCAAGAAAACGTTGCCAAAGTGACGTTCAAGCAAGACATCATCATCGCGGAGCGCCACAACGGTACAAAATTCAAAGTTGTACAGCTCCCGATTCCCGACCAAGAGCTTTTCGATTTGCTGAAGACGAAAACAGTTGAAATTCGGGGTACCAAGGACACTGGCAATAGTTTCTGGATGCAGCTCTTTTTTGCAATACTTCCCATTCTCATTATCGTTGCCGTCTTCATGTTGCTCATGCGTCAGGTTCAGGGAGTTGGGGGACGTGGAGGTCCTTTGGCGTTTGGTAAGAGCAAAGCCAAAATGCTTACGGATGAGAATGTGGATACCACATTCGCCGATGTTGCGGGAGTTGAAGAGGCCAAGGAAGATGTGCAGGAACTGGTAGAGTTTCTGCGAGACCCAGGAAAGTATCAGAAACTGGGCGGTCGAATACCTCGGGGAACTCTGATGGTAGGTCCACCGGGAACTGGCAAGACGCTGTTGGCCAAAGCCATCGCCGGTGAGGCAAAAGTACCGTTCTTTTCGATATCAGGTTCTGACTTTGTGGAAATGTTTGTCGGCGTGGGTGCGTCTCGGGTCCGTGACATGTTCGAACAAGCTAAGAAACATGCACCGTGCATTGTGTTCATTGATGAGATCGACGCCGTTGGACGACACCGTGGTGCCGGCTTGGGCAACGGGCACGATGAACGTGAACAGACCCTTAATCAACTGTTGGTCGAAATGGGAGGGTTTGAACCCAATGACGGTGTGATTGTTATTGCTGCAACGAATCGCCCAGATGTCTTAGATCCCGCGCTGACGAGACCTGGTCGATTCGATCGTCAAATCGTAGTTCCGCTGCCCGATATACGCGGGCGGGAGCAGATTCTTAAGGTGCATATGCGTCGAGTACCACTGGCGGAAGATGTCGAGTCACTCACTATTGCTCGAGGCACTCCAGGATTCTCTGGCGCAGACCTCGAAAATATCGTTAATGAGGCTGCATTGTTTGCTGCTAGAGCTGGACGACGCTTGGTCGGAATGGATGAGTTCGAGAAGGCCAAAGACAAGATCATGATGGGTGCCGAGCGAAAGTCAATGGTCATGTCGGACAAGGAAAAGCGAGTTACGGCTTATCACGAGGCTGGGCATGCGATTGTCGGCTACTGCATGCCAGAACACGACATGCTGTACAAAATTACTGTTGTTCCTCGTGGACGAGCATTGGGAGTCACAATGTTCCTACCCGAGGAAGATAAATACAGTATGAGCCGAACCGCCGTTGAGTCACAGATTTGCACTCTGTACGGCGGACGAATTGCCGAGGAACTAATTAACGGTTCTGAAGGCATCACGACTGGTGCTGCCAACGATCTGGAACGTGCCACTCAACTTGCAAGAAATATGGTCACGAAGTGGGGTTTCTCCGAATCATTGGGTCCGCTGCAATATGATGACCCAGAAGGGGAGGTGTTTCTTGGAATGTCGGCGGGTACACCCAATCCAACATTGTCCGACAATACCGCTCGCAAGATCGACGACGAAATTCGCGATATCGTTCATCGAATGTATGAACGTGCAAAGGGCGTGCTCGAAGAAAACATGGAGAAACTCCATGTCATGGCCAATGCGCTAATCGAGTATGAAACACTTTCGCCAGATCAGGTCGGAGACATCATGGCAGGTGGGAAACCGCGTGCGCCCGAGCGTCCGACGGAACCCGCCGCAACTTCAGAGACTTCTTCTGCAGAGGGAGCTTCCGACGCGACGACGGAAGACCGTGAACCACCTCCGTTTGCTTCCCCAGCCGAAGATTCGTAGCGTTTTTTGAGGTGACCTCCACGCCTCGGTCCACAGATCACTCCGATTCTGTACATCGCAAACTTTTTGGAACGGATGGCATTCGGGGGCAAGTAGGGCAATTTCCTATTACTCCCGAAACGTGCCTAAAAATTGCACAAATTACGGGGCGAATTGTCAAGGAGCGAGGGGGCAAAGAAGTCCTAATTGGCAAGGACACACGCATTTCAGGCTATTTGCTTGAGTCGATCCTTCAAGGTGGATTCATAGCCTCGGGAATCAACGTCGGTCTATTGGGAGTAATCCCTACTCCTGCCATCGCCTATTTAACTAGAACAATGGGCGCAGATCTAGGCATCGCCATTAGTGCCTCTCACAATCCGTATCACGACAACGGCATAAAGTTCTTCGATCAAGACGGGCTGAAACTCCCCGACAGCACTGAAGCCCAAATCGAACTCATGATGCGAAGCGGGCTAAGCACCGTGCAGGGGAGCGAACTTGGCAAGGCTTCACGCCCTGGATCAGCTCGAAACGATTATGTGAACTTTTGCATTGATTCGGTACGTGGAGAATTGGACCTAAGAGATTTGCACATAGTGCTCGATTGTGCCCACGGAGCGACATATTCGATAGCTCCCCAAGTCTTCGCAACACTCGGTGCCAAAGTAGAAACGATTGGTTCAGACCCGAACGGTATCAACATCAATCACCGATGTGGCTCGACAGACTGTAATAGCCTGCAGAGAGAGGTCACTCGCCTTCGCGCTGATTTGGGAATCGCGTTTGATGGAGACGGCGATAGAGTAGTCATGGTCGACAAAAAGGGTGAACTCCTGGACGGAGATCACATCTTGTATTGTTTGGCACGAGCTCAACGTCTTTCTCACGGGGACTTTGGTGGTGTCGTGGGCACTGTCATGACCAATCGTGGACTCGAGACCGCACTGAACGAGCTAGACATTCCTTTTTGCCGTTCCGATGTAGGCGACCGAAACGTTCAAAACAAGATGACTGAGCTCGGTTGGAGCTTGGGTGGCGAAAATTCCGGTCATATTGTGTGTCACCAAGAGACGACGACAGGCGATGGAATTGTTTCGGCATTGCAAGTACTGTTGGCATGCCAAGAAAACAGATGGAATCTAAGCGATATCGTTCGAGAACTTCGCCTATTTCCCCAGAAACTTGTAAATGTCGGAGTGAAAGATTCATTGAAATCTGCCGCATGCTCAGCGGTCGATGGAGTGCTCTCGCGATTGACTCCTGCGGAACTTGACCGGCATCGAATTGTTGTCCGACCTTCCGGTACTGAGTCTGTAGTTCGCGTATTGGTCGAAGGACAAGATCCTGAATCGGTGGATAGAATCGCGGAGTCGTGTGCTCAGGCAATTACGAGTATGAGTTGAAACTAATGCGATCTAATTCCAAGCATGGCAATTAGAACCACCTTGCGGTAACACCTGCAGATTCAATGATTCGCTTGCGATTGCAGTCGAATTGACACTGATTCTCTCAATACCCCGCGCATATACTATTTGGAGTTCGTAGCTTGCTGACTCAAAGCTTGCCAAACCCCCTTGTCGTTGCAAACTGGAAAATGCACGGTTCCTTGGAACTGTGTCAAGAGTATTCGATCAAACTGAATGCTTCTTCGCCTGGGGTCGATGTGTGGGTTGCACCTCCATCGATTTACTTTCATAGACTGTCCGATTCAATTTCGCCAGCGATCCAAGTGGGCGTACAGAATTTGTACTGGGAACAGTCAGGCGCGTTTACGGGTGAATTGGCTCCGAGTATGCTGGCGGAGCTTGGGGCAAGCTTTGCAATCATTGGACATTCTGAGCGGCGAACGATGTTTGGTGAAACCGACCAGCATGTTGCACGAAAGTGTAGTGCGTGCATCGACTCAGGAGTCATTCCCATTGTGTGCGTGGGTGAATCCATCTCACAAAGAGAGACCGGAAACGCGAGAAGAGTAGTCTCGGAACAAGTGTCATCCATTTTGAGAGCGTGCGACTCTAAATCGCCGGTGCAAATCGTGTTCGCATACGAGCCCATATGGGCGATTGGAACGGGAGCTGTAGCAGAACCTTCGGACGCAGAAGACATGCATTGTCACGTTCGTAGTATGATTTTAGAGTCCACCGAATGGGATGCGAAGCAGATTCGCATTCTGTACGGAGGAAGCGTCAAGGTAGAAAATGCCGCCGCCCTTGTCGCACAACAAAACATCGATGGTTTTCTGGTGGGCGGCGCATCACTTGAAGTGGACAGCTTCAAGCGTATTTGTCAAATTGCAGCTGGTGTGTAGTTCATGGATTTATTTGAGACTGTTCTTTTGATTTTGCTTGTGATCGTTTCAGTGTCGCTGGGCGGGCTGGTATTGATCCAGCAAAGCAAGGGTGCTGACATTGGCGCCGCTTTTGGCAGTGGTGCCGCGAATACCTTGTTTGGTTCATCAGGAGCGACGTCGTTTATTGTTAAGTTCACCGCTGCGCTTGCAATTGGATATTTCTTGATTGCCTTTGGTTTGGCTTACACGGCAAAGGAGCGGGCAGATAGTTTGAAGACGTTCGAAATTGAGAGCTTGCCTGCAATAGTTCAGGATGGAGATGCAATTCCTACTGACGAGAGTGCAGATGCTTCAAGCGAAGAGCAAGGCACACAAGACATTGGACTTCCCCTTGAAGGGGACGATATGCCCGATCTACAGTCTCCGCCAATGGAGGATGTCGAGGGCATCCCAGAGTCGTCGGATTCCAACGACGATGAAACCGCAGACCTTCCGGATTTCTAGTGATCATGTAACTGCGTATTCACGATATTCCAAACAATTGGCGTCGCCGAAGTGGTGGAATTGGTAGACACGCTACCTTGAGGGGGTAGTGGGTTCATGCCCGTGGAGGTTCGAGTCCTCTCTTCGGCACCACACTCAAAAGTACAGTTGAGCGAAAGTTGAATTCAGCTGTACAAGGACTGTTTTACGCCCGGAAGGCTTGCTTATCGGTGTATGCGTCTTTATAATTGCGTGCGTTGCTGATGCGGGGTGGAGCAGTTGGTAGCTCGATGGGCTCATAACCCATAGGTCGGAGGTTCGAATCCTTCCCCCGCTACCACGATGGTCGATAAGTCGTTGCCGCTGAAGCGGCATCGTTTTATCTAATTGCCGTCCTCTGTTTGTCGCTCGCATCGGACGATGGGAGACGCAAGCATTTGTAGTTTCTGGCAGTTTTCGTCGTTTGAGCTAGTTGGCCCAACTTCGAACGACCAGTATTCTCCCAGTTGAAAGCTTGACTTTCGTTTCCGACGGAAGCGAAGGTGCTTTGTGCTTTGTGAAGGATGGAATGAACGAAAGTTCCGCAAGACTTGAAGAATTGCTGGCACCTACGGTACGAGCCTTGGGATTTTGCCTATGGGGTATCGAATACTCCCAACGCAATAGGCGTGGAAACCTTTGGGTGTTCATCGACTCAAAGAAAGGCGTAACTGTTGATGACTGTGCACTAGTCAGTGATCAAATTGAGGCGATTTTGGACATTGAAAATGTTCTACCGAATGAGCTCCGAATTCAGGTGTCTTCCCCAGGAATGGATAGGGTTTTGTTTAAACCTGAACAGTTTGGAGCTTATGTTGGCGAGTTGATCGACGTGCGTCTGCTATGGCCGAAAATGGGCCGTTCTCACATTCGCGGCCGCCTACGGTCGAGCGACGAAGAGCGGTTCTGTGTCGACGTGGATGAAGGGGAGTTTGAGCTCGAATTCGAACAAGTCCGTCGAGCTCGACTTGTGCCCACGTTCAATTAGAAACCAATGAGAAATGAATTTCAAAGAAATTAGCAACGCGGTCGAATCTGTTTCCAACGAGAAGGGCATCCCTCAGGATATCGTGTTTGGAGCCATTGAAGCCGCATTAGCGACAGCAACTAAACGTCGAATGCGTGAAAATGCTGAATTTCGCGTCTCAATAGACTGGCTTGAGGACACCTGCAACACCTACAGGGTGTGGACGGTTGTCGATCGCGACAAAATGTTGGAAAACCCGGAACCCTCACCAGCTTGGCAATTTAACGCCGGCGAGGAGGAAAAGATTAGTTGGGAACTCCAGGCATTCAATCCTGATGCTCACCTCACGCTTGATCAGGCAAGAGAGAAAGACCCCAATCTCGTTGTTGGAGACACTTGGGAGGAACCGTGGCCCAACGTGGACTTTGGGCGAATCATGGCACAGATTGCGCGCCAAGTGATTTTCCAGAAAGTTCGAGAAGCCGAACGAGATCGAGTGGCCTCAGAGTATCGCAACAAAGTTGGCCAATTAATCAGTGGCACGGTCAAGCGATCCAGCAGGGATTCAGCCGTGATTCTAGATCTGGGAAACAACGTAGAAGGAGCACTCTATCGCGAACATATCATTCCGAAGGAACAACTCCGCATTGAAGATCGAGTCCGAGCTTACCTGCTGAGAATCGACTCGGAAAATAAAGGGCCGCAGCTTATTTTGTCGCGTACCTGCACTGAAATGCTCGTCGAACTCTTTCGGGTTGAAGTTCCAGAAATCGCTGAGGAAGTCATTGAAATCCGAGGCGCTGCACGCATTCCCGGCCAGCGGGCAAAAGTAGCTGTCACAACCAAAGATCGACGCATTGATGCTGTAGGAGCTTGCGTAGGAATGAGAGGGTCTCGGGTTCAGGCAGTGTCAGGTGCGTTGGCCAACGAAAGAATTGATGTTGTGCAGTGGGATCAAGATCCTGTGCAGCTGGTTATCAACGCGATGAGCCCAGTGACAATCGAGCAAATTGTTCGGGACGACGACCTGCATTCTATGGATATTTTGGTCCGACAGGAACAACATGCGATTGCAATAGGATCGAATGGTGAAAACGTTCGTCTCGCAAGTGAGCTTTGTGGATGGAAGCTCAATATTCGACGCTACGATGATGCGATTCGTGAGCAAGAAGAGAAAGAGCAACGCTTGGTCGAGATGTTCATGAACCGACTCGAGGTCGACGAAGACCTTGCCCAGGTGCTTGTCGATGAGAGTTTTACGTCCCTTGAAGAAGTAGCTTACGTAGACATAAATGAGATGTTGGACATCGAAGGGTTTACAGAGGAAATCGTTCAAGAATTACGCGAACGGGCAGAACTGGCGTTGCAGGATACTGAAGACGGAGACGAATCCACAGAGCAATCGGAATCACCTTCAGTTGAGCTGCTGAACATGGAAGGGATGACGGATATGATCGCATGGCGATTGGCTTCTGAAGGGATTCGCACTATTCCTGAACTGGCGGACTTGGCGATTCCCGACATACAGGACATGGAAATTGGAATTGATGCCGAGACGGCTGGAAGACTCATTATGGCCGCCCGCAAGCCAATGTTTGAGTCGCAGGATAGCTAGGCACTGAGACCAGACGAGACTAGTCAAAGGAAAGGATATTCGACTCGATGAGCACGGTTGTCAACGATACTGTTGCAGATATTGCAGAACGTCAAAACATTGACGTTCAAAAACTGCTAGACAACATCGCACTGGCCGGATTGCCTCAAAAGGAATCGACTGATTCGATTTCTAGTCAGGACGTCGCAGTCCTCGTTGACTACATGCGAAAACAGCAGTCAACGGCTGGAGGCACAGAGGAGTCTCGTCCCGAAGACAGGCAAACGCCTTCCGCAGGTAGTGGAATGGGTCGTCGAGACACTTCTGGTGGTGTGGGTACGCTTACTCGCACCAGACCTTCAACACTTGGGCTACAGAGATCCTCGAGTACGGTTCGAGTAGCTAAAGTTCGGCGACGCAGAATCGTTCGAAAGGAAACCCCAGTACAGGGTACACCTACCGCGCCGACCTCTGAACCACCGACAACCGCAACTCTGCCCGAAGTAATCGATGCAGATGCGGAAATCAGGGAATCCGGCGTAGCCGCCAGTGACGATCAGCTGCAAGCAAAGGCACAGACGGCAACCAAATCAACAGAATCCATTACGACGACAACCGAGCCATCGGGATCGGAACTCTCACAGTTGGAACTAGAAAAGGAGCGGATTCGCCAGGAAGAAGCGAAGCGAGTTGCGGCAGAAGAAGAAATTCGTCGCAAACAACAGGAAAGATCGGAGGAATCACGTCAACGACAGGAAGCTGAACGGCTTCGAAGTGAAGAGTTAGAACGTGCGAGAATCGATCGAGAAAAAGCGCAGGAACAGGCAAGAGAGGAAGAAGCCAGAAGGCAGCGCGAGGTTGCTGAGGCTGCCGCAAGGGCTGAAGCCGAAGCAATCAACGTTGAACGGGGCGGGAAACGCCGAGACGAACGGAAGCAACGAGGTGGCCGAACAAGCATCGCCGAACCATTGGATTTGCGTGGAACTGGTGCGAAACGATCTGCTTCGAATCGAAGAAGGACTCTACGCGAACGCAACAAGAAACGCACATTTGAAGTCACCAAGACAGGCGGAGAATTCTCCAGACCCGTAGAGAAAGTTGTTCACGATGTAGAGATTTCGGAAGCTGTTACGGTAGGTGAACTAGCACGCAAGATGTCTGTCAAGTCCGCGGAAGTGATCACCACGCTCATGAAGTTGGGAGAAATGGTCACGATTAATCAGACCATCGACACCGATACAGCCACGCTTGTGGTCGAGGAAATGGGTCATAGAGCCCATCTTGTCTCGAGTGACCCCATGGAAGAAGAACTCGTCGCCGCTCAACAGATGGAGGGCGCTGCCGAGGGCCGATCGCCCGTCATAGTCGTTATGGGACACGTGGACCACGGCAAGACTTCTTTGCTTGACTACATCAGGAAATCTCGTGTAGTCAATGAGGAACAAGGTGGAATTACCCAACATATAGGTGCATATCACCTGACGACTCCACAAGGTTCGATGACTTTCTTGGATACACCTGGACATGCGGCGTTTTCTGCCATGAGAGCGCGAGGTGCCAACGCGACAGACATCGTTGTACTTGTATGTGCAGCCGATGACGGTGTCATGCCACAAACAGAAGAAGCAGTGCAGCATGCGTTGGCGGCGAAAGTGCCGATGATAGTTGCGGTTAATAAGATCGATCTGCCCGGAGTCGATCCAGGTCGTGTGAGAAATGAACTGAACGCCATTGGTGTTACCCCGGAGGAATGGGGAGGAGAGACTCAATTCGTAGATGTCTCAGCAGAAACGGGAGAAGGAATTGAGGATCTTCTCACGGCGATTTCGCTCTTGGCTGAAGTTCATGAGTTCAAGGCATACCCCGATTCGATAGCAAAGGGTGTGGTTATCGAATCCAAGCTGGACCGTGGACGAGGTCCTGTCGCGACATTGCTTGTTCAGAATGGAACGCTGCGAAAAGGAGATATCGTGCTTGCTGGTGAGTGCTTTGGCAAAGTCCGATCTCTTGTCAACGATCAGGGATCTGTGGTCGATGAAGCTAAGCCTTCCATTCCGGTTGAGGTACTGGGATTGAACGGAGCACCTTCAGCGGGAGACGATTTCAATGTCACCTTAGACGAACGACAGGCCCGCCAATTGGCCAGCTCGCGCCTGGCGAAAAACCAGCAAAAGCAAACAGCGCTTCGCCAGACTTCTCGTTTGGAATCCATGTTCTCCAATCTAGGCCGAGGGGAGAAGCGAATACTCAATATCGTGCTCAAAACTGATGTCAGAGGATCTCTTGAGGCGATATCTCAGGCATGCACGGACATAGGAAACGATGAAGTGGCAGTGCAGGTGCTTGGGTCCGGCGTGGGTGGAATCACGGAATCAGACGTGAACATGTCGATTGCTTACGATGCGATGATTTTTGGTTTCAACGTTCGGCTGGACAATGCCGCCAAGCGCATCGTCGAACAAAACTCGGTCGATGTCCGCTACTACAGCATTATTTACGAGCTGTTGGACGACATCAAGAGAATTCTCGAAGACATGCTGGTACCTGAACTTCGAGAAGAGATACTCGGCACGGCAGAGGTTAGAGATGTTTTCCATTCCCCAAGATTCGGCAACATCGCCGGCTGCATGGTGGTGGAAGGTTCCGTTTCTCGCAACAAGAAAATTCGTGTCTTGCGTGATAGCACGGTGATATACGAAGGGGAGCTTGAATCCCTTCGAAGGTTCAAGGACGATGTACTGGAAGTTCGAAACGGTTTTGAATGCGGAATTGGAGTGCGCAATTACAACGATGTAAGAGAAGGGGATCGAATTGAAGTCTTTGAGTCGCGTGAAGTGGCGCGTGCGCTCTAATGCGTCGAGTACGCATCCTTCATCGATCCGATTCATATGGTCGGGAACTTCGGGTAGCCGAACATATAAGGAAGGAACTAACCGATATCGTTCGAAGGAAGATGCGGGATCCTCGCATTTCTTCTCGCGACATCTCGATTACCGAAGTGTTGGTCGCCCATGACATCTCTATTGCAGATGTTTATGTTCGACACGCAGACTTGGACGAATCGACCGAAAAACAGGAACTTCTGGACGTCTTCGTCAAGGCTGCTGGATTTCTACGAACGGAGTTGGCACAAAGACTGGCAATGCGCAACACACCAAAATTGCGATTTCACTACGACGATCTAGAAGAGGCCGGACAGCAAATGGATGCCTTGATCGACAAGGCAATAGCTCGCGAAACTATGTCCGAACGAACATCCATTGAATAAACGCAAATCGGGTGGACGAGATGTTCACGGAATCCTGGTGCTTGACAAACCACCGGGAATCACTTCCAACTCAGCGTTGCAACAGGTTAAACGCCTCTTCGGAGCCAAGAAAGTGGGTCACACAGGAAGTCTGGATCCTCTGGCTACCGGAGTTCTGCCGTTATGTTTTGGGGAAGCCACAAAGTTTTCGCAGTTTCTTTTGAACGCGGACAAACGCTATAAGGTCGACGCACTTCTGGGAATCTCTACAAAGAGCGGTGATTCTGAAGGCGAGATCTGTAAAGAACGACCTTGCGATCACATTCAGCATGGAGATGTTGAACAAGTGCTAACTCGATATCGCGGTGAGATTGAACAGATTCCATCAATGTTTTCGGCGGTCAAGAGCAATGGCCAACCCTTGTATCGCCTTGCACGTCAGGGATTGGAAGTGCCACGGGAACCTAGATCAGTCAAAATCTTCAAAAACGAATTGATTTCGTTTGACTCCCCGAAGTTCAGCTTAGACATTCACTGCAGCAAAGGAACGTACGTTCGTACGCTCATTGCGGATATTGGAGAAGACCTGAAATGTGGGGCGCATGTCACCGCGTTGCGCAGGATCTGTGCGGGTCCATTTGACGAAAATCGGGCTGTCACCATCGATCAGATTATTGAAGCATGCAGGGATAATCGTTCCGATGAACTACTGCTACCGACATGGAGTGGAGTCAAGGAGTGGCCTGCCGTGTACGTTGCTGGGTCTGTCGCGTACAACGTAAGACATGGGCAACCCGTGCGGATCAACGAAGCACCGTTAGAGGGCTGGGTGAGATTGTGTGAAACGGATGGTGACGCTGAAGAAAAGTTTCTGGGAGTTGGTGAGGTACTTAGCGACGGTCGGGTCGCCCCTCGTCGGATGATTGCATGAAAGGCCCAGGTAAACACAACAAAGACAAACCTAGGAGGGTTAGGAATGGCATTGACTGCCGAGACCAAATATGAAGTGCTAAAGGAGTTTGGACGTGGAGAAAACGATACGGGATCTCCAGAGGTTCAAGTAGCACTATTGACGAAGAACATTAACTCTGTACAAGAACACTTGCAGGAACACAAAGGTGACAACCATTCGCGACGTGGATTGCAAATCATGGTTGCACGCCGACGCAAGCTCTTGGACTATTTAAGGTCGAAGGATGCAGATCGATACAGATTCCTCATTTCGCGACTTGACATAAGGCGCTAGACGCGAAAAGGGGAACGGTTTGAAACCAAGAAAAGTTGAATTTGATCTAGGCGACCATCGGATACGTCTCGAAACTGGAAGGATTGCTCGTCAAGCAAGTGGTGCCGTGATGGCCCACATGGACGATACTTCCGTGCTTTGTACTGTCACGGCAGCATCAGAACCCATGCCCGATCAGACATTTTTTCCTTTAACGGTGGACTATCAAGAACGGATGTATGCCGCCGGGCGAATACCGGGCGGGTTCTTTCGACGCGAAGGTCGACCCACCGAAAAGGAGACTTTAACTTGTCGACTGATCGACCGCCCAATCCGACCCTTGTTTCCAAAGGGGTTTCGAAATGAAGTTCATGTAATCGCAACAGTGATGTCTGTAGATCGCGATGTAGATCCCGACATTATTTCGATGATAGGAACTTCTGCAGCATTGGCCATTTCTGGGGTTCCATTTGCAGGACCCATCGGGGCAAACCGGGTCGGGTTTCACAACAACACCTACTTACTGAATCCTCGTCTGTCGAATTTGGAGGACTCGCGTCTGAATATGGTCGTAGCGGGCACGGAGTCCGCAGTTCTAATGGTTGAGAGCGAAGCCGAAGAGCTGTCGGAAGATCAAATGTTGGGAGCGGTATTGTTCGCCCACCAAGAAATGCAAGTCCAGATTCAAGCAATTGAGCAGTTGGTCGAGGCCGCAGGAAACGAGAAATGGGACTATTCGCCGCCTGCTATAGATAGCAATCTGGAAGCGCGAATTGAAAATTGTGTTGGCTCCGATCTGGGAGATGCATATCGCGAAACGAGCAAGCTGGATCGATTGGCGAAAGTCAGACTGTTGCGCGAGAAAGCCATAGAAGAGCTTGTTCAGTCGGATGAAGAAGATGACACCGAAGCGAAGACTCTTGAGTATTTTTCCTCTTTGGAGAAGCGCATCGTTCGCGATCGCATCTTGGGTGGTGAGGCCAGAATTGACGGACGGGGTCGAGAAGATGTGCGCGAGCTTGACATCGATGTCGGCCTATTGCCGCGGACTCATGGTTCGGCGCTGTTTCAACGGGGCGAGACACAGGCAATTGCTACTGCCACGTTAGGAGTCTCGCGCGATGCCGCGATGATCGACGCACTAAGTGGCAATAGTCGCGACTACTTTCTGCTCCATTACAACTTTCCGCCTTATAGCGTGGGCGAAGCGGGACGCTTGAGAGGGCCCGCTAGGCGTGAAATAGGACACGGACGGCTGGCTCGCAGAGCTTTGGAAGCCGTGCTGCCGAATCAAGACGACTTTCCTTATACGATCCGAGTTGTATCTGAAATTACTGAGAGCAATGGATCCAGCTCCATGGCAAGTGTTTGCGGAGCGTCGCTTGCTCTGATGGACTGCGGCGTCCCCGTTAAGTCGGCTGTTGCAGGAGTTGCCATGGGCCTCGTCAAGGAAGACGAACGGTTTGCGGTACTCACCGACATACTTGGCGACGAAGACCATCTAGGAGACATGGACTTCAAGGTAGCTGGCACCGAACAAGGTGTAACAGCCCTTCAAATGGACATCAAGATCGAAGGTATAACCGAAGAGATCATGGAAGTGGCACTTGCTCAGGCGCGAGATGCACGAATGCACATTCTCAAAGCAATGAAAGATGTCATCGGGCAACCAAGAGCTGAAATTTCACCATTTGCACCAGCAATAGAAACCGTCAAGGTACATCCAACGAAAGTACGGGATGTAATTGGGAAAGGTGGTGCGACGATCCGTTCTATACAGGAAGAGTCTGGTGCGGAAATTGAGATCGATGACGACGGCGTAGTCAAGATTTATGCGGAGTCAGGGGATTCGGCCTCCATCGCGAAGCGGATGATTGCGCAGTTAACGGAAGAGCCCGAGGTAGGCAAAGTCTATCGAGGCGAAGTAAAAACAATAAAGGACTTTGGAGCTTTCGTAAACATTCTTCCCGGAAAAGACGGACTTGTTCACATATCAAAGATCGCTCCTGGGCGCGTCGAGCGTGTCTCGGACTATCTTGAGGAAGGACAGGAAGTTGATGTCGTTGTGTTGGAAATCCAACAAGGCGGGCGGGTGGCGCTTTCAATGAAGGATGTCAAATCCGTTTCATAGGCATCTGCACAGTCTGGCTCGCAAACCATCTTCTGGCATCATCGGAATGCAGTCCAATCATTCCAGATACTTGCACGTCAGCAAAGAGTTGTGCGTACACACTAGATTGGATTAGCCTTCTCAACCGGATATGCGATTGTGTACAAGGTCTTCGACAACCGATGGATCGGCCAGCGTTGATGTGTCGCCCAAGTCTTCGACGTCGTTTGCTGCAATCTTTCGCAGAATTCTGCGCATGATTTTGCCCGAACGAGTCTTCGGCAGTCCCGGAGCCCACTGAATCGCGTCCGGGCGGGCAATCGGGCCGATTTCGCTTCGTACCAGTTGAAGGAGCTCGTGTCTGAGGTCCTCAGTTGGTTGAACGCTTGCCATCGTCGTAACAAATGCATAGATCGACTCGCCTTTTATGTCGTGAGGTGACCCAACCACTGCAGCTTCGGCAACACATTCGTGCAATACCAACGCGCTCTCGATTTCCGCAGTGCCAAGACGGTGGCCCGAGACGTTGATTACGTCATCCACTCGTCCTGTAATCCAAAAGTAACCGTCCTTGTCACGCCGGGCTCCATCACCGGTGAAGTAGACTCCAGGGAATCGAGCGTAGTAGGTGTCTATGACTCTTTGATGATCACCGTACACTGATCGAATCTGCCCGGGCCAAGGTTGCGTCAGGACAAGATTTCCGGTAGCTTCCGTTTCCTCGATAACCTTACCGTTTTCGTCAACGAGCTCGGGTCTTACTCCAAAGAACGGCCGTGCGACAGAACCGGGTTTGAGGTCGGTTGCTCCCGGTAAGGGTGAAATCATAATTCCACCGGTTTCGGTTTGCCACCAGGTATCCATAATCGGGCATCTGCTGTCACCCACGATTCCGTAATACCACTCCCAAGCTTCGGGATTTATGGGCTCACCAACAGTGCCGAGCAATCGCAACGACTCTCTGGAAGTAACGTGGACATATTCGTCTCCTAGTGCCATTAGCTGGCGTATCGCGGTAGGGGCTGTATAGAAAATGCTGATTGAATATTTGTCTACGACTTGCCAGAATCGTGATGCATCTGGATAGGTTGGAACCCCTTCAAACATCAATGTAGTAGCGCAATTGGCCAATGGACCGTAAACGATATAAGAGTGCCCGGTAATCCAACCCACGTCAGCTGTACACCAATAGATGTCTTCTTCGCGATAGTCAAAAATGAACCTGTGTGTCAGCATTGCATGAAGCATGTAGCCGGCGGTTCCATGCTGCACTCCCTTAGGTTTTCCTGTACTCCCAGAGGTGTAAAGTATGAAAAGAGGACTCTCGGAATCCATCAGTTCAGGATCGCATTCATCGCTTTGTGTGTCGACGATTTCGTGGTACCAAACATCTCGTTCAGACACCATTTCAACCTCGGCACCAGTTCGTTGGACTGTCAGAACGGTGTGGACATTTGGACATTCTCGAAGAGCAACGTTGGTGTTTGACTTAAGAGGTACGGTTCTACCCCCGCGAATACCTTCGTCCGACGTAATCACTGTTCTACAGTCCGAGTCCAAGATTCGGTCACGAAGCGAGTTCGAAGAGAAACCTCCAAAAACGACACTATGAATCGCACCGATTCGGGCGCATGCCAGCATGGCGTAGGCAGCTTCGGGAATCATCGGCATGTAGATGCAAACGCGGTCTCCGCGTCGCACACTACGTTCTTTCAATGCATTTGCAAGTCGACAGACTTGACGATGAAGCTCGTTGTAGGAGATTGTTTGTTGTTTCGAAGTGTCGTCTCCTTCCCAGATTATGGCAGTACGATCGCCGTGAGCTTCTAGATGACGGTCAATGCACTGATAGGACGCGTTTAGCTTTCCATTCTTGAACCAGTTGAATCGACCTTCTTCGAATGAAGCCTCAAAGACCTGGTCAAATGGATGCATCCACGAGAGGTTTGAGCGGGCCTGATCACCCCAAAATTCCTGGGGGTCATTCAAAGATTGCTGATAGAGTGCTTCGTACTGTTTGCTATTGATATGAGACTTTTCAGCAAGTTCAACAGGAACGGGATAAACCTCCGACATTGCCGCATCCTCCGGTGGATTAGCGAGTTTTGAACCTCGCTCGTATTGTACGAAGCAGTTGGATCGTTGATTCGTCGACGTCTTCGGTGTTTTCACCTCTTAACGATGATGCCAAGATGCCCGACACTCGCTTGCCTTCTTCGACTCCCCATTGGTCGAATGAATTAACTCCCCAAAGGTGACCCAGATAAGCGACTTTGTGCTCGTACATGGCAAGCAACGAGCCTAGTGTATGTGCATCTAGCTTATCGAGAAATATCAGAGTGGATCCATGATTTCCTGGGATAACCTGGTGGGCTTCAACGGAATTTGCGTTGTTTCCTTTCAGCATGACAGAGCTTTGTCCAACCGCATTTGCTAGGATCCATTGATGACTTTCCAGGTTGGTGCTTGCTGGCAGCGCATCCAGCGAGGCGACGATGTCCGCACTATAGTTTTGAGTTCCTTGATGCAGGAATTGGTGCCATGCATGTTGACCGTCGGTTTCCAATCCTCCCCATACGACTGGTGAAGTGTTGTAATCAACAGGTTGATTGTCGCTGCCGACGCTCTTCCCATTGCTTTCCATTTCTAGTTGTTGGCAGTACGCAGGTAGCAGTTTGAGCCTTGAGTCGTAGGGAAGCACTAAATGCGAAGTCGCGCCGAGATAGTTTGCATTCCATAGTCCAAGCAGAGCTGATCGAACTGCCACATTGTTCGACAGGCTTGATCCGAGAACATGGCGATCCATCTCGTGGGCACCTTTGAGCAGATCCAAAAATCTCTTAGACCCAAGGTAAAGGGCAATGGGAAGCCCCATTGCGGACCACAGCGAAAACCTCCCTCCTATTGATCTCGAGATGCGCAAAACTCTTTCCATTCCCACATTCAAGTCCTGTTTGCTTGTAATGTGAACGAAGTGTTGCGCGATATCTGCATTCGAGTCGACTCGCTCGTACATCCAATCCTTCACAAATCTTGCGTTCTCGAGGGTTTCGTGCGTTGCATATGACTTGGATGCAACAATGAAGAGAGTTCTAGCGGGATCAAGCTTAGCTAGCAGTTCGTTCAATACTCGCCGATCTGCATTCGAACAAAAGTGCACGCTTAACCTGTTGTCCGCGGTCAGTGCATCACAAACCAACGCAGGACCTAAATGTGACCCGCCAATTCCAATGTGTACAACGTCTGTGAACGCGTTGCCATTGAATCCTCTCACTGCACCGTCTCGTACAGAATCCGCAAAATCCAAGAATTCGCATCGGTCCTGAACAAATTGCGGTTCGTTTTGCGATGACTCCACCCTTGGCTCGCGAAGTGCCATGTGAAGTGCGCTACGCCCTTCAGAGCTGTTGACTTTCGCGCCTCTGGACACGGCTTGAAGGAACTCGTCTAGATTCCATGCTTCCGCTAGCGACTCCAAAGCCGTCATGGAGTCGGAGTCGATTCGTTGGTTAGACCAATCGAAGAGAATGCCTAGCACATGTTGATGGTTAGCGGCAAATCGACCGGGGTTACGCAACAGATCTGCTCCCGAGATCTCTCGAATGCGGTTGGCTTCGCGAGCGAGTGTCTTTCTCGCCAGCTTTTGAGCTTTAGTGCTACCTGGAGTTAGATTTGGTGTCACGAATCGATGGCGAGGTTGTCGATCAATCGCGCTTTGCCAAGGAGTGCAGCACCGAAGACTCTTCGGTTCTTGCTATGGGAATTGGCAACCTTCAACGTGTGACTTTCTCGAACCGAAATGTAGTCTGGTGTGAATCCGTCATCTTCCAGGGCTTTGCATGCCTGAGATTCCAACTCCGTGTATTTCACTTCTCCTTGAAGAACACGATCTCGTAAGCGAGCAAGTTCTGTGTAGAGCAACGGAGCTTTGGCGCGTTCGTCAACACTCAGGTAGTTGTTTCGGCTTGACAGAGCCAATCCTCGGCTGTCCCGTACCGTCGGTACTCCAACAACCCTTAACGGAAAGTCGAGATCACGGACCATTGCCCGAATGATCGTCAATTGCTGCCAATCCTTTTGTCCGAGGTAGGCAGTATTTGGCTGCACTATATTGAAGAGTTTGGATACTACTGTGGCTACTCCGTCGAAGTGTCCTGGTCGATTTCTTCCACAAAGAACACCCGTCAGATGAGGAAGCATTACCACGGAATGGTGGTCCCTTCCATTTGGGTACATTTCGTCGACAGAAGGAGCGAACAGCAAGTCGACGCCTCGTTGCACTAACATCCTCGAGTCATCCTCTAATTCTCGAGGATAGTTCTCGAAATCTTCGCTGGGACCAAATTGCATCGGATTAACGAAGATTGTTACGATCACGACAGAGCATTCACTCCGGGCGGCATCTACTAACGCTAGGTGGCCTTCGTGGAGTCCTCCCATTGTGGGGACCACCCCGACAACGTTGTTAGGACCGATTCCACTTCTGGCCATACGCAGTTGCGATTTCGTGGTAGCTAGCTCCACGTTAGGCTAGTTGAAGCAGTGTTCCGGTGCCGGAAACGAACCGTCCCGTACTGCATCCGCATACGCTTGAAGTGCTCCACGAATCCCTTTCCGACTCTCCGGCAAAAAGTTCTTGACGAATTTGGGAGTCTTTATCGACGAAGGGGTGACCCCAAGCATATCGTGCAATACCATGATTTGCCCGTCAGTGTGCGGACCGGCACCGATTCCAATGACCGGGATCTTCAGTCTTTCAGTTATGGTTTTTCCAAGATCGGTGGGTACACATTCGAGTAGGAGCACCGAAGCCCCAGAATCTTCAAGAATTAGTGCTTCATCCAACATGAGCGATGCTTGTTTAGGATTCCGACCTTGTACACGAAAACCGCCAAATCTGTTTATCGATTGGGGCGTGAGTCCCATATGTGCACAAACTGGAATACCTCTTTCATGGAGTAGCCTCGTACTTTCAGCCAACCATGCGCCGCCTTCAAGTTTCACTATATGTGCACCGCACCGCATAAGGGCAGCGGCACTCTCTAGCGACTGACTTGCAGATGCATAGCTCATGAAGGGGAGGTCCGCCATGATCAAGCTCCCTTCATTGCCCCGACGCACGCAATTCATGTGATAGACCATGTCGTCCAGAGTCACAGGCAAGGTGCTGTCGTGACCCTGCAGGACCATTCCCAATGAATCTCCAACGAGCATGACTTCGATGCCGACTGAACTAATCAATTGCGAAAAGAGTGCATCGTAGGCGGTCAAACAGGCGAATTTCCGCCCGTCGCGCTTAAGGTTTGCGAGAGTATTTATGGAAATGGGTGAGCGACTTGATTGGCTGCTCATGATGTGTTCAATTCCATGTGTGTCGGGTTAAATTGAATCGACTTTCCGGACCTAGGTCGAAGGAGTTGCCAGGAGCTCAACGGACTGCTTGTGCTTGCGATGCTTTCTTCGGGAAGTGAGCTTCATGTTCTCTATGGCAATAGTCTGTTCCTCCAAGTCCATCTTTTGTAAGTCGGTCCACCATTGTGCCATGCGCGAACTGGCTTCCCCAAGTGACGCGCGGAGGACGAGAAGGTCGTACGCGGCTCGAAAGCGATTGTGAGCTAGCAGCTCCCGAATTCGAGTAGGACGATCTCGTTCAAGCCGAGTTTGTAAAATCCACGTTTCGACTACAAAATCTCTTACCTGCTTCGTTACTCTCAACACTTCACGCTGGCTCCTTAGAATTGATTCGGCGACTGCTACAGACTTTGATATGGACATTCGACCAGTTGAATCGTAATTTCCGAGAGTCTTGAATTGCTC
Organism: Gammaproteobacteria bacterium; assembly: GCA_026707045.1. Taxonomy (GTDB): domain Bacteria; phylum Pseudomonadota; class Gammaproteobacteria; order Pseudomonadales; family Azotimanducaceae; genus Bin55. The sequence continues at coordinate 16,386 of JAPOXO010000099.1, read as the reverse complement.
CCAGTGTAGCGCTGCCAACAAGAAAGCAAGCGTAACCGGTTTCTTGTTGGCGACTCGTTCATCGCTATTTTGCATGGCGCTGAGAGCAAGGGGGTTTTGAGACCCCGAAGACGGAAATAGGATTTCGAGCAAGCGAAGTCTTCCTAGTTTTATGTAGGCATTTGTTGCAGAGCCGCTCAAGAACATTTTCTGTAGTTCATTTTCCAATCTTGCAGGTTTCAAATTGGAAATCGCACTTGCTTGTTTTCGTATAGCTTTTAGCAATTTCGGTTCGATCTCAAGAGGCAGTTTTGAGGCAAATCGCACAGCTCGAAGAATGCGGCAAGGATCTTCGGAAAGTCTCTTGGAAGGGTCACCGATGCATCGTAACTGGCCGTTACTAATGTCTTTCAGTCCACCCCAATAATCAATGATTTCCTCGGATTCGATGTCAAAGTACAGCGCATTGATCGAGAAATCGCGCAAGTAATGGTCGTCGTTCAATGAACCGTATACGTTGAGATGGCTTTTTCTGTGAGACGACTTCCGATTCGATCGTCTCCGGTAGGTCGATACTTCGGTAATCTCATTCCGATTTTGGACGTGCACGAGTTTGAATCTTCTTCCGATCACAAAAGCATGAGAAAACAAAGACTTGACCTCGTTTGGTTTCGCATCCGTTACCACATCGAAGTCTTTGGGTTGCGTATCCAGCAACAAGTCTCGTATACATCCACCAACTATTTTTGCATCGTAGCCGTTATCCAGAAGAGTCGTTACGATGGTTCGAACGTCTGGTGGAATCCGGGCTGCGGAAAGCAGATTCTTACGTCGTTGTGGGCGAGGCAAACCGTGCGACGGGCTTTTGAAGGAGTTGACACAATTTTATTGCAACATGTCGCTAGCGAATTGGAATTGTTGACGATCAACGAGAAACAGTCGTTTCAAGAAGCATCACTCGAGCCAGCAATTCTCAGATTGGAATCGTAGCTTTCTCCCCGAAGCCGATCGTTTACGTACTCTCCGTACCGGGAAAGAACGTCGTGTAGTTCGTCAGAGACCAAAATTCATGATTGCGCTGGACATAGTCACTAGTTATTGGTTGCTCGAGCCATACGATGAAAGTCTCGAATTCGAAGGGAGAAAATCATTCCGCGATTTGTTTACCGTCACGGTAGTGATTAGCATGTAACCTCCGATTCGAGACTCGAAACTAGCGTGCAACCAACTCAAAACTCACCGATCTTCTGCGGCAGAAAAGTGCTACTGGTTGCGGAGAGCTAGATTGAACGCATTAATCTCCCAAGGTTGGATTCCTCGAGATCGAGCGACTCTTGTATATGTTCTTAGCAACCAATCGGTATTGCTAATCAGGAAACTGAGGGGACATGGTCGCGGGAAAGTCAATGCGCCCGGCGGCAAATTGGAATCCGGAGAGTCTGCCGAAGAGTGCGCCGTCAGGGAACTGCACGAAGAAGTGGGGATTCGGGCGAAGAAACTCCATCGTTGCGCGACATTGAAGTTTCTTGACTTGGAAACTTGCTTTTCCCTGGAGGGTTATGTGTTTTTAGTGGACAAGTTCGAGGGGACTCCACGGGGGACTAAAGAAGCGGATCCTTTTTGGTGTCCGAGAGAGCTAGTTCCGTATGAGAGCATGTGGGAGGACGACAGGTATTGGCTGCCTTACGTCCTTTGCGGAGATTGGGTATCCGGAGAGTTCGTGTTCGCCAATGACAAACTTAAAGAGTGGTTTGTGGAGCGAAGCTTGACAGCTTCACTGGAAGCCCTGCTAGAGACACAGGATTGAATTGGCGGAATTTTCCATAGGAAATTTTGATTCGCGAGCAGTTCTGTTTTCGTGTGGTCCGGCTTGCGAGAAGTGGAGTGCCAATCCATTCATCGAATGTTCTTCACCTACAGAGTTGTAGAAATGTGCTGCTTGTAAGATGCTCGACCAGATTTTGGCGGTTGACTCATTACTATGAGTGCAAGCGTTTGACCTTGGCGCGTTGTCGAGGAATGCCGAGTTTGTTGCGCCGTTCCCACAAACTCTTTCTAGATATTCCCAGCTTTTCGGCAAGTTCTGTCTCTGTAAAGCGTTCCTCATTCGAGCGCACAAACTCGATAAAGTAATCCTCCAGTGAAGTGAATTCGCCACTGAATTGTTCGTTCTCGCGCTGAGGCGGAGGAATGGAATCAATTCCGAGATCTGCAGGAAGTATGCGATCTGATTCGCTTACCAATACGGCTCTTTCTACCGCTTGATCGAGTTCTCGGACGTTACCGGGCCAGTCATACGACATCATTCGCGTTACCGTCGAATCTTCAAATCCCAACTCGCTTCTTCCTAGACCTGAACTGTGCTTTTCTAGTTTGTCTTCCGCCAACAACAAGACATCGGAACCTCTATCCATTAGCGACGGCAGGGTCAATCGAAATTGGCTCAATCTGATGCAAAGGCTGCTTCCGACTTTGCCGAGTTCGGAAAGCGCGTCCAGCGAAAACACACTTCCAACGATTAGACGGGTATCGACCGTCGTTGGTTGGGCTTCTTCAAATTGCTGAATCTCTCCGTGGTCGAGGAGGTGCAAGAGTGCCGCTTGTGCTTCGCTGGGCAAGTTTCCAATCTCATTAAGAAACAGTGTGCCGCCATCAGAAGCTGCGACACGACCGGATTGGACCTCTCCGTGCCCATTGCCGAACAATTCTCTCATGGCCCGGTCAGGAGGTAGTCGATCGCAATCCAACTTCACGAACGGACGATCCGCCCTGTTGCTCATCGCGTGAATGGAATGGGCAACAAGACTCTTGCCCGTGCCTGTTGCGCCTTGTACCAACACTGGGCCATCTGTAGGAGCAACCTTTCGAATCAAGTTTCTTAATTCTCGAATTTCGTCACAATCTCCCAAAATTTCCTGCTCCAAGGTAAATCTTCCGCCTTCGATTTGAAATTCATTGATTGAATGGAGTATTGCGTCACTCAACTCTTGCTGCGTACCGACAGGAATATAGTCATGCGCGCCATTGCGTATTGCATCGACGGCTTTTCGTACGGTTGGACGTTCGTCCACAATAATTACAGGGGCGTGCGATGAGAGCCGTCTTAGTAGGGCGGACTGGTCGACGATTCTCGATGGTGCCAATATTGCCGAGAACGTGTCTCGGGGAGAACTCGTGGCTAGATCTTCTGTAGAGCACTCCACTATCGAGTGGTTACAGATCGACATGCACTCATAGACCAATCGCTTTATGGGTTCGTTGTCAATCACATTGCAGATAACCATACCCATTACAACTGGCCATTAAACATACGTTGAAAAGAGAGTAGAACATGAACCATCGACACGACTAGGCACTCACGAAACTTGAGAGACTCGGTTCTGAGGGAATTCGGTATCGTGACCAGTGTTCGATTCCCCAGTTGAGTAGATCATCGAGCGTCATTCGTTGAGGTGGATCCATTCCAAGAAGCTGCATTGACCAGATTACATTTTGTCGTGCATGTCTTTTATCTATGGTCGTTGCTTCATCTCGCTTTGACAGCTTCTCTCCGCTTCGATCATTTAGAACGGGAATATGCGCATATCTCGGCCGCTTCCAACCTAGCTCAGCCAGCAAGGACAACTGTTGCACTGTGTTTGCGGCAAGGTCGGATCCACGAATGATATGGGTTATACCCATGATATTGTCGTCGACGACTACTGCGAGCGGATAGGTTGGGATTCCCTCTCGCCGCCAGATGGCAATATTCTCTATTGTGGACCATTCGCGACCGTGCATCGTGCCTTGAATTTCATCGTGGACCTCAATGTCATGAAGAGAAAGCCGCATCCGGATTGAATGGGGTTGCTGAGGTTCAGTCGTCACAGAGCAGCAGTTTCTAACACAGCCTACCGTTCGGTCAATGTCTTTGCGTCTGCACGTGCATGGGAAGGTGCAGTCTTTAAGGACAAGTTCGTTGAGCGCTTGTTCGTAGAGCGCAAGATGTTCTTGCTGGTGAACTGGCTCTCCATCCCAATACAATCCGTGACATTCGAGTGAAGTCAAAATTTCTCGTTCGGCATCCTGGCTTACGCGAGGAGTATCGAGGTCATCAATTCTCAGGAGCCAGCGACCCTCCTGGGAGCGAGCATCAAGGAATCCTGCAACTGCGACCAGTAGCGATCCCAGATGCAGAGCCCCTGAGTTTGTTGGGGCGAAACGCCCTACATAGTTTTGCTGAGAGATGTTTCTGACTTAACCGCCACGTTGCTGCTTCTCGCGAACTTCGTCGCGTTCTTTGCAATCTACACACTTTGTCGCGATAGGTCTGGCTTCCAATCGACGTAAACCGATTTCAATGCCGCAGTCGTCGCAGTAACCGTAGTCCTCGGTTTCCAGCTTCTCAAGAGCTTGCGCAATTTTGTTGATCAGCTGGCGTTCCCTGTCCCTTGTGCGTAATTCGCCTTCAAAGATTCCCTCGTTGGTACCCTGGTCGACCGGGTCGGGCAGATTAGACACTTCACCTTGCATGTTGTTGACGGTGCGGTCTACGTCTTCCATGAGTTTGTCTCGCCAGCGAATGAGGATTTCATGAAAGTGGCCGTGTTGATTCTTGGCCATGTAAGGCTCATTTGCGCGAGGCGAATATGGCTTTATTCCCAGATTTCTTAAGAATCCAGTGGTAGCAGCAGCGGGACTGAGGGCGGGTGGTTCCGCCTTTGCCGTTCTGAGCCGGGTCGCCGCGCCCGCCTTACGCGCGCTCGCTGAAGAAATCGCGGCCAGTTTGCTTATTTTTTCCGTTTGACGTACTTGAAGGGCCGACCTAGTCGGCTCTATAGAGCCGGGATCGTCTGCCGCTTTTTTCGATCTACTTGATTTGGATTTTGACCTGCTTGAAGTGGTTGTCGACTTAGCTTTGGAACTTTGCTTTGTCTTCGTTTTTGATGTAGAAGCTTTGGATTTGGGCTTCGACGCACGTTTCGAGCTAGTTTTTGTCGCACCTGCCTTGGATTTGGCTGCTTTAGCCGCTGTCGGCGATTTCTTGGTTGCTCGTTTCTGAGAAGGCCTTGGCGCGACCTTCTTCGCAGGAGTCTTCTGGCCCGTTGTTCTTTTTGCATGTTTAGGAGCGGCTGTTTTTTTGGCGGTACTTTTTGCCGCTCGACTTGATTTTGTCGAATCTGAAGTCTTTTTCCTTGGATCAGAAGTCGACTTCTTGGCAGCGGTCTTTGCTGCAGGCTTCTTCGCCATTGCTTTCTTCGTGGGAGTCTTGGACGACGACCTTACAACCGTTGCTTCCTCCTCGGAAATTAGCACATACTCTTTGAGAATTTCCAGTGCATTAAAGGCTCTATCGATTGCAGCGACCACGGTTCGAGCGGTTGGACGACGTCTTGCTGGAGCTTTACGTGTCTTGGCTGAGGTCTTCGATTTAGCGACTTTGGAAGCTTGTTTTTTTGCCGGTGCTCTCTTCGGCGCTGATTTTGAAGTTTTCGCAGAGGATGTCTTATTCGGCTGGGCCTTTTGCTTTTTTGCCTTTGGCGATGCTTTAGTCTTCTCCACAGCTGAGAGGGCTTTTTTGGACTTTTTGGGTTTCGGCTTCGGGCCTGTTTTCACTTTCTTTGAACTCACAGACTTGCCCGGGTTTTTGGCTGCCATGGCGACCGTTTTGGAACGTCCGGATGCCGCTGCTCCCTTGGTAGACGACATGGTTGCCTTTGCCTTCAGCTGGGGAGTGGCTCTTTTGTTGGTGGACCGAGTTCCTGTTTCATTGGAAGTATTCTGTGTATCTGCTGGCAATGTCATTTGAAGAATTTAGAGCAGAGCTCCTGATTGAGAATCGTGCAAACATACCAAAAATCTCCGCCGATTGCTAGCTTGGACACGCAATTTAGTAGTTGATCATGCAGTGAAATTCAATCCGAAGCTGAAGGAAGGGATTCTTCTGCGACGTTACAAGCGGTTCTTCGCGGATGTTCTGACTGAAAACGAAACTTTGACGATGCACTGCGCCAATACTGGTGCAATGCACGGATGTGCAGACCCGGGATCCAAGGCTTGGTATTCTACCAGTACTAATCCCAAACGAAAGTTGCCGCATTCGCTTGAGTTCGTAGAGACTAAACAGGGCTTTCGCGTCTGCGTAAATACTGCTCGTGCCAATCAGCTGGTTCAAGAGGCGTTATTGTCCAATGAGATTCCGGAACTTGCTAAGCAATCGGTATGGTCACGAGAAGTCCCAATTCCAGGAGAGCGCGGCCGATTCGACTTTGGCTCGGAGAACGTTGTGATGGAAGTCAAGATGGTTTCGTGGTTACGACGCGGTATGGGAGTATTTCCCGATGCAGAGAGCATTAGGGCTACCAGACACTTGAATGCGCTTAAAAATTGCGCAAAAAACGGAATTCGAGCGATTTTGTTCTTCTGCGTGCCACACTCAGGAGTAGACCAAATCACTATAGCAGAGGACATCGATCCCAGTTATGGACGAGCAGTCAGGGAAGCCGTAGCTGACAGAGTTGAGATTCTTGCCTATCGTTGGTCAGTTAGCCCGACGGCATTGGCTCTTGACAAGCAAATTCCCTTTCATGTTCCAGTTTGACTGAAAGACCTTGCAATTGAGGAGTACTTCCCGAAGGACGGTAGTCGAGGTCCATATATTTGAACCACGTGTGACGCTGCGTAATTTGCGAATCGCGCTGCTTGCTCCATTGAAGAGCCTTGTTGCAAGGCGGCGAGGAATGCACCTGCGAACATGTCGCCGGCACCATTGCTATCGACTGGTTGCACCGGAAATCCAGCTACATAAGTGACTCCATCGGAACCCGTCAAGTAACAGCCTTTCTCGGAGACGGTGATAACCGCATAACGAGCAATATCGAGTATGCGTTTCGCCGCTGTGTCCAGTCGGTCCGTCTCACACCATTCCAAAGCTTCTTCAATGTTGCAGAACACCAAATCCAACGCATCACCAATTACTTCATTCATAGCTTCCCGAAAAGCCCGAACGATCGATACGTCTGCTAGAGTCAGACTGGTTTTTGCGCCGTTCTGAACGGCAATCTCCCGAGTTCTCCTTGCGGCAGCACATCCGGTACTTGAACTCACCAAGTATCCTTCTATATAGGCCCAGCTGGAGCACGCAACAACATGCTCCTCAACGTGATGCTCATCTAGCGTCTCGGATATTCCGAGATAGGTGTTCATGCTTCTTTGTCCATCTTCGGTAACAAAGATGATGCACTGCCCTGAATGAGGTGCAGCTTTCTCGGTTGCGGCCAGCGAGTCTATTCCAGCATTTGAAAGTTCTCGTGAGAACGTCAGACCGACTGCATCGTTGCGAACGACTCCCGCAAAGTAGTTTTGACAACCGAATCCTTGTGCTGCGTATGTGGAGTTTGCCGCCGAACCACCGGCACCAACACTGTTGGGCTCTTGGTGGGCCACCGCACCGAGCAAAGTAGCCCGTCGATCGCGATCAATGAGGGTCATTCTTCCCTTGTCGATGCTGTGTTGAACCAAGAAAGAGTCGGACACCGCGTATTCGGAATCCAACAACGCATTGCCAATCCCGTAGATGTCGTATGTCTTCATACGATTCTGCGAAATGCTTGACCTGCTTGTTCAATAGTTTGGGTGATTTCCACTTCTGTATGGCTTCCGCTTAGGAACGCCGATTCATACGGAGACGGAGCAAAATACACACCGTTCTCGAGCATCAGTCGGAAGAATTTCTTGTATTTTTCTGCTTCGCATTGCATCACGTGTTCGTACGACAAGACTTCATCCTGCGCCGTGAAAAACAGGCTGAACATTCCACAGACAGAATTGATGTGAAGATCAATGCCCGCAGCTGATGCTTCGATCAGCAAGCCTTCGACTAGACTCGTTGTACTCTCAGCCAATGCGGTATAAAACTCATCGTCAAGGGTTTGCAACAAAGCCAATCCGGCAGTCATCGCTAGTGGATTACCAGAAAGTGTTCCCGACTGATAGATCGGTCCTATGGGTGCCAATTGGTCCATGATGTCGGCTTTGCCACCGAACGCACCGACTGGCAGTCCTCCTCCGATCACTTTCCCCAGCGTTGTAAGATCAGGAGTAATGCCGTAGAGTTCTTGAGCGCCCCCTGCAGCAACACGAAACCCCGTCATTACTTCGTCAAAGATTAGGAGTGCACCGTTTGCATTCGTTTTCTCGCGCAAAGACTGCAAGAATCCATTCGCGGGGGCAACAACGCCCATGTTTCCCGCGATGGGCTCGACTATTACGCAGGCAATGTCACTGCCGATTCCGGCAAAAGTCTCTTCAACTGCACGAATATCATTGAATGGCAACGTAATTGTGTGCTTGGCAAGTTCGGCCGGTACTCCTGGAGAATCAGGAAGACCGAGAGTCATGACTCCAGATCCCGCTTTTACAAGCAGTGAGTCGCCATGCCCGTGGAAGCAACCTTCAAATTTCACAATACGATCTCTTCCGGTATAACCTCGAGCGAGTCGTATCGCCGACATCGTCGCCTCCGTTCCGGAATTTACCATCCGAACTCGCTCCACCGAAGGAACGCGTTCCACGACAAGCTCTGCCATTTCAATTTCTTGGAGAGTAGGAGCTCCGAAGCTAGTTGCTCGGATCGCCTGATCTCTTATGGCTCGAACGACCGGCTCGCAACTGTAACCCCGTAGCATCGGTCCCCAAGAAGCCACGTAGTCAATGTAATGATTGCCATCCACATCTGCGAGATACGGACCGATTCCTGAAACAAAAAACACTGGAGTTCCACCAACGCCTTTGAATGCTCGTACTGGCGAATTGACTCCCCCAGGGATCACTTCTTGTGCGCGTTGAAAGAGTTGCTGTGACAGATCTAGATTCATTTAACGAATTGCGATTGCGTTCGAACTAGACAAGTCTAGCTTCTATAGAGTCTCGAACGGTTTGACGATAGCCAAAGTCAAGATTGCCAGAAGAAAAACTAAAGGCACTTCGTTGAAAATTCGATAAAACGTAGGCGTTCGAGTGTTTCGGTCGTTGTAGAAGCTCCTGACCATTCGACCACACATTCCGTGATAGCCAAATAGAAGAAATACACAGCCTACTTTGCACCAAAACCATGTACTCGATACATATTCGACCCAAGAAAACGAGGTGATCCACAAACCGAACACCAATGTCAGAAGTGCCGAGGGCGTCATGATTCCACGATACAACTTTCGCTCCATTGTCTTGAACTTAGAGACGGTAAATTCGTCACTCGACTGAGAGTGATATACGAAGAGTCGGGGGAGATAGAAAAGGGCCGCAAACCAGGTGAACGCAAAAGTTAGGTGCAAGACTTTGAGGTAAAGAATCAAATCGGTATCCCTCTATTGACGTGTGTCGTCGTCGACCAACTGTGTTTGCATCCTTTCGATGTACTCACGCGTTAGTACGCCAATTATCTTATGAGACGATCGGGTTTGTGTAGCGCAAACGACTCTCAGATTTCGTGCATTCATTGCGGTAAGCGCTTCCTCGAGCGAGCTTTGTGAGCTCAGTCGGAAAGCTTGAGACGACTCAAACTCGCTCTTCAAATCTACAACTTCGTACACGAAGAGTTGATCGGTCGAACGCGTCTCAACTATCCACGCAACTTCCTCGCGTTTTGCTAGTTCCGATAGATCTGAAGGAGATGGTGGTCGATCAATCAGTTCGATTCGCGAGTCCATGCATGCGCGAACGCTGTTGCGTCTCAGGTATTGAATTGAAGGATGGGGAGGGTGTGGAATCCCTAGTGAGCGCAAGCGAGAGACAAAAATTGACCGCCGACCATAGAGGCCGTACGATGTAAAGTTTGCTGCGACAATCACGAGCAATCCGGGCAGCACAAGACTCAACTCTGAGCTTAGTTCTACAACAGTCAACAGCGCCGTCAGTGGTGCGTTCAACGTCGCACCGAGCATTGCCACAGCTCCAAGTAAACCGTAGACGATATTTAGAGTGTCGGCTTCAGAACCCAGCAACGTGTTCTCTAGCATGCCGCAGAACGTACCAATCATTACTCCTAGGACAATGGATGGACCGATCATTCCCACAGGAAGTCCGCTTCCTATGCATGCACTCGTTACTAGCAGCTTGGCCAGAATTAGCGTCAGTAGGAAGACGAGAGTGAATGTTTTTCCACTTTCATCTGCTATGAGAAGACTCGCCGTGTCCCATCCCATGCCCATTACTTGAGGTAGCACGAGCGCAATTGCACCAGTAAGAATCCCCGCTGCAAGCATGCGTTGCCAAACTTGCCCAATTTTGAGATCTGAAAAGAACTCAGTTTCGTACTTAAAAAGTGAAGCAAAAATTCCCACCGCTATACCTGTTCCAACTACCATTAAAGGGTCCCATTGAAAGAGACCGGCAGATTCGGGATGTTGAAAAATTGGGCTGTACGGGTAGATCCATCCCACCAATGCTGTTGCGGCGAATGCCGCCAACATTAACGGGAGGAAGGTTGCTATGGTAAATTCCAGCATAACAACTTCCATCGTGAATACGACCGCTGCGATGGGAATATCGAACGACGCGGCTATTCCAGCCGTTATTCCGCACGCGACTATGACGCGCACTGAATTGTGTGGCAGTCGGAATCCGTGTGCGGCGAAACTGCTTGTCCAAGCTCCCAAGTGTATTGCGGGTCCTTCTCGTCCACCCGAAACACCGAGAATTAATGCGAGAGCTCCGCCCACAAATTGAAAGGCTGCATTGCGCATGGGCATTCTCACGTCTGAGGAGTTGAATCGTTCCAAGACGTGAACGATTCCGACAACTCGACTTTCTTGCTTCAACAAGTACAACAGGGCAATTGCAACCAGGGCTCCGCCAACCGGGAGAAGGATGTGCCAAATTGGTGCCAAGGTCTCAAACTTGTCAGATTCGATACCAAGCAGGTATTTCATTCCGAACTCAATACACGCTCGAAATCCGATGACGACACACGCGACTACGAGACCTACAAGTGCCGCGATCAACGAAAGCAGCGGAAGGTTCTCGATTCCGTCAAATGTAGAGTCTTGACGTTTTTGAAACACGCGAATACAGTTCCTTTCGCAAGGCTTCAGAATACTGAATGCGTCGGAAACCGCTCGAAACCCTCCGGTGGCGATTCAACGCTGCAGACTGTCCGGGTGGATAGGTGAAACCGGAGCCCATTAGGCTAATCTACGAAGTCGATGAAAAGGGTGTTCTGTTGCGGCTTGGAATTTTCTAGAGACAAAGTGGTGCAACTTCCGTCTCGAAGAATGAGATGCTGTGAAATTGTGAGAGCACAATCATCGCCACTCTTTGGCATCCAGATTACCGTAAGCAAGTCTATGTGAACCATTCGGTCAATTGCGCAAGAGTCCACAGATACCTATAATTCTGGCGTTATGATGGATGCTGAAATCAGTTTTTCGAGTCGCGCTGCCGCAAAAGTCGCAGCACTCGTGGACGAAGAAGGGATTTCCGATCTCAAGTTGCGAGTCTTCGTGACAGGAGGTGGATGTAGCGGGTTTTCATACGGCTTCACGTTTGACGAGAGCGTGGCCGAGGACGACGCAATTATTGAGCGCGATGGGGTTACGATGCTCGTAGACTCATTGAGCTATCCATACTTGGTTGGATCCGAAATCGACTATAAGGAAGACCTACAGGGAGCGCAATTTCTGGTCACCAACCCCAATGCCTCAAGTACCTGTGGTTGTGGAAATTCCTTTTCCATATAGCCCGTACTGGCTACTACGCGGGGTATAGACACCCCAATAATCTTTCTCCTTCTGCTCCAGTTACCCTTGGGTCATTTCCCGCGATTCGATTAATAAATAAGTGGGCTAAGTAGGCGAAGGTTGTTGCCTCGACAAAGTCTCCATCGACTCCCAGAGAATCGCTGGAGTGTACGGTGCAGTTTGAAAGATTCTTTTGGAGGCTCCGCATCACGTAAGAATTTAGGCGGCCGCCTCCGCAGACTATTACCTCTCCAGATTTGCAGCACCATTTCAGTATTGCGTCGGTGATTGTTCGAGCCGTAAATTCTGAGAGTGTAGCAACGATGTCTGTATTGCTTGGACTCTGATTCGACTTCCGCAAAGCTTGTCTCACGTACTCAAGATTGAAATGTTCTTTGCCTGTGCTTTTTGGCGGAGGGCGCTGTAGCCACTGGTCAGCTAGAAGCTGTTCTAACACATGAGCATTTACATCGCCCGAGGCCGCAATAGCACCGTTCTCATCGTACTGTTGGTTCAGACTCTTGAGTACAAACGCATCGATCAGAGCATTACCGGGTCCTGTATCGAATCCTTTGTGAACAGCGCTTGCATTTTTGGGCAAGTACGTGACATTGGCTATTCCTCCTATGTTTAATACGACCCGATCAAATTTCGTAGATTGAAACAACCTTGCATGGAACAAAGGCACCAGCGGCGCACCTTGTCCTCCAGCCGCAATGTCGCGCGACCGAAAGTCGGCAATTGTGTCAATACCGGTAGTTTCTGCAATTCTTGCCGCTTCGCCAATTTGCATTGAGAATGCTTCATCAGTGTTTGGAAAGTGATGGACTGTCTGTCCGTGACTTCCAATGGCTCGAACGCTACCTGGCTCAGTGCCAGATTCTTGAAGAAATTGGACAATCGCATTTCCTGTGAACGAGCCGAGTGCCGAACTCGTGCGGCCAACGTCGACTATATTGCCTCTAGTGGAGGCGAGTCGAATCAATCTCTCCTTCAAAGGCAGAGGAAACTCTACTGTGCTTGAGTTCACCAATTCAAGGTGAACACCATCGATTTCGACCAATGCCAAATCAAGTCCGTCAATGCTAGTACCGGAGATTGCGCCCACGAATAGTGGCATTCGTCAGATCATCTAGAAGAAGGAACTACCGATTGACAAGCTTGGGATCAGAGACTGGATATTCCAGCTTTAGGGCACTCATACGACCATAGAGCTCATCGGCGTGAGCTTGAAATCGTTCGATTTCATCTTCCGACAATGGCTCCCCTTCTGGGAGGTGTATGGTCGCTGGGTTTTGATGCTCACCGTGGACTAGAAACTCGTAGTGCAGATGAGGACCCGTCGCAAGACCAGTCATTCCAACGCTGCCGATTCGTTGACCCTGCTTCACCTTCTCACCCTTCTTAACTGAAGGATCAGTCTTGTAAAGGTGCAAGTACTTCGTCCTATAGCCGTCGCCGTGATCTAGATAGATGTAGTTCCCATTAGCATTGTTGTACCCAACTTTCTCAACAATGCCATCTCCAGCTGCGTAGACGGGTGTTCCCGTCGGCGCAGCGAAGTCGATTCCGAGATGTGGCTTCATTGTTTTGGAAATCGGATGAAGACGTCTAAGACTGAATCCTGAGGATATTCGGGTGTATTCGACAGGAGTGCGCAAGAATCGCTTCCTCGCCGCGTAGCCTTCTCGCGTGAAGTATCCCTTGAACACGCCATCATCTTCGTACCGCACCAAGCTATAGGACCGATTGCCGCTTTGAAACTGCAGTGCGATGATTTCCCCGTCTTCGTAATACACTCCATCCACGAAATTTTCGTAATAGAGAATCTGGAAAGAGTCGCCAGGATGAATATCGTGATAGAAATCGATATCCCATTGCAGGAGTTTGGGAATTCTCCATAGAGTTTTTTCTTGGCGAACGCCAGCTGCGAGACCTGCGCTGATCACGGAGTCTCCACGCTTTATCGTAACCCAGCGATAGGTTTCGTTGGAAACGACTTTGCGAATCTTGGACTCAAACGACATTGAATCGCCGGTTCGCGTAAACGAGTAGGCGACAAGGTCTTCCGGAGAATACTCGAAGAATTCTAACGAGCCAGATTCGTCAAGTCTGTATTCCAAAAGCCGTCCGGCATGTAAAGACATCGACTTCCAGTGTGGCGGACTTGCTTCTCGTACTGCGGCAAGATCTTCGCGGTCAATGCTTGATCGATCAAAAATGGCGGACAAAGTGTCACCGCTCTTGACTTTGACCTTTATATTCTCTTGTCCCTTTGAGCTCTCTTGGGGATTGAATCCGTCAAGGTGGGTGGCTAGGCCTTCGGCTACAGATGAGTTGTCCCAGTATCGGTTTGGAGAACCCATGGTGACTGATGGACGCGCAAATTCACTGTCAAGAGATGAGAATTCCTCAACGTTGAGTGCAACAGGTCTGTCGGTGAAAAAGACGAAGCATCCGAACAGCGCAGCAATCAATAAAGAACAGGTGATCAGGTGTTTGACTGGAAATTTACGCATTGTCTAAGCCACTGTAAGGCAACAGCATCCTGCTGTAATACCAAGATTCGACATCCAAGCAGGTAGAACTCGACATACAACGAATCCAGTGATCCTGCCGCAATCCATGCCTTCCCTCACGCATGTGCGCGAAAAAAACCATACAAGTGCCGAATTATACGCACGCTGCGGCGATCCCAATCCGACGCAGCGAAATTCGAACAATCATAGCTTCCGAACCTAAGTATGCTTGTATTCAAATTGGTTTCAGCGTAGCCTGCATTGTCATTTTTGCATTCTTTCGCATGCGGCTACCGAAGCTCGCAACAGGATCATCCTATGTCTGCGATGCTGCAACTGAACTTTTGACGAAGAGATTCCACTAAGTCAGTTTCAAATGGTTCATGGCTATCTTGATACAGGGTTTCCATGAAATTGGCACGAACCTCTTGGCATAGAATTTTTTTGGGCAAGTGCGCCAATGCCGAGTTCGAAAGTAACGGCCCAGGGACGAAAACTATGACCTCCATTCTTTCTGATTTAGAAGAGCGAAATGTTCTTGCACAAGTTTCCGACCGTACGGCGTTGGTGCAGCATCTATCGTCAAGCGGGCGTGTCGTATATGCGGGATTTGATCCATCGGCACCGAGTCTTCACGTCGGGAATTTGGTGCCGCTGATTACGCTCCGGCGATTTCAAATGGCAGGACACAAACCAATAGCATTGGTTGGGGGTGCCACAGGATTGATAGGGGATCCGTCTGGACGAGAAGATGAACGCACACTCAACGACAAGTCAACAGTTGAGGACTGGGTCGAACAGATCACACAGCAAATCACACAATTCCTCGATGTTTCCGGCGACAAGGGAGCATCTGTGGTCAACAACATGGAATGGACCGAACCATTGCAGCTCCTAAGTTTCTTGCGTGATGTGGGGAAGCATTTTTCTGTCAATTCAATGATTCAACGAGACAGTGTCAAGTCTAGATTGGACCGTGCAGGAAGCGGTATCTCGTTTACAGAATTCGCGTACATGCTCTTGCAAGCGAACGATTATTTGGAACTGGCTCGCCGCTATGACTGTACTTTGCAATTCGGCGGATCCGATCAGTGGGGGAATATCGTCAGCGGCATGGATCTAGTAAGGCGAGTTCTAGAAAAGAATGTGTATGGGCTGACCTTTCATTTGATCACAAAGAGCGATGGCCAGAAGTATGGCAAGACGTCGTCGGGCGCAGTATGGTTGGATCCAAGTCTTACCTCGCCTTACAGTTTCTACCAGTATTGGCTGAATATGGCGGATTCTGAAGTGGGCCAACTGTTGAACACCTTTACTCTTCTTCCTCTAGATGAACGTGAGGTATTGCGAATATCGGCCATTGAACGCCCAGAGGAGCGTGAAGCACAATTGTCATTGGCTCGCAATCTCACGAAATGGGTACACGGGACCGAGGCATTGCGTTCCGCCGAGAGCATCTCCCGCGCTTTGTTCCATGGGAACATCGAGGAGCTTGCCATAAACGAAATCGAACAACTATGGCAAGACGGTCTGGATCGTGTTGAAGTGATTGAAGCAACTCCTGTGACAGTTGCGTTGAGCGATTCTGGCTTGGCAGCTTCGCGAAGTGCTGCTCGACGTTTGATTCGGAGCAATGGAATCGCATTGAATGGCGAACGCATTGTCGACGAGGACGCGGTAATTTCGCGTTCGCATGCATTGTATGGTCGATTCCACTTGATTCGTCGAGGGAGAAAAGCTTGGTGTGTAGCACGTCATGCCGACGCTGAATAGAGCTAACTTTCGCCATGGCTCAATGAGGCAAATGGTCCTCCGAAAGGAATTGACCTATGTCTCGATTACCAGTCAGACGGGGGACTCGCAAAGCGGCTTCAAGTAATTTTGTTCTCGAGCTTGAAAATTGCCATTCGATTCCTATAATCACTTTCCCTTTGCCGAAACTCACCGACGGCATGCGTATTTGTGTGCCTTCAGAGCGGAGATCGGCACGATCTTTAAGAACTGAACAAGCCATTCGTGTGGGCGCTTGAAATCGAGTTGGAGCCACGAGCAGACCAAATCATTTTCGCGTCGCGCACTACAGTGCGTGTGCGTGAAGAACAGTACTTTGAAATGAAGAGTCTGATCATGGCTCAGATTGAACGTTGGCGGCAGGTCTCATACATGCAAGTCGA
>JAPOXO010000045.1 GCA_026707045.1 Gammaproteobacteria bacterium | reverse complement strand
CATGTACATAGCAACTGGTTCGAGGAAGTAAAGCAGCTGGTAAAGGGAAGGGCTTGGTTAGTCCCTGAACCTCGAGTAGTGGAGCATTGGCCGAGTTTGTCATGCACGTTGCTCCAACAGACTTTGCCAGTAGTGGCATGCAACTGGATGTGCGCCGTCTCGAGCTTCCAAGATCGGAACTTTGTTTCCACAAAGAGCTTTTGCGTAGGTGCAACGATTTCGAAACCGACAGCCAGACGGCATTTCGTCGTAGCTGGGAACAAGGCCTGGAATTGTGTCGAGCTGTGTCTTGTGTATTCCTTCAAGTTTTGGAATTGAATTGAGAAGTCCCTGTGTGTAGGGATGCAGAGGACTTGAGAACAGTTCAGCGACACTTGCTCGTTCTACAACTCGCCCTGCGTACATCACGTTCACTCGATCGGCTAGTTCAGCAATCACGGCAAGATCGTGAGTGATGAAAATGACAGCCATGCCATTCTGTTCTTGAAGATCCGAGATAAGTTCGAGAATTTGCGCTTGAATTGTGACATCTAGAGCAGTCGTCGGCTCATCAGCAATTAGGACGTCGGGAACATGTATGAGTGCCATCGCAATCATCACCCGTTGTCTCATTCCACCTGAAAGTTGGTGGGGATAATCCTGTAGTCGCCTCTCGGGTTCCGAAATCCCCACTTGTGATAGGAGTCTTACGCATTCCCGGTGTCCTTCGTCTTTGCCTAACTCCGGTCGGTGCAACCTAAGTGACTCAATCAGCTGTTTTCCAATCCGTTGCACTGGATTGAGAGCGGTCATTGGCTCTTGAAAGATCATCGAAATCTTGCGACCTCGAACATTGCGTCTCTCATCCAGTTCAGTCGCTAGGAGATCCTGATTATCGAAAATGATTTGGCCGTTCGTAATCTGCCCCGAAGGTTTTGGCAGCAGTCCCATAATGGCCAGCGCAGTCACGCTTTTACCGCACCCCGACTCCCCTACTACACCAAGAGTCTCTCCGCGATCAAGTTGCAGATTGACTTGGTCGACAACGTCTA
Organism: Gammaproteobacteria bacterium; assembly: GCA_026707045.1. Classification (GTDB taxonomy): domain Bacteria; phylum Pseudomonadota; class Gammaproteobacteria; order Pseudomonadales; family Azotimanducaceae; genus Bin55. The sequence continues at coordinate 5,078 of JAPOXO010000045.1, read as the reverse complement.
CCTTCCCTTCGTCTGTGTCGAAGGAAACAGATAGGTCCCGAACATCTAGTAGTGGCATTCAAGTACCGAGCTTCAAAATCAATTTCGGTACGTTTCGTCAATTACGACTATTTCGTCGAGGCGTCGGCCTTCCTTCTTGGCATTAAGGACTTCCTTCTTTTTCTCCTCATTAATCCAAAACAGTCCTCCGCCTGAATACATTTGCGACGGAGCTTGGCTATTGAAGAGTGCGTTACTGTGTCGAGTGCCGCGCCATTCTGGCAGTTCAACCCATCGCCATGCGGCTTCACGAGTAAAAGGCACTTTGGTTCGAGGAATCACCACGGCTGCATCGTGAACCATTTGTTCCAGGAGATGGGCGAGAGCGACTCGCTCTCGTCTGTCTCCAGAATGTCGGTATTGCATTATCAATTCGTCCATTGCAGGATTTGCGTGGTTAGTAAGGTTGTTGGACTGTGTCACATTTGCGTTCACCGAGTGAAAGAACTCCCAGTAAGTCGGTGCAATGCCGGAAGAAGCCCAACCCATCCAGGCCAATTGGTGCTTCTTCTCACGCATTTGTTTGAATGAGGCAGCCGAATCCAGCAATTGAAGTTGGAGTTCGAGTCCAGTCTTCTTGGCCTCTTCCTGGATTACAACCAAGCGAGGTGTGTGCAGGGGTCTCCCGTAGGTGACTCGGAACGAAAGTCGCCTAACACTTCCGTCTTCATTCGTGCGAATTCTAATCCCGCTACTGTCTCGCTTGTCGAATCCTGCTGCTTCGAAGTACTCGTTGGCTTTCTTAATGTCAAATTTACGGGGTTGGATTGATGTGTTGTCGTATTCTCCGAATCCTAAATTGAATGTCTCCAACCGTTCGTAGTCGCCTCGCAGAATCGTATCGATAACCCGTTGTAAGTTTATAGAGTGTGCTATTCCGAGTCGAATGTTAATGTCAGACAGCAATGGATCAGCAGTATTCAGAGAGATTCCGGTCGAGGGTTGCGGAAGCTGGTTGTAGAACCAGTACTTTGCAACATAACCGTCCCTAAATACTTCGTGCTGTGCCTTGTCATGCCAGTACTCTGGAATGGTTAGGCTAAAGGTATCGATCTCGCCCTTGAGAAAGTGTTGCCATGCAGTGTTTTGATCTCGAATTACTCTATAACGTATAGTCTGTGGATTGAATCGATTTCGCATGTAACGTAGGTCATCGCCCCACCAGTTTTCTGTGCGAACGAGATCAACGTATTTGCCTTTAACAACTTTGCCCACATGGTATGGACCGGTAGTCGGATCAGGCTTCCAGTTGTACTCTTCCACCCATCGGTCGCTCATCTTGTGGAAATGTTTGGGGCGCGGTCCAATAGCGTAGTTAGCATGCATCTCTTCAGGTGGCTTTGCGTCGGCTCCCTGAATTCCATAGATATGAGAGTCATACTTCCTGACATCTCTAATTCGTTCCGTGTAATAGTTGTTGTACCAAGGTCCGACAATTTGTTCGGAGCGATGGAATTGGACACTAAAGACAAAGTCGTCCGCCGTTACCGGGAATCCATCTGACCACTTCGCTTTGGGATTGATTCGATAGAAAATTGATCTGCCGTCGAGTCCGAAGGCCCAGTGCGTTGCCAGCACCGGTATCGGCCTTCCAGTCTGCGGATGGTAAGAAATAGGTCCAAATTGATTTGCCCGCATTACTCCAGCAAAAGCGCCGTTGGAATCCGGTCCCACTAGACGCAATGTGAGTGGAAAGCTCAGCATCCACGTACGGAACATTCCTCCTCGAATCGCGTCAGGTGAAGCAAATTCAGGATCTTCGTCGTTTGTCACCCAGACAAGATCTGGTGGTAGTTCCAGTGGTAGACCATCTCCTTCTCGAACCTGGATAGGAGGCAAGTCGACATAGCCAGAGTCATCAGGATTGTCTGGATTGCTGCATCCTGTTACGTATCCAAATGCAACAAAGAGAAGTAGTGAACGAAACAAGGTCTTTTGCTGGGACATATTTGCAATACTCATTCGTAATAGGTGAATTTCTTGGGGTCGAACGCTTCGCGAATGGCCTCGCCAATATACGTAACCATGAGCAATACCGAGACGATGGCTACGAGCACCGAGATCACGATCCAACCGGATTCTAGGTGATCGGTTCCCTGAGAGAGAAGTTCTCCCCAACTGGGGGTAGGAGGTGGAAGGCCAAACCCTAGGTAGTCCAACGCAGTCAAAGAGGCTACGCCACTAGCAATGGAAAACGGAATAAACGTAACGATTACGGAAATGGTGTTGGGCAATATATGAATACCAATCACACGCGAGTTTCCCGCGCCTAACGCGCGAGCCGCATTGACGTATTCCCTAGCTTTTTCCTTGTAGGTCGAAGTGCGCATGTTCCATGTCATAGTGGTCCATCCGAAAATAACCATTACGGTCACAAGAGTCCAAAAGCTAGGAACTACCACACTCGCAACAATCATGATCACGTAAAGAAAAGGGACCGTGTTCCATATTTCAATCAGTCTTTGAAATAGCAGGTCGAAGATTCCACCCCAATAACCCATTGCACAACCTACAAGAATTCCAGCAGCGTAACTGCACACAAGCAGCACTAGTGCAAAACCCATCGCTATTCTGAATCCGTACAGAAGTCTTGCCACAATGTCCCGCCCCGTAGAGTCCGTACCCAAGTAGTGTTTTGACTCCAACGACGGCGGGTAGGGAGGGAACTTGTCAGTACGGAGATCATTCTCAAATGCGTTATAGGGCACCAGCGGCATTAACACCCAGTTGCCTTCGCTTTCCTCTTTGAACTTTTGCTGCAAATCCCGGTAGTTTGTTTCGTAGTCATAGTCGAGACCAAACACACTTCCCGGAATCACACCTGCATACGTGGGAAAATGCCACTTTCCTTCGTAGGAAACGATGAGAGCTCGATTGTTCACAAGCAATTCGGCGATCATGCTGATTCCAAGTAGAACTAGCAGGACTATGGCCGACCAGTAGCCTCTCTTGATGGACCGAAATCTCTTCCATTGTTTAACTGTTTGCGGATCGAGCATTTCTAGACCAATTATTGATTGGACCCGTCAGCACCAAACTTCACCCGAGGATCTACGATTGCTACGCAGATGTCGGACAATATGTTTCCTATTACAAACAGTAGCGACGAAATCACCAAAATGCCCATGACTACTGGATAGTCTCGTTCGACCAACGACTCAAATCCCAGCAAGCCAAATCCATCGATATTGAAGATCTTTTCAATGAGAAACGATCCAGTCAAAATCAAGGTGATGTTGCCTCCAAACGATGTTGCAATGGGGATAAGGCTGTTGCGCAGCGCATGGCGAAATATTGCAGACCGAAAATGAAGCCCTTTAGCAATCGCGGTTCGAACGTAGTCAGCAGCGAGATTGTCCATCAGGGAGTTCTTCATAAGCATTGTCGTGAAGGCGAAGCTACCCGCGACATAAGCGATAAGAGGTAACGTTGCGTGATGAAAGACGTCCGAGACTTTTCCAAGCGTAGAACGCTGATCAAAGTCGTCGCTGACGAAGCCACTTAAAGGAAACCACTCAAAGTGTGCTGCGAAGGTTGTGAGGAGTCCGATGGCAACGACATAACTCGGTATGGCGTATCCAAGAAAGACGAGAGCCGAACTCACGTTGTCGAATGCCGTCTTGTGCTTGATGGCCTTGACAATTCCTAGGGGAATGCATATTCCATATGTAAGAATCAATGTCGTCACACCATAGAAAAGCGAGATTGGCAATCTCGATCGAATAATGTCCCAGACAGGTTCGGTATATCTTGTGGAAGTACCCAGATCTAGAACGATGACGCGACTTAGCCATTGTCCGTAGCTAACAATGATTGGTTTGTCAAAACCGTAGTATTTGCGAAGCACTTCCAATTGTTCGTCTGAGAGGGTGCTACCACCACTACCTGCGTAGTCGGAAGACATCGAAGTGGTTCCCTCGGCTCCCGCCAGTGCAGCTTCATTGAGCATACGTTCAATCGGTCCACCAGGCACCAGTCTAGTAAGTGTGAACACTAGAATCGTTACACCGATGAAAGTCGGAATGATCAATAAAAATCGCCGGATGAAGTACGTTGTCATAGACGGCTCGAATAGTGCTTGTCTCGCGGATCTAACTCTGTGATCACAAACCGACTGAATCCCAAGACAGATTTGCTGCTAGCTCTTTGCGAGAACTTTGTATGAAGGCTATTCAACTTCACCGTCAAAATACTGAACCGCATGGTCAAAGGCCTGCTTACCGACGATGATTCCGATGAGCCTGCCTGGGATGTCATCTGCGGGGGGATGTATTCCTCCCCAAATTCTTGACAGACTGCATTGATCGGACGCATCGTAGTATTTTGCCCATTGCAGAGTCATGTCGACTGTAGGACCCTTTTCGAACACCAAAAACTCATTTGCGGTAATCTTGAACTCGCTCATTCCTCCTGGAAAATACTCGGAGCCTGTGAACGCTGTCAGAACTTCGGCAGCTGCTCGTGAATAAGTGGAGTGCCCTGACACAAACCCGGCAAAAGGTGGAGTCACGAACGTGGGTCTCTGATACGGCCACCAGTTTTCCGCAAGAATCCATCCCACTCCCGCAACATCTTCAACCGGATCGTCAATGTAATCGGGTCCTCGCCAAGCCATTAGTTTGATTTTGTCCACGTGCTCGTTGTCGTCGCCAGCCAGGTCGTCATCTTCAGTAACAGTCTCTATGAGGTCCTCAATTAGGGGTATGCCGCCTGCATCGTAGTTTGAGCCATTTGGATTGGAACTCTGACCTAGATCTGCCATGGCTCGAATTGCGGATACTGGTCGAATGTAGTCGTACCATCCCTTCAGTCCCCATGCAACAATTGCGACATCGTGCATCGTGCCGCCTAAAGCAAAGTAGGCTTTGATGTCCCATTCGAGGTTGTCGAGCACAGGTCCAATTCCGCTAAGTCGTCGGTCGAGGTCCGGGTGATCGTTCACGGTGTTCAGAATTGTGAACCAGTGACCGGGAGGTGTTTCCGAGTCCGGTCCATCCGCCCAAAACTCAGCAAGCACTCGTGTATAGTCTCCGCGAGGC
>JAPOXO010000035.1 GCA_026707045.1 Gammaproteobacteria bacterium | reverse complement strand
ACTCTAAACTTACTCCCGGAAACGACTGAAATGAGGTTCCTGGATCTAGTCGACCCCATTGGTATAACGACCCCACAAGCGGGTGCGTGAGACCGAACATTTTCTGCGGGCCTTCCGCAGTCATACCCGCCTTTATTCCAGCAACTGAACCATCCGCAAGCGTTTCGACCACCTGTCGTTGTATAGAGTAGCCTTCGTCGAGAGTAAGCGCATCCGGCATTTTTGGCATAGCACTCCTGTCGCGCATAGCCTGAGCGATTTCTGCAACAAGTGAACTCAAAACTGACTCCTAGTTTCCAAAGTCCCATGATTCCCCGGCGTGATATCGACGGAGCACATTTTTGGCAATCAGAATTTTGTGGACTTCGTCTGGCCCGTCCGCGATGCGCAGCGTTCTTGCTCCCGTGTACATGTCTGCGAAAGGATAGTCTCCCGATACTCCTGCCGCACCGTAGACCTGAATAGCACGATCAACCACCCTGTGGTAAGCCGCAGGCACATACACCTTGATTGACGATATGTCGGTCCGAGAATCTGCACCCGCTTCCATTTTCTGTGCGCAGTCCACGACCATTAGACGGGAGGACTGAATGTCCATGTAGGAATCTGCTATGAATCCCTGCATAAACTGCTTATGTTCCAGTGTCTCCCCTTCATGAACTTTGCGTTTGATGATTCGATCCACCATCAGATCAAAGCATCGCCACATTGCACCTACAGAGTTCATGCAGTGATAGATTCGTCCTGCGCCGAGCCGATCTTGAGCAGCTTGATGGCCTGTACCCGTTCGGCCCAGCTGGTTTTCTTTGGGGACCCTGACGTTCTCATACTTGATTTCGCAGTGGCTCGATCGCTTTCCCCAAACCGGGACGCCTCGGATGATGTTTACCCCCGGAGTCTTGCGCGGAACGATGATTTGTGTCATTTTCTCGTTCGCTCCACTGGGATCATCCATATCCGCGGTTCGGCACATCACAATGTAGAAATCCGCAGCATGACCGTTCGATGTGAACCACTTGTGACCGTTGATAACCCACTCATCTCCCTCTAGAACAGCTCGTGTAGTGAGAGAGCGAGGATCGGAACCAGGATTCATAGGTTCCGTCATGGAGAACCCAGATTGCATGCGACCCTCTGTTAATGGAATTAGCCATTTTTCGTGTTGCTCGGCGGTGCCGTACTTCACAAGAATCTTTTGGTTACCGGAGTTTGGAGCTACTACTCCGAACAAAGAAGCGGCACCGGGAGCATACGCAAGGACTTCATTCATGTATGCGTGCTGCATGAAACTCAATCCCATACCACCAAATTCGGGCGGTAGATGCGGAGCCCAAAGTTTTGCCTTCTTCACTTCGTTTTGGACGTTTCGACGAAGGTCAGCCGCTTCCGACTGAGCCTGCTGGGAAGGTGCTGCTCCGTCCAGATTGCGTGCCCAAAGTTTGCTTTCGTAGGGAAGAATGTGCTCGTTGATTATTTCCGCCGTGGCGAGTCGAACCTCGTTGACTTCGTCGTCTAACGTTGGCACTGGTCTCACATTCATTTGCATAGCATTTCTCTCTAATACATGGCTTTTTTTGCGCATTTGTTCCGAAAATTGCGGAATTTGCACTTGGGTTAAATGTTACTTAAGTCGGATAGTTGAAAACGTTATCGTGGCATCTAATGAATGGGAGCCTTATTTCCTTGTACAACCATTGCACGACTTGCGGCCCCCAACCAATGCGATGTAAGAGCATCAAAAAGAGACTTTTAGCTTACTTTTATAATGACATTGGATCGACGAAAATCTCTCAGTGCGGTCGTTCGCACGAGTTCCGCGACCTTTGACCGCATGCCAGATTCTTCTCACAAAGCTCTTCAACGCAAACTGCGTTATCCATTTGCCGAACATCCAAAACCCGGAACACTAGTCGAAGTCGCTCCGGGCGTCCAATGGCTAACAATGCCAATGGGTGGCTCGCTCAATCACATCAATCTATATTTGCTCGAAGATGACGACGGGTGGTATGTTGTAGACACGGGATTGGGCAACCAAGAAACTCGAAATTTGTGGAGTCAGATATTCGAAAATCGACTAGGCAACAAGCCAATTCTGGGAGTGATTTGTACTCATATGCACCCCGACCACGTGGGTCAGGCAGGAATGATCACAAATCGATTTCGAGTTCCGCTTATGATGACTCACGGCGAGTACTATCAAGCGAAGACGATGTTTCTTGGAGGAGGGTCTTTCTCGATTAGCTGGGAAGGGGCAGAATTTTATACTCGGGCTGGGATCGACCCTCGATTCATGCAACGAGCTCGAGACTCGTGGCGTAAGAGAATTACATCGGGAGCGCGTAGTAAACGCCAAGAGTCGGCTCTAAACGGTAGTTTTTCTTTTCCCTCGGGATTTCAACGACTTACTGATGGAGATATTCTGACAATTGGAGGACACGACTGGCGTGTTACAGTGGGTTCCGGACATTCTCCTGAACATGCATGCTTGCATTGCATGAGTCTCAGGGTGTTGTTGTCGGGCGACCAAATTCTTCCAATCATCACTTCAAACGTAAGCGTGTATCCTTCCGAGCCACAGGCAAATCCGCTTAAAGCATGGATGGACTCGCATGATCGATTCCTCGATCTTCCAGCAGACACCTTGGTTCTACCTGCTCACAATTTACCCTTTTACGGTATTCGAGAACGATTGCGCGACTTAATCAATCACCACGAGGATCGAATGCTTGCCATTGAGGAGCATTGCGTCGAGCCTCGAACAGCCATGGATCTCCTGCCAGTACTCTTTAAGCGTCAGTTGGACCCACGCCAGCAAATGATGGCTTTGGGAGAGGCAATCGCTCATTGCCATCTACTTATGCATCGGAATCGTCTTGAACGCGGTGTAGGGGAGGACGATCGATACTGGTTCACTTCCATCGATCCCGATTTGAGCAGACGCGCTACTCCTGGGCACCATGACGAGCCCGACGACACCCCGATGATGGTTTAGGTATGACGAAGAATCGTTTCTTTCGAGCTGCAAAAAAGCTAGTTCTCAAGGGTTTGGGATGGGGAGAGAAGTTGCCTCTTGTGATGCGTCTTCCTCTTGGAGTTGCACTCTGTATCGGCGGGGTACTTGGTTTTCTGCCGATTCTCGGATTCTGGATGTTGCCTTTGGGAATATTGTTGATCGGCATGTGCATTCCCGGAATTGATCGAAAAATAAGACGCTGGATGCAACGTACCGAAGCTGAGTTGGCAACACCTTTAATCGGTTCAAACACCGATGAGTTGAACCCATCTGAGTGAGAGGAAATCGGTCAATTGGTCTATTATTCAACTGCATCGAATTAAGCGAGGTAGGGGACTGTGGGTATAGCGGATTTTGCTTCGGTTCTAGGTGACATTCCAACACTTCTGACACTGAAGAAGGGTATGAAGCCGCGTCCATTGGACGATGTCGACTGTTTTGGGCGGCATGTAAGTGCAACGGCAGCGAAGTACGGCAATCAGACGGCAGTGATCTTCGGCGAACGTTCGCTGACCTGGCGTGAACTCAACGATCAATCATGTAAGTACGCAGGGGCACTTGCCAATTTGGGAATCGGTCGTGGAGATGTCGTGAGCCTCATGATGGAGAACCGACCGGATTTCATCACGATGTGTGTTGCGCTCAACAAGATTGGTGCTGTTGCTGCCTTGATCAACAACAACCTCCGCGAGAAACCTCTTCAGCACTGTATAACCACGTCCGACTCAAAACTGTGCGTATTTGGTACAGAACTGAGCGACGCAATCGACGGAGTTCGTAGTTCCGTATCGCTGAGTGAAGACAGATTCGTGGCAATTCGTGACGACGAATCGAGCGATATTCCTGATTGGGCCTCCGACTTGAATGCATTGAGTTCGAACTTGGAACCCACCGAGCCTTCAGCACAAGATGAAGTGACTCTGCGAGATCTTTCCTTCTACATTTTTACTTCGGGTACTACCGGTCTGCCCAAGGCGGCAGTCATGTCGAATCGCCGATTTTTGCAAATGGCGAGCCTGTCCCACATTGCCGGTTTACGGTGCAAACATACAGACCGAGTCTACTTGTGCCTTCCGCTATATCACGGTACGGGTCTGATCATCGGAGTAGGAGCGTGCATGCTCAGTGGTGCAAGCATCGTCCTTCAAAGGCGATTTTCCGCAAGTAGATTTCTCGATGATGTACGACAACACAACGTAAGCCACTTAGTCTATGTCGGCGAGATGCTTCGATACCTGTACAACTCTCCCGAAAGAAACGACGATGCGCAAAATCCACTTCACACAATGATTGGAAATGGATTGCGCCCGGATATTTGGATTGATTTCAAAAGACGATTCGGAATCCAGCGTGTAACTGAGTTCTATGGTGCGAGCGAAGGCAATGTTGCGTTTGCGAACATCCTGAACAAGGACTGTACCGTGGGTCTGACCGCTTCGACAGTGGCGTTGGTTCGCTACGACACAGAGAGTGCTGAAGTAGTTCGCGACGAGAACGGTAGGTGTGTCGAAGTAGAGGAGGGTGAGTCAGGACTGTGTATCGGCTATATCAGTCCAAATTCAGCGTTCGAAGGGTACACCGATTCTTCTGCTACTGAAAGCAAAGTGTTGAGAGACGTATTTGTAGAAGGTGATAGCTGGTTCAACACCGGCGATCTACTTAAGACAATCAATGTTGGATTCTCGCTGGGCTACAAACACTATCAATTTGTAGACAGATTGGGGGACACATTCCGCTGGAGATCGGAGAACGTATCCACCAACGAAGTCGGAGAGATTCTCAATGGGTTCGAAGAAATTTCTATGAGCAACGTGTTTGGCGTTGAGATCCCGGGTGCTGAAGGACGTGCCGGCATGGCGGCGGTGTGTCTGAATGAAGGCTTGGATTCGTTGGACACCGAAGCATTCTCCGAATACGTGCAAAAGAACCTACCTTCTTACGCACGCCCTGTCTTCCTACGGGTACAACCTGCTCAAGAAGTAACGGGTACGTTCAAAATGGTTAAGAAAGACTTGGTCGAACAAGGATTCGACCTCAATGCAGTCGAAGATCCAATTTTTGTTCTGAAGCCCGGGTCGGGAGCGTACTCGCGACTCGACGATAAATTTCTATCGGAAATTGAAAGCGGAAATGCTCGTTTCTAGGCAAGAGCGGATCCCACCCTAAGCTAACTGTAATAGTCGCGATCGGGAATACGCCGAAATCGCTTGTATTCCCATTGGTACTGAGCTGGGTCTCGCTGAATTACCCTTTCAATTTCATCGTTGATTGCTTGAGCTGAAGTGGTTGGATCGTCGTCATCCACGCTGCGTGATATAGGTTCCACTCGAATGTGAAATCCCTTGGGTACACGCTGAAACGTCAATAAGGTAATTGATGCTCCCGTGTGCTGTGAGAGTGATTGCACAATCGTCGTTGTGACAGCATCGATACCCATGAACTTGGCGACCACATTCTTGCCGCGGGTTGGTACCTGATCTGGCAGTACGAGTACTACTTCAGAAGATCTTAGGGCTCTCAGGACAGTTCGTAGTCCCGACGGCATGATCGAAGCCATAGAGAGGCCGAATCGGCTTCGCAATCTTGTAACTCGATCGACATGCCCTGCCAGCCGTCTGGCGTCATAGAGAGAGGTTGCCTCATAATTCAATCCAAATGCGAAAGCGGCAACCTCCCAGTTGCCCCAGTGTGGACAGACGCAGATCACTCCTCCTCGCTTAAGCTCTTGTTCTAGGAGATCTCTGCCATCGAATCGGACGATGAGATTCTGCAATGCCGCGGCATTCCAATTCCAGATGGCTGCCATTTCAAAAAGGGTGCAACCAGTTTCGCAGAGAGACCGTTTTGCTAACACACGGAGTTGTTTTGGACTCAAGCTGGGATAGCATAGAGCCAAGTTTGTACGAGTGGTTCGTGCAACTCGTACGGAGGACAGACTCATTGCCCATCCGTAGATTCTGCCAAACTTGCGGAGAACACTTAGGGGAAACAGCGCGAGTATGCGAAGAACACCCGCGACCATGCGTTGACTTAGTTCTTGAGTTTCCATTGTTGGGAACTCTGGAGAGCTACCATCAGTGATTTGCTGTGAAGATTGGACTTCCAGTGCATAGTAGGAGTGTTACTAATGAGTTCAAAGACTGGTTGCGTCATGATCTGTATATGCAGCGGTCTTTCCTTTAAGGGCTTGCGAAATTAGAGCATCGGAATCCTAGTGCTCACCAATTGAGATCCGCTGAGGTCGTGTATTGCCATAAATTTCGGGTGTGTACATGGCTTCAGCATGTGCCGGTCGAGCGGTGAACTCACCGGTGGCGAT
>JAPOXO010000104.1 GCA_026707045.1 Gammaproteobacteria bacterium | reverse complement strand
TTCCTACAGCGCAACGAAACCCCGATCAGCTAGCTTCGCAAACATGGGCAACCGCATAGTTCCATAAAAGCGACTGAAATTGAGCGTTCATTTACAAAAGGAGCACAGGTCGAATGAATGTTACAGCGAGAGACATCGACGGCGAGAGAAAGGTGCAAGTTTGTGTGCAGCTACACAAAGTTGGTGGAAACCTCAGCTTTCGCATCGTTTCCTGTGCGTATTGGTGGGCCAATTGCCTGTTCCTGGCAAACTCCTGTATAGTGAATCTTCGCTAACAAAAGTGCAGAAGCGCATTAGGATATCTTCGTACAATGATGAATGTCGCTTCGCCAATAGATTCTATGGGGGAATCACGAGATTTGGGTGCTCACGTTGGCGAAACATTGCAACTGAGTTGCAGAAGTTTCAACCATTCCGATTGAAAATTCACTATATCCAATCTTGACGGCGTAGAATTTCGCATTTAGTGCTATTCAACTAGGGAATTACTGCTTTAAATAAACAGATATACTACCTCTCAAATTGATCGGGTCTCGCGGTCATTTCTGTCTTGATGTGGACGAGGGATCGTGTTTCATCTGTGCCATCGACCGATTCTGGGCATCTATCGAAGCATTTTGACGTAGTCCAGGAGGACTCTTACTCTCTCGTTCGGACTCATTTGCCGTATTGACGGGACCATTGGCGCAATTCAAAGGGCTTGTTTATTTAAAGCAGTAATTCCCTTCAACTACATGGTTGAGATATCCCGCCCTGTATAAGGCGCAGGAGCCGATCTGTAGATGCTCTAGTTGTACGGGAACGGGACATCGGTTGAACTCGACCAGCAAGACGTAAAGAATCTTTGTCATATCGAGTGATCCAGACTACTCTATATCCCCAATGCCATTTCGGAGGTGATCATTGAATCTCGTCAGCTTCTATTAGCAACCCTTGATCAAAGTCGTGATCTACTAGTTCCTCCCAAGGATTCCTACTTAACGTTTGCTCATATGCCGAGTAGAAACGATCTGTTCGCAATTCATTCGGTACATCATCCATAACGTCACGCAGACGCATGAGTATCCGTGCGCCTTCAGAAGTTGTATAAGGGTTAAACGACACTTGGTGTACGCGCGGTGGAGCTCGTCCTAAGACTCCCATAGTTGGCCCAACTAATTCCCTGGTAAGTTGTTTTACCCCAAAATATGCATCCTCTGGATCAAATCGATCAAGTCCTGGATGCTCGTTCAGTGCTTTGTCAATAGCATTCAGGCAGATCTCCGCAAATCTGAATTGATAACCCATGGACCCACACAAGAGCCCCCAACCGTTATTTGTTGTGTCATCTTGAAACGGAAAATTGGCGGGATCAAGTTCAGTAATAATCTGACTTCTAAAGCTATCTGCAATTTCTCGCTTGTTTAACAAAAGGTATTCGCGATATTTTAAGTGACCAAAGTACATCTTTTGCCAATTCGATTCCGCATGTTCGAATCCTTGTTCGATCATGGACGATAGCTCCTTCAATAGATTTGGATCTTGTTCTAACCGATTCCTTCCGTGTCCAGTCCTTCTGTCCAATTCTATGACTATCCATTTATTGTTTCTCGTACAATTGGGAGCAAGTTTAGCAATGCGCCGCTGTCGCTGTAGCTTCAAATCGGTGTCTCCATAAATATATAACTTATAGATGATCTGAACATCGTTTGGATGCTCTTGATGAAGTTTTCGAAATTCCTCATGTATCTGTTTCTTCATCTCATTCCGGCGCTCAGAACTAGTTTCGTGAAGAAGTAGTCCCGATAGTCCCACGGCCCAGTCGAAACGTTGTTGCGCAGTTGGATTGATGACTTGTTCAAGGTCGGTTATGAATCGTTGGCATTCAATAGAGGATTCCTTGATTTTCTCTTCGCAATTCTCTCGAACCTCCTGAGAAGGTCTTAGACCTGGACTGTTGGGGCACGGTGTAGCGCTAGCGCAAAATCCAATCGCCAAACACAAACCCGCTAGAACAAATGGAGGAAATGAACGCATGCTATTCCGTCGAAATGTCTTCAACAGACATGTCTACGTTGAGAACTCGAACATCTCGGTCTGTGCCGTAAATGAGATAAAGAGGAATGTTCGCGTTACTAACGAAACTCTCGTCAGCAGCAGAGAATGTTCCGGCGTTGTTGTTAAATGTTTCTACGTCATCTTGATCATAATCCTGTTCTCCTAAACAGCCAGCACCAGCATTCATTTCATCTGCAGTATTGAAAACCGGGTGGGAGTGCACTCCAGCAATAATAGGTTCGCCAGCTCTAATATTTGAGGCACATGGATCAACAGACTCCGGATTATCGGATGCTGCAGGATTGCTGTTGGTACGATACTTTAGCTGAAAAGACTTGCCTATGCACAGAATTGAAATGGCCTCCTCCCAAGGATTTGCAGCAAACATGGTGCTTACAAGTTGCGCTACCTTATGTACATCTGGCAATTCGCGTTCACAAGGTCCAGGTACCGTTACATGCTGGATTACTTCGCGCACTGCAAAGGGCGTCTTGCAGGAACAGGAAACCCTTATTTTGGCTTTCCATATTCCTGCTTGTGAGTATTCGTGCTCAAAGGTCTCCGAGTAGTCGTGGGAGGAACGGGAAGTTGTGTGACCATCTGCCCAATCGATTTCGTACAACCAATCTTGCTGTGTATATTGTAGGTTCCACTCTCCATCATCTGATTGCTGGGATGATTCGGATTGACACCAGCCGATTGGCGACACATTCAGTCTTACGGGAGTGTTAACTTCAGTTGGTATTTGGGTGACATCCAATCTAACATGGAGAAGAAGGGCGGAGCATACTTGGCAATTTACTGATAGAAACTCACCGGGGAGGAACAATGCATTGCTTGGCTTGTCGAACTGAAATGGTCCACCACCGATAATTGATCCGTCCAATGGAATTTGCCGACTCTGAACGCTTGCAACAAACACAACATCTGGCACAAACGAATCTTCGAACAGTACAAAAGACTTGAGCTCGGTCGAGTAGCCGATGGGTCCATATGATGTTGGGTTGGGTCGCGTGTACATGATTGAATTGACAGATCCGAATATGGCCGAAGCGTTGCCTATCGTCGCAACCGAGGTTTTGTGTGTATCCTGACTTGAAATCAGGTCGGGTTCGGAATGTCGATACGACCTGTCCACAACGGGCTCGCCGTCAAGCAAGACCAGTTCAGCACGATCCAACAAATCGTACCGAACCTTCAAGGAACGATTGCCCACATACGCAGTCCATAGACGCCCAAGACCGTCATAGTTGAACACGAGCTCAGAGTTTTCAGTACCGACCTGACTGCTAATTTTATTGACTCGGTTGTGGACATCGAGAGTGTAAATATCCGAGCTCTTTGTACCGGATGAATCACTTAGAGTGTAGCTAGTTAAGTTGCCCACTTCGTCATATATCAGGTTCGTGCGGACCATTTGTCCGTATTTGATCAACTTTCGAAGTCCCCTCTCATCATAGGAATAAGTCACATCTGGAAAGTTAGGCGAAGACATCGAGGTAACACGACCAAGTGAGTCATATGTCAGTTCAACTGCGGACCTGCTTCCCTGAATAATTCCGGAAACCAGTCCAATTTCGTTTATTTGCAACTTTAATGGTCTGCTGGGGCGGGTAAATAAAACGATCCTTCCATCCTTAAAGTACTCGTACTCTCGATTACCGAACTTGTCATCTGCCTTTAGAAGACGTCCGGTGGAATCATACTCGTACCGTGCGGGACTTTTGCCATATGCAGTAACAATTCCATGCTTGCCATTGCCATAGCCCGTACTTCCGTACTCGGTTGTTACTCGTTGGATCCGGCCGCGATTGTCATAAGAAATACTGGCCACTTTGGTTCTGTTTCTTGCCAACTCTACTGGATGCCACTCATCGTCAAACGTAACTCTTGTGACATCTCCCATAGGATTCACTATTCCGCTTGTGATGCCATTACTTTCCTGTTCATATATCGTCTTTCTGTTCAACTTGTCTAAAACCAACGTGCTGGATACCCGGTAATCAAAACTGGCTTCTTGGTCCATCACTCGAATCCATGTTGCTTTTTCCTCATCGGAATAGGATGCCTCAAGTATGGTTTCTCCTCGAGGATCCACTACGCTCGACAAGAGTCCAGGAACTTGCTGAGCATATCTGAAGTACCACATATTGCCGGACCGATCAATGACTTCCGACAAACTGCCATTGTCGTCATACGTGTACTGTACGGAGCGACCATGAGTGTCAGTGATGGACTCGATCTGCTTGGAAGGTCCACGTGATATGAACACTTTGGAATTTCCCGCTACAACACTATCAATCAGACCCTCAGAATACTCAAAAAAAATTGAACCGCTGTCATTGCTGATTTCCACAAGACGGTACCGGTCGCCAATAAGTTCAAATTGACGAACAAGATCGGCTGATCTCAACACAATTCGATGCTTTTCAAGGTTCGAATTCCACTCCATTAGCCCATCTTTAATGGGGGTCAGAGTTGGTTTTGAAGGAACAATGGACTCCTGCTGCTGAGTGAGTTCATATTCTGAATTCGAAGCGTCAACTAAGACTAATTTGTTGCCATCAATTAGGATTTCCTCGCGAACTGTCAACTTCCAACCGTGCCCAAAGTCCGAGTCTTCCTGAATTGTCGAGTCGTACACACGTCCCATTACAATGGGCATTGAGTCTAAAACCACTAGGTCGCGAATCAGAAACGTCAGGTTTCCTTTCGATGTATTGACAAATTTTTCTTGAACTCCGTGCTGCGGAGCTTGGAAATTGGGAAAAAACGTTGTGACCCTCCGTCGAGCAGAAAGCTCGTTCAGAAACGAAATCGATTTCTCCTCAAATAGCTTCTTGGTCTCTAGGTCTTCCTCATGTAATTCCTCACAGTTTCCCTGCGCCGAATAGAAAAGCAATGTAGTCAGTAGAATACAAACGACCGACGGAGTTCGATTGAATCGTATTGTCTGGAATCCAAACATGACTTCTTTTCCTTCATTCCAGAGTCCACTTAAATAAATGAAATCACAAGGGCCTATTTGTAGATGGGATGGATGCCTTCGAGTTTGCTACCTTAACAGGTAACTATTCGCTCAATTCCAGTGACGAGTGGAATTGAGCGATTTCCTCTCGTCGTTCAGATAAGAGTACCGCCAGAACGGCACAGATTTTACAGAGTTCAGTGAACAACTCTGAGCTGATGAAATAGTTATTGCATTAGTATCGGCAATTTCTGCCATAGAAGATAGGCAAAACACTAGATCTAAAATTGGAAAGTCAAAAGGAGGCGGCGCAACTTCTAGTCTAGCAGCTTTTTGAGATGTTGAAGCAGTCGCTCTGCATCCTCTAGACCGGGCTGTTCTCCACTGCAACTGAAGGAAATTGTAGCCTCTAGAAGGTCGTCCATATACTCAGGCTCGTGCATCGGATTTGCTTGAACTTGCACAGTTACATCCCACGAGGGAACATCCAGGTTTTCAAGTGATAAATGCATTCCAACGATCACGGACTCTCGTCTAAATTCGCCGTTTATTGAGAGAGTTTCAATAGTCAAAACGTTCTCGACTCACAATTGCTAGGGACTCAATTGCCTACGCGCCTGTCTGCAAATTTAAGTAACAAATCGAGATGATCAGACTGCTTTCAGGGCAAAATTGACAAATCGATCAGACTTGAGAGTTCAACTCCGGAAGTTCGCTTACTCCTAGTGAATGTATTGTAGCGAAACGCTCAATTCCAGTTTAGATGAAATGGATGTCTTCCAGTTTGCTACCTTAACAGGTAGCTGGTATTTAAAAGATGGAAGACATCCATGGAAATCAATGTTACAACGGTTGGTCTCGATCTAGCGAAGAGCTCGTTTCAGGTGTTCTGCGCCGACGAGTCGGGACGCTGCCTCGAGCAGAAACAGCTCAGACGCGGTCAGGTGCTTGACTACTTCAAGCAATTGTCGCCTTGCATGGT
Source organism: Gammaproteobacteria bacterium (assembly GCA_026707045.1). Taxonomy (GTDB): domain Bacteria; phylum Pseudomonadota; class Gammaproteobacteria; order Pseudomonadales; family Azotimanducaceae; genus Bin55. The sequence goes on along the minus strand of JAPOXO010000104.1, from coordinate 425 downwards.
GGCGATGGAGACCTGCTCGGGAGCAAACTGGTGGTGCCGGAAGCTGCGGGAACTTGGCCACGACGCGCGTCTGATTCCGGCCGTCTACGCCAAGGCGTATTTGAGGGGTCAGACGAACGACCCGGCGGACGCGCGGGCGATCTGCGAGGCGGCGCAGCGGCCGGACATGAGATTCGCGCCGCTCAAGAGCGAGGAGGCCTCGTGGGTGCTTTCGGCACACCGCTCGCGTCGTCAGCTGATGAAGTAGCGCACGATGAACATTGTGAAGCGACACAAGAACTGACGGTCAAACGACATTGTAATTGACGGTCCATGTTCAAAAAAATCTAATCGTTCCAAGTGCCGCGAGGTCGTAGGCCGAGCGGCACTTGGAACGGGCACGATAACCAGCCTACCATGGTTTTTCCCTTTCATGCGCTTCCCCG
>JAPOXO010000125.1:16503-57093 GCA_026707045.1 Gammaproteobacteria bacterium | reverse complement strand
CTTGGTACCCCGGAAAGCCCACGACCCCATTTGCCTTCTTTTGTCGCATTTGCACAATCCACCACCCTTCGTGTGAGTGCGAGCAACAAACTCATTGCATGATCCGCTACCTCTACCGTGTTAACTCCGGGAACATTGCAAGCGAGAATGCCCAATTCGGTAGCTGCGTCGAGATCAATTGAGTCCACTCCAACGCCCATGCGACTGACCACCTTAAGCTTCGGACAAGCTTCTAAGACTTCCCTGCTCGTCAGCGGCTGAATATTGACCAACGCGCCGTCTGAAATTCGCAACAACTCGATCATGTCTTGTGTTGAACGTACCGGTCCCTGCAGGACTTCAATCCCAGCATCCTCAAACAAATCTGCACGGTTGTGCGGATTTGGCATAAGTGCAACTTTCAAGTTTCCTCCTTTGAATGCAATCTATTGGCATCGTGCGTCTGCGCAAGCGAATCTTAGTTGCCCGCAATGGGCGCACAAAATCAGGCCATCGACCTCATAGAAGGCACAATGTTACTTACCGACACATGGCCGGCAATGAAACTTTCCAGGCATAGTCAAAATTTAGAAACCCCTGAGATGCAATTCAAGAAATTCTCCGCCGTAATGTTCGATCTAGGAGACACCCTGTTTGAGCCATTGGACTCTTTTTTCATCACGAAAAATCTACAGGTTGTCGCTTCAGATGCCAGAGTTGATGCTAAGGCTGATCAGTTGCTTTCAAGTTTTCGAGCCAACCGAATTCGAATAGAACGAGAATTGTCTGAATCTAAATCAACTTTCTATCTCCACCGTGAATTCGTTCAGAAAGTGTTGTCCGCTACGTTCCATTCGTTTGGCTGCTCCCTCTCTAGTGAATTGCTGAACCAATTTTGCGAAGCTCAACGCGATGCTGTCGTAGAGAATCTCCGCCCTCGCAGAGACTGCGCAAAAACATTGAAGGCATTACGTCACGGCGGCTACCGACTCGGGATCGTCTCCAACATCGACAACGAGTGGATCGAGCCGATTCGAGAAAAATGGGAACTCGATCTATTGGTCGATGAAATACTGAGTTCTGAACAAGCTAGTTCGTGCAAGCCCGATCCCTCTATATTTCTGCAAGCCTGTCGCATGATTAGCGTTAAACCACAGGAGTCGTTATTTGTCGGCGACTCGTTTTCAAATGACGTGATTGGTTCTCGAAACGTTGGGATGCAACCTATCTGGTTTGATACGGGAAGCGTCAATCTCAAACAATCCGAGACAGTTCAGTCAGTTACGGAGCTGAGCGAACTGGTGCAAGTCCTCGGCTAGGAAAAAACCTCTAGAGATCGCAGCTGTAGCGACATCAACGACGCATTCCAGCAAGCTGAACAATTTGCTCCAGCGTAGTGGTCAATCTCCGGAATCCACCCGGCTTCCATCCCAAGGAGACTAGAGCACGAGAAGCCATTGTGTTCTTGGGTTTTTCAAGCGGATCGAGATCGACACTCGAAAGGATCGGACCTTCATTCACTATCCTTTGAGTCAGTTTCAGTATCTGTTGTTCGCTTGTCACGATATCTGAACAATTGAACGACTTACCTTGCATCTTGGATTCGTTCGCACTTAGCAGGAGTGAAATGGCAGCGGCGACATCCGATCCGTGTACCTCTGTGCGGCTCGAGGAATCAACGGGAACATCTCCGGGACCGCTTATATGGTTTGTCAGCATTTTCCACCACTTTGTCTTACTCCTGGGATGTGTCAACCCGTAGATTCCGGTAGGACGAACCGAACAAATGGCGATGTCGTTATAGAGTTCCGCCAATTGTTCAATCGCCGCTTTGATTAATCCGTAGTGTGTAGTTGGGCTAGGAGGCTCCTGATCACCGATTTCTTCAGGCTCAAAATCAAGACCGTCAAAGACAGCTCTGGAAGACAGCATTACAACTCGAGAGACTCCTGCTCGTCGTGCTCGTTCGACTAGCCGTAGTGTTCCAACAAAGTTCTGTTCCCAAAACCTTTCTGGATCGTCGCCTTCTCCGCCACGAAAGCGACCCGGTAAATGTGTGAAAGCTGCGTGTACCACAGCATCCACGTTTGACAGAAACGAGTCTACTGACGTGGTGTCGTTCATGTCGCCGAAGTGCCAGTCTATGAGATTCTGGCGTTCTCCGAAACTCTCCTTCCCATCCATAGAACGTGCTAAGACGCGTACGTCGTGCTGGTGGCCGAGGAGTTTGTCTACGACGAACCGTCCGACCAATCCGGTTCCTCCTGTCACTGCTATCGTCATCAAGAACTCATTGAACGTCGAGACTCTCAGGAAACGGACGTCCATCGAGAATGGAGTACCAAAGATCGATCAGCGGCTTCAATTCGTCGATTCGCGGGTGATCTTTCTCCCACGGTTTTTCGTATTGATAGTGAACAACACGAATTGATTCCCATCGCCAAAGATCTGGAAGATTGAAGTAAATGTACTGTAGAGCATTGAAAACGTAAGGCAAACCGTGCCAATCTGGAAAGAATGACTCAAGAAAAGTTTGGTCTGTCCTTCGCCAGAATTTGCCCGGTACATCCAGTTTTTCAACCATAGTCTCAAAAGTGTGCTTCGACGGCTCGGCCACAAAAACACCAGAGTTCAATCTATGCATGTCACTCAGTGTTTCGTACAAATTTGGTGCCGCAGCAAACTCCGGATAGCCAAACAGTTTGGAAATATCTTTGACCACAATTGTGTCTGCATCGAGAAACACTACACGATCGAATTCCTCGTACTCCCACAATCGGAGCTTGCAGAAGTTATCGAGAGGATCGTGAAATTTGGGTTTTAGTCCTTTCGTATAAGGAGCCGCCGCATGCAACGCGGAGCGTGCGTGGCGTTGCTCAAACTCTTTCGATACTGAAATGCGTGTTACCGGTCGAACTTCACAGCCAGCCCGTTCGAGGGACTCAAGATCTACGTCGGTCCTTGTTGCCATCACGACAAGTGGATGGTCGGGATTGGAGAGACGAATGGAACGAGCGAGCGCTAAAGCGCCAAGAACGTAGTCTTCGTTCGTAACTAGTGTCACGAACGCCTCAGACATTAATCAAGCCTCGCGATGTGCCTTGCCTAAGTCGATAATCGATGAGATCTGACTCTGAAGCTCGGGCGTCCATGCGGATTGTGCCGGTATCTTCGATTGATCTATTCGATGAGCAAATCTCCTTGCAACATCTACCAGTTCTTCCAACATTCCTACCTTCAGTGTTGTTGGTTCTAGCCCTAGCTTCAAGAATTGGTCGTTAGACACTTTCAAATCGTTCTCGGCAGCTTCCTTTCGAGGATTCGGCAAGTAGAGAATTTCCGCACCGCTCATCTCGGAAACGAGCTTCGCCAAATCTCGCACACGAAATGTTTCGGTCATCTGATTGAAGATCATTGGTATGTCGCCACGTTCAGGCGGATTGCTCAGTGCAATCTCGATACAGCGTACCGAGTCTTGAATGTGGATAAACGCCCTTGTCTGACCACCGGTTCCGTGAACCGTCAGTGGATGGCCTATGGCCGCTTGGATCAAGAAACGGTTCAATACGGTTCCATAGTCGCCATCGTAGTCGAATCGATTTACGAGCTGGTCGTGGCGACGAGTTTGATTTGTGTGTGTACCCCAGACCACTCCCTGGTGCAGATCCGTGATACGCAATGAATCGTTCTTTGCGTAAAACGCGAACATCAACTGATCCAAGCACTTTGTCATGTGATAGACACTGCCCGGATTGGCTGGATAAAGAATCTCCCGCGTTAGTATTTCGCCAAGATCGTCAGAAATGCCGACTTCCAAGTATCCCTCAGGAATCGTCGCGCCAATATCGCTATATCCGTAAACACCCATTGTTCCCATATGTATAAAGTGCGCATCCAAACCCAGGTCAACCAAAGCGTTCAGCAAATTGTGTGTTGCATTTACGTTGTTATTAACCGTGTACGTCTTATGCCAATCGCTCTTCATGGAGTAGGGTGCGGCACGTTGTTGTGCAAGGTGGATAATTGCGTCCGGTCGATATTCATCGAGCCAGTGTCGAGTACGGAAGTAATCCGTGGCGATGTCCAGTAGCTCAAAGCGGATCGTACGACCAGTAACTTGCTTCCAAATTCTTTGACGTTCCTGAATGGAATCCATTGGCGTCAAAGATTGGACTCCTAATTCTGTATCGATACGCCTACGACTTAGGTTGTCTACGATGAATATGTCGTGTCCAAGGCTTGAGAGATGCAAGCAAGTGGGCCAACCAATAAATCCATCTCCACCAAAAACGGCGATACGCATTAGATGGACCTCTCCGTATTCTCACCAGCAACTGATGAGTTATTGCTCGCAAGATGGCAGTTTTTTAGAGCGAATAGACTCAATCAAACACCTTCAGCTATTGTCAAATTCTTCTATTAAATTGTAATGGCTGCGACACAACCCAACTCTAATCCACACCCAACTATTCTCGGCTCCCACAGATCTCGACCTACCGCTATCTTCAATCCCCCAAGGCCACTGAATGATCTTCAATGACTAGGTCCTTTCTTTCGTGAGTAGCTACGAGTAGATAGCCAAAAAGTGAGAAAGTTATTTGTTAGTTATTGATTTAATGATATTTTTTATGCAGCGTTCCTTTTCGTGGATTCAACAAGATTCAATGCAAACGACTCTCTCCTCAGAAAAAGTTGGGTTGCAAGTAGCCGGAACCTTATGTAAACTGAGCTTTGCGTACAGAAATGTTTGCTTTGTGAAACTCTTGTACGGCTGGGTGGCATGCTGCAAAGTGGCAGTCATCCTATCGTCCAACGCGGCACTTGCTGCACCTCCTTCAAACGACTCCTCTAGCTACGAGCCCACAATTCCGGTGCATCGAGTGGAAAGCGGCCAAGACGTTGCTATCGATGGAATCCTCAATGAACCTATATGGGACTTAGTCCAAGTACACGATGATTTTGTAGTCACAAGTCCTGAAACTCTCGACCCTGCGCCACTGAAAACCCGGGTACGCATGTTCTGCGACAACCGAGGGCTATATGTTTCAGCTGATATGCAACAAGATCCGGAGTCGTTAATTGAACGTCTTTCAGCTCCAGATCAAGGATTTTTGACTCGCGACTACTTCATGCTCGCTCTTGATACCTCTGGCGAAGGCAGATATGGAAATTGGTTCCAACTGAATCTGGGAGGCAGCCGGGCGGATGGAACCGTACAACCCGAAAGACAGTTCAGTTCCAATTGGGATGGAGCTTGGAGAGGTGCAACTGCCAGAACAGAAGATGGTTGGTCGGCAGAGTTCTTCATTCCGTGGTCCATAGTCAGCATGCCTCAATCAGATGGTGTTCGAAGAATGGGAGTGTACGCCTCTCGAAAGGTCGCATATACGGACGCGCGATTTGCTTGGCCGGGCCTGACCAGTTCCAGTTCCAAATTCCTGTCGCGCTTTCAGCCCATTACCCTGGAGAGAGTCAATCCGCGACAACAATTGAGTTTCTTTCCTTACGCCGCTTCGGCACACCGGCAGATTGTGGACATTGCGGAAGATCAGAACAACTACAACGTAGGAGCGGACGTATTTTGGCGTCCTTCTACGAACTTTCAGGTTACGGCCTCTCTAAATCCTGACTTTGGCACAGTCGAATCCGATGATGTCGTAATCAATTTGACCGCGTTTGAAACATTTTTTCCCGAAAAGAGGCTGTTCTTCCTTGAGGGTCAGGAAATATTCGTTCCCACAGCAAGGGCAAGTTCTTGGTCTTCAAATCCTTCCGTAATGCTGCTCCACACGCGGAGGATTGGGCAACCTCCCGTCTTCCCACTGTTGCCGAAAGACGCAAGCTTTGATCTCTTTCAGTTTCGTCAGCCTTCCGATTTGATGGGGGCAGTAAAGCTCACGGGTCATGCTGGATCTGTACGCTATGGAATTTTGACTGCGACAGAGAGCGATTCAAGGTTTCTTGGCTTAGGAATGGATGGAGACGAGGTTTCAGTTAGTCAATCCGGGAGGAATTTCGGAGTGGGTCGCGTGCTTTGGGAACGGTCCAATGGAGATTATCGTGCCATCGGGCTGCTCGCCACAGCATTGTCTCATCCCCACATCGACGCGAACTCTCAAGGAGTGGATTTCCATTACGGCAACGAGTCTGGACAGCTACGTATTGATGGACAGTTACTAAGGTCCGATTCGAGAGGCCAGGTTGGAAAAGGCGGATTCGTCGATATCAACTACTACCAAGGACGTAGGATGTCTCACGAGATCGTAGTTGAGAGCTTTGATCGCTCTTTGGACTTGAACGACATGGGATACCTTGGACGAAACGACCAAACTGCATTTCGCTATCGCTTTCGTATGCGACAACAGGAGTGGAGTCGCGTCCGAGAGGCATCGACAAGAGTAGCTGTTGGTTCGGGTTGGAATTCGGCTGGTGAAGTGACGACTCGAGGTGCTAGCGTTTCTTGGGAGTTGAAGTTTCACAACCTCACACAATTTCGTATTCAAGCTGAATATCGTCCCGAAGTCATCGACGATCGCAACAGCTACGGAAATGGGTCTTTCACTTTAAGCTCTCGAAAGGATATTGGCATTCGGTATCAATCCAATAGTTCGAAGCGTTTTTATTACATCTTTCGTTCAGGTTGGTCGTCGGACTACGCTGATGGAAACCGCTATTCTGCGAGCAGTTCAGTCATTTTTCGTCCTTCGGACCGATTTTCATCCTTTGTGAACATTGGATTTAATTCGCGCGACGGTTGGCTGCTCTTTCGTGGAAATCGAAAGTTTGTGGTCTATTCATCTGACTTCTGGACGCCTCAATTGGGCATCAATTTCTTTCTCAGTACATCTCAGCATCTTCGCTTCGACATGCAGTGGAGCGCAGTAAAGGCACATGCACACACTGTACTGCACCTACCGGAGACTGGGACAAGACTACGAGAACTTGAAACAACAGTAAGTCAATCTGACGATTTCGCAATTTCTCGCTTGAATCTGCAGTTTCGTTATCACTGGTCAATGGCTCCGATGTCTGATCTGTTCCTGGTCTACACGCGCAATGCGTCTTTGCCAAATCCGATTAACCAAAACTTCGTTCAGATTTTCGAGGACACTCTCCATAGGCCCACTTCAGAGCAAATCGCTTTCAAAATTCGACATCATCTCGGAGTCAATTGAGGAAGCTCTAGAATTGGAGGCATGTTTAGTCTCCGCAGTGGCACGAGTTAGCTCAAAAACGTGATCCTAAATCCCGGCGTCTGGACCGTCAGCGGCTCATGGAGAGCCACTACTGACTCTGCATTAGTACATTTTTCTGGCGAATGCATCGTTACTGATCAACAAGAAGACCGCTATGCAATAGACATCGAGGCCAAAACTGAAACTTCTGTTCGATACGAGTTTGGCGTGTGGATGGCTCGCAACGAGACTGGTCTATACGATATGACCATTATGGGTCCCCAAATCGACTTAATCGGTACTGCCAAACTTGACAGTGTTCCCCACCTTGCCCTACTGAGCGACAAAGAGGGCTTAAATCAATTGGCTACAACACTCTTCACAATGCCAGAAGTGCTTGGTGCGAGAGGATTCTTAAAGCATGGCGTGGAGATGTTCACCTTCGAGATTGCGATCAAACCCAAACACATCGAGGTTCAAGGTGAGAACATCGTTCCATTCAGAAGGCGTCCACAAACCTAGTGGAACGCTCAAGGGTGCTCCCTTGGGACCAGAGACAAATCCACTGAACGAAGGGCCCAATCTAACTCTTTGGAAGTGCGACTTAGCAAGCTGATTCAGTGGTTCACTGAAACTCAATGCCGACCACGTCAGTTTGTACTGGATAAGCAGCTCCAAGAACTAAAAACGACCTGTTAGAATCTCGTGCTTCGCTGACACCAAAGGTTTCCCCATCCGCGACGCTTTTCGGTAGGAAGGCGTTCAGCAAGAAGTGGAACTGTGACGGATATTCTCAACGCTATTGTTCGACGCATATTGAGTGCGCTTCGAGACCTCGCACCAATCTTCATCGTAATTGCGTTTTTTCAAATTGCGGTCCTTCAACAATCCTTTCCAAACCTTGGAGACACTATCGTTGGGCTTGTCTGTGTTGTGTTGGGTCTGGCCATTTTCACTCAGGGTTTGGAGAGCGGACTATTTCCTCTGGGTGAAGCCATAGCACAAGCGTTTGCGCGAAAGAGCAGTGTCGTCGCACTGCTAAGTTTTGCTTTCTGTCTGGGTTTCGGTACAACCGTTGCAGAACCTGCTCTCATTGCAGTAGCAGCAGAAGCGGCCGATGTTGTAGCTCAGGCTGGTCTCATCTCGAGTTCCGAAAACGCTCGAGATGCATACGCGTTCACTTTGCGTATCGTCGTCGCACTATCAGTCGGAGTCGCAGTCGTTATCGGAGTTGTAAGAATTCTGAAGGGCTGGCCAATTCACGTGATGATTATTAGCGGCTACGTTTTTGTGACGGTGCTCACATTCTTTGCTCCAGCTGAAATTATCGGTATTGCCTACGATTCAGGAGGAGTCACCACAGGCACGGTCACAGTACCTTTACTCACCGCGTTGGGTGTTGGACTGGCGACGAGTATCCGTGGACGCAATCCGATGGTGGACGGATTTGGGTTGATCGCATTCGCCAGTCTCACTCCCATTATTTTCGTTTTGGCCTACGGTTTGGTTCTGTAAAGTGAATTTCCTGTTGGACCTGGCAACTTCATTCGCTACAACAGTAAGAGATGTAATGCCCATAGTGGTGATTCTGGTCGTCTTTCAAGTCGTTGTCCTTCGCCAGCAACTACCGAATTTGAAGCAAATTGTTAGTGGTTTTGTTTTGGTCCTGGTCGGATTGGCGCTGTTTCTCGTCGGTTTGAATGATGCGTTGTTCCCTATCGGAGAGACGATGGCAGCACAGCTGACCTCGTCCAATGTAGCCTCTTCGGTAGCGGACGTTCGATGGGCCGATTACTTGATGGTCTATGCTTTTGCAGCAGCTGTAGGCTTTGCGACCACAGTGGCCGAACCATCGCTCATCGCAGTCTCCATCAAGGCTGAAAGTGCTTCAGGTGGCGCAATCAACGCATGGGGGCTCCGTCTGGCGGTTGCGGTTGGAGTCGCGACTGGTGTTTCATTGGGGTGCTTTCGTATAGTCACGGGGACTCCATTGCAGTGGTACATCATGGCATCGTACGCGGTCGTTCTCATATTGACCATATTTGCAAGCAAGACGATAATGCCCCTTGCATACGACAGTGGAGGTGTTACAACTTCAACGGTCACGGTTCCTGTCGTAGCCGCTCTGGGACTTGGATTGGCAAGCGACGTTCCGGGTAGAAATCCGCTTGTGGATGGTTTTGGATTAATCGCTTTTGCAAGTGTCTTCCCAATCATGACTGTTCTGGGATATTCCTTGATCGTAGCCAAACTGACTTCACCCACGCCGCCTTCACCCTCTGAAGAGGAATAAGCACATGTTGAAATTAGTTATTGCTTTTGTGCCTGTGGAAAAAACGGATGCAATCCTCGAAGCAGTTCGAAAAATCGGGGCAACTGGTGCAACGGTCTTTCACCAAGTTAGGGGTGAAGGATTGAAGGCAAGCAAGACTTTCCTTGGAGTCGGATTTACTCCGGTTCGCGACGCAATCGCGTTGGTCACCGCCGAAAGCAAAGCACGAGAGATCCTGGAATGTATTCAAGATATTGGAGATTTCGATGACAAACCAGGATCTGGCATCGCCATTCAAATTGCAGTAGAGGATGCTGTTGGCCTAAAGACTCAATTGCCTTTTATTCTTAGATCCATGGAGGAAGATACATGACCGACGCACCGATTAGAAGAGTTGAAGACTGCTTGTCTGAAGCGGTTCATTCGATTAGTCGAGAGGCGACCATAGCAGACGCTATAAAAGTGCTTCGGGACAACCATCTCAATGCTCTTGTCGTCAACCGTCGCGATGAAGACGATGAAATCGGTCTTGTCGCTGTGGCGGACATCGCACGAGAAGTCATGGCAAAGAGACGACCTCCGGAGCGAACTTTCGTCTTTGAAGTTATGACCAAACCGATTGTGTCCGTACCAGCGCAAATGCGAGTGCAGTATGCAACCAGACTGCTTGCTAACCTAGATCTCTCTCAAGCGGTGGTGATCGATGACGCTCGTCGACCCATTGGGATAGTCAATCGAAGGGACCTGGTCTTCGCTTGCCTAGAGGACTAAACTACCTCGCCGAGCTTGAGTTTGGCCCTGAATGGAGACAATCTATTTCTGAGGTCACAAGTCTCGAACATGAAACAAGCCCCGATGGCACAGTTGGATAGCGCGGCCGCCTCCTAAGCGGCAGGTCGAAGGTTCGAGTCCTTCTCGGGGCGCCAACCCGGTCATCTGACACCAACGATCAACGAACGACAGATCGAGGCGTGGCGACGATTCGTTGTACGTTGACTGAAGAAGTGTCCATCAGTTGAGAAACTCGAGGTTGGATTTCTGAGCGCCACCTATCGCTACCGTACACTTTCCGATAAAGACGCTCACGTTCTTCCTCTGAGTCAAATCGACGTAACCATACGTACACACTGTCGTCTTTCTCACCTCGAAAACTACCGACTATTACCATTCCATTCGCCACTTGAAAGGGAATAATCTCCTCCTCCATAAGAGCGACCCACTCGTCCATCTTGCCCGATTGAATCTTGTACTGCCTAAGCTCATAAAACACTTTCTGGTTCCTCCCAGTGCTTGTTCTGCTCGTTTAATCGGACGTCAATTATTTACTAGAACCTCAGCAGAGCGCTATGCTGACTGGGCACATTGTGCCGAATTTTCGTTCTGCATCGAAATCCAACGGTCGTATCCAGTTGCGTCATCGATGTCCCACAATGGTGCAAGTAGCTCTACACGCAAGTTTTGACGTTTTGCATTTCGGAGGGTTGCCCCGAGTACCTGAGTTGAGCTCCAAGTAACACCTTCAAATAGTTCTGGCAGCGCTCGGCGCATCCCGATCAGACAATATCCTCCGTCTTCGGTTGGTCCCAAGACCACATCTACAAAGGTCAGCAGTTCCGCAGCTCGGTCAACGTAGGAGTTGGTAATCAATGGAATGTCAGATCCGATTACGATATCTACTCCATCGCAGAACGCCGAGAGCATCCGATTGCCTAAACTACCGGCCGGCTGCTCTTTAAGATGTAAACGTCGTTCGATCCATGAACTGGCGGGATTTCCCTCGTACCAAAGCTCAAGGGCTTGGTTTGACGCTGCCTGAATGGCAATCTCCAGTGTCTTGGTGTAGCAATCTAGTGCTTTAGCCTCCCCAATGTCGGCTGCCAGTCTTGTCTTGACGTGGCCGATCCTAGGCTCACGCGCAAATACCGCTACGCGTCTGCTCATTCAGCGCGTCCCCGACCGTAGTAGTCCTGATACAAAACGTCGGGATGCGCGCCCAAGAAGTACCTCATTCGGACTGTCCACATTCGAACAATGGTCGCAAGAACGCCTTCCCGCTCCCATTTTCGAACAGAGGCTAGCATCTGACTCCGAATTCGATAAGGTTTCTCAACCTTGCGTAGTCGTTTACTCAGTTCGATGTCTTCCATCAGCGACTGCCGCGGAATACCACCGATCTCTTCGAGCAGAGAACGCTGTACAAATATGCCTTGATCCCCTGTGCAAATGCTGGTCAATGCAGACCTCGCGTTCATCAACCTCTCAATGACTCGGTATATCGTGCGCTTACCTGCAAGACGAACATCAAAACGTCCCCATCGACACTTAGTTATGGCTTTTGCAAACTCCTCAATATTCACGCTTGACACTCGAGAATCTGCATGCAGAATCCAAATCCAATATCGGTTTGATTGCAAAGCTCCCAAGGCGATTTGCTCACCTCGGCCGAGCCGATCCGAAACTATCACATGAAACTCCTCTCCGTTGCTTTGAGAAGCGTCGCTAGCCCCAAAATCTACGGCGAAAATTTCCAATTGTGGATATTCGCGGAGGTCCTCTAACAAACTGTTCAGATGTTCATAGTCATTGTGTACTGGCACGATGACCGTTACATCATTCAAGTCAATTTTGAAGGAGTTCTCCCGGCTGAGCTTCTTCTGGAACGATTCTGTCTTAGTGCGGCAAATGTTCATGTCCCGAGTGAGGATCGGGATTCTCGAAGAAAGTGTGTGGAACCGAATAATCTACATGATCATCCATGTCTGCAGCTGCCATGACCCATCCGTAGTCACGGTTGGCAAACAGTTCGTAGTTCCCAGTCGAACTGGTTACTGTAGCGAAAGCTTGAGCTTTGCTCAGCGTCAAGGTGAAAGGATAGTTTTCACCTAGATCAGTAACTTCCCCTTTAAGAGTAGGTGCTAAAGGAGTTCCACCTACTGACGTAACTTCTCCAACCAAGACTATGTCTCGCTGTGGTATCGGGAATTGAACTCGATGGCCTTCAGTTGTAGTCCACACGCTGGAGTTCATGCGAACAAGCGCTCGATTCGAAACTACTCTAGGAAAGTTTGGAAGCTTAGACTCTTCAACTTCTTCTTCGTCGATGTGTTGCCACATAATGCTCGGATCCGACAGAGGCGATTTCTCAGTCTCCGCCACCCCCTTGGCCTGTTCGTTTGTCGAAGTCGAAAAGACGCTGCTGTTCTGCGCATCGGTCGAGGTAGCACTCGAAGAATTGGTTGTGTTTTCTTGCGCTCCTTGAGCGAACGTCGTTTCCGAAATTTGGTCATCGGATGTCTTCTCATTCGCCGATTGATATCTGCGGTCCTTCTGTGCAACGAATACACCGGCGAAAAGCAAACACACGGAAACTACAAGAATTATTACTCCTCCGAAGAGGATCCAGCGCGATACACTGGATCCTTCCGTCTCAAGTGTCTCTATGGGCTTTTCAGGCATAGAAATTCATCCCCATCCGACCAGGACTCTGTAATCGGTGCTTCACGTTTAGAACGAGTCATGTCAAATTAGTTTCGACTGTGGCTGACTTGCTCGAAATCGAACCTCAGACTAGCGCTTCATTCGAAATGTGAGTACACACCTCCATAGTATCCCATTCAAAGCTTGAGTACTGTCGTTAATGCGAGGTTTTGTACGAGCTTGATGCGTTGATCCCATGACTCGTGCTCGTTCGTGCTAGCTTACGCGAACTGGTCTAAAATCCAATTGAATTTTCTTCCAGCTCACTACTATGGTTGACTTCGCCGCCTTGAACTGGCTGGCAATTTTTCTTGCCACCCTTGCTTCCTTTGTGCTTGGCTATCTTTGGTATGGTCCGGTTTTCGGCAACGCTTGGCTAGCGGCACAGGGCAAGACTGCCGATGACATAAAGCCGTCTGCTACACCGTTCATAATCACATTTTTCACCACACTGGCTACTTGCATCGCTATGGCTGTCATATTGCAGATGCTCAGCGTGACCAATCTGGCTGGAGGCGCTTTGCTTGGCCTTGTTGTGGGTCTTGCTTTCATCACTTGCTCCAATATCTCGGACGGAGCATATTGCGGATGGTCGTGGAAGCTTGTCGCAATCCAAAGTGGCTACCGTACTGTTTATTGCGTGCTAATGGGGATGATCCTTGCAGTATGGTGAATAATCCTGTGTGCTAGATCGCATTTATTGTGGCTAGCTCATGACGAAACTGAGCTGTCCGTTGTAATAGCCAGCGATCCTCTTTAAGGACAAATCGTTGGTCGACCAGTTCGTCGACAGAAATTCGAACTTGCTCAATATACTTCGGCTTGGCTCTCCTTGAGACCATGGTCCTATCAAAGATCGAAAAGCCTGCGAAAGTGGCAAGCTGATCGGCTCCCCCGCTGTCTTCGTGTCTCAAGTTCCACCCCGTGTGAAACCCCAAAGGTACCGTTAAATCTGGTAGTCGAATTCCCGCTACCTCATTGACGTCGTCCCCCACGTCGCACACCAAAGCTGGATAGGGCTGAGTTTCTCGAGCCGGGAAGTTGCACACGCCTTGCGAAGCCAGCAGGCCAAGATCTATGACGCTAAGATGCGGCAGCGCGTCTACATCAGGAAGTCGGTCCAATCCAGAAACATTCTCAAACTTTGAGAGGACTGCTTTCCGACTTACCAGCGTGCCATCGGCAATTCGAGGAATCTGAGATGATGGAGGAATCGATGACCCCTCTATCCACTCCAGCATGTTGAGCAGAGCCGCGCGAATCAAAGGCGTATATGAAACCGTATTCATCGGATATCGCACTCGGTCTCCGGTATGCACGAGCGTGTCAGAAACCGGCACGACGGCATTAATGTGATGGGTTCCCGCAAACAAGTACAGACGTTCCTGAGGCGCAGGTTCGATGTCGGCGTCTCCGCTGGTTGAAACATGCCCCAAGGCGGCATCGCCCCGCCAGTACTCCCAGGAAGTATTCGTTTGGAAAACCTTTGGCACACGCTGTTTGTCCCGAAATAGACCCTCCCTCCAACCGGTCAAAGGGTCAGTTGTCGTACGGGACGCGAAAGGAAACATCTGACCACAAGCCGGAACCCCCATACTCGATGGCTGTGCAAATCTATGATTGAAGTCGCCCCGTTGAGCACCCGCGATGTGGGGCATCACGCCATCAAATACAAACTCTCCGTCCTCGCTTTCATAGAGGCCTTCATAGAGCAAATGGCGTAAGACCCGTCCTGTCTGAGACGCGCCAAAGGCGATAACGCTTGGTGGCGGAGAAGTGCGGCCGGGATAGTTTGACGATCGGAAATATGATCCCGCATCTCGCAGTGCCAAGAGTCCCAAACCTACGACCGGCGCACCGGAAGCGTCGTATACCAAAGTGTAAATCTTGCCTGCGGAGAAACCTTCTTGTGAACAAATGTGCTCCTCGCTAGTTTCCATCGTCCCGGCTTCGATTCGACCAATTGACCAGGAAGAAGGATCAACTTCCACTCTCGGTGCATTGAGATGGATTTGCTCGTACAACCGAGCCTGTGATGTTCCTTCGTTCAATCGATACGCGGTCGAGCCCAACTGGCCCACGAAAAGGCTTCGGGATTTTCGAGAAGGCTGAATCCGACAAATCACGCCACCCTTCAGAGGGTTGCCATTGATTGTTGCTTCTGGAACCTGAATATTCATCCCCATGGCATCGAACTGCCACCCGACGGAAAGCAATGCAAATCCGTGCCGGAAAATAAACCCGTCCCCAACTGAGCATGGATCTCGCAGAATTGCGGCCATGTTGGCGCGGTTGAACATACGAAACGAGAGCCGGTTTCCCCGATTGGGAACTTCAAGCAGGAGAGATCTTGGAGTTCGTTTCGTGGGAGCGATCAGCGTAAAGTCTCCAGAAAAACGCACCAAACCAGAAGGGTCTCTCGATGCTAGGTCTATGTCGACGATGTTTGTATTGTGTGCGTCGCTCGGGTCCACACCATAGTGCAGGATACCGTCGATCCGTTCAAATGGACCGTATTTCCCGAGATTTTCGCTACCTACATAGGGCATCCTTTTGCGAATATCTAACTTTAAAACTGCCAATCTGCTCGTCCAAAGCCTCGAATACGCAACCCAATGCACGCTCGACCCTTCGAACGGTTCAGAGACATGTGGGTTAACCGATCACGAATGGTTGAGTATACGCCTCGTTTCTTCAGACCGAGTTCATTGTTCTGAGGCGAACACATGTGCAAGGTGATGCAAGCAATCGTTCACTGAATCTGCATGTCATAAAATTATTGGTTGAAAATAGGATTTAGAAGATGTCCTCGAAGTCCAATCCGACTGCACAAGAACTCGTTCAAAATGAATACCGAGCGGGTTTCGTCACCGATATTGAATCGGACACCATCCCACCGGGTTTGTCCGAGAGCGTCGTACGCCAGATTTCGAACATCAAAGCAGAACCGGAATGGTTGACTGAATGGAGGGTGGACGCATATAACAGGTGGTGCTCCATGCATGAGCCGAGGTGGGCTCACGTCAAGTTTCCTCCCATCGACTACCAGGCCATCTCCTATTTCTCAGCTCCCAAAGGGGACAAGCCAAAGAGTCTGGACGAAGTTGACCCGGAGCTTCTAAGGACCTATGAAAAGTTGGGCATTCCACTTCATGAACAGAAAGTCCTGGCTGGAGTTGAGGAAGACCCGAGCATTGCGCCTGTTGCCGTGGACGCGGTATTTGACAGCGTCTCAATCACTACAACTTTTCGGGAAACGCTAAAGGAACACGGAGTAGTCTTTTGCTCGTTTTCTGAAGCAGTTCAATCCCACCCAGATCTTGTACGCAAGTACTTGGGCTCCGTAGTTCCAAAGTCTGACAACTTTTATGCTGCATTGAATTCAGCTGTATTCAGCGACGGCACCTTCGTCTACGTTCCAGAGGGAGTTCGGTGCCCCATGGAGCTACTGACATATTTTCGGATCAATGCACAGAATACAGGACAGTTCGAACGTACTTTGATCATTGCCGACAAGGGATCATACGTAAGCTACTTGGAGGGCTGCACAGCGCCCATGCGAGACGAAAACCAACTCCATGCCGCGGTAGTCGAACTCGTCGCACTCGACGATGCACACATCAAGTATTCAACTGTCCAAAACTGGTATCCGGGAGACGAAAATGGAGCCGGCGGCATCTACAACTTCGTGACGAAACGGGGTACTTGTCGCGGAAGGCGGTCCCACATAAGCTGGACACAAGTCGAGACTGGATCGGCAATAACCTGGAAATACCCCAGTGTAATACTGCGGGGTGATGAATCCAAAGGGGAGTTCTATTCGGTTGCACTGACCAATAATCGGCAACAGGCGGACACTGGCACCAAGATGACGCACATTGGGAAAAATACGACTAGCACGATCGTCTCGAAGGGCATAAGTGCCGGTCAAAGCTCGAATGCATATCGAGGATTGGTTCGAATGAATCCCGGTGCTCGAGAGTCGCGAAACCACACGCAATGTGACTCGCTTCTAATAGGCTCCAAGTGTGCAGCTCACACATTTCCATACATCGAGTCCCGCAGAAAAGATGCAATCGTGGAGCACGAAGCCACTACGACGAAGGTTAGTGACGATCAGTTGTTTCTCTGCCAGCAACGGGGAATCTCGCCAGAAAAGGCAGTCTCAATGATTGTCAATGGTTTCTGTCGAGAAGTCTTTCGAGAGCTTCCGATGGAATTTGCCGTAGAAGCATCAAAATTGCTCGAAGTTAGCCTGGAAGGGGCTGTCGGTTGAGTCTTCTTGAAGTCTCCAATCTCTTTGTGAGCGTTGACAATAGAGACATTCTGAAAGGAGTAGATCTTGAAGTAAATGCTGGCGAAGTACACGCAATCATGGGCCCGAATGGATCTGGCAAGAGCACTCTGGCAAATGCATTGGCAGGCAGGCAGGGTTATTCCATCGAGTCCGGATGCATTCGACTGGATTCTGTGGATGTCACATCTCTTGAACCAGAAGAACGCTCTCATAGAGGTCTCTTCATGGCATTTCAATATCCTGTAGAAATACCCGGTGTAACGAACATAGAATTCCTCAAAACAGCCGTCGAAAGCCATCGTGCGGCTCACGGCTGCAACGAAATAAGCGCTGTCGAATTCATGCGCAACCTTAGAAGTCTGACTGCCCGGCTTGAATTAAATCCAGACTTTCTAAAACGGGGCGTCAATGAATCATTCTCGGGCGGAGAAAAGAAACGGAATGAAATCCTTCAGATGCTTTGTCTCCATCCTCGCATTGCGCTTCTGGATGAAACCGATTCTGGCCTTGATATCGATGCACTACAGGTTGTGGCACGTGGGATTAACGAATTTAGGAGTCCTGCCAATGCTATTGTCTTGGTCACTCACTATCAGAGACTCTTAAATTACATTGCACCTGACTACGTACACGTAATGATGGACGGTCGTGTAATCAAATCTGGAGATGCCTCCCTAGCCCTCGCACTGGAAGAGAGAGGCTACGGCTGGTTGGAAGAGTCCTAATTTCCAACCTAAAGATACATTGCTAAGAACATGGCCGACGACTTTCCTTCGACCAACTCGAATATTTCGACTCTGTTGGATCGAAGCCGGGCAAGAGCGACACTTGATCAATTGGGAATCCCCAAGTATCGGTCCGAGAATTGGAAATATACCAATCCCAAACCACTCATCGATAGTTTGAGCGATAGCTCAAGCGCTCCGCACATTGCACCTTCGAGTTTAGGGGGTGCTGTTGAAATCTTGCCTTTTGTCTCAGCAGAAGCCAAAGGATTGATTAGTGAATTTGTCGGAGCTTTGGCGAACGGCATGGATACATCAATGCCATCCCTAAACTTGCTGAATCTCTCGGCTGGCTATGTGATTCGCACTACTGCTTGTGGAAATGGCGAATCCGTCGTCCGAATTGAAGCCAATCCGGAGCACTGCGAAAGAGTTCTTATTGTTGTGGAGTCAGGATCAACACTAAGAGTCATCGAGTCAACAGAGGGCGGAAATCGTGTTATCGAGTGTATAGTTCACGATGGTGGAACACTCGTCCATACGCGCTTGCAGGAGAGTACAGATTCCTTGGATTACAGTGCCTTAGCAGTTCAACTTGGATCTAGCGCTTTATATCAGCTGGATCAGTATTCATCCGGAACTAGACTGCGTAGGAATGATATTTCCATTGATGTTGTTGGTGAAGGATCAACCATCGAGGTCAAAGGAGGATGGAAGCTCACTGGTAAATCACATTTAGATACACAAATCAGCGTGAACCACTATGTGCCCCGGTCTCAAAGCAAAATGAAGTTTCACGGGGTTGCAGGGGACGACTCGAGATCAGTTTTCAACGGACGCATATTCATTGCTCGAGATGCACAACACACTTCCGCTCACTTGAACAATAAAAACATCCTGACTGGTGAAAATGCTGAAATCTATACAAAACCGGAGCTTGAAATCTATGCGGACGATGTAGTTTGCTCTCATGGAGCCACCTCTGGACAATTAGACGAAGAACAGGTCTTTTACTTGCGAACACGGGGATTGACCAATCAGAAAGCCCGTGAGCTTTTGCTGAACGGGTTCTTGCAAGAAGTCATTGAGGGCGACTTGGGTACGCAGATTTTGGGTCTTGAACCGATGAACTTGGTATGAAATCTGAGTTCGTCCCACCTCGACGCGATTTTCCTCTCATTGTCAATCGTGAGCCTATCGCATATCTCGACAATGCGGCTACAACACAAAAGCCCCAAATTGTCCTTGATTGTCTCTTGGACTACTACGGTAGTTCCAACTCAAACGTCCATCGGAGCGCACACACCTTAGGCGGGGAAGCTACCGCAAAATTCGAAGACGCACGCCAATCAGTGGCAAGTTTTATCGGGGCCAGAAGAACAGAAGAGGTCATTTGGACACGAGGTACGACAGAGTCTATAAACCTCGTCGCCAACACTTATGGAACGATGGTCTTGGAACAGAACAGTTGTGTCGTAGTTTCTCAAATGGAACATCACTCAAACATTGTTCCATGGCAGATGGCTTGTGAGAAAGCAGGAGCAAAGATTCTGGCTATCAGAGTAAACCTAGATGGGACCCTCGATTTGGATCACTATCGAGAGCTGTTGCGCCAAGACGTACGGATTGTTGCTGTCGGTCATATATCCAATGCCCTAGGTACGATAAATCCTGTTCAGGAAATGATCGGAATGGCTCACGATGCAGGAGCCAAGATTCTCATCGATGGGGCGCAAGCGGCACCTCACCTTGAATTGGACGTTTCCGACCTCAACTGCGACTTCTATGCGTTTTCTGGGCACAAGATTTATGGTCCGACTGGCATCGGAGTACTTTACGGCAGGAAGGATCTGCTCGAAGCCATGCCACCGTGGCAAGGTGGAGGCGAGATGATTGAAAATGTAACGATGGATCGAACCACCTATCAGGAGCCACCCTATAAGTTCGAAGCTGGAACCCCTGATGTGTCTGGCCCGATTGCACTGAAGGCTGCCCTCGAATACTACTCCCATTGCGTGCAGTCTGGTCTACATGAGTACGAACAAGACCTGCTTCGCTATGCGACTTCATCTTTAAGGCAAGTAGAGGGGCTAAGAATTGTTGGGGAGGCACCGAATAAGTGTCCCATCGTTTCGTTCCTCATTGAGGGTACGCACCCCAATGACGTAGCCACACTGCTTGACGAGCAGGACGTAGCAGTCCGGTCAGGGCATCACTGCGCTATGCCTTTGATGAATGTTCTGGGTATTCCCGGCACCATACGTGCTTCTTTTGGTCTATATAATTCGAAAGACGAGATTGATAGACTCATTAAAGCTGTTCAAACGGCTGCACAGATACTAAAACAATAAAGACAAAAGGATGAGAGCGGAATCGTTCGACCCAACTCAGCTGTCACTGACCTCGAAAGCTCGAGAGCATGTGCGCGAACAATTGAAAAGTGAAGAAGCCTGCGGGCTTGTCTTGGGGGTGTCCGAGACAGGATGCAACGGCTATATGTACGAGCTTGACTTTCTACAAAGCCTAGATGACATTGCCGATGCACGAGTATTCGATTTTGGCGAGGACATTTCGATCTTCATCGCCAATAAAGACTGGGACTTGCTCAGAGGTACTGAGATCGACTACGTCACAGAAGGACTGAACTCCGCTCTAAAGTTCAACAACCCGAACGCAGACACTCTCTGCGGTTGTGGCGAGAGCTTCTCAATTCGTGGAACGTAAACTTATCCCCGTAGCCCGCGAAGTCGAAGCACGGTTGGTTCCCACCGGTGATCGCATCAATATCCCAGGCGGAGTATTCGTTACCTTGACTCAAAGTCTTGGAGGAACATTTACGGTTGTCTTCAATGGCAATATGGCTCGTATTGAAGCCGAAAACGCCGATGCGCTTGGATTCGAACCGGAAGTTCTATCCCTCGACCCACCCGAAGACGGCAAAGTGTCGTCCGAACAGGTGTGGCAGGTACTTCGCACGATCCACGATCCTGAAATACCAGTAAACATAGTGGACTTAGGGCTCATTTACAACGTGGATATTAATCAGCATCAAGTAAAAGTGACCATGACGTTGACCGCTCCAGGTTGTGGAATGGGTCCAGTGCTAGTGCATGACGTGGAGCAACGAATGCTCAAAGTTCCTTACGTCGACGACGTTTCCGTCGAATTGGTCTTTGATCCTCCATGGTCACGGGATCTAATGAGCGAAGAAGCACAGCTAGAGCTCGGCTTGTTCTGACACCATGGTTGATCTCGAAGAGATCAAGACTTCATTCGAATTCTTTGACGACTGGGAAGAAAAGTACCGATTCATTCTAGATATTGGAAAGTCCCTACCACCTTTTCCAGACAGCCAGAAAACTGAAGAAAATATCGTTCGCGGTTGCCAGAGCCAAGTTTGGCTTGTGTCGAGCTACGACCCCAAAACTAACCGTCTACAGCTCGAGATTGATAGTGACGCACATATTGTCAAAGGACTCATTGCCATCGTTCAATCAGCGTATGCAAACGCATCTCCTGGTGAGATCTTGGAGTTCGATATTGAAGGGCTCTTTGACGAACTCAGACTGTTTTCCCATCTAAGCGCTACTCGCGGGAACGGACTGCGAGCCATGGTGCAACGTATTCGAGCCGAAGCAAGAATGTACCGGCAGTAACGCCTCTAGGTTAACTCTGAAACGGGTCAAGCCGCTTTCAAGTGTTCGCGGAGAAACTTCCCCGTATAAGAACGCTTATTGGCTGCAACAGCCTCGGGGGTACCACACGCAATTATCTCGCCGCCACCTCTGCCTCCTTCCGGACCGAGGTCAATGACATGGTCGGCAGTCTTAATGACATCAAGATGGTGTTCAATCACCAATACGGTATTTCCAGCTTCAACAAGACGGCCCAAACAATCAAGAAGCTTGGAAATGTCCGCTAAATGCAGTCCTGTAGTAGGTTCGTCAAGAATGTAGAGCGAATGTCCTCTTCGTTGCATTTTTGACAATTCACTCGCTAGTTTGACACGTTGGGCTTCCCCTCCCGATAGAGTGGTTGCGGATTGCCCCAGAGTCAGGTAGCCCAGTCCTAACTCATTGAGTACAGAGATTTTTCGTGCAATATTGGGCTCGCCGGCAAAGAATTCCACAGCCTCCTCGATTGACAATTCAAGAATTTCTGAAATGTTCTTTGCTCGGTAGGTGATTTCCAAAGTCTCTTCGTTAAAACGGCTCCCCTTACACGTCGCACACATAACTTCTACGTCGGGCATGAAGTAGAGCTTCGTGGCAATCACACCTTCACCCTGGCATTCCTCGCACCTTCCTCCTTTGACGTTAAAGCTAAACCGACCTGGTTTGTACCCTCGTTCCTTGGACTCATCCGTTTTGGAAAACAACGTACGAATCAAGTCATACACGCCAATATACGTAGATGGATTCGAACGGCTATTTCTCCCAATAGGAGTTTGATCAATATTTATCACTCGAGTGAGATTTTCAATCCCCTCTAAGGATTCGTGTGACCCCGAAAGCGATCGGGTGTCCACCAGACGCTTCCAAAGTTCCTTGTATAAGATTTCATTGACCAATGTCGACTTTCCTGAACCCGAAGCACCGCTTACGCACACGAAGAGTCCCAAAGGTATTTCGACATCTATGTGCTTTAGGTTGTTTTCCGACGCTCCTCGAATAATGAGAGACTTCTCGTTTACTTTTCGTCGAGCACTGGGAGTTTCGATACTCTTGGCACCGGAGAAGTACTGGCCCGTGGGAGACTTCTTGCACGCCAGTATGTTTTTGAGGGACCCAGTGGCTACGACTTCGCCACCGTGAATTCCGGGACCCGGGCCCAGTTCGACAATATGGTCCGCGGATCGAATAGTTTCTTCATCGTGTTCGACGACGATTACGGTATTGCCCAAGTCTCTCAACGACCGCAATGTGTTGATCATCTTGACATTGTCCTTAGGATGCAAACCAATGGAAGGTTCGTCCAATACATAAAGCATTCCCATGAGTCCAGACCCAATTTGAGTAGACAAGCGAATTCGCTGCGCTTCGCCTCCGGACAGCGAGCCAGATGTCCGATTGAAGTTCAAATAATTCAATCCTATACCTAGAAGCAGGTCAAGTCGCTTTCTTATTTCCTCGAGCACTTGTAGCCCAGCTTGGGCGTGCGGTCCAGTCGGCTTAACAGACGACAGAAACGGTGCCAGCTCATCGAAATTCATCTGTCCTAGGTCGAAAATCGACTTTCCATTGATGCGAAAGAGCATCCGAGTATGGCGCAGACGCGATCCCCTGCAGTCTGCACATTCGTACTCAACCATCACTCGATCAAGATAATCTTCCATTCCAGAATTTGGAACTCCGCGTTGACGGTACCATCGGTAATGTTGCTCAATTTGGCCTGCAACTCCCTGAAAATTCGACGGCCAGCGCAGCCAACGTTCTTTGCGCTCTTTGACATCTGGGGGAATCTTAAGCTGAAGCAGTTCCCCTCGGGTCCCATACATGACCAATTCTTGGTGCTCCTTGCTTAATTCGTGCCATGGTTTGTCAAGCGAAAACCCATACTTGTCTGAAAGAGAATAAAGTACATATCCTGCATGATTGTCGGGCTTGTAGCTGTACGCATCACGCAAGAAACATCCTTGTCGAATACTTCGTTCCGGATTGGTGACAAGAAGCTCGGGGTGTGTTTGTTTGTCCCTACCGACTCCTCCACAAGTACGACAAGCACTTTCCGGATTGTTAAACATGAAGAAGTCCGGCACGATGTCACCATATACGAGACTATGGGTCTTACTACCGAATTCTCCTAGGAACTTCTGGGATGAACGCTTGTTCATTCCTGAAACAATTCGAAGGGTCATTAACGAATCTCCGACCCGAAGTGCATGCTCGACAGCGGCTTTGAGCTGCTTCTCGACTCCGGCAACGACGGTAAACCGATCAACTACTGCCATCAGTTGCTGTTCGCTGCCCAAGGCCTGTGGCACTTCTTGTGTGAGATCCACTCGCTCCCCATCGATTAGCACAACTCGACAACCCTGCTTGCGTACGTCGTTGAACAGCAACTTTGGTTCTTCTCCGTAAATCTGAAAGATTGGTGCAAGCAGCTCAAATTCAGTATCTATGGGCAGCGCGAGAATCGATTCAACAATGTTCCCTGAAGTCTTTACAGGTACTGGTTCTTCCGTATAGGGGCATGAAGCTTCCGCAATCGTGGCGTACAGCAAGTTTAGATAGCTAGAAACATCCGTGAGAGTTCCAACGGTGGATCGTGGATTGCGGGCAATCGTCTTTTGTTCTATGGAGATCACTGGGGACAAACCATGTACGAAATCCACATCAGGCTTCTCTACTTGGGCGATAAATCTCTTCGCATATGTCGAAAGAGATTCCATGTAACGTCGTTGGCCTTCGGCATAAATTGTGTCGAACGCGAGCGACGACTTACCCGAACCTGAAAGGCCCGTGATTACAACGAGCTTATCGCGTGGTATCTCCACGTTCACATCCTTCAAATTGTGAACTCTAGTACCCTGAACCGAAATGGTCGTCCTATATGCGGGAGTACTGTTATTCGACGATTCAGGAACAGCAAGTGCTTTAGCCATGATCAGTTCGTCTCCTTGTCAGTCCTTCTAGCTCAAGTAGAGAAATGCAACTTCGTCAACTTGAACTTGGCTCCGAGTTGTGAGTTTTACAGGAGTCGACGCCTTTTCTATGCGACCGATGTCTGCTAGCCATTCGCATGCCATGGTGATCCCATTTATGCCGAAATTCCTTGTAAAGTAATGCTCGATCTGCGTAGCCGACCTCGGTTCACCAAATGCAGAACGCAAGTACTCGAGAACGGGACCAAACAATAGATCGGCTTTCTCCACCAAGTAGTCGTCAATGGCATTGATACCTTGTTCCAATTTCTCGCGAGTTATAGGTTGTTCGAAGAGATCGGAGTAAATTTTCTGAAACACGACCGGGTTCAGCTCTAGTGCCCGAGTAAGGGCTTCTCGATCGACAATCTCCCCGGCAAGTCCGACCTCGACTTCTGCTAATGGAAGCGCTGTTTGCACAATCCAACGAGCCGTGTAGTAGAGGTCATCCTTAATCTCGAACCACTTTCTCGCCTTATAGAGAACGAACAAGGCGTGCTGAGTAGCACTCATCAGCTGTAATTGCGTATCGTGCTCGCCCAATTTCGACAGCTCGTAAAACAGTTCGTCAATGGATGGGTCCTTGCTGTACACCAGTCTGCCTCGAGCGTACATGGAATGTTCAAATGAGTTGCGAACTGAGGACTCAAGCGAACGCCGAAACTCCAATCGAGGCTGAACGGTTACATGTATATTGATGTCGTGTTCCACCAAGGAGACTAAATGAGTTTTGGTTTTCTTGTCGTCCGTACAAACTAGAACAAGGTCGATATCCGACTTATCCCAAACCACATCGTAGGAAAGACTTCCACAGAGAATCGCAGCGAGAATATGATCGTCTTCCTTGACCCGTTCAACTAAAGAATCCAAAGCTTCTTCAAATCGCTGTTGTTGCGTTGCGTACATCAGCTTCCTGTTCCAAAAGAATCGTTTGTTACTGATATTTGGGTTGCAAGCGAGACTGCGCTCGCCGAGATTGTACGCCAACGCAAAATCTCGAATTCACCGCCGACTCACGGGTTGATTGCCTAACAACTCGTTCAGGGTGAGAATTGGCTAGTTCTCATTGAATCTCCATGTCATTAAAGTTAAAATTGCTGACAGCGACAGAGAAAACTCGATTGTGGGTCGAGTGCGGTGTGCCAGTGTGCCTTTGCGTTTTGGCAGCTACATGCGCACACTAGCCTGCTAATCGTTTTCAATTCAATTATGACTGGAAATCCAGTCGTAATCCGCTGCAAAAAAGGGGGAATAACCATGTTGCAAGCGCTTCGCCGCTTTCTGCCATTTGCAATGATGGCGCTCATCGTTTCGTTCGCACCGAACACCACATTAGCTCAGAGCGAGGAATCGGCTGATGCCGACGAGGATATTGAAATTCTCGTGGTCATAGGCTCGCGCAACAAAGCGCCCCGAACCGTCGAAGATTCCACCGCACCGATCGACTTCATTCAAACTGACGACATCTCGGCGATTGGCAACGCGGCGGACATCACTGACATATTGCGCTCAGTAGTGCCCTATTTCAATGCGTCAATGGCATCGGGCGATGGAGACACTTTTGTGCGACCAACGTCTCTTCGGGGACTGGCTCCTGACCAATCTCTGGTGATGATTAACGGTAAGCGCAGACACCGTGCAGCGCTAATCGCTGAGTTCGTTCCGGCCGCCGGAAAGGGAGCGCACGGACCCAACATTGGCATGATTCCTTCAATTGCTATGGAAAACGTCCAAATCCTACGAGATGGAGCCTCAGCTCAGTATGGATCGGACGCGATTTCCGGCGTAGTCAACTTTCAAATGAAGGACAGTGATGAAGGTGGAATGCTTCGTGCCCAACTTGGTCGTTTTTATGAAGGTGAACAAAGCTTCAAGATTGATGGAAATATTGGAATGCGACTTGGCAGTGATGGATTCGCAAATTTCAGCTTTGAGCGCACCTATAACGAAGCATTGTCAAGAGGCAAACAGCGCCCCGACGCACAAGCTTTAATTGACCAAGGAGTGCTAAGTGTCGGCCAAGATTCTCCTTTCGCTGACAAACCCTTTGCACAGACTTGGGGACGACCTAGAAGCGATGGGCTTCGTCTTTTCATGAACGCCGGACATCCCGTGTCCGAGTCTACGGACATCTATGTCCAGAGCAATTACGCCTCTGTTCAAGGCAGATATCGATTCTTCTATCGTGCTCCCGGACACGTCACTCTTCGGTCTTTGGCAGAGCTGGGATTCACTGGACTACCAGGAGGTTTCACGCCTTATTTTGACGGCGAAACCACCGACTATTCCGTAGTTTCTGGCTGGCG
Source organism: Gammaproteobacteria bacterium (assembly GCA_026707045.1). Taxonomy (GTDB): domain Bacteria; phylum Pseudomonadota; class Gammaproteobacteria; order Pseudomonadales; family Azotimanducaceae; genus Bin55. The sequence goes on along the minus strand of JAPOXO010000125.1, from coordinate 30,219 downwards.
AGGAACGATGCCTAACGGAATGTATTTCGACGTAAGTGTAGGAGTAGGCAATAACGAGATCGACTTTACCCTGTTCAACACCATCAATCAATCAATTGGATTAAATTCGAACGGAGAGCCGCTACAACGCGACTTCGATGTAGGGGAGCTGGAACAAACGGAACTCTCTGCGAATGTTGATCTGAGTAGGCAGATTTCCGATGCATGGCACATTGCGGGCGGGATGGAATGGAGACGGGAGATCTTTGCCGTCAAACCCGGAGTACCTACTTCATACGAAGGCGCTGGCTCGAGTGGATTCAAGGGATTTGAGCCCCGAAACTCAGGATCGTTCTCTCGACAGAACGTGTCGAGCTACGTCGAGGTCGAGAGAGAAGCGGGCAGTTTGATCACTCAATACGCAGCTCGCTACGAGGGGTACTCTGATTTTGGTGGAACTCTCAATGGAAAATTTGCAATGCGCTACCACTTTGATGATCGGATTACGGGACGTGGAGCGATATCCACGGGCTTCCATGCGCCGACTCCAGGACAAGCCAACATTCAGAAAGTCACAACAACCTTTGACGCAAATGTTGGAGGTCAGGTAGAACAAGGATTGGTGCCACCAGACCATCCATTGGCAATTGCCGCGGGTGGTGCACCCTTAAAGGAAGAGACTTCCCTCAATGTAAGTGTTGGATTTAGTGTCGACGCAGACGAAATCTTCGAGGACGCAAGATTGACCTTTGACGTGTACGACATAGAAATCAAAGACCGAATATACAAGACACAGACCGTTCCCTCCATAGATCCGAATACAGGAATTGGAACAAATGTCTCGTTCTATACGAACGCTCTAGACATCCAATCCAAGGGATTCGACATAGTCTTAACTCTACCTTTGATATTGCGCGATATCACCAGCGACCTTAGTCTGGCGCTAAATCGTAATGAGGTCAGTGTCAAGGATCAAAACTTGGTCAACGGTATTGCGCCTGTTTCGTTTGCGGATGTCGAAGACATCGAGAATAGCTATCCCAAGCTACGAATCGTAGCGTCTTCAACGACATTTCTGTCGGACAATGCCACATTGATGATTCGAGCAAACTACTTCGGTGAACACTACGACGAACGAGGACGCATTGGAGGAAATCCCGGGACCAAACTCCTTGATCCAACGCTCTTCTTCGATATGGAAATTCGCTATGACGTAACAGAAGACTTTCGGATGACGCTAGGATTTGTAAACGTGTTCGATTCTTATGTTGACGAGATCAAAGACACGGTCACCATTAAGTATGCAAATCGACAAAACGTCGGGCTTCCATATGCTCGAAGGACCGCTGCAAACTTTGAAGGCGGATCGGCGTACATAACTTTGGACTACACGCTCTGACCCAAGGAAAGCGTAACTAGCCAAAATAGGAATTTGTCGAAGCAACTGGCGGTTGAATCGACTAAATTGACCGCGGACAGGAGAGTCCTGCCCGCGGTCTTGTTATTTCAATCCAGCGAGTGTGTGGATCTGCTGGGAATGTCAATGAGCTTATTGAAATTACATTGATAAGACTACTTCCAAGTTTCACGTAGCTTGCTTACCCGTGATGTTCATTCGGTCGAATCGTGCCCGAACTCATAGAAATTCCTGATCCCAATGTCTACATGGCGTACGGGGTCTACTTTCTCAAGTCGAACCACAAGTTTGTTCAAAGACTGAAGCAGAATAACCACCTACCCGACGCACATGGCTATCGCACATGGCAAAGTAGCTTTCTACTGATGGACTTCTTGGAGCACTACCCGCCAAGGAGGAAATCCAACGTCATGGACATAGGCTGTGGATGGGCACCCGTCGGAGTTTTCTGTGCGCGCCGTTACAAAGCCGAAGTCACTGGTGTCGACGTGGATGAACATGTCTTCCCATACATGAACTTGCTCGCGGCCCTCAACGACGTTCGAGTTGCTCAGCTCAAGTTACGGTTCGATCAACTCACTACTAAACGACTGGGGGTCGAAAACTTGATCGTCGGTTCGGATATCTGTTTTTGGGACGAGATGGTTAGACCACTCTACAACCTGATCAATCGAGCAATCAAGGCAGGAGTCCCGCGCATTGTCTTGGCTGACCCGGGAAGACCAACTTTTTTTGAATTGGCCAGTCGCTGCGAAGCAAAATGGGGCGCTGAACTGATTCGTTGGTATGCGCTTGAACCAAGACGACACAACGGGGAGATCCTCGAAATAGTCAATCCAAGCAATTAGTTTTCAAATAGTTGCTCGGTCACGCCGTGTTGAACAGATTACTAGCCAAAGGTCGTCAGATAAATCGAGTAGTCCTTCATCATCCCACCATCCCCGGCGAAAACGCTTTCGTAAGACCGAAATCTCCGTTAAGACATTCGGCAAAAGCAATTATTCCGGATCGATAAAATCCTTGAGCTGCTTGGACAAATTCGTACACGCGTGGGCTTGTGTACGCGCAATAAAGGGTAAAGGAATAATTATTGCGGGAACAAAACTCCGGCCCTTGGCTTCCGAACTGAGTTTGCCCGCTGTCAAGCCCTCGTTAATGTCCCATAGCGTTGCTTCATAGTTTGACCCTGCTTCCCAAGAAAGAAATCCAAAGCACGCAGGTACTCCCCCTGTGGCAACGGCACAGTTGAGTGTTCCGCCCTGCTCCGTTCTCTCGGTAGTGCCTTCAATCCAAACAATATACCGCACTTGCTTTTCTCGTAGCTTACGAGCGATCAATTCCCTGTTAAACAGGTTCTTCATGTCGTCAATGTCAAGGGGCGCAGTACGAGGCTCAAACCAAGGGAACAACTCGTCGACAAACTCGTCGTGAGAAATAACCTGAACGCCATTTGGACCAATCGAGGTCTTTTCAGCTACACATTCAAGAAAACTTGATTCCGTTTCGTCGCGAGAATGAAATTTACGTCCCAACACTGCGATCACTTCATCAGACTCAATTCCCGTATCTGCATCTCTCACTTGCTGTTGCGTTATCGTGACGCAACCTGACATCAGCGTGACTCCTGCAAGCGCACATGCAGTCAACAAAGCAGTCATGGCCATTCTTGGATTGATCATGACTGTGTTAACTCAGTTAACCAGTCGCGTACTGCGGGTTCTCGCGTAAAACTGAATGCAATCTGTGTTGCGGCATCGCGCATAGCATTGTCCCTCGCCTTGGTTAGCGCTTGAGTAGGACGATCCAACGGATTGGAAAAGTCGTGACGATTCGCTCGTCCATAAGCCGGTACGATCCAGTCGATGATCTCTTCGTCATCGGAATCTACAATTCTAATCGAATACCGAATCCATACAGAGTAAAAATCACCCGGCGTTTGTTGCGGTATTTCTAATTCCGTCTTTACGATGCTTGGAATGATAACGCCTTCTATACCTTCAGGAAGACTATCCAATGACTGCACGAGAATCAATTCGGAAAATACAGCGCTAAACGCCTGACTGAACAGGTGCTCTTGTGACTCACCGAGTTCGATCGTGAATTTTCCATGTTGATGAATTTTAGTTTCGTAAGTTTTTCCACGAAGTTCGGGTGAGATGTACAAACCCATAACAACGGGGACTGAATCGATAAGCGGCTTGGGGACACGAAATACCTTGGTTACTTTCGCTCCGGAAGCACAACCCCCCAATCCCACCGCAATTGCTAAGAGAATCAAAAAGCCGAGCGACGCTCGAAATTTTGGTGTCACTGTTGAATTCACCTGAAAGTACTCCTGACTAGATTAGTCCAAAGAAGCCAAGCCAACGAATGTTCCGCAGTTGCGAACCGTAAGTTGGCGCATCAAAAGGGTGTACTGTAGCGTCTGCCATTGCATCCTAGTCGGGTCCATGTAAACCGGAAATCCAACTCCGTGAATGCGCATCCGGCAATCTCCCTCCATATCCTTGCGATTTACCAAGTCTACTTGATCGACGACATATTCGACCGATTCTCCTTGAAAGTCGTCGCCAAACACATAGATGCTAACTTTCTTGTTTGGGTCGTAGTAGGTGTCGATTGCCTCTCTAATACCTTCCACCGGGCTTGAGTTTGATTGGATGCGCCAAGTTCGCAATCTCTGCATTATCTGACGACGACGTACCATCGTGTCTTCGAGCCACTCTCCTCTAAATTGAGGAAACATGTAGTCACCCATATCGTTCATAACTTGCATCCCCTTTACAACCGGATAGATCTCCAATACTTCCTGCAGTTTTTTCACCACAGAGGGCCACGCGAACGTTTGCATGCTTCCAGACGTGTCAATGACAAAAATAATGTACTCACTATCGACAGCAATACCCCCAATTGTGTTGTTTCGGCGTTGAAATTCAGGTCCCAGAAGCCGAATCATTTCCTCTGTGAGGGATTGTTGTGCTCGAGTGAGATCAGCTCGCTGGGATTCTTGGGCGACAGTCAGGTTCAAAACGGACTCGTGGCGACTCGTTAGCTCGAAAAGTTCTTCTTGAAGTTTGGCAAGTTGAATCAACTCATCTTCCAAATTTGATTCGGTTTCAATTCGAGTTCTCTCTAATACTTCGGTCTCACCGATAATTTTCTCGATTTCGTCCTGGCGCTTTGCAATCATTGCGGCAATTTCTTCCAGCGTAACCTCCAATATCTCAGGCAAACTGATTTTCGTGATCATCAAGAGCAGAATAATTGCTCCGAATCCACAACAGATCACATCAAGAAAGGCCAAACTGAGTTCGTTTCCCTCTCGTCTCTTTCTCATGGCCAATCCGACGAAGGTGTCATGAAGGTACCCGAGGTAACGTGCGCCAATCTCCAATACCAACCGGCAGCATGAGGGTCGCCCTCAAGAGGTAGGAGGATTACGTTTACTGGAATTCCTGCAGGCAAAGACGGAACCGCTTCATTGAATAAACGGATTCGTTGGTTTCCGGTAACTGTCGTTCGGCGTACGATTCTGTTCTCAAGGGTCGGAAGTCCGTCCGTGACAAGAAATATGTTGTCTGGTAAAGGAGACATTTCAGAGATCATTAGGAAAAGAGCCTCCAAGTTGGTACCGTTATTTGGGGGTTCTGTTCGTAAACCAGCGATTACTGCCTCTATAGGGTTTCCGTCGGCAGCTGCGTGCCAATCGTCAGGTCGAATAAGAAGCCGAGTCTGATCGTTGAAACTGGCTATCTGCAGACGGCTCTCAAGCGGAACATTGGCCACCAACCACTCGACAATTTCCACTGCTTGAATCCACTTGGGCGACTGCACTTGTCTTGCTGAGGACATGTTGCGTTTGCGTAAGATGTTGACAATCGATGAGTCCAACATACTGCCTGAATTGTCTATCGCAATCAGAATGTTGTCCCCGCCCATAAAGAGCCCAGTCAGATATTGCCGATCACCTTCTCCCTCAATTGCTATGACATCCCGTTGGTTAGACGCTCGTGAAGCAAGGAGCTCGATTTCCTCTTCAGTGGAATCAACTTCGGAAATCAGCTTTTCAAGAGCGTCGCTTTGATCAAGTGACACTTTCTCGATAGCTTCGACCTCTTCCTCCTTTTCTTTAATCTCTTCGATGACAATCTCCATCTTTTCCTTCGTGTCTGCAATTCGAAGAGCAAGTTCTCCTACAATCTTTCGGAGTTCCGCTAAATTCTCCGACCCGTCCTTGGCCCGATAGTCAAGCCTCCTTGCTTCCGCTAGCTGATCTCGATTCGAGGTCTTTATCGTATCCTCCGTTTGGTGATTGATGATCAAGAAAATCATCACGACTGCTCCGAAGCCGCCGGCCATCACATCGAGAAACGACAACGTGAAGACGTTGAGCGGTCGTCTTCTTGATCTAGCCATCTCTTTGGACCGCAATAAGCTCGTATTCGACGGACGAAGCTAAAATCAAGTCTCCAACTCTTACTGGGGTTTGGTGAACGACCCTCTTCCCATTGACCACTACATTCGCACTCTCGTTTGGAACGACAACCAACCCATGGGCGTTGTTGACAAGCTCGAAATCAAGCGAATACTCTCCCTGATTACGGGTGGGAAGACTGGAACCAATTGGATAAGCAATCGAACCTGTCAATACATGTGTCGCCAACGGGAGCACACTGGGTTCTCGCACCGTGCGGAGATGCTCCTTCTTGACATGTGAAACTTCTACGTGCAATGCACGCGAGTCGTTGTCGGCATCCGATGAATTCAACCTACTGAGTGCATCGAATGCGTCTGCCAAGCCGCGTTCGAAGCAATTACTACCTTCTGCACTCAGAAAATCCACCAAACCTGGCAGGGCGGCCGAGTCCTCAGACAGCAAGACTGGACACCCCTGATCAATATAGGTCAACACTCCACGATAGTGCTCATTGGCTGCCGATGCTAGCTCCGCCCGCGTCAATTCAACTTGACGAACGTTGCCTAGATGCTCAACGTGCACGATGTGAGTTTCTTCACTGCCTGCTATAAAAGCTCGCAATTGATCGAACAACTGCTGCTCGGTGTTGGCGAATTTCCTCGGATCAAATCGCGTACTATCCAAGAATCTGTCTGCTGCATGTCGAATCCAGGCATTCAGCAGTGAAAGTAAGCCGAGACGGGACAACACGGAAACACGAGCCCGGCTGACATCGTCTCCCACTGTGAGTTGTGTAACCACCGTACGATGAAGTCCGATGTCCACAAATACACAGGGGCCATCGATATCTACGTTTGCAGCTGCAGCGACGCCTCGATCCACAAAATCTGCGATGTGCACTTCGGCCTGAACAGCAATACCGTAGAGTAAGGCTATCTGTGAATTCGATAGATTGCCAGGGACAATGACCCATACAGAATCTTCTCGTCTCAGTTGACTTTGCTCTCGAATGGCAACGAGCTGACGAAATACTAGGTCAGCCTGCGTCTCGACTGCATAGCCGCTTGGATGTACAGGACTCTGATCCAGTCTCTGCCAAAACTGGCTTTGTTCCTGATCGGGCTGAAGCTTGATCTTTGTGAGAGCTTCCCCACCAAACGTCAATTGCTTAGGTTCGACTAGTGCGATTCCAGGTTCCGAGTAGGCAATTTCTCCATCGTTGCTTAGTCGGAGGTTTGCATCAACAATATCGAGAATCCACATCCTAGCGAACCTGCAAATGCCGTAGCAAGTTTTCGTCGCACCAGGATTCAACCGCAATGACTACTTCCTCCTGGTATCTCTGTAACTGGTAGACGAAAAACATGATCACGATGCTGATCACAAGAGCGACAAACGTCGAGTTGAAAGCTACTCCTAAACTCTCTGTAACCCCAGCTATATCTCCCTGAACTGCTAAATATGCCTGACTGAGTGCCTCTCCAATTCCCCGAACAGTTCCTATAAATCCAATGGAAGGAATAGCCCACGCAATGTAGCGGATCATTGCCAACTCGCTATCAAGGCGATCTGCTTCCGCTTCGCACGATGTACGCACCGCATCAGACACATTTTGAACTGCCTGTGTACTTTCAAATCTCTGAAGAGCAACTAAAACCGTCCGCGAGAGTAGACGATTACGAGTCTTGTCGGGAAGAGATTGCACGGGTCTCATATATCGCCGAGCATCTTCCGGCAAAACGCTGACTCCTTCCCCTATCCGAAGCAAATCGTTGTCCAACATCTTGCGTTCCGACATGGCACTCCAAGCCTTCGTACCCATGATGGCGAAAGCCCAGAACATCAAGATGAAACAGGTTTCCTGTTCATAATCACGAAGCGTTACGTAGAGTGACCGTTCGGGCACGAAAGATTCCTCGTTTTTGAGCCGTTCCTCGCGTTCATCGAGAATCGCATTTGCCGTAGGGCGAATGACACTCGCATATACCAAATGAACGACAAGAATAGATATCAATAATGCAATTAGTTGCGTAAGCAAAGTAGATGTCACGCGTCCTTTCATAGCTAGTTCCTAAATGTCCACAGGAAATGGCACGGCAAAGTCTTCAGAAATGTCCTCGCTCGGATCAAAAAAATCCGGAGTCTCAACCGACTCCAAAGTGGGAGAGTCTTCTTTCGATTCAGAACCATCAGAATTTTCGATATCTTCCGATTCAACCTCTGAATCCTCATTTAGAGTGTCTTCGGACTCGTCGGAATCAGCTTGAAATTCGTCCTCTTCGGAAGGTGCGTCGTCTAAATTCTCGATAGAGTCGGACTCTGAATTTTCACCCTGCTCTTGTTGTGCATGTAAATGCAATCCCGGGAGCAACAGAGCGACGACAACCGCGTTCGCCCAAACCCACTTTAGTTTGAACTGATCTTCACTCTGCATAGCGCGCAACCCTGAAACCAACATCGTATCTGCCGTCCGTACCGTAGTCACGGAAAGAGAGTCTTACGTCGGTAATGGTTCCATGAAGGTAACTCGAGCCCCGAATGACGTGATACTCGCCATCAGACGGACCCAAGACACTTACAGTACTTTGCGATTCAGGTATGGCGTAAAAATCGTGAGTCCATTCAGCGACATTTCCACCGATGTCGAATAGTCCTTTTGAATTTGGTTCAAACGTTCCGACTGGTGCCGTTACGGTATGGTTGTCATTGAAGTCGTAAAGAATTCGGCTGACTATGTGTTGAGCTGCTCTGTCGGCGTAGTTACCGTGTCGGTCTGGCGGAGGAAGACTCTCCCCCCATGGAAAGTGCAACAATTTTTCATCGCCTTCAACGTGACGAGCTACCCATGACCACTCGGCTTCGGTGGGCAGCCGATATCCCAACGCATTTTCATTTATGCCTACAACCTTGGCACCCTCGACCTTATAGAACGAGTCAAGCCCTTCCCGTTCGGAGAGGGAATTGCAGTACAAGGCAGCCTCGTTCCATGAGACATTGACGACAGGTTGATCGTCCTTGTCCAACGACATTCCCTGATAATCTCCCGAATCGTGTTCTGTCGCGAACTCGCGGAACTGTGCGTTTGTTACCTCGTGCTTTGAGATATAAAACAGTCGTTCTAATCGGGCAGTTCGAAAAACTTCGTTGGCTCGCCGACCTGGTTGGCGGCGAGATGCCCCCATTTGGATGGGAGTTGGTTCGAACAACTGTATCTCCTGACCATCGATCGTGTTGCGCACCTGTCGCAAGACCTCCAAGCGAGCTTCCTCCAATGTCAGGAGTCTCACCCTCAAAGTTTGCTTCATTCCAGGTTGTATGACCAAGTCGTTTGCGTAACCTGCATAACCTTCTTTCTTTAGTTCCACGGAATGTCGAACCGCATGCAGAACGAAAGAGTCATTGCTGCTACCGATTTGCTTTCCATCAACCCATACCTCAACATTTTCGGGTTCGGTGGTCACTGTCAAGCTACCCGTTGCTTCTTCGAGGTCGAAATTCAGATTTCGGATTTGTCCGGACGGAACGACGACACTTTTAAAGCCACGCTCATATCCAACTAGCAGTACTTCGACCTTATGTTCCTGATTAGGTTCGATTTCTACCGTAATTGGTGTAAGTCCTTGGAACTGTTCGTCAATGTTCACCGTCGCACCTGCTGGGTCAGACTGAATCGACAGTACTCCTTCCAGGGGTTCTAGCACTATTGGGTCCAGCGTTCTTCGCTCTCCTGCTTGAACAAACAAAATGTCAGTCCATTCGGCAAAACCTGGTTTCTTAAGCGTTATCGTGCGCTCCCCGTCAAGAATTTCGACCGGTTTAGATGTCGTGAATCCTGAATCGACTCCATCTATATAAACGTTGGCATTGTCCGGTGTCGTGGGAATCTCAACTGTTGCCCAATTCGGTGCCAAATCCAGATGAACAGGCTGCTCAATGCTCATCCCTTCAACTAAAACTTCAATCTCACGGTCAATGTAGCGAGGAGCGCTGAAATTGAACATTGCTGATCCCGCAGGAATGGGGACCTGTACCGGAGTTGCGCCCAAGATTTCGCCCTCCATACTCACCTGAGCACCTATGGGCGAAGAACTAAATTGGATCAATCCGGGGAGCTTTTTGAATTCAAGTGGAAACGATTGATCACCTTTGTTTCCCACTTCGATAGAGAGCTGCAACTCGTAGTATCCATTCGATTCGGCTTCAACTTCATAGCTACCCGGTCGCATCAAAAAAGTCTCTCCGGAACGAAAGACAAGTCCACCCGAAACCGTCGCTGAAAAATCCGTAACGTTGGATTCGAAGCGCACGGACTTTGCCGTAAACAGAAACCAGAGTACGACTGCCGCAACCAGGACAACAATGAGAGTTGCAAGTTGCAACCAAGGTACGAACCACTTGCGACGTGGCGCTCGAAGCGGTGTTGGCTCGAATTGTTCCGGTTTAAAGACTTGATCTGCGTCTATAGTCATGACCTAACGCAGTCTAAATCTCGTTCTCGCAAATGATTGAAACTGGATCCATGTCTGGTTCGACGTTGAAGGTTTTTCTCACATCTTCACGTCCATCTCTGCTTCCAATGAGTTGGTATCGACCTGGCCGCAATTGAATCTCGTGTCGTTCAAATGAGCCTAGTTGTCCTTTAGTACTGAGTGTTACCTCGGTTGCATTGTCTGAAATGAGGACTACAGGGACGAACTGTGATGCAATTTCCACAATTTCGGCAAGTTCATTTAAGGCTTCATCGTATGCGTCACTGTGGTTAATGTACTTCTGAGCATCTTCGAGAACCTGTCGCGCAAGCTCTAGTTCCTGGTCTCCAGACAAATTTCCCGGATCGTTCAACACCGTACTGATTTGAGCAGACAGAGTCACAATTTCACGGACACGGTCTCTGCCTTCAATAGCAAATTCCAATGTCGAATCAATTTCGAGCGCTTGTTCAAAAGTCTGCATTGCAGCCGTGAGCTTGAGCTCGTTCTCTTGCTGCAATGCTGTAGCCTGGAGGTCCGAAATCTGCGCTACAGTTCGCGATACTTGAGATTTCTGCAGTCCTGTTTCCGCTGCTGCATTGTCTGGATGACGTCGCAAGACTTCGTTAAACAGACGGTCGGCTTCATCAAAGTCGTCCTGGTTCAACGCCTGATGCCCTAATGAAAGCAAGTGGTTGAGTTCTTCCCCTGCACGTGCGGACAAAATACTCTCTCTGCGCGAGTCAATTTCCTGAGTTAAATCGTCCAGCGTTTCTGCTTGGTCAAGAAATGACAACGCCTCGTCCCAATTGCCTCTTAAACTAGCTCGATCGCTTTCCCGTAGCAATTCATTGATTTTGGGTAACTTTTCCACTCGCTGAAGCGCTTCGTGCGGGGACTGTTCCAACGGCTTGATTTCCGCCGCATGGACAAATGCGCTTCGAGACTTTGTAACATCGCGTTCATCCAACGCTCGCAGTCCAGCAGTCATCCATTCCTCAAATTCAGTATCAATGGTTGCTATAAGCTGACGCAACTCTTCGAGAGCAGTTTCGAATTCTTTTTGCGCCTCTGCAAATTCCCTTCTGCCGAAAAGGATGTCGCCGTTGTTTGCCCGATCAATGGCATCGTTATAGAGCGCAAGATGTTTTTCCGAACCGAGTTGGTGGCTCTCGTAGTGATCCTGTAGCGAACTGAAGTCATTGAGTGTTTCTTCCGCTTGTTCCATGGCACGATCATGTTGTGCATCCAAGAATGGCGTTTCTTGGGTTTCTGTTCCGGATTGACTCGAAACCGATTCGTCTGGAACGCGAGTTTCGCCGTTTGTAATCGGGAGAGGGTCGCGTTGCGGTACCCAAACAAAAATAGCAATGGCACACGCAACAAAGGTAAATACTGCTAGGCCTTGCACGAATCGCGCAGAAACACGAAAACGCGAACCTGACCTACGTCTTGTCGGATCGGAAGTTAGTCGTGGTTCTACCGGTTGAATTTGAACCGGTTTTGAATTGTCACTCTTCGTCTTGGAAGAATTCATCAGTGATTTTCTCCCCAGACGCATCATTTTGGGTAACGGATTCTTGAGCTTGAACGTCGTCCTCTATGGGCAACCCCAATTCTTCGAAATAAATTTCCTTCAAGTATTCCTTTAGCTGATTGAGTTGCTCCGCCGCCGTTCCTTGAAGTGAAATTGTTGAATTCTCCAACTCGATGGTGTGAGGGGAAATTTCCTGTGCGGCGACAATGCCGTATTCCCGCAATGCAGAAGCATGCATTCTCACGTTTTCACGATTTTGAATTCCACCCAGTATTTCTGTCGCTCCACCGATGACTCCAGCGTAACCCCCGAATTCAGTAGCGGTACTTCCGCTTCGTTGCGCAACAGCTCCGCCCAATACCATTGCTGCTCCCGCGATGAGGCGTGTACGTGACCTATTTCTTTCCTCTCGCAGGGCCAATGCATCGGCGTAAGTTGACTTTCTCCAACTGTGGTAAGACCTTCTCATGCCTGATGCAAATGTGGAGTAGTATTCGTCCAAAGTATCAATGAACAACAATTCACGCTCTCGAACCTGACGAACTCGATGCATGTTGGGATCGTCTTCGGCGGGCATTCTTATTACTTTAAACTTGCCTGAATTGTCAACAGTGACATATTCCGCAAACGCTGCAGGATTGAGTTCCTGTGCATGCCGCATCAGCGTCGTGAGACGTATCTCCCCAATTTCCTCGGGTGAGAGAGATTCCATGTATGCAAGCACTTCATCGGCGAGCATTCGATAGTTGCGACGAAAAGGGTCGCTTCGTTGTCGTTCGTCAGACTCATAGTGATACTTGCTAGCTAACGTCTCGTACCAAGTCTCAATCCAAACCTCTCCGCGAGAGTCTGATACTTTAACTGCCACTACTTGGCGTTCGCCATCGGAATGCAAAATGCCGCCTTCAATTAGCACATCAATGGCGTATGTCGCTTCAGGCAGTACGCGAACAGCTCCCCAATTGCCCGTAGACTGCAAGAACTCCTTTGCATGGTTGGCTATGAAGTTTGCTTCGGCTCTTCGAACCTCTGGAGTGATGTTCTGTGTGACTAGGTCGTCGTACGCTTCGGGAATGTTGGACTTGAACACGACGACTCCAATGTCCAGCAAATTCTCTTCGTTTAATGTGATCGAAGCGATTTTGGGGGGTTTAAAGTCAACCTCTCGTAGTGTTGTGCTGGCACAACTAACCAAAAGTGCACATGCCCCGATTAGCACACAAAGATCACGAGTTATCTTCACTTAAATGCCATCCTTGTATTTGCGATACTCCTCCCAAAGCTCTTCCTTGAGTTCTGGGTCCTCCTCGGCCATTGCGGCTTCACGCAGTTGACGTGCAACCACATCGTCATCACGTGCATCGGCGGTATCTGCTTCAGCACGCATTGTCGGTGGCAGGTTCGGTTGTCCGTCACCTTCGTTTTCATCGATCGTCCGAGCATCATCCAAATCGTCGCTGCTATCTCCTCCCTCTCCTGCGTCCTCCAATTGTGCATCGTCGAGTTCGGGCTCCCCAAGAAGTCCATCAGTTCCCGCCACTCGCTCGTTAGAACGGATGATGCTATCCATCCGTTCAGCCATAATTTCTTTGTCCATTGCCTCAAGCGCACGGAGAAGTCTCTCGTCTTGATCCGTTCCCCCTCCATCGCTCGCTTGATCAAGTTCACCAGGAAGTCCTTCGCCACCGGCCTGTTCTTCTCCATCTGAAAGCTCATCCCCTGGAGCTGGCAATTGGTTACTTATCTCCCATCCGGAATCGCCTTCGGCCTCACCGGTACCAGGTAGCAATGTTCCGGGCATGCCCGAGCCTTCTTCAATTTCTTTTATTAGTTCCGACTCAACATCCTCAGGATCTCCATCAGGAATCTCCCAACTTGACTCGACGCTTTCGCCTGC
>JAPOXO010000125.1:0-16493 GCA_026707045.1 Gammaproteobacteria bacterium | reverse complement strand
GTCCCCGTCCGTTCCTTCTTCTCCTTCGGAGGAGTTTTCATCACCCTCACCCTGCCCATCAGAAGGCATACCGGGCATACTTGCGTCGCTGGATCCATCTCCTGAAGAAGGAAGGGATGGCATTGATGGTGCACCCGTAGTTGGGTCCGACCCGGGACTTGGCAGAGATACCGTGGGAGGTTGAGGAAGAGGCGATGTGGGACCCCCTGTAGGGAAGGGAGAAGGCAAGCTCTGCCCCGACGGATTGCCTGCCGATGATCCCTGACTTCCGCCACTGGGTTGCGTCGGCGACGATGGCATCGAAGGAGTAGGCATTTGTGGTCCTGACGAGGACCCAGGCATTTGTGGCTTGGGAAAGCCGGACGGCACGCTCGAAATACATCCACTGAGAGCCAAAACTGCAATCGCAATAACTACGCTTCGAAGGTCACAGACGACAGTCCACCAATGTCTCCGATCGCACTGAACTCGGCGCACCTTACAAGACTTCATTACCCTTCTCGCGTCTGCTTTAAGTTCCATCTCGCATTCCCAGAGTCTAAGACTTGCCCCCACTCAAATAACTGACATCGTGAACTCCCAAAGGTTCACTCGCATGACTAAATTACCACATTTAGAATCTATAGATCTAGACCTGTTGCCTGGCACCGAAAAATTTGTTAATCGCGTGTCAGATCTGGAAAGAAGAAGAATGTGTGAGTCAATGTTACTCCTTCCGTGGATTTGGGTAGGCCCTCAAGCATTATGGGGCGATAACGAGCCCGTTTCATCGAATCCATGAACTCTTCCTGATACCGACCATTAGGCTCTATTGACACAACTTCAACGTTGGCTACCTCGCCAGTAGTGGACACGTCGAAACTAAACTCAATTGTGCCTTCGACCGGTTCCTGAAGTACGGCTGAAGGCTGCGATCCGGGATTTTTTCCAAGTGGGTGGTAGAGCGCGGTTGGTTTTGAGAGTTCCTCCTGAACAAAGGGCGCACTTGGATCGTCAGCAAACATTGCCCATATGTCTTGGTAGATAATGCCGGCTGGCTGGTACTTTTTGAAAAGCAAGAACCAGTCGGCCAGGTCCAATTTGGCATACGCCAATGATTCGCGCGTGCTTCCCTCGCGTTCCTGTTCAATTTTCACGAGTTCTTTCAGCGCTTCCTCTCCCTTGGCGAAATCATTGACTTTCACTTCGTAGCGCAACGAACTCTCTTCAGGAAGACTATCGGCTAGGAGTCCCGCTTCCCTTGGAGCATCAAACTCGGCAGGTGGCGTGAACCGCTCAAGTCGGTACGAATTGGCCAAGCCCTTTAGAGCACGAATGTTTCTTGAATCAGTTCGGTCCAAATGAGTCTTTGAAATCTCCACAGCGCTGTGAAAGAGTCCTCGGGCAGCAAAAATATTCCTTGTCTCAATGTACCAATCAGCGAGCGCGAACAATCCCGAGAGGAGTTCGACAGAATCTTCTTCAAACGAACGAAGATAGATGCTGAAGGCGTATTCGTGTCGTTGACTAGCTCTCCCAATTTGTCCGAGTTCGTAATAGGTGTCAGCTTCACGATACAGCACGTCAACTTGACTTATTGAATGGAGACCATTGATCAATCGAGATACATTGCGCGCTCGGTCGTACGATTCAAGCGCGTCGACGTACTCGCCCAACTGACGCTGTCCATCACCAAGAAGAGTGAGCGGAACCACTAAAGACTCGTCGAATCGCGAGCCGCTCTCCTCGATTTCCTCGATTAGTTGACTAGCAAGTCTCACGGCATCACCGGCCTCACGGGATGCTAATTGGGATCGAATGACCTCGATCTGGTCCTTTCCTGAATCGGAATCAAAGAGATTTGATTCCTCTGCTTGAGAATCTTCCTGCTGCCCCGATAACGAATACCCAATCGCAAGCAACAAAAACATCATGGAAAATCTGAACAACCTGACGCTGCTCAGACCACTTTGCAATGTTCTTCTCGTTAGGGCGTACATAGAATTGGTAGCTATATCAAATGCGTGTTTGAACAGAACCCGTCTCGATGCAGCGTATAAACTTCCTTCTCCGCTTGCAATAGCTCGTCAAGAGACCAGTCAGACCCGATTGCGAACGACTCATGAACGAACCTTCAGCCACACAATACGACTACAAACTCGACACATCAGGATTGAACTGCCCAGAACCTCTAATGATAGTTCGTAATAAAGTGCGCAAGATGAAGAAAGGCGAACGTCTTTTGATTCTCGCCACAGACCCATCCACACACCGTGATTTCAGCAATTTCTGTCGCTTTATGGGACACTCCCTTGAGCTGGCAGAAACAGCGCTTTCGGTCAAGAAGTACATCATACGAAAAGGTTGACCGAGATGTCTTTCAATTTAAGACATTATTTTGCCTTCGGCAGCAACATGAATGTCGCTCGCGTAACAGAACGGGCCCTGAATTGCGGACCAGCTACAGGCGCGCGACTCGACGGATTTGCGCTGAGATTCAACAAGCGGTCGCGCAACACCCCGGTTTCAGGTCGAGCAAACATTTTTCAGGAAACCGGATCAAAAGTATTTGGTGTCCTATATCAATTGGAGAAACCCGCGGAAATTGTCAAGATGGATCGATTCGAACATGCACCTGTTGACTATCGACGTATAGTCGTCGAGGTGATTGTGGACAATCAAGCAATTGCGTGCTGGACGTACATCGCAAATGACCGTGTTGTCGACAACTCCCTCATGCCACAAGAGTCGTACTTACGCCATCTCCTTGCGGGACGAGAGTTTCTTCCGAAAGAGTACGTAAAGAAGCTCGAATTGGTAGTTTGCTTGGACAATTAGTTCTCAACTCAGTCACACAATTGTTTGGTTCATGTACGAGTCTTGTGACGTAGTTGTCATTGGAGCAGGGATTATTGGCCTCGCTGTGGCTCGTGCAATGGCAAAAAATGGACGGGAAGTTCTCATTTTGGAGAAACACGATGCCATAGGAACTGAGACATCCAGTCGTAATTCAGAGGTAATTCATGCCGGAATCTATTATCCGATTGGTTCCCTAAAGGCACGGATGTGCGTAAAAGGGAAGCATCTCCTGTATCAGTACTGCGCAGAACGAAACATCTCTCACTCTCGCATAGGGAAAATTATCGTAGCTACGTCCGTCAAGCAAGAGTCTGCACTCAGGCAATATCAGGAACAAGCCAATAGGAACGGTGTTGGAGAACTACAGTGGCTTGACCGAAGCGCTGTATACGCTCTAGAACCTCATGTCCGATGTCGTGCAGGTGTGTTCTCCCCTACGACCGGGATTATCGACAGCCACTCTTTCATGATGAATCTGCACGGCGACGTCGAAGCAAACGGCGGAATGGTGGCATTCAACTCCGAAGTTGAGTCGATCAGGTTTAGCGATGGCTTACTTGTTCAATGTGCTGGATTGATGCTAAAACCCAGAACGCTGGTTAACGCTGCCGGATTGTGGGCTCCATCTCTATCAAGGCAGCTAGGAGGACAGTACAACGAATACTATGCAAAAGGCCACTATTACACGCTGTCTGGAAAGTCGCCTTTCAATCATCTTGTCTATCCTGTAGCGGAATCTGGGGGACTCGGTGTGCACGTTACGCTTGACATTGGAGGACAGGCAAGATTTGGTCCAGATGTTGAATGGGTGGATGATGTCGACTATAGCTTCTCCCAATCGAACAAACAACAGTTTGTCGAGTCGGTCCGCAGTTACTACCCCGATCTAGATGAATCCAAACTCACTCCCGGCTATACCGGCATTCGACCCAAGCTTGTACCCATGGGACATTCAGCTGCTGATTTTGTTATCAATGGACCGCGTGAAACCAAAATTTCAAGCTATGTCGAGTTGCTTGGAATCGAATCCCCAGGGCTAACGGCTTCGCTTGCCATTGCTGATCATGTCCTGGATTTGATAGCCTAGGCTAAACGAGGAGGAATGGGTAGTAGACTCTAGATTGCGGTCTACAAGACAGACCCCGGTTGACACTTTGATTCTATCTGGGTAACAATTCAACAATTGAAGGAGTATCCTCAGAAGTATTCTCACTAACGACACTAGAAGAATCGACAGACAAGGTTTAAATCATGAGTGACGCACCTAAGACTGAAGACGATTGGAAGTCCAAACTCACGCCGCAGGAGTACCAAGTATTGCGAGAATCTGGCACGGAATTCGCGTTTTCAGGTGAGTATTGGGATACCAAAACACCAGGTACGTACCTCTGCCGAGCCTGTGGACAACCTCTCTTTGAATCAGAGTCGAAGTACGATTCGGGAAGTGGCTGGCCCAGCTTTTACGAACCAGTCAGCGACAAAGCGATTGAGACTCGAGAAGACAGAAGCCACTTCATGGTTCGTACCGAAGTGCTCTGTTCTGCCTGTGACTCCCATTTGGGCCACGTCTTTCCCGATGGTCCCAATCCAACCGGTTTGAGATTCTGTATGAACTCACTGTCGCTTCGACTGCAAGAACGAGACTGTCCGGAAGAATGATTTAGAAACCACCTGCGAGTCCCTCCTTGCGGTGGTCCGAAGCCCCACAGTAGCCATCTTCAAGACAAGCTACCAACTGTGCTCCGCCAAACAAGTCTACGGACTTGCTCTCAAGCACCACATGTCCAAGTCCTGCCAACTCACGCTTGGTTTTTTGACAGAATCCCTCTTCCAAAACCACTTCGAACTGAGGAGTAACGTACCAGCGAGGAGCATCTGCGGCTGACTGAGGATTCTGGCAGTGATCAAAGACTCGAGACACCATTTGTACATGCCCTTGGTGTTGCATGTGGCCACCCATAACTCCAAACGCAAGCTCGGGACAACCATTACGGGAAACAAATCCGGGAATGATTGTGTGGAAGGGGCGTTTTCCTGGTCCCACCTGGTTTGGGTGTCCTGGTTTAAGCGTGAATCCGGCTCCTCGGTTTTGCATGGCGATTCCGGTCCCGTCAATGACAATTCCTGACCCAAAACCCATGTAGTTGGATTGAATGAAAGAGATCATGTTGCCATCGGCGTCACCTGCACAGAGATAGACAGTATCTGAACCAGCATTGAGTTCTTGCGGAGGTAGATTTGCGGCAACTGTTGAAATGGAAGCGGCCGCCTGGTCCAACTTTCTCTCGTCAATTAGGCATTCAGGATCGATATGCATCGTGTTGGGGTCGGAGAAGTGCTCGAATGCTGCTTGAATTGCAACCTTCATTGACTCAACTTGAAGGTGTGTCCATTCGGTCGAACCTGGTTCTAAGTCACGGACTCCTAGACGGTCAATCAGGCCCAGGGCGACTAACGCAGCCAATCCTTGACCGTTGGGGGGAATTTCATGAACGACTATATCACCATAGTGAAGACTGAGCGGGTGGCACCACTCTACATTGTGAGTGGATAGATCTTCGTGGCGCATCAGTCCGCCTTCCTCTTTCGCTTGAGCCACAATTAGGTCGGCAAGTTTTCCTCGGTAGAAAGACTCGCCCCCAGTGGTAGCTATTTCCAACAACGTTCTTGCTAAATTAATGCTTTTGAAGAGGTTTCCAGCACGAGGTGCAGATCCTTGGGGAAGAAAGTGCTCTCCGAACGGAGAAAAGTCTCTGTATCGCGATTCAGCTCTTTTCCAGTGATAGGCGGTTCTTCGTCCCACATGAAAACCAGTCTCCGAATAGTGAACGGCCGCATCGAACAGTCGTCGAAATGGAAGCTTTCCAAATCGTTCTGAAAGTTCGACCCAAGCACTTACTGCGCCTGGCACCGTTGTTGAAGGCCATCCAAGTTCAGGCATATTGCGACAATGACTAAAGTAGTCCTCACTCCACAGACGAGGAGATTTGCCTGATGCGTTTAACCCATAAAGAGAGTTTTCGAACCACACCAAAGCGAATGCATCGCTCCCCAGTCCGTTTGAGCACGGCTCGACAACCGTTAAGCAAATCGCAGCAGCCAATGCTGCATCGATGGCATTTCCACCCTCGCGCAAAGCATCGATTCCTGCTTGTGTAGCAAGCGGCTGTGAGGTAGCTACGACATTGCGGGCGAAAACCGGGTCACGTTGCGAGGGGAAAGGCAAATCCCAGTTCAGCTCATCTGACCGCATTTCTTGCTAAGGGCTTTCTAGACGAAGACTCGTTTTAAACTCTGTGTGCGGACGTGCCCGTGATTGAGCGATAATCAGGCCTTATCGTCCTTTCCAGTTTGGTGGACGCTTCTCCGAAAACGCTCTGGGTCCTTCAATAAAGTCTTCGCTTTTTGACAATGTCCCCACCGAGTCGTATCGGACTGCCATCGATTCCTGCAACGAACCCATCGAAAGGCTCTTGTAGACCACGTCCTTGCTTGCTCGGATTGATAGAGGTGCACACTCCAAAATCTGAGCAACCCACTTGTGCGTGGCTTCCATAAGCTGTTCGTGCGGAACGACATCATTGACGAAGCCAAGTTCCTTTCCTTCCTGTGGTGAAACATGCCTTCCAGTCAAAATCATCCCCAAAGCCCTCTTCACTCCGATTTGACGCGGAAGCCGCTGTAAGCCACCCGCCAATGCAGCAAGCCCCACCTTTGGTTCGGGCAATGCAAACAAGGCATTCTCAGATGCAATAATCAAATCGCAGGCTAGGCAAATCTCAAAACCACCGCCCATTGCGACACCATTGACTGCGGCGACTACCGGCTTGCTAAGATCGAATCGTGACGTCAAGCCACCAAAACCACTGGGATTCGGAACTCGTTCTCCACCTTCAGCCTGATAGCGAAGATCGTTTCCCGCGCAAAATCCACGCCCCTCGCCCGTAATAATTGCCACCCACAGATCGTCGTCTGCAGCAAAGGCGTCAAAGACTTCCCCAAGCTCTGCGTTGCCCGGTGGATGCAGCGCATTGAGTCGTTCGGGTCGATTAATTGTTACGGTGAGGATGTGGTCACTCGAGTCAACTTTGCAGAATTGTGTCACTCAATTACTCCTTTCAAAATGATGCGCTACCTGTCGCAGCCGTTTGCCCTTCTCCTATGGTATATAAGCCCTGTGCTGACCGTCAACGATAGCTGGCTATAGAAAAAGCGCTATTTCGTAGCTTGAGATTGTCAGGAGTGGCTCATTGTCTAGGATGCGATGCAACCCAAACTGACAATTGCTGGTCTCTGTTTGGAATTGTGGGACTAAGACGAACGATCCATGGTCAACGATGCGAGAAACGCTTGCTGCGGGATTTCCACTTTGCCAATCTGCTTCATTCGCTTTTTGCCCTTTTTCTGCTTTTCCAAGAGTTTCTTCTTCCTAGTAACATCGCCGCCGTAGCACTTTGCTGTGACATTTTTCCTAAGAGCTTTTACGGTAGTTCGCGCTAGTACCTTGCGTCCAATCGCCGCTTGAATCGCTACGTCGAACATCTGTCTCGGGATTTCCTCCTTTAGTTTGATAGCCACTTGCCTACCTCTCGATTGGGCTAAGTCGCGATGAACGATAACGGCAAGGCTGTCTACGCGGTCATCGTTGATAAGAATGTCGAGACGAACCAAAGGCGCCGCCTCAAAGCGATCAAACGAGTAGTCCAACGAGGCATAACCCCGACTCACGGACTTGAGTCGGTCGAAAAAATCTACTACCACTTCACCCAGCGGAATGTCATATGTCAACGAAACCTGCGAACTCGTCATTTGCATGTTTCTTTGAACGCCGCGTCGCTCAATACACAACTCCATTACGTTTCCAAGAAACTGTTGCGGAACAAGAATGTTCACCTGTGCGATAGGCTCTCTAATTTCCACTAAGTCGGTGATTTCATCAAGTTGCGACGGATTGTGAATTTGGAGAGTAGAGCTATCTCGGCGCAGAATCTCGTAAACAACAGACGGCGCAGTTACAACAACATCTAGCTCGTACTCTCGCTCAATTCGCTCTTGCACGATTTCCATGTGAAGCATTCCCAGGAAACCGCACCGGTACCCGAATCCAAGAGCGTCAGAATTCTCCGTCTCGTATTGGAGCGACGCATCGTTGAGTCCCAGCTTCTCCAGTGCCCGCCCCAGCGGCTCATAGTCGTCGGGATCACTGGGGTACAAACCTGCATAAACCTGTGGCTTGAGTCGTTCAAATCCTGGCAAGGGGCGTGCAGGATCTCTTGACGAGGTCAGTGTGTCCCCGACCGGTGCACCGTGAATGTCTTTGATGCCTGCCACCACGTAACCCACGTCTCCGGCATGTAAGGACTCTCGCGGTTCACGACGCGGCGTGAATACACCTAGTTGTTCCACATTGTGCTCCTTCCCAACCGAACAAGAAACGATGCGGTCGCGCACGTTGATTGAGCCCTCAAATATGCGAACTAGGGAAACTACTCCGGCATATCTGTCAAACCACGAATCCATGATCAATGCCCTAAGTCGGTTGTCTCCCGAAATGCTGGGGGGAGGAATATCATTTACGATTAGTTCAAGAAGCTCGTCGACCCCATCTCCTGTCTTTGCGCTTATCTTCAGGATGTTGTCCGTCGACAATCCGATGAGTGATTCAATTTCGACGGATGCCCGATCGGCGTCCGCTTGAGGAAGGTCCATCTTGTTCAAGATGGGAATTACCTCCAGTCCCTGTTCGATAGCGGCGTAGCAGTTTGCGACAGACTGCGCTTCAACTCCTTGTGCTGCATCGACAATGAGAAGTGCACCTTCACAACCCGCCAGAGACCGGGATACCTCGTAGCTAAAGTCGACATGCCCAGGCGTGTCAATGAAGTTCAGGTTGTAGGAGAGTCCGTCTCTAGCTTCATATCGAAGTGCCACGCTTTGTGACTTAATCGTGATTCCTCGCTCTCGTTCGAGGTCCATCGAATCCAAGACTTGATCAGCCATTTCTCGGTCTGAAAGTCCGCCACATCGTTGGATCAAACGATCGGCGAGCGTGGACTTTCCGTGATCGATGTGCGCGATGATCGAAAAGTTTCGAGTTTGAGTAATCCCCGACTCAATGGATTCGGTCACGTCGGCAACCGGAAATCTAGCTCGCGGAGCCGTAACGCGAGGTAACGTGCGAAATAAACGCTTCACAGCCCAGCGGGCTGCCGGTAACGGATTCGATCAATTCAAAGCTTGGGATCAATTGTCCGCGCGAATGAATTTTGTCCCGCTGCCAACCGAGAGATCGTTCGAACTGACCAGCCGCAAAGTCATCTTCGATGTCGCCTATGTCTCGCACCATAGCCTGATATAGCTGTGCTGCTGTCAGTGCTCCAAGCGAATAACAAGGAAAATAGCCAATCAATCCCGCAAACCAATGAACGTCTTGCATGCACCCGTCTTTATAGTCCTCGCCCAGTTCAATTCCAAAGGAATCCTTCATCAGTTGGTTCCACATCTCTGGAATCTCTTCGACTGTCAACTCATCTCGCAAGAGCGCTTTTTCGATTTCGTAACGCAAGACCACGTGCAGCGGATATGTCGTCTCATCTGATTCGACCCGAATCTTGCCTCGTTCCACACGTCGAACCGCTTTTGAAAGCGTCTCCAGATTCCAAGGTGTTCCATTTCCTTGAACGTCTAAAGCGTCCTCAATGATAGGTTTTGCAAATCGCAAAAATGAATTTCCACGACAGATTTGCATTTCCATGAACAATGATTGGCTTTCATGAATCATCATGCCCAAAGAACGCCCTACCGGCTGGTCGCAAGGCTTCCGAGGGAGGCCTTGCTGGTATAGGGCGTGCCCTGTCTCATGAAGGACCGCATACATGGATTCAAGAAAATCATCATCGCCAAATCGAGTGGTAATTCTCGTGTCAGTTAGGTTTCCACATGAGAAAGGATGGTGACTTGTGTCTATTCTGCCCTGTGAAAAGTTGAATCCCAGAGGAGCCATTAGACGTTTAGCGAGCTCTAATTGGCGTTGGGGCGAAAAATTTCCTTGAAACTTTTGGCGCGGACCCTGTCTCGTCAATATGTCGTCAACAAATCCTGGAAGAAATTCAACCAAGCGCGAAAACAGCGGATCAATGAACTTCTGATTGAGTCCTGGTTCGTACTCGTCCAACAGCGCATCGTAAGGATCGAACTGTAAGACTTCTCCAAGTGAAACGGCTCGCTCTTTCGTGAGCCTGACAACTGCCGAAAGCAGGGGAACAACTGACTTCCAATCATTCTCAGCACGTCTCTCGCGCCACTCCTGTTCGCACGCAGAGGAAGCCTTCGAAAGCGCAACGACCAGGTCTGAAGGTACTGCTGTAGAACGAACGCGTTCGTGTTCAATGACGCGTAAGTTCGCAATTTCCCATTTGTCCGTTGGCCTTTCGTCTTTTGCTGCTTCAATCAGCTCGCCCAACTCAGTACTCGTGATAATTTCATGCACGAGAAATCGGAGCGTCGCAAGTGAATCTGCGCGGGCTATACCCCCTTCCTTCGGCATCATGACGGCTTCATCCCAAGAAAGATACTGAGATGCGTGATTAAGGTTGTGAATCACGCGAAGCTTATCGCGCAAGTGTTCTTGGGCTGACATGGAGCGGATTCTTGGACCGGATGAATTTGCGACGAAATTATAGAAACCGCGATCAGGAGAACGAGGAGGTTTTGCTAGAGTTCCTCTCTAGCAAATCAACGGGACCGTTTCTCGCAATGCAGGTCGTCAGGATTGTAAGTCTTCGATTGCAACACGGCTGCAGGACCGGTTAAGGGCGGACGGGAAACTCGTTCTACCTTCGCCTGCGCTCTGGAACTCTTAAGACGTTGAACCACGACTCACGTGTCGGTATTTGGTTTTGCATATCCGTAGTCGCTCTATCGGTCTCAGTGGGCAACACGTAAGTCGTCGGATCCTCACGTTGCACCCAATTCGAAATCAAGTCTTGTGCCTGTCTCTGAATCATTTCGACTTCACGCAACGTCGACTCGACCGAGAGTGTCGAGCCATCATTTGTGTCTGCGGCAGCCACAAGTACATCATCTGGCTCAGCTTGAGGCTCTTCTTCATCGGAGGAGGAGGATTCTGGCTCCTCAGTAGATGGAGAGGCAACTTCGGAATCCTCCTGCATTTCGGGTCCTGTCGTTTCAGGATTCAATGATGCGATTGACTGAGTTTGGGTCGAGTCGTCGATCTCATCATCCGATTGATCGGAGTCGTCGGCAATCATTGATTCAGCAATCAAAGGGGTTGGACCCACTATATCGGCATCTCCGTCTTCAGAAAATAGAGGTTTCCTGGATTGTGCCATACTGGATTGTTCCACATTGGATTGCACAACACCCACGTTCCATGAGCTGTCCGTCTCGGACAAATACCAAACATCCCAATCCTGATCGAATGCATCCAGCATTAGTTGCTCTGCGGATTCGGAGTTCACCTGGACCACAACCCTGTACCAATTCTTGCCTGAAAGTTGTGCAGGTTTGACCACAGCATCCAATCCAAGCATTTTCGAAGTTCGAACAGCATCTGTCCTTGCTCGCCACTCCGATTCCCAGCTGCTGTAGATGACGAACCCGTCGGCAAACGAGACGACAGCCAGGAACACCACTAGAACCGAAAGGCTAGACTTAAGCCAACGAAGAGACATTACATCGATTCACTTTCTATGTTTCTAAACGTGACTAATGCAACGTTAGCGACAAAGATCGTTCACATCCAACGACAAAAAAGTTCCTTAGTTTACACAACGTTTCGGACTCGGGGAACTAACAAGAGCCTAAATTTTTCGGTCCTACAGCATCCTATCGCCAAGACGACGCTCATAAAAACAGCTACGAATGTAATCATCCACGAACTTATTAAGAATTGAATGAAACCGGCCGTCACGAGTGGAAAACCAAGCACTGTCATTGTTCCAATCGCTAGCGCATATGGTGAGGATTCAATCTCAACCTTGGCACCTACTGGAATCTGTTCCTCGAGCCAGAGCTCAGTGTCCTTTTTGCCCAATCGCATGCAGGCACCGGGGCAACCAACACACTTTTCACGCGTGACTCGAACTAAGCTACGCTCAGAGGCGGTCGCAATAACCGTTCCACATCCGAGCAACACTGTATTAGTTGAATTGAAAAGAAAGAGAGGTGGGGATTAAGGATCGAAACTGACGCCTCGAGCAATGCGCCAGATTGTTGTCTTCGGTAAGTCTCCAACGACTGTAACTAGCTTTGAACGACCCGTACGGTCTTGAATCGTGTGCGACACGACCACCGTAGAACCCGACACGGATTCCATTTCCATCCCTTCATGCGATTTTGGAGCTGGCTCGACAAACACAGAAACTGCGACCATTCCGTCGGTGTACATCACGTTGTGAGTCGATTCGCGTCCAGGTGCGAGATCTTGAATGTTTGTACCCGAGAGTTCAAATCCTTCCGGCACCCAGTCGAGATGCCAATGAACATCCTCATCCTCGTCTCGATCTTTTTTCACCGCTTTGGACTGAAGATCCAACGTAACGGCCGGACTCGATCTGTTCGCAAAAGAATGTCGATCCGAATCCTCCTCAATCAGTTCAAATTCCGTGAATTGCCAAATGCTTACGGGACGTTTGTCATGGTCTCGCATATCCCACCGCAGGAGGATGCTTGTTTGCTTGTCGATCCAAAGGTGTATTCGATAGCGATCCCGTTCCTTTGGGGACAAAGTGATGCAAACCGCACTCCGATCTGCAATACGCCCTGTGCCGCCAACTTTGATGTTGTAAGTTTCAGCAAGTTTGTCGAATCGAGGATTGAAGGTTGATGAAATTCCACCAGCCTCAATCTTGTCACGCATTTGAGCGAGTTCGTCGTCTCGGTCCAACTCGAGTGACACATTCAGCCCTTCTCGGATCAACTTCCTTGAAGGACCATCTAACGGTGTCACACGTTGGTGTACTTCACCATTCACAACCATGTGTAGATAGTCCAACGTCGTGAGCTCGTCTCCATTGAAATAGCTCAAGGTTCCCTTGTAGTTCAATTCTTGCTGAGCCACGCCCATGGCTCTCAGCCACTCAATTGGGCTACGATCCTGTGCAAACGAATTGCTAAAACAAAATAAAACGCAATAAACAACTATTGCGGAAATGTAGTGTGGCTGGTGGGATCGGAATTTCATTCCGGGTTCGATACTTTTCGAGATACTACTTGTGGAATGGAAATGGGAGCAGTACCCGACACGAGGGCATTCGCGTCATGGACGACTAGCTTTTCTAGGTGTTGTTGTTGAATGTCCAGAGGCAAATTGACCACTGTTCCCGTCGATGCTGAGTCTTGAACGTTGGTTCCAGCACTCTCATTCAAAACTCGGTCGTCAGAGACAGCTAGAGTTTGATCGGTGGGGGAGTCGTTTCCTGGATTAAGTACGTACACTCCAATGACTAGAGTGGCTGCCATAGCCAAGATGGCCGTCACACCTCCCACCATGGATCGTCGATTGACGCGTCGCTTTCCTTGCAGCGCAACAATGTTGTGGTCTTCCGGTATTCTCGCCGCCAACTCGTCCCAGTTGCGCGGACTTTTCAGTGATGAGATCTTTTCGCCTCGAAGAACTGCTGAGATGGAACTATAACAACGCCATTCCCCGCGTAGATCTTCGTTTGAGTCTGACTCATCAAGAACCCGACGTAGTTCGTCTCTTTGTGTCTCACCATCGAAACACGCTGACAACGATTCATTCAACGTCTGCGCCATATCGACTCTTACTTGTTACCCATAAACAATAAACCCTCTTAGGCCTCCTTGCCAGTAACATTGACTGATTGTACACGTCACTGACTGGATTCCTACCTCAATTCATCTCCGCGAGTGCGCATCTGAGCAGCGATCGCCTCACGTGCTCTAAAGATCCGAGATCGGACCGTACCTACCGGACAATCCATGATCTCAGCAATTTGTTCGTAACTCAAACCAGCATATTCCCTTAGTGTGACAGCACTTTTCAATTCTGGTTCCAGTTCTTGGATAGCTTTTTTGATGATTTGTTCCAGTTCAGCACTTTCCAGTAGGTTTTCCGGATTGTCCGTTTCGTGCAAACTCTGCAATTCATTTACCGTAATGTCGTCCTCGACATCAACGTCAGACCTAGTCGGTCGTCGCGACCGAGCTGCGAGGAAATTCTTTGCCGTGTTGGCCGCAATACGATACAACCAAGTATAGAACTGACTCTCTCCACGGAAGCGAGGGAGAGCTTTGTATGCCTTGAGAAAGGACTCTTGTACGACTTCCTCACAGTCTTCGTAATTGTCGACAAATCTCCCGACCAAGGAATGAATTCTATGCTTGTAACGTTCAAAGAGTAGGTCGAAGGCGCGTGAGTCCCCGCCTTGAACTCGCTTGACCAGCTCAGCATCGGTATCAACAGGCAACTTACTTCCTGAAAATTGGTAGATCGGGACAGTGTCCCAAACCACAAAACTGCAAATGTTGTATTTTATGTCTCCGGTTTAACGGGTACTCGCAAACAGATCATGACAAACCCCAGCCTTCGTACGGAGGTCGAAGTCTTAGTTATTGGCGCAGGAGCGGCAGGGCTCAGTGCGGCTCTTCGGCTCGCTGCGGACTTCAAGGTACTCGTACTTTCGAAAGAAAGCATCCGAAGTAGTTCTACAAACAGAGCGCAGGGTGGCGTCGCCGCGGTAACCGATCCGCATGATTCGGTAGATTCACACGTACAGGACACAGTCACTGCAGGAGTCGGTTTATGCAATCTCCCAACGGTTGAAATGGTAGTCGCCAACGCTGGAGTCGTTGTTGACCACCTTACGGCACTAGGCGTTCAGTTTGACATGGAAAACGGTACGCCGCATCTCGCAAAAGAAGGTGCGCATAGTTATCGTCGGGTGCTTCATGTTGCAGATGCCACCGGGCATGCGATCGCAACCAAATTGATTGCCCGAGCATTGAAACACCCAAATATTGAAATCAGAACAGATCGAGTCGCAATAGATGTCATTACTAGTCAAGGATCAACTTCGAGAGTTCAAAACGTACTAGGTGCATATGTGTACAACCGTCAGTCAGGATGTGTCGAAACAGTACGGGCACAGTCAGTAGTGCTGGCTACAGGTGGTGCTTCTAAAGTCTATAAGTACACAAGCAATCCCGACGGGGCTACGGGAGACGGAATCGCCATCGCCTATCGAGCGGGTTGCCGGGTGTCAAACATGGAGTTCAACCAATTTCATCCAACATGTCTTTACCACTCTGACGCACGTTCGTTTCTCATTTCCGAAGCTGTTCGTGGCGAGGGCGGAAAGCTTGTACTCCCCAATGGAGATAGCTTTGTTCAGCGGTTTGATAGTCGAGGAGAGCTTGCGCCCAGAGATGTTGTCGCCCGTGCCATAGACTTTGAGATGAAAAAATCGGGACTCGATTGTGTATTCCTCGACGTCACTCATCTGTCTCGCGCACAAATTGCGGAAAGATTCCCGCAGATTTGCAGCAGGCTGGATTCAATTGGGATTGATATGAGCACAGATTTCATTCCTATTGTTCCGGCAGCCCATTACACATGTGGTGGTGTTGTGGTGGATCACAACGGTGCCACAGATGTCAATGGACTTTACGCAATAGGTGAGACGGCATGCACCGGAATGCACGGAGCCAATAGACTTGCCAGCAATTCATTGCTTGAATGTCTCGTCTATGCCAAAGCAACGGCGGACCACATTCGAGGCAGAATCAAAGTTCAAGAAACTTTGAAAGAGGACATCTCCGATTGGGATGAGAGTCAAGTCACCAATTCGGACGAAGACGTTGTACTAACTCAAAACTGGTCAGAATTGCGACGGTTCATGTGGAACTACGTCGGAATCGTGCGCACTGACAAGAGATTGGAACGAGCTGCGCGTCGCATTGAACTCCTCAAGAACGAAGTCTATGACTACTACTCAAACTATCGGGTAAATGGAGACCTGCTCGAACTACGCAATTTGATACTAGTTGCAGATCTGATCGTACAATCGGCCCGGTGGCGAAAAGAGAGCCGGGGACTTCACTTCTCGATGGACTATCCCCAGACCAACGTCCGCGCAATACCGAGCATTGTGTATCCCAAACTCGATCCACTCGACGTATTCCATCCTCTTCCAGTTGCGGCAGAGGTTTAACCGTGGTTCTGGCTCTTTAATCGATAGTCCAGAATTGCCTCTACCAGTTCCGTGTATGTACCTGCGCTGTCTGGGCTGCGAATCATTCTTCGAAGTTCGATGTCTTCGAGACTGAGAAACTCATGAAGCAATCGTTTTTGAACACAGGATAACCCGTCATAGCAGTTTTCTGCGAACGGTTGGAGCAACACGTCCAGTTCCAAAAGTCCCCTACGTGACCTCCAAACCGCTTTGCGTTTCTCGCTCATGTTCTCTTCAGTCCAAGCCAAGCAAAGTGCACATGACGGAGCTTGACCTACATTCTGTCTGAACTGCCTGTGGTTCCATGTCTACTTTGCTTCCTTAGGTTCCTTCGGCTAAACTCGAATAATGCAAGATCTTGGAATTTTGACAATTGCAGGAGTGGACGCGACATCCTTTCTGCAAGGATACGTTACTTCCGACGTTGAAGGCATTGAT
>JAPOXO010000072.1 GCA_026707045.1 Gammaproteobacteria bacterium | reverse complement strand
CCCGCCGCCAGGAAAGGTAATAACCCACTCACCCTGACGCCTTCCGTTAACAAATGGACCTTTGTTGCTTCCACCTTCAGTAAACGTTGTGAGCCATTCTCCATGTTTCTCTCCATTGACGTATGGACCTTCTAACCGACTCCCATCGGCCGGCAGGATTACCCAGTTCCCATGCCGTTTACCGTCCTTAAAGTTGCCTTTCTCTGTCGTGCCATTGGGTTTTTCTATGAACCATTCCCCATTCCTGAAATCACTGACGTACATTCCTTCGTTCCGAGTCCCATCTCCTAAGACAACGACCCAATTTCCGTCCCGAAGTCCGTTTTTGTAATTTCCTTCGTGTCGACTTCCGTCTCTGTGGGAAATCTTCCAGTGCCCATGTCTGACATTTTGGACAAACGGACCCTCCATTCGTGAGCCGTTCGCCATCGTCATGACCCAGGTTCCATGAGCCATTCCATTCTCAAATGCGCCCTCAGACCGACCGATTCCAGGAATGTCCGATATCCAGGACCCATGACGTCGGTTGTTCGCATAAGAGCCTTCCTCTTTCCCTCCATATGGGCCTACTTCCTTAAACTGACCATTGGCCATTCCATCTACGTACTTACCAGTCTTTGTATGAGTCAACTTCTCTCCTCGTTGACTCCAGCTAAGCGTCACAGTGCCCGATCCAGTGAGTTTCCCTCCCAGACAATCGGAGTCTCCTTCGAATGACGCTGTTTCGTCTGTTCTAGGAGAGCTCTCATTCCAAATGTGGCAATTGGTCGTACCTTCCAATGGCATCCAACATCCTTCGGTCGTCTCTTCTACGTGGCAAATTGGATTTAGAGGTGCATCCGGCTTGCTTGTTGTTGCTTGACTGTCAACACTCATACAACCAGATATGACGAACATAAAACCAAGCCCAAGCAACAAAGCTCCATTCAGCAATATGGATTCATAGTCTTGAGGAGTTTGATCGTGCGATGGCATTCTGACCTCCCGGAATCTCATCGCCAAGTATATGGCTATTCTGCGTTCTGGCTCAAGAGGTCGACGGCGCTACTGCTGAGGTTCATTTGCAACGAACAAGTGACAATTTCACCATTTTCTTGTTAGTGACCTCCCACTTTAAACAACCTTGCACTTCTTTGTTCGACCAGTCATGTGCTCTACAGCCCTTTTTTGGATCACTTCGGTTGGCTAGAAGGAAAATCTCATTTTTGATCTGAACTGCTCCCTTATTGACACAGTTGCGATCAAATCAAAAAACTGATTCTAGGTAGCACGTTTATGGAAGCGGCAGTGATTCTCCTACGTACTTTTCGTTTAACGCTTCGTCATGCCCGTGCTAAAGGTCAAGAAGATTCGAATCCAACGAGACGTATTCAACCCCATCTGACTCGCTTTTGGCATCGTAGTCTCCTAGCAACGTCTTGCCCGTAATGAAGCTACCTTCAGAAATAATGTTGTACAGCCAGTTGCTACCAACACTGTTACTGACAATAGCTCGCAGTATTTGTGATGGCTAGTCAATCTTGGAGAATATCTCACTCCACGGGTTTGGTTGCCATATACTGAATTGGATTTCTTGCAAATGTCGCATTCGAAGGTTGAAAACTATGACGTCCCCTAGTAGCAACCGAACGGGACTCCTAGCCAATGGCGTTGCGTTCCTAATGGGCGTATTGGTATGTGGTGGAATTTGGATTGCGTGGTCTCTCTGGAATCCAGCAAACACAGACTCAGATAGGTATCCAGATGATCCAATTGCGACTCTCAACAGTACTGAATCTGGTGAGATTGAGAGGCTTGCATCAGCCACGTCTGATTTCGACGGAACAACTGTAGCCACATTCGATGAAATTGTTCGTAATGAGAGTGGGTACTCCAGAAACCTGGCTCTTTACAACTTCGTCATGGATCTCGATGAGGTCCAATTGCTCGAGTTGATCAACCGGACCAACGATGTTCCACGCAAGTATCGATCTGAATCGCAAAAGGTCATTGTGGAACGGCTCTATGAGATCAATCCGGAGTTCGCGCTGGATCATGTGGACAAGCTGCAAACGTCATTTGTTCCGTTTCTATTCCATCAATGGGCTAAAAATGACGTGGCAGATGCTATAGCGCGTGCGAAGTCTCTCGAGGGCACGGTTCGAAGAGCTGCCTTGGAGGCAATTCTGGCACATGGCTCTCAAGTTTCCGCTGATCAACGCGAAGAAATCGAACACGAACTTGGCACCAAGGAACAGTCAACCGGCCTCTCTGTGAGACAGGGCTACTCGGAGATACAGGGAGATCCCGAGAAGGGTTGGAACAAAGCGTTGCGCGAGGGCACATATGACAGCGATCATATACAAACTCTCGTGATTTCAGGACTGTTGTGGATTAGACAAAACGGGTTTGAGGTAATCGACGAAATCAGTGCGGGCTTAGAAAACGTTCAAGTGCGGGAGCAGGTCTTGGCATCAGTGCTAATTTCGGCATCACAGTTCGTGGATATGGAGGACATATTCCGGAAAGCATTGGAGCTAGAGAACGATCCAGACCAACTTCTGCTATCCGACATAGTCGGGTATTGGTCAGCAAAGGACCCAAAATCCGCGTTTGACGCGACAAAGGAGGTCGAGTCTTACTCTCGACGTAACCGATTGCAACGAGCGTTGCTTCACACCTGGGCCTACAAGGAACCTCGTGCAGTGCTGGACGAACTCGACGGTATCCCGCAGAACCTGCAATCAATGGCTCGCTCGGATGCTTTAGAAGCGATCGCGCAAAGCGACCCTCGAGAAGCCATTTTGTTAGTGCAAGACTTGAACACAAGCGGCAACAAAACAAATCTGCTGACGAAAATCACTGCCACTTGGGCGGAACAAGATCCTCAGGCGGCATTGGCATGGGTCATGAACAACAGTGAATTCGAAGGTGGACGGACGCGATTGCTCTCTAATGTAGTTACCGGCTGGTCGAAGCGCGATCCAAATGCGGCTCTCAACTGGTTACTTGAACAAACTGAATATGCAGCAGTTCGAAAGAGCGCCCTAGTGACAATTCTGAAAAATCTAGCTGACAGGAATCCTGAACTCGCCCTGCGACGAGCACTCGAGCAACCAACTGAAGAAGATCAAATTGGTCTCGAGCAAACTGTCATCAGACAAATTGCGCAAAATGATTTGCAACTTGCAAGAGAGATGTTGCACCAAACTCGCGAGGGAATTACAAGACTGAATTCCTATGCTACGGTAGGAATTGCGATGGTCCGAGCATCGCGGGGCAATGAAGCTGTTGAACTCGCAAGTGACCTCCGAGACCATGATCGCGAAAAATACCTAGCATCAATTTTGTGGAACTGGGTAGATTTCGACGCGAAGGGACTGCACGATTCGTTGAGTACGATTTCGGACCCTGAGATCAGAGCGTCGGCTGCTGGCGCTCTGATAGTAAGTGACAATGCAAATGACATTCTTACGAACGAACAGAAAAAGACCGCTGGTGAACAACTAGGCGAAAGAGACGCGTCAAATGTAGCCCCCAAATTGCAAACCATCCGTCGCTAGCGCAGGAATAGGCGAAAACTTCTAAAGTGCTTAGGATTGTCAGTTAGTTACGCACGATCCATCGCCCGATCTCGACCGTCCCATTCCGACAACGGTACGGAAGTAGCCTTCGCGCCATTGCACGCGAGCCACGGCTTCGAGACATTCACGCTCGGTTCCACAGCGTCGCGTCCGATACTGCGATTGCCAAATAGACATGAAGAACTTAATACACCAAGATGCCACTAGTCTGCATCAAAAGGCTGAACTAGTTGTCGGATTCTCTCTCTTCCAACAACTTCCAGCGAATAGCATCTGCAACTCTAAGCGAATTAGCCGGCTCAACTGAGACAAGATCCAAGTGAATCGAGGAATTTGAGATATCGAACTCCCCAGCATGAATCCAACCGCTCCCTTCTTTTGGATCAACTTGAAAGTGCCATTCGGTTTCAGCATTGTGCAGAACAAAGGTGTGAACTCCAAGCCGGCCTTCTAATGGGTAGCGAGAACTCAACAAGTGATAGGAAAGAGACCACCTGCCATTAGCCGGAATGTCGGCGGAGAAACGGGCAATTTCCACGTTGGTGCCATGAGTTGCTAATGCCGTTGGGCGATACCTACCATACGACACCCACGATTGTTCAAGAAATCTCCATGAAGTATTGGTGCGAGGTCGAGTCCAATCAAACCTTTCTATCCCGTTGATGCTGCGAGTGGGAAATGAAGGTGATTGCCAAGGCCAACGAAGGTCTACGATCAAACCCGATTTCTGATCACCATCCCAATTAACAAGCGAGAAACCTGTATCCAAGTTATCCACAATTACGATGTTTTCATCATGGGGATTCCACGAAGTCTCAGTTAGTGCCCGATACTCTTCCTCAATGGTGGGTTCGTTCAAATCATCTGAGGAGCTTGTTAGGTTCGCCAAGTATTCCCCTCCAAGATTTTCGGACCAGAACGTGTTGACGCCAACGCCATATATTTCTTCTTCTGCGTACAGGTTTACTTCGTAGGCGGTTTTACCGGGAATTTCCACACATATACCCGTTTCAACACTATGATCATAGAGCTCGTTGGAGAAACTCACCACACCGGTGACATCGGCGTCGTTTCGGAGCTTGAACGAAGCTCTGTGCGTGAAGGAAGCGTCTTTGACGGCCACCCTGACAACTTTCAGATCCGATATGCTGAATGCGGGTGCTTGTGTGGATTCGTTCCATTCTTTCAGAATTGGCATTAACGGGCCTGTTGAATCGTCAAGTCCAAGCGGAACATCGTTTTCTGGAGAATTGAACTGCTTCACTATGCGTTCGGTCTCTTGGTCTAACAAACTCCTGAGTTTTGCGTTGCCGTAGAGTCCAACAAGTGCTCCATATGTGTAAGCTAATCTATGTTCCAATGCTGATCTTCTCAGCGCGATGTCTTCACTCTGAAGTAATTCCGACATCTTTGTGGATTGTGCCGAATATGATGCGTCATTGAACATGAGGCGATACCATGATTCGAACTCAAGCCGGGTTGGATCTGGCTGCTCAAAAACTCGAAATAAGTTGTCTAGCACCATGTTCGGATAAATGACTGTCAAATCTGCAAGTTCTTTGATTAAGGAGACATCAGACCGAGTATAATATGTATCTTCCGGTCCTAGCATAATGTCGATAATCAGGTATCTCTTCAAGAAATTCAATGCGATACCTTCCCACCCATAGGATTGATCTAAAAAGGGAAAATACTGTTCTGACACAGAAGACAATATGTTTCCTCCGATAATGTTTGTGTAGTCATAAAAAAAGAGTTCTCGTTGAATTTCATTCACATATCGTTCTAGATTTGAGACATTTTGAGCTCTCTGATCCCATTTTGCTGTCGGAAATCCACTTTCACGCAAAAAGACCACACCAGGTTGAGAATAGAGAAACGACATGTCGTAACCACCGACTAGTCGAAGCTGGTTGGGAACTTCCACGAATGTAAGCGTTTTGTAGGGAAAGGGCAATCCGGCTGCTGATAGGTCCGATAGACCATCTGCTATGTAGGACAGCATAGAGTTCCAAACCACAGTCATAGTCTCCGTGGGCTGAAAATGTTGCTCATGGATCAACAATTCGATTTCGACTCCATTCGCTTGCATGGTTCGCGATTGAAATTCGGAGGCAACGATCGCAAAGTGTGGCATTTCTCTGCCGCTTTGAATCCTATAGTGAACAGAATCTCCGGAGGCCAGAAGTATGCGCTCCGGCGCTGCTAGTTTCCAATTCTTTTTCGCAATTTGGATGTCGAGATCAACAGAGTACGTATCAGCCGGTGATTGCATCGATTGAACCCACTTGTCGGTCCCCAAGGGCAGCGGAACGGGATACCACCGGATACCTGGCATTAGAGCGACAAAACGACGATCAAAGATTGAGTTCTTCAATCCGAGCAATTTCGGCATTTGCAATGAATGCCCGGACGAGCCAAGGTAGTCTATTTTGGGCTCTGGATATCCAAAGTTGACGTCTGGAACTCCACTTCCCCGAATCGAGACGATCCAGGTGTCGGCGTTTGAAAGAGCGCTGTTTAGCTGTATGTTGACAAGACCTTCCGAAAAGGAAAAATTATGCTCCTGACCGTCCACGCGAACTTGCTGCAAATCCATACCTGGATTGAACGAGAACTGAAGTGAATTCAACGATTGATCGCTCTTCTTTTTCACAGACAGTTCAACGTCAAGGAACAAACGTATGCCAGGGTTGATTTCAACCCGTCCGCTGATGTGAGTGAGATCCAACCAATCTTGAGACTCCGAGATTCGGTGAGAGGCTGCCATTCGCTGTTCTGCCTGATCGTCCCGGTGTAGTACAAACGAATGAACGCATGCACATGCTATTCCCGCTCCCACACAGACAAGTGCCACATGTAAATAATGGGAACGCAACTTATCTCGTCTTGAGTCTAGAAGAGCTGCTACAACCAACAACCCCAGCGCAAGAACGATCCAAACAAGACGATTGAAAAGAATCCAACCGGTGCTGAATTGAGGCAGGATTTCCGATGCCAGTAGAGAGTTGGTCGTCGAGTAGGACACTATTTCCCGCCAACTGAACGGAACTGATTGAATCACGACCGAGTGAAGGAACGCAACAGTCAATGCTGCAGTACCTGCAAACAGCTTACTTTGTCGAATTTGATAAAAGACCAGCGTCAGCGCACCGTAGAACAGAATGGTCGTTGGTACATCCACAAAGACAAGATTTAACATCGACATCAGTTCAGGTGCAGGGCCAAAATCCAGGTCAATTACTTGACCCTGCAGGGAAATTCCATAGAGCACAATCACGTTTACAAGGGCAATGCCATACACCAGTATTGAAATTCCTACAGCTGTTCCTATTGTCCAGCAAATGTTCCTGTGACTCTTTGCCTTAACGGACTCCATCAGTTCACTTCCCTGCATCCGCTCAAAGTGGATTAGGGCCAATGCCACCACCACAAATTGCAGCAAGAAAAAGTGAGTGGAATCGACGTTTCCCACTACAAACTGCATACCGTTGTAGGCCAAGTTGGGCGATCTGGTTGTGAAGTATGTCTGATAGAGCGCTGCAACGAAAAACGACAATTGCAGCAGCAAACTAAGAAATATAAAGAGAAGCTTGTAGTGGTAGGAACGTGCTAGTTCCCTAATGGTGCATCTTGTGATGGCCAGAATTTCGTTCATCTTTGTTGTGCTCGCTACATTAGGTGTGATGAAGTCCGGCGCACCACCTTAATACCTAAGTTGTCAGTTGATATCGGTCATTTGAATTCTCCTTGGTTGAATGCGGAGTGCCGGACGCACATTGTTGACATGTACTTTACCACAGTTTTGGCGTTTCTTGAGCTTTTCGTTGACGGTCCGCGCATCCATGCGTTAGTTGTAGCAACAAAAGTGTGGCATTGCGAGTTACGAGTTCGAAAATCGAGAGCTTGTCAGTTCGAAAGTGAATGTAAGAAGAGGAGGATTGGCTCGAGGAAATCTCGAACCAATCCGTTCTTATACTCGCTAATCGCTAGCTGGCTAGGGGCCGAATGCGTCGTTCCCTATATTGAACGGGAGACTCGGTTTCCTCTTTTGGCAGGGTGAATGCTGTCAAATGCAGTACGCGTTCTTCGAATTCCAATGCACTACCAGTAAGTCTGTCGTCCATGAACCGAATGTTCTCCCCCATACACACTCCCTTGAACCGTTTGCTCCAAGAGTTGCTGAGCTGAGCAAGAAACTCATCGACAGCCTTCGTGGCATTTTCGTCCTTGTTAGAATCCGTCGCTTTGGGATCACTTGTAGCGCTAGATAAACTGGAATCAATGGCATCAAGTGCATAGCTGCGAATCAGCCGAGGAAGCATTTGCGTGTGAATACTTTCATTGGAGTAGAGATCCAATCCTGAGACCTTGCCGTCCACAAGGAAGACCGACCCTACCTGGCTAGGCAAGTGCTTGAATGAATTGACGAATTTGTCGATTTTCGTGCTCTTTGAAACATACATGGCATCGGCTGCTGAGGATTCGGAATGGACATTGAGTCGTGCAGATTTCTCGTCAATGTCCTGCCAAATTTTGCTTTGATCGCTTCGATACTCACGGGAGGCTTGAAGATTCAAGGATACTGCCCGGCTTTCCAGGGCTCGTCCTCTCGCGTAGTGCATACGGTTTGCTGTAGAAAACTTCTGTTTGCTTGGGTCACTTTCCTGGTGGTTCCAACGTCCCGCTTCGACACAGGAGACTGGAATTACCTGCTTTGTGAGAGGCGACACCAGCACAGAGACGTTTAAGATTCGATTTTGCATCGCACCAAGAAGCTCTTCTCCCTCAATCAGGAGCACTGGACTATCTGAAAGATTTCGAAGCAAGATGTCTGAGACTCTAGCTCCACCGTCGAGCTCTTCGATTTCCACGGTCGTGGTCTCCAGACCCTTCTCGAGGGTTATGTAAGTGAAATCCTCTTGAACATCGCTGAACAAGGGCACAAGGGAAAGATTGTCACAGTGGGCGGGATCACCTAACTGCAACTCGGAAAGAATGCTAGTGATAGCGCTCATAGAGTAGCCTCCAGTAGTAAGTAACGGAAAAGTAGAGGAAATTTATTGAGCTAGATTTGGTGAGCCTCCTTAGACGACTGTGAGAAGTCAGGTGCTAACGCGCCTGAGTGATAGGTGGCGAACTAGAAAATACTAGAAATTCGTCGAACGGGTGAGCTTTTCTATAGACCCGTCCTGACTCTTCGTTTTCGGTGTTGAAGACCTCCGCAATGTCCATTCAAGGTGTATGTGGGGACTATCTTAGAGTTTTCAAGTGCTAAATTCAAGGCGGCGATCAACAATACGCTTAAAAAATCACTGAAAAGCGCTTTTTCCTCCGCTTTTTGGGCAATTCTGATTAAACTGAAACTAATTAACAGTGAGCATTGTGAATCAGATTTGATAAGATAATAGCAAAAGTAACTTGTTATTCCAAATGAATGATACTATATTATCAAGATTTGCAACTCCTTATGAGGTTCAGCAGCGATTGGCCCACGTCGTGAAGCGAACTCGTCGATCCCGCAAGCATAGTCGAAGCAAGGCGAGTGCCCAAACTGGCGTACCTGAAGCAACCATTAGGCGTTTTGAAGACACAGGTGAAATCTCCCTTCGTCAATTCCTAGTGCTGTGGAACCACTATTGTGATCTAAAAGATCTGAACCAACTGGCACGGGAGGACTTACGATCTTTGGACGAAATAGACTTGTAACCAATGGATAGATCTTGAATCGACTCAACGTTCACTTTCACGGAATTCAGCAATCCGATCCTGTAAGAATGGGAACGCTTGTCTGGCATGATCAACGAGCCTGGTTCGAGTTTGACTCAGAATTTCTAGATTTGGGGTTCAACCCGTCTCCTTTACTTCTGGAGAAGACAACCAAACCGCAACCAGCTCCCATCTCCCCGTTTGGAGGCCTACACAGCATCTTCCACGACAGTTTGCCGGATGGTTGGGGTAGATTCATCATGGATCGCTACTTTCAGCAGTGCGGAGTATCGCACAATGAGATAACTCCTCTAGATCGTCTCGCCTTCATCGCTAATCGTGGAATGGGTGCATTGACCTACAGTCCTCCGCATTCAACTGCTCCCACAAGAAGTAGTCAGGAGCCGCTGGACCTAACGAAGGCCGCAGCTACGGCTAGCGACCTCTATGGTGGGTCTGTCTCCGACGTGGATCAATTCTTTGCATCCAATGGAACTCCAGCCGCAGGAGGACAACCCAAACTAGTAATCGGCTACAACGGAAGTGAAGTGGTTGAAGGCTCTGGTCGCCTCTCTGACAGTTTCTCGCATTGGTTAGTGAAACTCTCGTCAGCCACAAATCCAACTGCCCGACATGTCGGTACTGTCGAATATGTCTATGCCCAACTGGCTAGCATAGCAGACATTCATATGAGCGGAGTGAGACTTTTTCGTGGTGAAAAAGGGCACTCACACTTCCTTACCCGTCGCTTTGACAGAAAGAGACATGGGCAACGGTTGTTTGTGCAAAGTGCATCCTCCTTACTGAATGTCGATAGCAGAAACGCGGAGCTCGAGTATTCAGACCTCTTCAAGCTTTCAGATTTCTTGACTCGCAACTATGCACACAAGCTGTTCTTGTTTCGTCAAATGGTATTCAACATCACTGCCGGAAATCGGGACGACCATCCTCGAAATTTTGCATTCATGCTCACAGAAACCGGAGAGTGGTCTTGTACACCCGCTTTCGATATTTGTTGGAACATAGGAATGGCAGGCAAGCATGCCTTGGGAGTCAATGGACGCCACAAAGAAATTGCTCGTAGTGATGTGTTAGAAGTCGCCAAACAGGCTTCTATTTCAAGACGCGATGCACTAAAAACAATTGAACTAGTGATTGATGCGTTGAGTAGTTGTCGGTCCCTGCTTCGGGAACACGAGATATCGGATGAACACACTCGAACTATCGCTCGGTATATCGAGAGACAACAACAAGAGTTTGCTATCAACTCTTGAAGTAGCTGTACTCAAATCTCCCGGCACACCAAGAGTTATACAGTCGTTACACATGCCGTTTCCAATTGCACGATTCCTTTTTTTAAAGACGCAGCTAGGATTTCGATGCCATCAAATCCAGCCAGTAGCCTGCTCGTCTCGTTGTAGCGTTCAAAACGACATACACTAATGGCGCTACAAGCGGCGTAGCTAGCAAAACCCGACTTTGAATGGCTAGCTCTTGCAAATCGAATTCCGGTAAATCGAGAAAACATGCCAAAGCCAATATAGCCACTGAGAAAGCAAATA
Organism: Gammaproteobacteria bacterium; assembly: GCA_026707045.1. GTDB lineage: Bacteria > Pseudomonadota > Gammaproteobacteria > Pseudomonadales > Azotimanducaceae > Bin55. Next base: position 46,797 of record JAPOXO010000072.1, on the reverse strand, counting down.
ACAAGACCAACGTCAATGCTAGGGGATGGTTGAACGGATTTCGACGTTCCTTTTCTCTCTTTTCAACGAATTCCTTTACAGATTTCCTTCGCTTGGAATGGGAAACGTTCATTTTGCTAATTGGGACGCTAAACGCAAGTGCTAAGAGCCATCCAAACAGCATTCCCCACAAGTATGGATAACCACTACTACTTACAAACCATACTTTCACTAGGATACCTGCGACGATCGTAGCTAGTACGTAGATGCAGAGTGAGGAAAGCATACCAACCGTACAGCATTGATAATACTTCTCCGCACACCGGATTGTGAATTTAGACCAATTCCTAGCATCACGAGATTCATCCCCTAACTGCGACGGATTTTCGTCCTCTAATTTCGCCACCGGTGCCCTATATGGGTTTTTGGCGTTCTCGTTCAGATCGGTCAATGGGTGAATCCAATTTTTCGTTGTATCGGTACCACTCCGCTACAACGCGAACATCTAAGGTGTAGGCATAGAATTAGCTGCTACCTCGGATCTTGTGAAGCAGGTTGTACGGGCACGTATACGGTTCAAGCCTTTCACTCATATAGGACTGCGCAACATGCCCTCACCAAAGTGCCCGAACTTCCCTGTCTAACAACTCTCAGACATTTTCTCGAGCAAGTCTCTTACTTTACGTTGTGACCGCCTAACAAGAATGTGGGTTATCGGCATCATAACTGGCAGCGCTAGCAAAGCACTGAACCTTCGCGCAAGTTGAGACGAATCTAGATCATGAATAAGCAGACTATATTCCTCGAGAAAAAGAAAGACAAACAAGGCAACAACACTCGCAAACGGTACCAAAATCGTTGTGATAATTGGTTTGCTGTACCACCTATCTAGCTCATTTAGTTGTCCTGATATGAATTTTGATACAGTTTTCTCTTTACGTTGAAAGTGGACTGTTAGCTTACTTATGGGATAACCTAAAGCAAGAGTCACGGCATAGGCTATTGGAGTCGAGAAAACTATACTTCCATAAAGACTTGCCCCCCATCCAAACAAAACAACATCCAGTATCATAGTCGAGAACACAGAAAAGTAAACAGCTGAGATATAGGCGCAAAATGATGCGCGATCGCGTCGTTCTGCCAACCTAGCTGCAGTCCGAGTCCATTCCTGCTGACCGTCCGAATCGTCCGCCAAGTTTGAAGAAGGGACTTGGTAGGGATTATTGGATTTCTTACTAATTTCGATCATTTCACCCGGAATTTTGACGAATCTGAGACCTAAACTCATTCGTCTAAATATAGCTGGACCAATATCGAGGTTGCCGCTCTGGGCAACTTTCCTTCACCAGAGTCAGTCTATCCATTCAACCGCTCGACAACATCCTTTCGAGCAAGACTTTAGCCCTGCGATGCGTATCTCTTATAACAAAGTACACAATTGGCATTGCTAAGGGTAAAGCTATTAGAGCCCACCCTCTCTCGGTGAGCCAGGTAAGCTCCAAATCCCGTACATCCAAAATCGCCTCTCGATATATTAAGAGCAACAAACTGGCGAGCAAAATGAATACTGACACCGGAAACGGTCGACTGTAAGGTCGATCAAGTTGCTTTTGTCTCGATTCAAGAAACTTCACAAAGGACCGCTTCCGTCTTTGGTATCGGACATACAACCAGCTGTACGGGTTAGCGCAAGCAGGGGCGGTTATGATGGCCAATAAAAGTATCAGGTGCTTGGTGTATGCGGCACTGAAAGAAACTTCGCTCCATACAAGCAATATCACATCTAGAGCAATCGTAGCGAAAATGTAAATGCTGATGGCTATGGAATACCCCAAGAAGACGCAACGTGCAAATTCCTTGGCACGTCGGATTGTGAAATCAGACCATTCTCCTTCGCCTTTAAATTGGTCGACTAATTCCGACGAGGGTGCTTGATAGGGGTTGCCACCATCTCTCTTGAGTCGTTCAGTCACCCCCGTATTCCTATCGCTCCAACATTTTTCTGGCCGACATCCATTCTACTCCCGCCTCCCATGCTTGTTCGCATCTGATTGGAATGAATTTTGGGCCACATTCACTAGCTCGATATGGCCGCAGTTTCAAAGTCCAAAGTGCATCTGAGACGACGAAGGATATTGCCGCTCAATGAGAATGTATCCATAGAAAGAAACTGTCTTCCATGACTACGTGCGGATACACTACGCAAAAATACCTAGCTTGAATGACTTGCTGTAAACCAAGTTATTGATGCCGAAAGAGACAGGAGTGACAATGAGCCGACTCGCTAAATGCAAACCAATCCTTGAAGCAGCTCAAATGTGGAAACAGCGTTGCCTGATAGGTAGCGGTTCTTTGTTTGGCGAAGAGAATCTTTGGACGCTAGAGCATTTCAAAGAACTTAATACACACTTCGTCCAACGTCCGGACACGGGAAATCGATCGTTTGTTGACAAACTGAAGGATCAACTTGCCAATACGACACCGGAAGCAAAACGTTTGTGGGCTGAGGTCACCTGGCTTTTCTGGCTGCTTATCAGCTCTGCCGGAAGAGAGTCGAAAATCAAACAGATTCGTATGGCGTGGGACTGGTCAGCTAGGCAGTTTCCATCAGAACACTGGGCCTTACAGGACGTGCTAAATCAGGGGGCCGTACACCCGGGGCCGGCCTATCAGATCCAGCGTGATAAGGAGTTTTCTTTCATTGTCATCCTTATGTCCTCGTGGTTCTCTTTGTCCTTACCAGATCGCGAAAGCTTGCTACAAGATGCTTGGAATTTCGCAAAATGGCTCGACACAAACGAAGGCGCTGAACGGCGACAATTTCGACATGTCTTGCTCTATTTGCTGTTTCCAGACGAATTTGAACCCTCCGTAGTGCGTAATCACAAACAGAAAATGGTTCAGGCCTACGGAAAGGCTGGGGGTATAACGACGAGTGTTGAGAATCTGGATTTGGTTGGACTAGATTCAGCTGTTCTAAAAATTAGAAAACTCCTAGAGAATGAACATCCCGGAGAGGAAATTGACTTCTACGATCGCAGATTCCGCGATGTATGGAGAGACGGGAAAGACGAGGACGGAAGTGTTCCAAGCGACGAAGAATGGTATCGAGAGCGATTTGGTTCTGCAGACGTCTGGCTAGTAGCACCTGGTGTTGGCGCAACCTTGTGGGAAGAGTTCCGCAAACTTGGGATTTTCGGGATTCCATGGGGAGTATTAGGCGATCTCACGCAGTTTAAGTCTAGGGAAGCCGTACACGGCAAGCTTGTCGAGGCAGGAGCTGGTGAAAACCCCGTGATGCGATCGCTTTGGACATGGGAATTCGTACATGAACTAAAGGTCGGTGACTTTCTTTTAGTTCAGAAGAGTGGAAGAACAGTACTTGGTTGGGGGACCGTTACCGGTGAATACAGCTACCAGCCACAACGTGCTACCTTCCAGCACGTTAGAACTGTAGATTGGCATGCGCTTGAGACTCCAATTGAAGTTGAAGGCAAGATTTCATCAAAGATAATGACTTGCTTCACCCCATATAAGACTTGGTTACGCGACTTTTTCGCGAGAATTGATGGAGAAGAAGAGATTGAACCATATGGCATCGAAAGAGCTCTCGGACCACTTTTCTTAGAGCAAACTCAGTTCCTACGAATTCTAGACTCCATTAGACTTCGAAAGAACCTCATTCTTCAAGGTCCGCCCGGAGTAGGGAAGACATTCATCGCACGAAGAATCGCTTGGTGTCTGATCGAGAAAAAGACATCCGAATCCATCGAGATGGTGCAATTTCATCAATCTTACTCGTATGAAGATTTCGTTCAGGGTTGGCGACCTACAGAAACTGGGGGTTTTACTCTTCGCAACGGCGTGTTCTACGAATTCTGCAAGACTGCGGAAACGCAGCCAGATGTTCCGTTCGTGTTCATCATTGACGAAATCAACCGAGGCAATCTGTCACGGATCTTCGGGGAATTGCTCATGCTCATCGAAGGGGATAAGAGGGGTTCGGAGCATGAAATTGCACTCACTTATAGTGAGACGGGACAACGCTTCAGCGTCCCGGAGAATGTATATCTTCTCGGATTAATGAATACGGCGGACCGCTCTCTTGCAATTGTGGATTATGCGCTTCGACGTCGATTCGCATTCGAGACTCTCGCACCTGCATTCGGAACTGAGAAGTTTCGTGATTACCTGATCAATTTCGACGTTCCAGATGTACTAGTTGAGCGTATAAACGAAAACTTGACCAATCTCAACGAACAGATCTGTGGACATCAAGATCTCGGTTCTGGTTTTCAAATCGGGCACAGCTATTTTGTACCGGAAGAGCCTCTGGACCAACATGAGACCTGGTATCAGTCGATTATCGAGACTCAGATTAAGCCTTTGCTTCATGAGTACTGGTTTGACCACCCTAATGATGTGGAAAAGGCTGTTGAGAGTCTGCTGCGGTGACTCAGCGAGCAATTCCCATAGCCAATATTTATTACCTTCTTTGCTATGCCTGGAAGCGTGCCGCGGAAAGAAGTGTTGTACAGCTTGATGAATTAAGAGACTTGAACGAAGTGCACGACTTGTTGGGGAAAGTTCTTTCCGAAGGCACTTTTCGACTCTTTCGTGAAGGACTTGATCGAGGCTACCGAGAAATTCAGGAGGACCTGTCAGGAATACGAGGAAAAATCGACATTGGGCAGACGGTGAAGCGCGCGCTACGAGCCCAAGGAAGGGTTTCGTGCAAATACGAAGAAATGACCCATGATGTTGTACACAACAGAATTCTCCGAGCTACTTTGAAGTTACTTTTGCGTTGTAAAGGATTGGACCCAAGAGTGAGACAAGCGGTAAGCGGTGCCTTTGCCAAATTCTCTGGAGTTTCGGAGATATCGCTCAGCCGACGTGTGTTTCAGCTCGTGCAGCTTGATCGCAACAGACGCTATTACTGGTTTTTACTGTCAGTCTGCCGTTTAATCCACGAACAGTTGCTTGTCGATGAGTCCAGTGGTCGCACAAGATTCGCCGAATTCAGTGAAGACAAAATGGCAAGCTTGTTTGAAGACTTCATCAAGGGTTTCTACCAGCATGAACAGCAAGATTTCAAAGTCAATCATCGTGGTAGATCGATTAGTTGGGTAGCCAATGGCACCGAAGAGAACCAGCTACCGATGATTCCACAAATGGAAGCAGATGTCATCATGGACGCACCTCACCGTCGGATAATCATAGATGCCAAATACTATTCAGAAGCGTTGAGTGGGCGATATGGCCCGAAACTGAGATCAGGTCACCTATATCAATTGTTGGCGTATCTGAGAAACCGAGAAGCGGAAGTAGGTCCTATTCCGAAACACGAAGGGATTCTCCTCTATCCCACTGTTGACGAGAACATATCAGTTGATGTACGTCTTGAAGGATTTCGTGTGAGTGCTCGTAGCATCGATCTGTCGAGAGATTGGCAGGAAATTCACCAAGACATGCTGGCAATCGTTGCTCAGTAGAGAAAGGGCACTTTTTTCTGGTCAACGTTCGAAGAATCTTTAATCAGGGTACCAAGCTGGTGCGAAAGACTACTCATCCTGTGTAAGCGCTGACTGAATATCTGTACGCGAGAAGTCAAGCCCTTTGTATAGCAACGGCTCGTCCGCAATCTTCGCTAAGGCATAAGCAAAACAATCACCGACATTCAAAGCCGCAGGATGGCGTCCCTTCCCAAATCGTCGCCAAGCTCTTCTAGCCGCAGAGAAATGATCCACCGTGACCGCAACCAATTCGATGGAGCTCTCTACGATAAAGTCGTCAAGCAAGTCTCCTACTGGATTAGGTCCTCGACTTTCTAAGACAATAGCGGATTCCAACGCATTTGCTGCTGACATGCGACAATGGGAACCTGCAATCATATCCTCAAAATTCTTCGCATCTGGCTCGTCGAACAGTACGGCTAGCACTGCCGAACTATCAACGATCACTTGGGCAAGCCATTCTCGTCATATAGGAAATCACCGTGTTCTACCGCCGATGGCCCAGGTTCCAGAAGTTTGGCGCATCGCTCTGCAATTTCCCGCATTTTTTCTCGTCTCTTTTGAGCTCCTCGGGCGTGACGCTCTTTTTCCAACTTATCGCGCAACGCGGCTGTAATTGCTCCTGTCTTGGTCGTGCCAGTCAATTCCGCCAATTCTGTTGCCAAGCGACAAGTTTCCTCGTTTTTAATATTAAGGCTCATTCTCGTATTGGGGTAGAAAGTCCAATGAGATTCTACCATTCCCAACATTTGCCAGATCAACGTGTGCATTCCAATATATTGACTTTGTAAGCGCACTACTATGAAGAGTATCGAAATTAATCGTTAAACTTGTACTTCACTTGCAGAGCAAATCGTCCGAATTGCAATCCTCGCTGTGACCATGTAGTTCATGAAAGCAATTTTTTCTTCTCGTCCTGATACTCACTACAACGACGACATTACGTATCGCTATCAGTTTCCCAGGAACTATCTCAGAGTTGCAGAACGTACGATCGGCGACTGGATCATTTTTCACCAGACTCAACGAGGAAGTGGGAGAGCTGGATACTTCTCAAGGGCAAGAGTTGAGAATGTCGTACCTGATACTGAAAATCCAAGACGCTACTACGCAATACTCTCATCGTATGAGCAGTTCTATCGGGTAGTTCCTTTTAGAAAACCAGACGATACCTATTGGGAAAACAGCTTAAGAGATCTTTCGCCCGACCGAGTAGGAGTAAATATTCGAGGGAAGTCCGTTCGAATAATCTCCGAGCGGGACTACACTGAAATTGTCTTCATGGGTTTTGCAGAATTGCTGAGAAGGTCAAATGTTGATCGACTCGAACTTCATGATGCTTTGGACCCACTCTACGATCCTACCAAAGAACCTGAGCTGCAAGATGCAACAACGCGAGAACGAATAGTCCAGTCATTGACATCTAATCGAATTCTGAGAGACGCTGCCTTTAGAGGACTCGTACTGGATGCCTATGACGATACCTGTGCCATCACCGGCCTCTGCATAGTTAACGGACAGGGCAAAGTCGAAACTAACGCAGCACACATAAGACCCGTAGCAGACAATGGGCCAGACGTCGTCCGTAACGGATTAGCGCTTTCAGCCACCTGCCATTGGGCGTTCGATCGCCATCTCTTGAGCCTCTCAGATGATGGCGAACTCATCCTTTCGAAAAATCTAACACGTAGATTTAGAAGTCTACTGCCAGTTGAAGGGGAAAAGATCTATTTGCCATCAGACGAATCTCTGCGTCCAAATCCAGCGTTTTTGGCACACCACCGAGAAATCTTTGAATCCAAATGGGGAAGTCCTGTTAGCTGACTAGTACAACTCTTGCCAATACGGCATCCCTTTCGAGATTCCAGCCAGTGCGGTTCGAGATGGAGCAAAGCACTTGTTCACTAGAGTCCAAAGTACAAGAAGCAAACCAAAGTGATAATCGCCACCCCGATTAGATTCAGCACAAACCCCTCTCTCACCATCCTGCTGACAGGAAATCGATCCGTAGAAAACACCACCACGTTGGGTGGAGTTGCAACAGGCAGCATGAACGCACAACTCGCGCTCATTGCCGCAGCAACCATGAACAACCGAGGATCCACTGCGATCCCCAGTGCAACTGCAGCCAATATTGGCATTAGCAATGTGGTGGTAGCCGTGTTGCTTGTAGCCTCCGTTAGGAAAGTCACGCCAGTGCAAATGATCAAAATGATCAAGATGGTCGGCAATACACCAATTGCGGACAATTGATCGGCCAGAACTTCACTCAGTCCCGACTCCATGAACGCTTTCGCAATCGACAATCCTGCTCCAAACAGAAGCAACATGCCCCACGGAATTCGTTCCGCCGTCTTCCAATCGAGAAGTCGGCTACCTTTTCCGTCGGGAATGAGAAAAAAGAGCGCAACAGACGTAAACGCGACCATGTAGTCGCTCGAGTAGGGAAGACCCAACCATGCCTGCCAACCTCCAAACGGACCCGTGCGAAAAATCCATGCCAACGCTGTGAATACGAAGACCGCCATCACTCGCTTCTCCGCAGGTGTCCAAGTCCCGATTTCAGGTATTTGGATGTTTGTCTTGTAGTTCAGGTTTCGGGTCAACCAAAGAGCCATGAGCGGTATGAATAGCAAGACCACAGGAATGCCCCACATCATCCACTCAAAAAAACCTACCGTATTTCCAGTGGTTTGCTCGTAGATTCCTCTAAATACCAGGTTGGGCGGAGTACCTATAGGAGTTCCAATTCCACCAACACTAGCAGCATGGGCGACACCCAATAACAAAGGAACTGTAAATCGATCATCCTTTGCTTGATCGATAATCGCAATCGCAACCGGCAATAGCATCAAAGTCGTGGCGGTGTTGCTGATCCACATGGACAGCACGGCCGATGTCGCCATGAATCCGAGAATCAACCGCCGCGGACTGTCTCCACCGAAACGGTGCAGCATTGTCAATGCGATTCGACGGTGCGCACCGCTCTTTTCCATGGCCGTAGACAGGATGAAACCGCCCAACAGAAGCAATATGAGCGGGTGCCCATAGGACGAAGATACGTCGCCAATTTTTAGAACACCCAACATTGGGAATAATGTAAGAGGGATAAGCGACGTAACAGGGATGGGGATGGGTTCGAACAACCACCAAACAATCACTAGTGCTGTAACGCTTCCCGTGATAATCCCGGGAGCTTCGAATCCCGAGTAGAACATGATGAGTCCGATCAGGATTGCCACTGCGGGACCGAGGATCAATCCCAAAGAACGAACACTAACAGCCAAGTCCCACTCCTAATGCGTTTCCGCAACCCGACCTCAAAGCCCCGCGAGTCATTTTATTGGTACGACCTCGAGACCACAGGAAAGAGTTCACGACACGACCGAATTATCCAGCTGGCCAGCCAGCGCACCGATAAAGAGCTCCAACCGATAGGTGAACCTTATACCCGTTTGGTTCGAGTCCCTCCTGAAGTTCTTCTCAAACCTGAGGCCATGCTGATCACAAAGATCGGACCTGGTTTGCTGGAATGTGAAGGAATGGAAGAATGGAATCTTTTGCGAGATTTGTCGGATCACCTCGCTCAACCTCAGACATGTCTAGTTGGTTACAACAATGTATCGTTCGACGACGAGTTTCTCAGATTCTCGATGTACCGCAACCTTCGTCCACCGTATGAACACGAGTGGAAGAGGGGAAACAGCAGAATGGACATGATGAGCATTCTGCAATTGACCTGTGCGCTCCGGCCCGAGGGAATGCGGTGGCCAATCAAAGATGGAGAGCCTTCTTACACTCTATCGGACTTGGCCGAAGCCAATGAAATAGACACGTCAAATGCGCACGACGCACAGGCTGATGTGGACATGACTCTCTCTTTGGCCAGACTTGTCAAGCAGACTCAACCCAAGCTTTGGGACTACGTATGTTCGCTTCGGTCCAAGGAAACAGCTATTGGATACACGACACCACTTCGAAAGAAACCATTGCTGCATGTTTCGAAGTATTACTCAAAGCAACGCTACTGCATTGCGCCGGTACTTCCGATCGTTGTGCGACCCAACAGAAGCAACGAAGTTATCTCCGTCGATCTGAATTCCGACCTTTCGTTGATCTTGAAAGGATCGATCGAAGACCTTCGGTCTGCCTTGTTTTCATCGGAAGAAGAGCGAGACCCCTCGCAACCGAGACCAGGCATCCATACCATTACACTCAACAAGTTTCCAATGATCGCGCCGCTCTCGACCCTGCGCGATGAGGATGCGAAGAGACTGAATATCGACAAGAATGCAATTAGAGACGCATGTACGCGACTCAACGAGAGTCCAGATCTTCCATACCGACTCCAACAGCTATACGAACATCCGCCTACCTTCGAGGCACCCCAGACCGCAGAAGAAGCTCTGTACGACGGTTTTCTGCCCGACGAAGATCTGAAAGACTGCCGAGAGTTCTGGAGAGATTTGGATCGAGGACTTCCGTGGAGAGACATTGCGCTCTCCGACAATCGCCTGAACGATCTGCGAAGTCGGCTGAAGGCACATGTTGCGCCAGAACAGATGGACGATCGAGAGAAATCCCAATACAGGTCATTTGTCAAAACTCAGCTGACTTCGAAGAACCAGAGTTTTGGCGAGGTGCGTCAAAAAATCCAGGAACTACGATCTTCCACCCAGGATGTCAGAGAAATGAAGCTACTCGATGAACTCGATTCACACATGACAGAATTGGCGAAAACCTATGAACTCTGATCCTGTAGTTTCGTTCACAAACGTCGGAAAACACTTCGACGGCAATTGGGTTTTTCGTGGCCTTAGCTTGGACTTGCCTTCCTCTCAAGTAGTAGCAATCGTAGGCGAGAGCGGAAGTGGAAAAACTACATTGCTGCAACTGATAAATGGAATTCTGCGTGCAAACGAAGGTTCTGTCGAGGTCATGGGAAATCCTGTGCCTGAATCCGGTCTTGAGCGATTCCGGAGAGGCATTGGATATGCCGTGCAGGGAGGTGGTCTCTTTCCGCATCTGACTGTCTACCGAAACGTGACGCTTTTAGCTCAGCTAGAGAAATGGGAACAAGAAAGAAGTCAGCAACGCTATTCAGAACTCTTGAAGATGGTAGGTCTGGACCCCGAGCTCAGGGATCGCTACCCCTATCAGCTCTCCGGCGGACAGCAACATCGTGTGAGCCTTTGTCGTGCGCTTATGCTCCAGCCCAAGATTCTTCTGCTGGACGAACCATTCTCCGCGATCGATCCCATGAGCCGCGGGGAGATTCACAGACAATTTACAGTTCTCAGAGAACAGGAAAAAGTGAGTGCTTTTTTGGTGACTCACGACCTCCGTGAAGCTGTTGCACTTAGCCACTATCTGGTTGTGATGGCCGCCGGCAATATCGTGCAACACGGAAGGACGCAAGACATCATCGACAACCCCGAAAAGGATTACGTAGCAAGGCTCTTGGAGACATACCTATGAAGAGACTTGGCTCCACATGCGTGCTCATGCTTTTTCTCGCTCTCTCGTTCCCCTGTGCCTTCGCTAGTGAAGGTACAGAAGCGGATCCCATAGTCGTCGCAAGCAAGCAATTTCCTGAGAGTTACCTACTTGCGGAAATTATTTCGCAAATGCTGGAAACAGAAGGCTACGTTGTTGAAAGAAAGCTTGGATTAGGAGGGACAAAGGTATGCAACGAAGCCCTTAGAAGAAATGAAATCGATGTCTATCCCGAATACACCGGCACGATCCAAGCGGTGATTCTAGAGCTTGACTTTCCGCTTAGCCTTGAGGAGATTAACGAAAGGGTTGAAGAATTCGGCATTGAAGCACTGCCGATGTTCGGATTTAACAACACCTATGAAATAGCTGTCAGAAGGTCTATGGCAGAGGAGCTAAAGCTCAGCAAGGTCTCTCAATTGATTGATCATCCTGAGCTTAGGTGGGGTGTCGAGCACGAGTTTTTTGAAAGGGAAGATGGATGGCCCAAGCTTCAAAGGATTTACGGATTCGATTCTCAACCCGAGGGAATGCAGCATGAACTCGCCTTGCGAGCTGTGGCAAATGGCGATATCGATGTCACGGATGCCTACACCACAGATGCCAAGATTATTGACTACGACCTTGTTCTCTTGGAAGACGACAAAAAGGTGTTTCCAATCTATATGGCTATTCCACTCATTCGAAGTGACCTCGATGCTCCAATCAAGCGAGCGATCGCCGGTGCGGCAGGAAAAATCGATGCGACCACCATGACTCACCTCAATGCACAGGTGGTAATCGACGGTAGAACCTTTGCTAGTGTGGCCCTTGAGTTTCTTGCGGGCATTGAAGACGATTCAGCATCCGAGAACATCCTCGTTTCACAGTTCAAAAAACTGCTACCAAATGTTGTGCGGCACCTTGAATTGACAGGTATTGCACTCATTGCAGCTACATTGATTGGGTTGTTGGTTTCGGTCACTGTTTACAGGGTCACTTGGTTGTCACGGTCTGTCGTCTATATCTGCGGATTGATGCAGACCATTCCCTCGATAGCACTCCTCGCTCTAATGATTCCGATACTTGGAATCGGAATGAAACCGGCAATCGTTGCGCTGTTTCTGTACTCCTTGCTACCGATCGTGAGAAACACGGTCATATCGCTATCCACAACCGACCCATTGTTGGTTCGCATTGCCGAAGCCATGGGAATGTCGCAGTTTGAACGATTGCGTTATGTATTGGTACCTCTTGCGATGCCTGCGATCTTCGCTGGAATCCGAACCTCGGCGGTCATTTGCATCGGTACTGCGACTCTTGCAGCCTTTATTGGAGCAGGGGGACTAGGAGATCCCATCGTCACGGGACTGGCACTCGACAACACGGGACTAATACTTCAAGGTGCGATACCTGCTGCAATCCTAGCAATCGTAACTGAGCTTGTTTTCGAAGGATTGGAGCGTCTCTTGGTTCCGGGGCACCTCAAAGTATTCGGGACAACCAGGTCGAATGAGGTGGCTGAATCCACTTAATGGCTCCGTCTAAGCCAACTCGAGATGCGGCTACTCTGATGCTTGTTCGCAATTCGCCATGTGGATTGGAGGTATTTATGCTGAAGCGCCCTGGTCGAGGCGCGTTTCCTGACTTGCATGTCTTCCCTGGCGGAAAAGTAGATCAAGGAGATGAAGGTTTCGATGGCCGATGCGACTCTCTGAACGATGCTATGGCCTCGAAAATCCTCTCCGTAGCTAGCAACGGACTTCGGTATTGGGTTGCGGCCGTTCGCGAGTGCTTCGAAGAATGCGGAGTCTTACTTGCAAAACTTTCCATCGACGAGCACTCTCTTGCAAATATGTGCGATATTGAGAAACTTAGGAGAACACGCAACGCATTAGCATCAAATGAATTGGATTTCAAAGACTTTCTGGCAGACAACGAACTCATCGTCGCGACGTCTCGAGTTCACTACTTTAGCCACTGGATAACTCCCGAATTCGCACCGGCGCGGTTCAACGCTCGTTTTTTCGTAACCGAAATGCCCCAAGATCAACAAGTGGTGGAGCATGAGTCCGAGGTCGTGTCCGGAGAGTGGATTCGCCCGAAACAAGCTCTTAGCCAGTTTGCCAAAGGGGAATGGCAGATGATTGTCCCTACACTCACGAGTCTCCGAATGCTATGCAGCTACACGACAACCGAAAATCTCATCGCTTCAGTCCACCTCGGCTCGCACAAGATTCCCGTGACACCTTCCTTACATGCGCAAGGGATCCAATACGATCCAAATCGCTGGTGATTCGACTCGACAAAGTTGGAAAGAGCTTCAAGGACGGCATTACCGATCGCTGGGTATTTCAAGATCTGTCGTTCACGATAAATGAGGGAGATACCGTCGCTGTATCTGGTCCGAGCGGATGCGGAAAAACAACTCTGATGAACATGCTTGCAGGTCTGTTGTCCGTTGACTCTGGTTCAATCGAGATTGAGTTCGAAGACAGACCTCCATTTCAATTGAAACATCTGAATCGATCAGAGCTGTTGGAGTATCGTAGATCCGACATCGGCTACGTCTATCAATTCTTCAATCTCGTTCCAACTTTGACCCTCAAAGAGAACGTACTCCTGCCAATCGAGCTGACAGGTCGCAAACATCTGTCAGATCAGGCTATCTCTCGAATCGAGTCACTCGGTCTGGAGTCGAGAATCAATGCTTTTCCTGAAGAGATGTCCGGAGGGGAGCAACAGCGGGCCGCAATTGCTCGTGCCCTAGCACATGGTCCAAAAATTCTGTACGCCGATGAGCCAACGGGCAATCTCGATGCCAAGAACTCCTCGGTTGTTGTAGACATGTTGTGGCAGGAAGTCTCGTCGGCAGAGACGACACTGGTCATTGCCACGCACAGCGAGTCAATTCAAGATCGTGCCGAAAAAGTGATTCTCCTGTAATGCTCGGCGGCAATGTCGGCAACCCACTCCATCGAATTGCAAGAGTCCGAGCATAGGATTTGCCTTGATCGGCATATTCAAAAAGCAATGGCTTACCTAGAGCTCTAGCGCAACAGGCTCTGAAAGGCGAATACCAATGCAAAAAAGCAATCGTCAACATTGCTGCGACCTTTCAGTTCACGGAATGCTTTGAATATGCGTCTCAATCGTCACATTTGATGAAAAAGTGACAATAGTAGCGTCATATTTCAAGAACGGCACTTCGGTATTGACGCAAAACTATTCCATTCAAGAAGTTTTGTACTGTCTTGCCAGAAACAATGGATGGCAATGAGAAGGTTCTCCCGACATCATCAGATTGTGGTGCGAATAAGACCTAAATAATCAAAGACAAACGACTCTGAGGTTTTGATAACAGGATTTTGAACTGCGAAGTGCAGTCGTGCGCCGTTAGAAATAGCCATTAGAATTGCAATAAATCACATATTTACGTGCTCTAGATTGAAACTCCTTTTGCTAAGCCAGTTACGCGACCTTCGCCGCCACTGGGTAGTTTCCATCTGTGTGGTCGCGGGAATGGCACTTGCCGTTATTGGAGTTGTGGTTGTCCACGTTGTGAGTGTCCAAGCCGTGCTTACCATCGGAGAGTCTGGACTTCGCAATAGTTACCAGTACGTAGTTCCCGTTCCCGACTCAGACGAGCAGCATTACTTCGAAATACGCAAGTTGTGGCGTAACAGCGGGATACCCGGTATTGAGGGTGTGATTCCCGTGATTGAAGGATCGGTGACTGCCAACGGCCGACTCGTACGAGTACTTGGATTTGATCTCCTTGCCGATTTGAGTGTCCATCGAGAAGCCGAGTTTGCCCTCGTGGATCCGCAACTTCTATCCACCAATGCACTAGTCGCAATGGGTGAAAACTTGGAGGAAGGACAAGAAATTGAAGGAGCTAGAGTCGTCGCGCATACTGCATCAGTCTCGGACATTCTCATAGCTGATTTGCCAACTGCTCAACGGCTGTTGAAGCGCTTTAATCAAATCGACTCAATTTGGCTGCGACGTGCGTCTACCCCTCAGATTGCGTTTCTAGAGGAAATTTTGCCTGGTCTACTAACGGGACTTGGCTATAGATCACCAAAACTAGAGGTTGACGGGTTCGATATCCAAGACATGTCAAATTGGAATCCAACACATTCCTTTGCCGGTTCCATCGCCTTCAACCTCAGTCTCTTAGGTGCTCTAACGGTCCTTGTTGCATCCTTTATCGCGTACGAAGCGTCTCTGTCTAACGTAAGACGCCGTGCGTTGGAAACTAGTCGACTATTGAGTTTGGGGGCATCCTCTGGACAAATCAAATTTGTTTTTCTGTTGGAGGCACTGCTGCTGGCGTTGGCTGGTTCACTGGTAGGTACAGTTGCAGCCTTCCTCTCCCTTCACGGAATGAATTTCTTCGATGCAAGTAACGACCTGAAAGTATTTCTGATCGGAGCATCGAAAGCGATTTTTGCAGGGGTATTTGCCTTTTTGGGAGCCTCCTATATCGCACACTCTCAATTTCGAGAGCAGCCCCGCAACGTGCTGAAGGCAATCCTAACAGCATTGTCCCTTGGCATCTTGGTCTATGGGTTGACCCCTGGATCTGGTCTCGTCGGAGCTTTTCTTGTCGTTGTTGCGTTCTGTTTGCTCCAGATTCTTGTAGTGGTTCCTTTACTTGTGGCGTTTTTTCGAAATTTTGAGCCGCGCTCCTCTGTCAAGAAGCTTGTTCGATCTTTGTTTCTGCGCCTCGCAGCAAGGCAGTTTAAGCTGTTCCAAGTCCCCTTAAATGCCTTTTCAATAGCCATTGGCGCTGCTATTGGAATCGGTCTCATGGTGTCGTCGTTTCGCACCAACTTCGAGGACTTGCTGGACCAACTCATCCGACCTGGACTGCACCTTGAGAACGCGGGCGAAGTCGATGTAGAGGAAGTCGCTGGATGGACCGGGGTATTGGATGCTCGACCGTACTATAGAGGCATTGGACAACTTGCCGCCGGACCTGTTTCAATAAGAGCAACCCGTTTGGACTCTTGGGAAGCGTCTCGCTACGGTTATGACCAGCCCGCCCCTCCGGGAGCGCTAATCAATCGTCAATTGGGCACTCGGCATGGCTTATCGATAGGTTCCGATATGGACATTAGATTGCCCGATGGAGCTCAGCTAACTGTTCCGATTGTCCACGTGTTCAATTCCTACGGCCGAAACGATGCCGTTGCAATTATCGACGTCGCCGAGATAGATCCGAAGGATTGGGTGCGTGACCGAATCACACTTCAGGTTGCAGACGAGAATAAGACATCGTTAACAAAAAAATTGAATGACTTCTATCCAGACGTGCAGGTTTCAGACAATACAGAAATCCGTTCCGGCGCACTCCGCATCTTTGATCGTACATTTGTGCTCACTAACGCAATTGCGATCGTTGCAGTGGTTGTCGCCGTTGTTGGAATCCTCAGTTCTTCCATAGCGTTGCACGAACGGCAACAGCACGACTATCGACTCCTTCGGACAGTAGGTCTCTCCGAACGTGACTTGACCCTTTCTACAGTTTTTCAATCTGGAGTCTTCGCGACTTTCTCGTGCGCCGTTTCGGTACCCTTGGGTATTGCTATCTCGTGGGCGCTGTGCAATCTGGTAAATCCCCGTGCCTTTCAATGGTCGATCGACCTACAGTTCCATGTCACACCATTGATTGTCCCAATCGGATTGTCGCTGCTTGCAGCGATGCTGGTCTGCGTCATTCCTTACGTTATTCGACGATATAGGGCGAACTAGTGTCAGCCACAACTCCGCGCACTTCTCTTGGATTAGCTCTTTATTTACCAGTTTTTTTTAGCCTTGTGAGTTGCAACTCATCCAATATCCAAACCGATTCCGATATTGCCGAATGGCTGGGAGAGACCGTTGATTCTTCTCAATTCGCCCAGGTCGACGGATCGCACGAACTAACCTTTCCAACAGACCACGGTCCCCATGACGACTACATGACAGAGTGGTGGTACATCACGTCTGTGCTCAAGACCGATGAAGGCAGAGAATTCGGCGTCCAGTTCACAATTTTTAGGCGAGCACTCACTCCCGACCCTCGATCAGAAAATTCATGGGACAGCGGGCAAGTCTACATGGCACATGTTGCTCTATCCGACGTATCTCGAAGAAAGCACTATGACGAAGAACGCATCAGTCGAGAACACCCTGAACTAGCTGGTGTGTCAACGAAGCCTTTCCGGGCGTTTGTCGAGAACTGGTCCGTTTCATCGATCTCCAGCGAGTTTTCCCCGCTAGCTCTTCGTTTCCAAGCTGATTCGTTTGCCGTGGACTTGAGAATGAGCCAAACGAAGCCTATCGTATTGCAAGGCGAAGACGGCTACTCGATCAAGAGCTCAGAGCACGCTTCCTACTACTACTCCATTCCCAGAATGGCAACCGAGGGAAGCTTGACCGTCGGAGAGAGTTCGTACCAAGTACACGGTCTATCGTGGATGGATCGCGAGTGGAGCAGTGGTCTTTTAGGACGTCAATATGAAGGTTGGTACTGGTTTGCGCTCTCATTAGAAGATGGGCGCGACTTGATATTTTTCTCGTTGCGAGATCGGGACACTGGCATCGATGCCAATCGCATGGCGAGTTGGATTGAAGCGAATGGTACGACCACTCCCATTGCTAGAGATTCGTGGTCAGTAAAACCTATTCGTTACTGGAATCAATGGCCCGTCGAATGGGAATTGTCTATTGGCAACAGTCGATTTGACGTTGTCGCGAAATTTGAAAATCAGGAAATGGATACTCGTATTTCATATTGGGAAGGAATTGTTGACATCAAGAAGGACTCGACTGTCGTTGGCTCCGGTTACATGGAACTCACTGGCTACTAAAAGGACGCAGACATACAACCGAGGCACTGAAGTTGCCAAAAGTGGGACGTTTTTTTTCTTGACATAGACAATTCGTGGAAGAAGAATAATTCAGGCCGCGGTCTCGCGTGGGAGATCCGCCATCGGCGATCACGAATCCGTTGGTTTCTGGACCGAAAGGTGTCGGTCGGCACATGTGTCTTGAATTGTAAGCCGCTACTGGTTACATGTAGAGATAGGGCGTTTCAAAGAAAGTTCCCGTGGAATGACCTTCGCGTCACTCCGAAAGCTGTACCACAGTCGCGAATGCCGTCCGCGGCGGCGGTTCAGTTTTGATGGATCCCCATTTCGATGGCCTTCGCCTTGATTTCGTCCAGCATACGGAGCGCGTCCGAGTCCAGCCCCCTCTCCGCTTCTTCGATCGCCGTAGCGCAATCCGGAAGCCTGCTCTTTGGAACCTGCTCTGGGGAAAGTCTGCACAGGACTCGAACGACCTCCTCGGCATCGGTCTTGTAGCCCGCGTCCCTCAATTCGACAAAACCTCTTGCGGCACGGCGGAATCTTTCGGCGAAGGGAACCCTGTCAAATATCCTGTCGAGATTTCTCGTCCACGGGAACAACTCCGCCCTGGATCGATAGAACTCCTGACCCCGTCTCGGCTCTTCGCGAAAAAGATTCTCGGCTATCAGCCGTTCATCCCCAAGACGGACGGCTATCTCCAGCAGCGAATGCTTTTTTGGGGAGTAGCCTGGCCGGTGCTCGTCTTCCGGCTCGTTCGCGGCGTTCTCCTCCCAGCTTCCGTCCCAGGTCGCCATCAGATCGGGATCGGGCGAAACGCCCACAGGAACGGGAGGCGAGGTCTCGAACACGTGCGACGGACACATTCCTCGCGAGTCGAGCCATATTCCCCTGAGAGCCTCCATCCTGTAGCGGTTTCGCCACGAGTAGTACCAGCCTCGTGCGTCATCCCATTCCTCCCGTATGATGGCGGGCGGCACTTCGTCGCTCCATTGCTCCGCATAAGTCAAATCGTGCTGATACATGGAATATGGATTGGGAGGTCCTAGTGGGACGTCAGTATCCATCTCGAATATGGGATTCGAAGGTTTCAGATTCTCCATTTCCGCGAGGAGCTCCCCCGCGCTCTCGGGGATCAGGGCGAATAAATTGATGTCCGAACGTAGATTTGGGTATTCGAGTCTACGAGCCAGATCTTGTACATCGACTTCGCCAAACGCCTCTCTTCGTTTCGCTTCCATCGCGAGCTCGTACTGCTCCATCTCGCTTTCGTACTGGGCCCATGCGTTCTCGAACCGGGTTCGCCCCTCCACGTCATCCCCCCATACCAATTCGTCCACGGGTATGAAGTAGTCTCTCAGGACAACGGCCTTGTTGCAGAGCTCCGTCAAGAGTCCGTAGCGGAAAAAGGCTTCCGCGTTGCAGATCTCCCCCAGGTGCGGACGGATCGGCCCCTCGAGCAACCGGCACTCGGGGCGGGAAAGAGCCTCCGTCACGAGCCTTCTGTCCTCCTCCGCGCCTTCGAGCATCTCGCGAAATGTGAACGGCGCGTCCCGGGGAGCCATGCCGAAATGCTGGACGACGTAGGCGGGCCTGTCCATGAAGTGGCCCTCGACCGCGTCAAGGCAGTCCTCGTCAGTCCGAACCTCGTCCCCGAGCGTCTCCGGGCAGTCGCGGCCCAGCAGCAGAGGATTCTCGTCGTCGGCCCGCGAAACGTCCTCCTCCAATGGCGCGGAATCGAAGTCGAACTGTGCGGGCGGCTCGACGGCGGGCAGGCTTGCGGGACTCTTCTCGAGGTACGCCTCTGCCTCGTTCGACGCGGCATCGCCGTCGGGCCAAAGCAACGCGATGGTCAGCGCGGCCACACTGCAACCGACGAACAGCAGCAGCAGTGGCGCCACGAACCTCTTCATGAAGAGGAGATCTTGCAGCTAATCTTATTTTCGTCCTTGTCGTTGTCAGGCGACATTGAAATTCCTCACTCAAACGACACGAGAATTCCGTGGCGGAAGAAGAATTCAGGCTGCGGTTTCTCGTGGGAGACCCGCCGTCGGCCGCTCAGGAATTCGTCGGCTTCTGGACCGAAAGGTGTCGGTCGGCACATGTCTCTTGAATTATAGCCACTACTGGCTACATGTACAGACAGGGTGTTTCGAAGAAAGTTCCCGGGGAATCACCCCCGCGTCACTCGTGAGCTGAATCGTGGACGCGAAAGCCGTCCGCGCCGTAGATGCCCTAGCGGGAGGCTAGGGCATCATGTGCGTCCGGCCGACTGGCCGTCGTCACTACACGGCAGTGACGACAGCAGTTGTTCTTTATCACGGAGAAATGGACATTGTGTGCCGCATCTGCTCGAAGAGTTCCAGCATCTGTTCCGACATATAGGTTTTCAGTGTTTCCACCTGATCTTTCGACAGCTTCTTTTGCTCATGGTTGGCGCTCAACGCCATCAAGGCAGCTTGCGCTTTGAGCTCATCCGATGGCAACTGGTCAATTTGCTCAGTTACCTTCGTCGGATTGGTCATGCTCCATGTGACCACAACCGTGCCGGTGTAGAAGTCTTGCGACGATTCGGGCAATTGACGAATCAATGACATTGCACGGGCCAACTCGCCATTGCGGGCAAGAGTTGATCCTATCGAAGTGCAAGCGGCTGTTTTCGTCGGACCCGAACGCACTTCCTGCAGAAGGTTCAAGGCCTCGTCCACATCGCTGGACGCCACCCTCGCGATCACGGAAGCCTCCAATCCGACTTCGGAATCTTGGATGGGATGCTGAAGCGCCGTATCAAAAGCCAGAGTGGGGTTCCTTTCCGCAAGATCCTGCAGGACTTCGACAAGAACGTCTCGCCGGATTTCATCGAGCTCCGGACTCGTTTGAACCCAACCGATTGCCTCGGAAACATCTCGCCTCAGCCAG
Source organism: Gammaproteobacteria bacterium (assembly GCA_026707045.1). Taxonomy (GTDB): domain Bacteria; phylum Pseudomonadota; class Gammaproteobacteria; order Pseudomonadales; family Azotimanducaceae; genus Bin55. Next base: position 26,051 of record JAPOXO010000072.1, on the reverse strand, counting down.
CTTCGCGCGATCGCCGTGGCCGTTATCCTCCTACTTTCGATATCCCGAACCGAGCCAATCTGGAGCGCCGCAGTTTCGGGCGCGCTCCTAGCCAAGGAACTCAGCGCTTCCTGACGACCGAAAATCCTCAGTTCTTCAGGCAATTGTTCGACATTTCCAAGGATGGCGTCGGGTGTCCGAGCGGCCCAACTCCTGATGACGGCTTCCTGCAGCTGGAGACGAAGATCGTCCTCTATATCCGCCGAAGTCGAATGATCCAACGCTGATTTGGCATCCGATGCCGACCAGTTCAGCACGACATCCCATACGAGCGTTCGACCCTCATCCCTATCCAAGCCGATCGCGGCATCGAAGGCAAGTTGCGGGTCGCTTTGAACCATCTCTTCAAGCAGATGGCCAAGCACGCCAAACCGAACGTCGTCGTCGTGCAACGATTCGCTGATGGAGTGGAACGCTTCAACACCCTCGTTCTTCACCCGAGCAAGAGCGATGCGATGAAGCAATGCCAGCTGTTCCTCCTCGATGTCGGGAATGTCCTCTGCGTGTTCGTCCATGAACTTGTCCCACGAGCCAACCGCATCCTGAAACTCATGTTGATTCGACGAAGCAACGCCCGCAGGGGCTACATGTTCATCGTTCGGTTGTTGATCAGTTTTGTTTCTCGCGGCTTTGGACAGGTCCTCGCCAAAGCTTGATACCGCAGTCAATACAATTCCGCACATCATGCCCGCTAGAAGCTTTCCTGTTCCTTGGAATTTTGTGGACTCGATCTCCATTAGTATTTCGCGTCTGGCAAGACCATCACGCCAAGAAATAGATATAGGCGACATATGCCAGCAAAACTACGCAAAGTAAGAGCACTGTAACGCGAAAAATAATCCGTGGAAGAGTTTCTCCTTTCCATGGGGTGCGCTTCTCAAAAAGCCATCTGGTGACACTCATCGATAATTACCTCCCATCACACAAGCGGTCATATACATCGCTGGCGTTCTCAGCGGCAGAAGCAAAGCTTCCAGCGGTAACTACAGCAATTCCTGCGCCAATGAGACCGACTCCTGTTCCGCCAGCACCCGCTGCTATTGCTGCAATTCCAACCCAATAGGTTGCCTTGGCCACCAATGTATTCTTCCAATCACTGAGATCCATGCACCTCCTTATGCTTTCGAATTTGGCTTGGGGACTCTGCATCGTGCCAAGTCGGACGGGCCACTCCCATAGTCCAGCTCTCTTCAAGCAACGGTAGTGGTTTTTCTGATCCCAACACACGTCCTCCATGTTTGGGGTGCCGTCTTTGTCCGTGTCAACCGGCTGCCCATGATGCGCCGCGACAGGCTGGATCAAAAAACCTACTGCCAAACTCACCATCACAATTCTAATCCAATTCATGTCATTCCCTCCCAAGGGTTTCGATTCCAATTTTTTTTCCTTCACACCACCCAAGATTTCGCGGTGAGAGCAGAAACTTTCAACTCCAAACTCCGGCTTCTCGAATTGCTCTAAATCAACGGTGCGGAAAGCCTTCGTTTTCCGACTTTGCGCAAAATCGGAAAAATTCAGTAATAGGAGATTGAGACGGAATTCGTCCGAGCTAGCTAGAGGCTAGGCATTGACGGCGCAGGACAAATTTCTACAAAAAAGTATGGGATCGCCGCTCGGATGTGTATACTAGGGGGTAACCAGACGAAGGTTTTCCACGCCTCCGACCTTCGTCCCGCAACCCTCACTACCAGGTGTTCGGAAAACGGGGTAGAATTCAATATTCCACTGCGCCACGCTTTCCTACCCCTTGAACAAGACCTTCGGCTACTCCCGAGTGTCGACGTCCAGACAGAACGCGGATTCCCAAGTTAGGTTGCTCCGTCAAGCGGGGTGCGACAGGATCCTTGTAGAAGCACACTCAGGTGCCAACCGCAAGCGACCTGAATTGGAGAAACTGCTCACAGAGCTCAGCAAAGGAGACACAGTCGTAGTTGTCAAACTGGACCGGCTTTCCCGTTCCCTACGTGATCTACTCTCCATTGTCAGAGAAATAGAGGGCAAAGGGGCGCATATGCGCTCGCTTCAAGATCCTCTGCTCGATACCACTAGTCCAAATGGCAAGCTGATCTTCGGCATCTTCGCCGCTCTGGCCGAGTACGAACGCGATCTGATTCGTGCGCGGACCATCGAGGGTCTCGCCGCAGCCCGTGCACGAGGCAAACGCCTAGGACGACGAGAAGCACTAAACCGTAAGCAAAAGAAAAGTTTAGTCCAGTTGCGGCAAAAAGGAACCTCACTACGACAGCTTGCGCAAACCTTCGCAGTGTCCAAGACAACCATATTGAGGTACCTTCGCCTTGCTGAGGACAACGAGAAAAATTGACTCTTTTTCAGTGTTTCATCCTTGACACGCCAGCAACCAGTGCAAACCACGCATGAATGACAAAAACCTGAAATGGACAAAAATCTCCAGCGAAATTGGCGACGATCTTGCAATATTGAAGGTCAGGCACGATTGGCTCCGCCATCCCAGGTCGGGAAAGGTTCTAAAGCGGCTTGTGCTGGAATCTGTGGATTGGGTGAACATCGTGGCTATCACTCCCGAAGGAAAATCCGTAATGGTGCGTCAATATCGATTCGGAATTGAATCTTGCACATTAGAAACCGCGGGTGGCATGGTCGATCATGGGGAAAGCCCTCTTAAAGCCGCGCAACGAGAGCTTCGAGAAGAAACGGGTTATGGAAACGGCAAATGGTCGTATCTCGGCGCAGTGGAACCTAATCCGGCGTTCCATCCCAACTTGTGCCATCACTTTGTCGCGCACGATGTGAAACATCTTGGCGATCCAATTCCTGGAGAGGGCGAAGAAATCCAAGTGGAACTCCACGGCCCAGACGAACTAAAGCAGGAAATACGCAATGGTTCACTAAGACATTCTTTGGCACTATCAGCTCTCTCGCGAGTCTTCCAACTATGGGATCTTCCGTTCGTTCAAAGCGAGGATTCCAGCTAGAACTTCCACAACAAATCCGCGGAACATCTCGAGAACTCGACCAAAATCCTTCGCAAATCACCAAATCTCTATAAACTTGTCGTTTCGATTTGACGGCCTCGCTTCCCAAAAGCCAAAACCATGCCAGGATTCACCACTCAAATCATCCATTCAGATCGGCAAGAACCGATCGAACATGGCTCGCTGCACAAACCGATTCACGCAAATGTAGCGTTCGGGTTCGACGATGTACAGGATCTCGTCGACGTATTTCAGGCAAAGCAGAAAGGCTATGCCTACAGCCGTCAGGTAAACCCCACGGTTACCGCACTCGAGTCCAAGATTACGAAAATGGAGCGCGGTATTGACACCGTATGTTTCGCGACGGGCATGGCAGCAATTGGCTCTGCTCTGTTTGCATTGTTGCGCAAAGGAGACCACGTAGTCTCAAGCTCATTTCTGTTTGGGAATACAGATAGTCTTTTCAAAAGTTTCTCGACCATTGGTATCGACTTGACGTTCGTCGACGCGACTGATGTCTCCAATGTTGAGAGCGCAATACAAGAAAACACCCGCTTGGTCTTCGTTGAAACTATCGCAAATCCGCGCACCCAGGTTTCCGATTTGGACCAGATCGGAAAACTGTGTGCAGCACGAGGACTGGTCTATGTGGTGGACAACACGATGACTTCACCATTCTTGTATCAACCGATCGACTCAAACGCCAGTCTCGTCGTAAACAGTCTGACAAAGTACATAAGCGGACACGGGCATGCCCTGGGTGGAGCCATCACGGAGACTGGAAATTTCGATTGGGTTGGATTCCCCAACATTTACGACGAATATAAGAAAGACAACTCCAATCGATGGGGGCTGACCCAAATTCGCAAGAAGGGATTGCGAGACTTTGGAGCCACACTTACTCCTGAAGCTGCTTTCCATATTGCGACCGGATCTGAGACTCTCGCGCTAAGGATGCAACGTCAGTGCACAACCGCCCAAAGACTGGCGGATTTTCTACACGCGCATCCACGCGTTGTTCGTGTCTACTACCCCGGTCTCTCCGACCACCCGGAACACGAAAGAGCGAAGTTGAGATTCAGTAAACCGGGAGCGTTGCTGTCTTTCGAGTTGGTGGACGAAATCGATCCATTTCAGCTATTGAATCGATTAAAGCTGGTGATCAGCTCCACCAATCTCGGTGACAACCGTACCCTTGCGATACCGGTCGCACACACTATCTACCACGAGATGGGAGCAGAACGCAGAGCCAGCATGGGCATTGCCGATTCGCTCATTCGAGTGTCCGTGGGGATCGAAGATTGCGACGATTTAATCGAGGATTTTGACGTGGCACTTAAGACTTAGAGGTACATTCGAACTCTTCATTTCAATGAATATGCGCCAAGAACAAACAGGGAATCGACTTCTCGGCAAGACTGCAATTGTTACCGGAGCAGCTGGTGGAATCGGCAGATCCGTCACTGACTTGTTCACACGCAACGCCTGCAATGTCCTCGCGGTTGATCTCAATGAATCCGATCTCAAAAAGCATGTAAGTTCGGGTGGCAACAGCCGCTCAAGCCACTACGTCGCCGATGTCTCTACGCTGGAAGGCAATTCGGGCATGGTGGATGCTGCCAACGAACGCTACGGAGGTGTCGATATCTTGATCGCCAACGCGGGAATTGAAGGTCATGTGAAGCCTCTCTTGGACTACGACGACGCAATGTTTGACCACGTAATGGCGGTCAATGTAAAAGGCGTGTGGAATGGAATTCGGTCGGTAGTTCCTAGCATGATGGAACGAGGCGGCGGCAGCATCGTAGTGACCTCAAGCGTAGCTGGACTAAGGGGCGGTATGGGATTAAGTGCGTATTGCACAAGCAAGCACGCAGTAATCGGACTCATGCGGTCCGCCGCGAAGGAATTCGCATCAGCCGGCATCAGAGTCAACTCCGTCAATCCCTCACCTGTGGAGACGCGCATGATGCGCAGCCTAGAGCAAGGAATGATCCCTCACGACCAAGAAGCCGCAAAACATCGCATCACAGCGACAATTCCCCTACAGCGCTATGCCGAACCCAATGAAGTTGCCCAAGTGATGATGTTCTTGGCGAGTGACGAATCTTCATTTGTAACAGGTGCTGTGTACACTGTGGACGGTGGAAACACCGCTTAACTTTAACCATGCCAAAAACAGTAACTGAGACCAATCTAACACTTCCTAACAAACGACAGGGAAAGGTCCGAGACCTCTATGACGTCACCCTGGACAATGGAGGATCTGGACTGCTAATTGTTGCCACTGATCGTATAAGCGCATTTGACGTTGTACTTGGCAATGGACTACCGGGCAAAGGAGTCGTTCTCACGCAAATATCGCGATTTTGGTTCGACTACTTCGCCGACAAGGTCAAACACCACCTAATTAGTACCGATGTTGCCGACGTGCCTGGATTGACGGATGAAGAAAGAGAACAAATTGAAGGTCGAATCATGTTATGTCGCCGCACTTCAGTTTTGCCCGTTGAATGCATCGTCCGCGGATACATCACTGGCAGTGGCTACAAAGACTACATGAGATCCGGAAGAGTGTGCGGAATTGAACTACCAGCTGGATTGAAGAACAGCGACAGATTGAGCGAACCATTATTCACGCCATCAACGAAAGCTGAAGCTGGCCTTCACGACGAGAACATAAGCTTTGAAGAAGGAGTAGAGATCGTTGGTCTGGAGACCATGTCCTGGTTGCGAGATACAACACTTGACCTCTACTGCGCAGCTAGCGAGCACGCGCTGAATTGCGGAATCATTCTTGCCGACACCAAGTTTGAGTTTGGCGTCCTCGATGGTGAAGATCAGCCTCTACTGATCGACGAGATTTTCACGCCTGACAGCTCTCGGTTCTGGCCTGCAGAAGAATGGGAGCCCGGTCGGGAACAGAATAGTTTTGACAAGCAGATCGCCCGCAACTACCTCGAAACAGAGGTAGCGGCAGGCCAATGGGACAAGACACCACCGGGACCCGAGCTTCCCGATGATGTCGTCGAGGCGGCTTCTAGTCGCTACATGGAAGCCTATGAGCTTCTTACCGGTTCGTCGCTGACGCTGCCCGCGTAATTGAGCCAAGGCTCTAGCGGACCCGTGGACTGGTCCACATATAAGAAAGTTTGCGATCAGCCCAATGTACTTTCGCGTTGGCTGCTTCAACAGACTTCAGCCGTCTGCAACAACGAAACAAAGCTACGAATCGATGAGATCTTGGCTACGATGCCACTTGAAAAGCCAGAGGATCACAAGGGCGGAGCGGTTTTGGACATGTTTGAAACCAGATTCCCATTAGAGATCGTGAAAGAAATTACTTCTCACGTCGAAGCCGCATGCACTTCGGGAACGCAGACGACAGGAGACGTAGTTCGTGACTATCAAGGAATTCTTCGAGCTTGGCAGGAGTACATGCGTTTATTCGAATCTTCTTGAACAGCGCTATGTTGACTCATCAATCAAAAATCCAATTCTTCTTAGCCAAGACACCTTGGTGACATTGGTGAAATGAGAGTCGTATTCAGCCGCAAGGGATTCGACAGCTCCGCTGGCGGAGCGCCATCTCCCATCATTTTGGGACAACCCTTTAGCCTACCAATTCCAGCAAAAGACCGATCAGAGACAACCTACGCTGATCTTGACTTGGGACAGGTCGTGGAACACATGACCAAGGGAAGAATTTCAGGAGATTCTCTTTGCCACAACGACCCAATGTTTGAAGGGGGCAGGTGCTACTTTGGTCAGACAGGGCCGGCGCAATCTCATCTTCAGAACCAAAAGGTTGGATTGGGAGATGTGTTTCTGTTCTTTGGCTTGTTTGGCGAATTCGACGGCAGCGAGCGCCACCATCGAATCTATGCATATCTCGAAGTCGAAAGCATCACCTATTTGGATTCAAATCCGGTCTTTCATGGTCCGTTGAGAGGATTGCGACATCGACACCCACATACTCTAGGCAACTGGAATGCGAACAACACCTTGTACTCCGGCAAAGGCAACAAAGCCCGGACATCACCTGACGAGCTAAAGCTATCGAAGGCTGGTGAGAATCTCAGTATGTGGAAAGTTCCAACCTGGCTCAAGGACGCAGGTCTGTCGTTTCACGGCAAGAAAGAACTGTGGTATGGAAACCACACTCTGCAAACAGTGGGTCGTGGTCAAGAATTTGTCACTGATATATCAAACCGACCGGAGGCCCTTCGTTGGTTGGACTCAATAATCGACCTGATTGAAGGAACCTAAAGCACTAGTTCCTTCCTATTTCTAAACGCTGACAGATGTTTAAACGTGTACTGATTGCAAATAGAGGCGTAATTGCGCGCCGAATCGCGCGAGCGTGCAGAAGACTCCGAATTGAGAGCGTTGTTTGCCACTCGGACCTTGACGCCCAGACTCCCGCAGTTGAAGAAGCCGACGGTGCGGTGCGACTGCCGGGCTATCGAGTGAAAGACACATATCTCAATACTGAACAAATCCTTCAAGCAGCCAACGATTGTGGTGCAGATGCAATTCACCCTGGTTACGGATTTCTCGCAGAATCGCACTCGTTTTCAATTGCTGTAAAAGAGGCAGGCCTCACTTTCATTGGCCCTTCGCCCGAGTGGATCAGACGAATGAGTACCAAGACCGAAGCGCGAGATTCAATGAGAAAACTTGGCATTCCTGTGCATGAAGGAAGCGGGCTGATACGAGATGAGCAATGTGTCCGAGAATTTGTAGAACAAGCCGGACTTCCGATTGTTCTTAAGCCCGCAGCGGGCGGAGGCGGAATCGGCATGTTTGTTGTACATTACGAGAAAGAAATCCCAACTAAACTCAAGCAAGCGCAAACGCTTGCACAATCCGGTTTTGCCGACGACTCGCTCTATGCGGAAAAATACCTGTCTCAGCCCCGACACATAGAGTTTCAAGCCGTTGCTGATGGGTCCAATTGTGCAATTCTCGGTGCTAGAGAATGTTCAATTCAACGCCGTCATCAAAAACTGATAGAAGAAACACCCGTACCAGGAGACCTCGACGAACAATCGGCAACCATCGAGCCAAAATTGACCGAAGCAATTCGAACCTACGATAGTGTTGGAACGGTTGAGTGTCTTTATGCCGAAGGCAAGTTTGGATTTCTCGAAATGAACACGAGGCTTCAAGTCGAACATGGAGTTACCGAAGAAGCTTATGACGTCGATTTGGTTGCAATCCAAATGCAAATTTCCGCGGGAGGATCACTAGATTCTTTAGATTTGGGGTCAAATGTGCCGGTCAGGCACGCTGTGGAAGCTCGGCTATATGCGGAAGATTCCAATCGCATGCTACCGTCAACGGGAAAACTCAATGTGTTTCGACCAGTTTCCTTTGACGGAGTCCGAATCGAAGCCGGCTATCGCGCTGGCAACCACATAACTCCTTACTACGATCCATTGCTGGCTAAAATCATTGGAACAGGGACTAGTCGAGAACAGGCAATCGCCCGAACTTCCATTGCACTCAAAGCCTTCGAGGTCGAAGGAGTCTCCACCAACTCGGACCTTCTTCAATATGTTCTCGGAAGTGAGCCTTTCATACTTGGACAAGTTCATACGGGATTGCTGGAACAGCTGCATTCGCGCTTTTCGCACTGACAAGGCCACAAACCAACTATGGCATCCGTAAACGTCGAAAGTGAAGTCACTGGCAAAGTCTGGAAAATCGAGGCCAATGTCGGCGACAACGTTTCGGAAGGCGATGTTCTCATGATCCTAGAATCAATGAAGATGGAAATCCCCGTGGAGAGTCCCGTCTCTGGAATCGTGAGAGAATTGCTAGTTCGTAAGGACGACTCCATCGACGAAGACCAAGTGATAGCAGTCATTGAACCCTAGACAACGCGAGTGCGCGTGAATTGCTAAACAAATTGCAAACCCAAAAGGAGGACCATGAGTTCTTTAGTCACTATTGAAATGGTCGACGAGCACATTGCCGATGTTCGTCTCAATCGACCCGAGAAATACAACGCACTTTCACCTGAAATGTTCACTTCTCTGGTGGAAGCCGGCGAAAACCTGATGGATCGCAACGACATTCGAGCTGTCGTTCTTTCAGGAAATGGACCCGGATTCTGCGCCGGCCTTGATATGAACAGTTTTCGAGGAATGGCGGATCGTCCAAAGAATCCAGACCGCATCGTCCCCTCGATTACGACAGAGGATCCACGACCCGAAAACTCGGCCCAACGCGCTGCTTACATTTGGAAACGCCTCCCCATGCCTGTCATCGTTGCACTTCACGGAGTCGCGTATGGCGGAGGATGCCAAATCGCCCTTGCTGCCGACATACGGTTTGCCGCCGCCGAAGCAAAAATCTCCGTTTTGGAAATCAAATGGGGTCTAATACCGGATATGTCTCTCACCCAGACGTTACGCGACTTGGTATCCATCGATGTTGCAAAGGAATTAACCTTTACCGGGCGTATTCTTTCGGCAACTCAAGCACAGGAGCTTGGTCTCATATCGCACGTAGTTGAAGATCCACTTGCATCTGCTATGGAACTTGCCCAGGAAATATCGTCGAAGAGTCCTGACGCAGTTCGAGCGGGCAAGCTCCTCTGGGAAACGGCTTGGCACGGCGATGAGCGAACCGGGCTCAAGCTCGAAGCAAAGCTTCAGTCAAAGCTCATTGGATCGCCTAATCAAGTTGAAGCCATCCGGGCAAACATGGAACAGCGTTCACCTAGGTTCGCAAGCGTCGAACAAGGATCATAAGGTGAGTTGGGCGACTGAAGTCGAGGAACTGCGTCGCCGGCGGAAACTCGCAAAGCAACAAGGTGGCAAAGATGGAGTCGCAAAGCAACACGCACGTGGCCGCCTGACGATCCGCGAACGCATAGACACACTTCTAGACCCTGGTTCGTTTCAAGAACAGGGCTTGGCAACCGCAGTCCCAGACTATGATGACGAGGACAAATTCCTCGGATTTGTACCGGCCAACTACGTTCTCGGCTTTGGCCGCATTGACAATCGCCGAGTCGTCGTAGGAGGGGAAGACTTTACCCTCAAAGGCGGTTCCCCAAATTCCGCCGGTCTGCGAAAGAGCATCTACGCTGAACATCTGGCAGTTCAATACAAGATTCCGTTGGTTCGCATGCTCGAAGGAGGCGGAGGCAGCGTCAGGAGTGGCGGAAAACGCAGAGGAGGAGGCGGAGGCGGAGGGGAATCGGTCTTTGGTGAACCTAGATTCAAGATCATTTCCGATGCGTTGGGAGAGGTTCCAGTCGTATCCATGGCAGGAGGAGCTGTAGCGGGATTTCCTGCTGGTCGTATGGCGGCCTCGCACTTTTCCGTAATGACCAAATATACGGCTCAAATTCTGATTGGCGGTCCGAAGTTAGTCGAAAGGGCATTGGGAGTCTCGCTTACCAAGGACGAACTTGGAGGAGCACATATTCAGACGAAGAGCGGATTGGTCGACAATGTTGCTGACGACGAGGTGGCCGCTCTTGCCCAGTGCAGAAGATTTCTGAGTTATTTGCCGAGCAGCGTCTACGAACGCACTCCACGAATTGAATCGAACGACGATCCTGGCCGAATGGAAGAAGCGCTGCTATCAATAATTCCGCGAAATTCAAACGAAGGATTCGACGCTCGACAGATGGTTGCCATGATCATGGACAAGGACTCTTTCTTTGAATTGGGTGCCGACTACGGGTCAAGTCAGATCGTGGGTCTCGCTCGCTTGGCTGGTCAACCAGTGGGCGTGCTGGCCAATGACTGTCGTGTCTATGCGGGAGCAATGACTGCCGAAGCCGCACAAAAATATCGTCGATTCGTGGAAATGTGCGACACGTTTCACGTGCCCGTTGTGAACTTCATCGACCAACCCGGATTCATGATTGGACCCGAAGCCGAAAGGAAAGGAACCATACGCTATGGAATGGCCGCGGTAGCAGCTGCGTCTCAAGCTACTATTCCCTGGGCATCGATACAGATTCACAAGGGATTTGGCGTGGCAACTGCAGCTCACTACGCGCCGAACGCCTATGTGTTGGCTTGGCCGTCGGTCGAAACCGGTGCGTTACCATTGGAAGGAGGGGTAGCCGTTGCCTACCATCGCGAAATCGAGTCAGCAGATGATCCCATTGCGAAACGTGCGGAAATCGAAGAACGGCTTCGAGACGCGAGGTCTCCCTTTCCGCGAGCGGAGTCGTTTTCGGTCCACGAATTGATTGACCCCCGCGAAACCCGTCCTGTCCTTTGTAATTGGATTGAGTGGATTCAACCCCAACTCGACACTCTCACAGGTCCTGTGAGATTTGGGATGCGTCCGTGACTACCAGCAAACTGACTAGAGAATATTTGTAACTATGGGTGCACTCGTCTTGACGTTGGTTGGTTCGGTCATCTTGGGCGGCGCGTCGTGGGCCCTAATCGGTTCCAGGCTCAAACTTGCCAAGGATTCACTGCAGAACGATATTTTGAATTTCGTTGTGTATTTCCTGGTTGTGTTGGTTGTGTTGTTCCCAATCATCGTCTTCGTGCTGGGCTAAATAACAAGCCAATTCTGTTTCTAGCTTATTTCCTTAGCTTCGCGCGTCTTGCCCTTCGCCCGATATTCTCGCTATAGCACCGATTTTCTATTTCGATTGAAACTTGACATACAATCAACGAATAGCATGAATAAATTTCACTGACGAGACTATTTAGGTGAATTATGCTCACGAACAAAATTGAAATGAGACACCTCCGCACACTACGTGCACTTCGGGAGACAGGCACTCTACAAGATGCTGCGGAACGCGTCTGTCTTACACAGTCTGCTCTCTCACACCAAATTAAAAACCTCGAAGACAGAATCGGATGTTCCGTTTTGTCGCGTCGAAGTCGACCTGTTCAGTTCACCAATGTAGGAAATCGGCTGCTGGACTTAGCGGACGAGGTTTTGCCTCTTGTGCGCAACGCCATGATTGATGTTGCTCGTCTCGCAACCGGAGCTACCGGTCGACTTAATCTGGCCGTTGAATGTCACAGTTGTTTTGACTGGCTGTTACCTGCCCTTTCGGCCTATAGAGAAGAATGGACCGATGTGGACCTCGATGTATCAAGTGGGTTTCACTTTCAACCTCTGCCAGCACTCACTCGAGGCGAACTGGATTTGGTCATTACTTCAGACCCTGTAGAAAACTTGGAACTGGTCTACGAACCGTTGTTTCGCTATGAAGCAAGAGTTGGGATTGCAACGTCTCACCCGCTGACCAAAATCAAACGACGCTACATCGAGCCAAAAGACCTTGTAGACGAAACCCTTGTTACCTATCCAATCGAACGTGAACGTTTGGATGTGTTCAAGTTCTTTCTCGATCCTGCAGGTGTAGAACCGGAAAACACTCGACACTGTGAGTTGACCACCATGATCATTCACGTAGTTGCGAACGGACGCGGTGTGGCTTGCTTCCCGAACTGGGTTTTAGAAGAGTACATGGAGAAGAATTACCTAACAACCAAGTCGCTTGGGAAGAATGGCGTATGGTCCACTTTGTACGCCGCCGTTCGCAAGGACCGAGCACACCTGAGCTACGTTCAATCATTCTTCGAGATTGCTCGAGCAACTTGCTTTCAAACGCTTTCGGGTATTCGACCTGTGAACGAAAGCGTGAGTCAGTAACCGCTCCTCCTGCTAGGACTTCGACAAAAGAGAGTGGGGTGGAGCTACGGGACGAGCTGCTGCACGCTCCAGGAACTTCCTAAGTACTTAAACAGCGTTCTAACATGGAGTCCATCCGATTGGTCGAGCGATAGTCGTTCGACGGATGTCATTGGTTCGAAGTAAAACCCCTTTGCAGTCTTTGGCGCGACCCGAGGTACGGCCATTTCCTCAAGACTTGCCAATAAGAGCTCCCTATTCTCCATTGGTGAGCTTTGCGGAAAGGTTGTGTAGAGATAGTCCAATTTTTTTGACACGTCGGGGCGGTTTTGCCACATATCGTGCACAAGCATCGATTCGATTGGGCTTAACTCGGTCTCAACTCGATATTGAACACCTATCGATTCGAAGTACATCATGACCGTCGCAGTTGCGGAGTTTTCCAATTGTTGGCACTTCGGGCTGGAACCGTTCACAAATACTCCCATGCGACCTTCAATATCGCGAATTACAAGAGTTCGAACCTCGGGATTACCGTGGTCGTTGACTGTCGCCAAAAAACATCGATCACAAAGCGGGTCCTGTAGCGAAGCAGCTTGGGAGCGGTCATCAAGTAGAAGTCGTAGCGGGTCTGCTGTCATCGACAATTGAATTTTCCTTGAAATTCAGAAATGTTGTCAGGACTCCTTTGATTTTGATTCCAAAAGCTCACGAATTTTCGCCAAGTCCCGCTGTTGTTCTGAAAGTGTGACTTCTATTTGGGGCATCTCATCAAGAATTCGATACAGCAAGTACAGAACCCCAAGAAGGGCTAAGAAAATGAGAATTGTCATTGATTTGAATCTCGAAACACATCGTGAGTTAATGATATTCCCGACGATTACAACGGACTCAATGAATGTCGGCCGCTATTTTCGAAACGAACGTGGCACGACGAACTTTCGAACAATAGCCGATCGAAAATTGAAGTTGCGCCAAGATCCAATGTGTTCCAGACGGGCCATCGCCAAAGTGGGAAAAAACTCGATCATATTGCGTGTCTTACACGCCCACAAACATCTCTCGATGGTTGGCAAGTGAGTCACAATCGCAACGCTCGTTAGTTCCTCGCTCAATCCCTGCATCAGAGTTTCCACATCTGAAGAACCTGCCGAATACAGGACTGGCTTCAGTTCGATTTCAACCTGAAGAAATTCGTTGATCAATTCTGCCGTTTGACGCGTTCTCAAGGCGTCACTAACAAGAAACGTTTCAGGAGGATGTTCGAATTTCGCAAGCTGCTTGGCCATAATGCCGCCATCTCGGAATCCTCGCGGATTTAGAGGACGTTCCCTATCCTCCACACCAAAAGGACGGGCTGACTTTGCATGCCGCACAAGCCACAAGTACTTTTCGTGTTTTCGAGCCGGTTCGTATTCTTTCAATGGATGAAGTGGTTGGGATTGATTGAATGAGTTATTTGGACAATGGTAGCCTTAAGCAGGCTATCCAATTGAAGAAACTGTATGGGACTTAACGGCACCGCCGCCATTGTTGGCTATGCACAGTGGCCTCATGTTAGACGCTATACCGACGAAAAGCGATTCACCATCGACCAATGGGCTGAACTTACAAAACAAGCATTGAAAGACGCGGATCTTTCGATCGATCAAGTAAATGGCATCGTTTGTAGCGAAATTCGTGAAGCAGATATGTTTACTCCGGCAACAATCGTCGAGTATTTGGGGCGTCCGGTGAATTTCGCTGAGCGAGTCGATCTTGGCGGCGCGAACCCAGTAGGAATGGTTTGGCGCGCCGCGGCGGCAATCGAACTCGGAATTGCAGATGTCGTGATTTGTGCAACTCCCGGCAGACCCATTCCTTCCAATCCCAATCGAGGACCAGTAGATCCTCGTCGCTACTTTCAGTCATCGAGTCACAAATGGGGTTCTCCTCAAGCAGAATTCGAAATTCCCTTTGGCAACTTGGCGCAGAATTGCGGCTACGCAATGATTGCTCAGCGTTATGCATCAGAATTCGACTACAAACCTGAGGCACTAGCCAAACTGGTAGTGCACCAACGAGAGAGTGCAGCATTGAATCCGCTCGCTGCCTTTTACCAGAAACCAGTTACTGCAGACGACGTCCTGTCAAGTCGAATGATCGCCGATCCTCTACGCATGCTCGAAATTGTGATGCCCGTCGCAGGAGGAGGTGCAGTTGTCGTTGCCAGCAAAGAGATTGCCAGGCAATGTCCACACGATCCTGTATGGATTACTGGATTTGGCGAACACCTGACAATGAAGACTCCAACCTTCGCCAAAGATTTGTGCCGGTCTCCCGTGGGTCCGGCATCCCAAACGGCGTTTGAAATGGCGGACATTTCTCGGAAAGAGATCGATGCCTGTGAAATCTATGACTGCTACACGATAACCGTCCTGCTTACGATCGAAGACGCTGGATTCTGTGAAAAAGGAGAGGGAATGGAATTCATCCTCGACCACGATCTGGGATTCGCAGGGGACTTTCCCGTCAACACTCACGGTGGACAGCTCGGTATGGGCCAGGCTGGAGCTGCCGGCGGCATGACTCAAGTCATAGAAGGAGCTTGCCAGATTATGGGGCGCGCCGGTGATCGGCAAGTTGAATCATGCAGAAACGTGTATGTCTCCGGAACGGGCGGAATCATGAGCGAGCAAGCCGCGCTCATTTTGCAGGGATCATAGGATGGAATTCGAGAAACCCCTTCCATTGCAAACTCCAGCGGCTACTCCGTTTTGGAAAGGACTTCAGGACGAGACTGTCCGGCTGCAACAGTGCGACGGCTGTTCGCACTGGGTGTTTTATCCTCGCAACCATTGTCCTCGTTGCCTGGAATCTTCGCTTACGTGGCGCGACGTTTCAGGAGAGGCGACACTGTACTCCTTCACCATTGCAAGGCAACCTACGGCTCCCCATTTTGCGGACGAAGTACCGCAACTTCTTGCAATCGTGGAATTAAAAGAAGGCGTTCGCATGACTTCAACGTTGATTCACGTTGAACCCGAAGAGCTCCGGGTGGGACTGCCGCTTGAACCGTACTTCGACCACGTGTCCAACGAAGTCACGCTATTGCGGTTCACTAACAATTCAGACAAGACCTGCGAATGATGCTCGCAGACTGCTAACGTCGCAATTTAAGCAATTGCTGTCTAGGCTTGAGCAGCAGTACAAGTCCCGCGCCCGCTACGAAGCCTCCGATATGTGCCCAGAAAGCCACGCCTCCTTTGTTTACCGAGCCAAGCTCAGGCAGCCCCGACAATAGCTGAGTCAAGAACCAGATTCCAAGAATGAGGACTGCGGGAACTTCAATTATTGTGACGAAAAAAAGTAAAAACAGTAGGGATTTAACTCTTGTCCTTGGGTGCAGAACTATGTATGCGCCCATGATGCCGCCGATGGCGCCGGACGCACCCACCATTGGAACCACGCTCTGAGCATCCGTTGCGATTTGGGTAACAGAGGCCGCAAGTCCGCAAGCTAGGTAGAACAACAGGAATTTGACCCGTCCCAAGCTGTTCTCCACGTTGTCCCCGAAAATCCACAGAAACCACATGTTTCCGATCAGATGTAGCCATCCACCATGCATAAACATCGAAGTGATCAAAGTGTGCGGATCGGGCGAGCCGTCCAGTTGACATACCAGTGTTGGAGTCAGCGGTATACGAGTACCCTCTGGAATTGTTCCTAGTAGATCTCCGCTTACGAGTCCGAATTGGCAAATCGACTTTGCAAACATCGGATCAATACCCACACCCTGAAGTCCTACCCAAACTAGAACATTCATTGCTATCAATGAGTAAGTGACTATCGGAGTTTTGTCGACCGGATTGTGGTCGTATAGAGGGATTAGCATCGGGTGTAAAGCTTCATCAAGAGTTTTGAAGGCTTGTTGACGGCTATCCGCAAGTGAGATCCAACGACTTTATTCCCGCTATTGGTGTGTTGCAACAGCATTCGCGTTTGCTCGTCTAAGTATTTTCCGACGTAGCCGTCTTCACTTCCATAGTAGGCAAGAATTGGGCCACCGTGCATTACATTCGGCTATTTTGATTTCTCCGCTGCGTTGCGAGGAACACCGGGTTCGAGCAAATGGGCAATCCACTCAGTGGATTCAGATGTACCGAAAGCGATTTTCGCAGTCATCGTGAGCGGAACAGAAAGTAGCATTCCTACTGGACCAAACATCCAACCCCAGAAAACTAACGATAGGAAAACCACCAAAGTTGACAAACCTAGGGTCCGACCTAGGAATCGGGGCTCAATGCCTGCGCCAATTCCTACATTAATCACTACATAGCCTATTAGCACGATGAATGCAGGACCATATCCGAGCTGAACCATCGCGACCATGACTCCCGGTGTCGCGGCAATAAAGCTTCCAATATTCGGGATGTAATTCAACAAGAATGCCAACAATCCCCACAGAATTGCGAAATCCACCTGCATGATGCTGAGCAGGATGGTTACCAAAACACCTGTTAGTAGGCTTGTTGTCGACTTGATGGCGATGTAACGGTTCAGTGTGGAACCAAACTGATTGAGCCACTCAATCTCCATCTCTCTGTCTGACAGAAACGTTCGAAGTTTACGCGGCCATTCCGTAGCCTCCGCCAAAATGAAAATCACTGTCAGGAGAATCAAGAAGAAGTTGGAAAGCACCGATCCAATGCGCCGAATTGCATCTCCTGCGAATCTGCCAACGTCTTCAGCATCAAAAAGGGTCCTTACGGTGTCTTCTGCAATAGGCATGCCCAGCCTTGCACCGAAATTGGCGACGTTATTTAATAGCTCCCTAACCTTCTCGATGTAAACCTGTTGTTCTGCTTGATATTCTCGGAAGGTCTGTAAAACCACCAATCCGAGACCCGTCAGGACTAGGACCACCAGAATTGCGACGAGTAGGACCGCAAGCCAATTCGGCACACGATGCCTAGTCAGCCATTGAATGGGAGTGCTTGCAATTGTTGCGATGAACACGGCCAGCAGGAAGGGAACCAAGAGAGATTGACCGGCTTTGAGACCGGCAAGGATGACGATAAGAGCCGCAATAATGATCAGCATGTTCGTCGTTCGACGAGGAGCGATAGGTTCTCTCATCTCCAACTACCCCGATTTCGCAAACTAGGAAGTTCCGAACGGATACG
The DNA here is from genome assembly GCA_026707045.1 of Gammaproteobacteria bacterium. GTDB lineage: Bacteria > Pseudomonadota > Gammaproteobacteria > Pseudomonadales > Azotimanducaceae > Bin55. Next base: position 8,257 of record JAPOXO010000072.1, on the reverse strand, counting down.
TTCCACTTCAGAGGGATCGATTTGAGCGATCGCCACATCGTTTTGGTATTCGGTACATTCAGACACAATGTTTCCCCATGGATCGGCAACTAGCGCATGCCCGAACGACTTTCTGCCTCGGTGGTTGTGATCACCAAACTGCGCTGCCGCAATAACGTACGCTTGACATTCGATAGCCCTCGAACGCATGAGTACGTGCCAGTGGTCTTGACCGGTAGTTCTCATGAACGCTGCAGGAATCGCAAGGGCGATGGCACCACGATCGACTAGGTCCTGAAACATCGTGGGAAAGCGCACGTCATAGCACACACTGAGACCAAGCTTTCCAAAGGGCAACTCCGAAGTAACCAATTTGTCTCCAGGCGATGTGCTGCGCGATTCCAACATGCGAGTGCCATCCGACAAATCCACATCGAAGAGGTGGATTTTCCTATACGCCGCAGCAATCTCACCTTCGGGGGTGATATGCAGACAGGTGTTGTGAGCTCTTCCATCAGCCGCTAGCTCGGGAAACCCTCCAGCCACCAAATGAATGCCATGTTTGCGCGAGAGATCGAGGCAACACGACAGAATTGGACCAGGATTGTCGAGAGTTTCCAAATGTTGCTTCATATCTCGATCGGAACCAATGTATGCAAACGCTTCGGGGAGAAAAACTACTTCCGCTCCTTGATCCGAAGCTCGAGCCACCAAGTCTCGGCAAACTGACAAGTTGGCAGGTACATCGGCATCAGCACAAAGTTGCACAATTCCTATCACTGTGGGTCGAGTCTCAGTCATGCCTTTTCGATCTTTTGCCGCGCTGCGGCAAGGCGAACGCAAGTTCCCAGTACATCCATTGCCGATTCGACCTCAGTCAAAGATGCAAACGTAGGGGCAATGCGAATGTTGCTGTCATTTGGGTCGTTTCCGTAGGGAAATGTCGCACCTGCGGGGGTTAAGGACAAGCCTGCATCCTGAGCCAGCTGCACCACTGCAGATGCCAGACCAGGTTTGACATCCAAAGAAACAAAGTAGCCTCCAGTGGGTTGGGTCCACGTCGCAATCCCACGATTCCCAAGTGATTCTGCCAGTCCCTTTTGAACTGCCTCAAACTTCGGTCTGAGTACTTGCGCATGCTTTTGCATGTGCTCAAGCAGACCTTCACTACCACCAAAAAATCGAGCATGTCTCAATTGATTGACTTTGTCAAAGCCGACAGTCATCGGAAACAAGTAGTTATCAAAGCTTTCTAAGATGGCATCCGATCCGCCCACAAATGAAACTCCTCCTCCAGCAAAAGTGATCTTCGAGGTCGAGGCGAATTGAACAATTCGATCCTCCGTGCCATGCTGCCTTGCTCGCTCATAGATGCTGTCAAGTTCGGGATGCGGATCCAAAAAGTCATGTAGGGCATATGCGTTGTCCCAAAGCACATAAAACGGGGAGTCCGGAACTTGATTTCTTAATGCCGGAAGCGCTGCAAGACGATCCACCGTTTCGGAGTTGTAGGTACACCCTGTAGGATTTGAGTGTTTCGGTACACACCAGATGAAACTCGTTGACAAGTCATTACGCACCAGCTCTTCCACTCGATTCATATCCGGACCAGTATCGGTCAGCGGGACATTAATCATGTCTATACCTAGACGTTGTGTCAAAGTGAAGTGGCGATCATATCCGGGCACTGGGCAAAGCGCCGAAATCTCCGACTTGGCACTGAGTGGAGGACCTGCAAGACCCCAATTGACTAGCTGATCCACAGTCAAATACATAAGGTGAAGGCTTGAATTCCCTCCCGCAATCACGTTGTCTGAACTCAGTCCTAGTATTCGTCCACCGATTTCTCGAATCTCCGGTATTCCACGCAGTCCTCCATAGTTTCTCACGTCAGTCCCGTCGACCGATTGAAAGTCGCCATTGAGAACACCGTCCAACTCATTGCTCAAATCCAACTGTTCGCTTCCTGGTTTTCCGCGGGTTAGATTCAGAGAAAGCTCTCGAGAACATAGTTCTTTGTAGCTCTTCTCTAGTAGTTCAAGCTCGGTCATATAGTTAATCCAGTTTCTTCAGGAAGTCCCAGCATTAGATTTAGGTTTTGAACGGCGGCGGCGGCGGCACCTTTCCCAAGATTGTCTAGGCGAGCAGTAATAGACACTTGATCAGAGTGCCCAAATGCCATGAGGTCTATGCGGTTGGTGCCGTTGCACGACTGCGGAGACAGATAGCCTCCTTCTGCGACTGCGGTTTCCGTTTCATAAACTTTAATAAAGGGTTCTTGAGCATATTTATCGCGATACACATCCAATATAGTCTCAGGATCCGAATAGCCGTTCAATTCGGCTGCGAAGAGCGGGGTTTGAACCAACATTCCTTGAAAGAAAGCACCAACCATCGGTTCAAACAGAGGAGGTTGATTCAGTCCCGAATAAAACTGCATTTCGGCCAAGTGCTTGTGTTGCAAGGTTGTTGCGTACGGACGACTCTCCTCTCGAAATGATTCCCTTGTCTTGTACTTGTCAATGAGCTTCTTGCCGCCACCCGAATAACCAGACAGCGCATGCGATCGGACTAAACGATTGGATGGAAGAATACCGGCATCCACCAATGGGCGAATCGATAACAAAAATCCAGTCGGATAACACCCAGGATTGCTAACCAGACGTGCATTCGAAATCTTCGTTCGCTGGGCGGGAGCTAACTCCGGCAGTCCGTAGATCCAGTCAGTACTTGTTCTATGGGCCGTACTGGCGTCCAAGAACCTAGTCGAAGACGAGAGTTCAATTGCTTCACGTGCGGCTTCATCCGGCAAGCACAGGACGACGACATCTGCGCGTTCGTACATTTGGCGTTTAGATTCAATGTCTTTGCGCAGGTCAGGATCGATTTGAAGAAGGTTTAGGTCCGATCTTGATTCCAGTCGTTTATACAACTCAATCCCGGTCGTGCCTTCCGCACCGTCGATAAAGACTTCTGGAGGCATCTACAGCACCAGACGAAAAGTATTCATGAACCGATTGTAAAGAACCTAGATGACTTGTACTTTTACCTAGAGAGTGATAACGCTACAGTGTTTCAAAAATTGGTACTTCAATGCCGTATGATTGTGTCAGTGGGTTGCAAAAGCTTCAAATGAATTCTTTAGATTCGTCAAAAAAACGGGAAGCGACACGACTGATCTGGATAGTTGTCCTAGCCCAAGCGCTAGGTTGTTTTGGAATTCTGCTCGCTCTTTGTTTTCTTGTACCTTGGATCTATGTACTTGAAGCCGGAATCGGAATTGCGGCGTACTTGGCAATCGAAGTGTATGCAGCAACAAAGCTAGGACAGAGCGTTCCAGAAATTACGACGAGAGCCGCAAGAGCTTGGAGCACTCCCGCTTCCTAACTAGACTGGTGCGAAACTCAAACGATTGATCAAATCCACCAATCTTCCGGCTTTTCTTCGGCCCCAAGTAGCCGTGATATGACTAAGAATTCGCTTCAAATTGGATTGCATCCCAACTTCTGCTCACAGTAAATTCTGTGCCATAAAAACTCTGCGCACAGATGCCAACCAAGTTTTGACGACCGCTCCTTTGGCATCCAATGTTGTTGATTTTGCCCAAGCTCTGTGTAAAATCTCTGACCCGCCAGCGAGGATGCCGGATGCCTTCGGTCAAAGTTAGAGACAACGAACCCTTCGATCTAGCGCTTAGACGCTTCAAAAGAGCCTGCGAAAAGGCAGGTGTATTATCGGAAGCGCGGCGCAGAGAATACTACGAAAAACCCACTACCGTTCGAAAACGAAAGAACGCCGCTGCTGTAAAGCGGCACCTTAAAAAGCTCCAAAGAGAAGCACGTCGTTTCGAACGACTTCACTGAACTCTCCTTAATCGTTCTTTCCTTTGGTAGGAAGGAACTTTAAACAACTATGGAAGCTAGTCTGCAAACGCGCATTGCCGATGCGACTCGCACAGCAATGCGGGAAAGAGATCGCCAACTGGTCGCTGCCCTAAGGTTGGTCAAGGCCGATCTGCAACAAGCAGAAGTTGAAGCTCGCAAGCCTCTTGACGATAGTCAGGTCTTAACAATTCTTAACCGCATGATCAAGCAGCGTCGTAATTCAGCGGAACAATACCTCGAGGCGGATCGAACGGATCTCGCCGATCAGGAACAGTACGAAATTACTGTCATCGAAGAATTTCTTCCAAAACAATTGACTGATGATGAACTACAGCAGAAGATCGATTCCGTTTGCGAGGAATTGTCTGCTTCAGACATGAAGCAAATGGGTCAAGTCATGCGAAAATTGTCGATCGACTTGTCCGGTCAAGCCGATATGTCCAGAGTCAGTGCTTTCGTCCGCGATCGATTGTCAAAGTAACTGAACAAGATCTTCGAAGCCTATGCCCCAGTTTTCACGTGAATTTCTTGAAGACCTCCAAGTCCGCGTCGACGCGGTGCAGTTGATCGGAGAGCGTGTAGCGCTTGAAAGGGCTGGAAAGTCTTTCAAGGGTAGATGTCCATTTCATCAGGAGAAAACTCCCTCTTTCCACGTATATCCCGATAGTGGAACTTACCACTGCTTCGGATGTGGGGCACACGGATCGTCGATCAATTTTGTGCAAGAAACCCAAAACAAGACTTTCCCTGAAGCCGTGCAGCAACTTGCAGCAATGGCAGGGATGAAGCTACCGAACATCGGCACGAGTCGAATGTCCGACGCAAGACTGAAACGATTGAATACTCTGTATTCCGCTCTGGATCAAGCCAAACAATTCTTCGTAGAAGCACTGCGGTCCAGCAAGTCAACGCAACAATATTTGACAAACCGCGGACTACTCGACGAAACCATTGAACGTTATGGCATCGGGTTTGCCCCCGACTCATTCGGTGCATTGAAGTCTGCACTCTCGCATATAAAGGAGGATGTCCTTCTCGATTGCGGACTGCTTGTCAAAAAAGATGACAAGGAGCCGTACGACCGATTTAGAAATCGGGTGATGTTTCCTATTCGAGACACCCGGGGTCGCGTCATGGGTTTTGGTGGTCGCGTGTTGGGACCGGACGCAATTCCCAAATACATCAATTCTCCAGCCTCGGAAGTGTATAAGAAAGGTCGCGAATTGTACGGTCTCTACGAAGCCCGAAACTCTGGACACAAATTAACAAAGTTGCTCGTAACCGAAGGGTACATGGACGTAGTTACGCTCGCGCAACACGGAATTCCCTACGCAGTCGCGCCCTTGGGCACAGCACTCACCGACGACCAATTTTTGGTGTTGAGGCGCTACACAAACGAAATCGTATGTTGCTTCGATGGCGACGATGCGGGGAAGCAGGCGGCATGGAGAGCTTTGCTAATCGGCCTGTCGTGCTTGAAAGCGAACTTAAAAATCCGCATAGCGATTCTTCCCGATAAACACGACCCAGACTCTTTTGTACGCGAACACGGTTCCGACGAATTTCAAAACATGATCGAATCGGCCGAACCGGCAGCAGACTATTTCTTTCGCGAGCTTGCCAAAGGTGTCGACCTGACTAGCGTGGAGGCGAGAGTGCAAATTGTCGAGAAGGCAATGGGACCCATTCGATCAATCCCGTACACAACCTATCGACAGGTGATGATTGCGAGGCTCGCAGAGACCACTCGAATGCCGGTGCAAGACATAGAAGACATAGGGCGCTTCGCAACACCGCATCCCGGTGACCGGATCAATAGACGACAGTCCAAGAAACCAACCACAGACCAGGTTTCAATGTCACCAGGCGAGAGGAACGTGCTCAAATTGCTCGTTCACGACTTCGGATTCGTAAATCGGATTCCTGACAATCAATTGGCATCGATCAGAAAGTGGAAAAAAAGTTCGTTTCTTCTTGAAGTTCTGTGTAGAATTCGTGACGACAAATTGCGGAACTTTTCGGAATTGCTGGGGTCGTACAGCGGCTCACACAAACAAGAAGTTCTGTCCGGGCTTGCTTCGCTACAAGGTCCGGAAATTAGCGGCAACGCTATTGGAAGTGGAATATTCGACGCGCTCGACGCGATTTTGTTGCGCCTTGAGCGCGAAGATCGTCGCAAACGCGTACCAAGAGAATCGTCGCAGGAAGCAGGCAAGGTTTATCGCGACATCGTCGAAGAACAAAACACGTCGGAGAAGAGCCACACTTCGACAAAACTGGATTGATTTGAGTAAATCGGACCAATCAACGAAAAACTTTTCGCGCAACAGCCCCAAGGGTGCATTGCGCTGAACTCTATTGAGACTGAAGGTATATGCAAACCGAAACCATTGACATCTTAAAAAATCAGATCTCTGAACTCATTGCAAAAGGTCGCGAACAAGGCTATCTCACTCTAGCCGAAATCATCGATCACATGCCCGAGGATACGAGCGAGGAAGAGCGAATCGATGAGATCACGGCGCTCCTGCTTGACCTTGGAATCCGAGTCGGAGAATCTGCACCGGATGCCGAGGATCTGCTGACGTCTAGCGAGTCAACCACGGATGATGTCGAAGCGGATGAAGCCGCGGCTGCGCTGGCCGCAGTCGAGAGCGAAGCTGGACGTACGACCGATCCAGCCCGCATATATATGAGAGAAATGGGTAGCGTTGAGCTACTCAACCGACAGCAAGAGATCGAGATAGCCAAGAAAATTGAAGAAGGTATGAGAGATGTGCTAGCCGCAGTCGCTCACTTTCCAGGTACTGTGGACCATCTCTTGAAAGCCTATGCTCACGCGACCGATATCGAACGCTTGGAAACTCTCTTGGTGGGATATCTCGATCCGACGACGGAAGTGCCCCGAGCTCCCGTTATAGACGCGTCCAAGTCCAATGGAACAACGAATACCAAGAGTAAGGGACCCGATGTCGCCGTCGCCAAGAAACGATTTTCCGCGCTGAAGAGGGCACACAACAAGTACCGTAAGACTGTTAAGCAATTTGGCGATCGCAGAAAGAAAGAGTGTCGAGATGAGCTTGTAAAGCTTGCTGATGTATTCTCGAGATTCAAGCTGGTTCCCATACATCATGATGCACTTGTGGAACAACCTCGAAAGGCAGCGAAACTGGTTGAGACACAAGAACGATTGTTTGCGAGGCTCTGTAGAAAGGCGGAAATGCCATTGGATGAGCTGAACAACAATTTCGAACAGAAATTGAGAACCCGAGCGTGGCTCGATCGATTGATCAAAGAGAACCATTCCTATAGCCGCAAACTGGAACGTTACAAACCAGACATTCTTCGAACTCAACGAAAAATCCAAGAAATTCGAGACCAAACTGAACTAACCGTCCAGGAACTAAAGGACATTAGCAAACGAATTACTGATGGAGAAGAGAAAACACTAGAGGCGAAAAAGGAAATGGTCGAAGCCAATCTTCGATTGGTTATCTCCATTGCCAAGAAGTACAACAACCGCGGACTGCAGTTCCTAGACTTGATTCAAGAAGGCAATATTGGGCTCATGAAGGCGGTTGACAAGTTTGAATACCGACGTGGCTACAAATTCTCGACCTATGCCACTTGGTGGATTCGACAAGCTATCACGCGTTCCATATCCGATCAGTCCCGTACGATTCGGATTCCAGTGCACATGTTCGATCTGGTTAACAAACTGAATCGAATCCAAAGACAGATGCTTCAAGAACTCGGTCGAGACCCCATTGCAGACGAACTCTCGTCGCGAATGGAGATTTCCAGCGACAAAGTGCGCCACATTCAAGGAATCAGCATTCAACCTGTTTCTACGGATTCCCCAATTGGAGAGGACGAGGACAGCAATATCGGTGACTTCCTAAAGGATCAGGATGTGGAGACACCAATGGAATCTACTGAAGTCCGAAATCTCAAGGAAGACATCGATGCCAAACTGGCCATCCTGACGGTTCGCGAGGCAAAGGTGCTTCGAATGCGTTTTGGTCTTGGTCAGAATAGTGAGTACACACTCGAAGAGGTCGGCCGAGTCCTCAGCGTGACGCGTGAGAGAATCCGACAAATTGAAGCAAAAGCGTTACGCAAACTGAGACAGCCTCTCAGAATTTGGAATACATAGGAATTCGACTAGCTTGAAAAAAAGCCGGCGAAACATCGCCGGCTTTTTTCTATAGTTGGTGGGCCCACCAGGACTCGAACCTGGGACCTATGGATTCACAATCCAAGTATTCCTTGGAATTTCCGGTGGTTTCCCGCCGGTGTGGACTATCTCACCACCCGCAGTATCAAGCGGGTGCAGGACGCTCTAGCCTGTTATTAAGAACACTTCAACCTCCGTTGCGGAGATCAGTTCTCAG
>JAPOXO010000067.1 GCA_026707045.1 Gammaproteobacteria bacterium | reverse complement strand
AGCGATAGGGATGGAAATCCGATGGTGGAGATCAAGCTGCAGGCTTCCATCCACTCAATGTAATTGGACATCTTCTTGCCCTCGACTTCTCGCACCCAGTCCACTTCGATTGGAAACTGCATGACTTGTGTTGAGGGACCCAACAACACATCATAGTCTTGAAAGAAGTTCAAGGCGTCCTGGATGATCTTCGATCGTTTTTGAAATGCTCGTTCGACATCATCCAAGGTGAGTGACTTTCCTCGTTCAATTTCCCATTGAATGGTGTCTTTAAGCTCGCTACGTTTGTCTGTGAGAAAGTCTAGAAATCTCCTCCTAAACCCAATACTTCGGAGAACTCCAAAAACCCAACGAGCTTCCTTGAGGTTGGGACTGGCGGTTTCGACAATTGCGCCTTCTTGCTCAAGTCGGGCAACGAATCTTCTCAGTGTTTCCCTAATCGGTCGTTCCACTGGGAGACAACCAAAATCCTCCGTGAATGCGATTTTGAGCCCTTGAAGCTGAGCGGGTTCAACGATACGAAATGCTTGTCCAGGCGTTTCTAGCATTCGGGATGCTTTTGGGTGCGGCCCTGACAGCACGGAGAACAACAAGGCGGTGTCGTCAATAGTTCGTGCCAATGGTCCCAATTGGCTCAAATCTGTCCAAGATTCTCCATTCGGTCCTGAAGGAATGCGTCCTGGAGAAGGTCGAAAACCCACTACATTGCAAAACGCTGCAGGATTTCTGAGAGACCCTCCGGTGTCGCTTCCGTCGGCAAGAGGGACCATTCTTGAACAGAGTGCCGCGGCTGCGCCACCACTGCTTCCTCCAACTGTCCGCGTTCGATCGTAGGGGTTCTTGGTTGCACCGAAAACTCGATTGAATGTGTGCGAACCAGCTCCAAATTCTGGAACATTGGTCTTTCCTATGGATATCGCCCCGGCGGCTTTCATCCGAGCTACGATCCATGCGTCGTTCTGCGGAACGAAGTCTCTATACAGAGGAAACCCAAAGGTTGTGCGTACACCTTTTGTTGGAAGTAGGTCTTTATGGGCAATGGGCAGTCCAAACAACGGAGCTTGCCGATGCGGCTTCATATCAAGCTGTTTGGCTTTCTCTCTAGCGTCCTCAAAGGTCATGGTGACAATTGCATTGATTTGCGGATTGAATCTATCGATTTGGGCAATGTGCGCTTCAAGTAGCTCAGAACAGGAAATGTCTCCCTTGCGCAGTAGCCCAAGCATCTCCGTGGCACTCAGCAAACAGAGTTCATGCATCAGCAGATCTACTTAGCAGCAATGGATTGGGTGTCTTGAGTAATTAGCGACCTTCTAATGTGCTTCAAACTTGTTCCAATATGTCACTGTATCTACTGGAGGTCGATTCGCTCGCCTAAATTGAGTACCCACCGTCCAAGCCACAGGCAGCAATGCAGCTTGGGTAACCTGGTCGGGAATGTTCAGAATCTGAGCCGCTTCATCTGCGGAACCAAGGTGCAAAGTGGTGAGACAAGAACCCAAACCACGTGCTCTCAACGCGAGTTGAAAATTCCATACTGCAGGGTAGATAGAAGCGAACAAACCTGCCCCGTTCGCCCCTTGAGGGACACGACCCAGAATGCAGGGGATAACGTGAACTGGGACCTTTTCCAAATTGTCCATTAAGTAGATTGCAGATTGGAAAACACGTTTGGTTTGTCCCTCATCCGCTTGTGAGACGGCACCGTGCAAATAGGGTTGAGCGTGACGCCGATAAAGGTCTGCGAGGTCACCGCGAATCTTCGGATCGTCAATAACAATCCATCTCCAGGTTTGAGAATTCGAACCGGTAGGGGCCTGAACGGCTAAATCCAGACACTCTTCTATGAGTCGGCGAGGAACTGTACGTGTTAGATCAAGTCTTTTTCTTACCGACCGGGTCGTTCCAAGCAGTTCGTCGCACATTTTCGGGTCAAGGTCCATCGGAAGTCTCCTCGGGTTTAAGAGCTAAGTTCATAGGATGCAGAATTTGGGATACGTTTACACTCAATCACATATTGACTGAGCACCGCAGAAGTCAGGTCCTTAGTTTATAGCTTCCGATTTTTACGATCGGAAATGCACCGAAGAGCCCGGTTAGCCACTAGGTGAAATGAGAAGACTAACTGAACAAAATTTCCTTGCGTTGAAAGAGCCGACTACGTCGTAGGTCCTAATCTCGATCCAGCAAGAAACTCTTCGCGCGTCTCACCTGCTCGTCAGTTAGCCAGTTCGGAAACGGGTGAGGGTTCAATAGCATTGAAGCTGCGTATGACTTGGCCTCTGCAGAGGGAAGTTCATCGAGCGAATCCAGCAGTTTCATTGGTTCGTACGAAGACCAATACTTGATGATGGACTCGTGATAGCTCTTTCTTCTCGATTCGTCCAATTTATCGGAAAGTTTGAACGCTTCGTGTATTTCGCCTTGACGAACCAAAATCTGTCCAATCGAACTGCATGCTGCAAGTTTTGTTCGCCCCTCTCGAACCTGCGAAAGCAACGAAATCGCCGCGTTTTGATCTTGTTTTGCCACATTCGCAACGACACTCGCTTCCATCCCTACTCCGTTGGGGCCGATTGGTTGTTCAAGTGCTGTGTTCATCGCGAGCTGCGGATCTTTTGGAATCAATTCAGGCATAACTACTTGAAGCAATTGGATCTCTATATTCTTAAGGTGCGGAGTGTTCAGCACCCAGTCCAAAGCTGCATGTGGGTCTTGGCTGGACCATAGCGACGCTATAGACCATGCAATATCCCTCTTGCTAGCAGAATCCTCCATATCGGCAATCATTTCGGCCCCGGATTGAGGAGACTCTTTGGCGATGGTCGAAATCGCAACCTGCTTTGCCATAGTACGCGTGCGTACGGACAAGGAATCCAGTTTGTTAAGAACAAGCACGGGATCCATACGCGCCCATTTCGCTACCACGATAGGTTCAAGTACGGACTGTGAGCGTTCGTTCTCAAGGTTGGTCACGGCCTCATAGGCGGACTGAGGGTCAGATTCGGCCCATGATTCGGTGATTTCTTTAACGATGTAGTCTCCACCATCGTTTTCGAGATTTACGGCTTGGTTGAATGCTCCGCGAGGATCTTGTTGGGCTATCAGAAAAACCACCGAATTCAGTACTGCAATTCCGTTTCGAAAGTCACCTTTAAAGTCGAAACTTTGCCGAATCGAGTCATTTATTTTCCGTAGGGCATTGAATCCATCCGTGCTAACCCAAGATTGCGCAATCTGAATCAGTAATCCTGTTTGTAAATCATCGCTGTGCTCATCGCTGAGGAGCTGATTCCACGCATTTTGGGGACCCTGGTATAGATCGAGCATCGATTTCAAAGCGCCCGAGTTGATCGAAGAGTGTTGCAGGTCCAATAGGTCCTTGAGTTTGACTCGAATGTCCTCAGGCAAATCATCCCACGACTGAAGAATGCCGTTCACTGCGGCGAGTCTGCCTTCACCGTCAAGCCGGCTCGCACCTGAAACGGCTCGTTCCAAATCGGTCTTGGACCATTCTTCAAAGATTGCGTTGATTATGAGTCCCTGCTGGGGCCTGGGAAATTTATCTACCTGTTCAAGCGCTAATCGAGGACTAATGGATGCTAATCGAAGAAAAATTGCTCGCTGTGCTTTGTCTCTGCGACTGCCGGGATAGACCTGTTGTGATTGACGGGCAAGCTCGAAGAGAAGATCGTCATCGGCATGAGAGACTACAGCGTAGAGAGCGAGAGTCCACTGAAATTCGCTTTCATGTTGATGCAGTTCGTGGAGAGTTCGCGTGTCTTTAAAGGAATGCGTTCTTAGGATCGAAACCTCATCCTCTATAGATAATTCAGCTTTCTGCGAGTCTTCCGTTGAAGAGTCGAACGTTGCTTCTCTATCGTGCTGTGCATTTGGATTTAACACAAGGAGCACAACTCCAAAAATGGAGGCTGAAAGAGCAGCACCTACGACAAAGGAAAGGAGACTAGGTGCTAGCAGTTTTGTTTGTGATTTCATCGATAGTTGTAAGAAAACGAAGTATCGAGAGCATCCATTGCGTCAGCTAAGAGAGGCTGCTAATTTATTCATTGTCAATTATCGTCATTCTTTCGCAGTATATCTTAGGAATTCCACGAGCCATCCATTAGGTTATCGAGGAACTTCATTCGGCTGGAAGGCTTGTTCGAGGGCGATAGGTACCTTCTTTACCAAAATGGGCGAGCAGGGATAACGAATAAGGCATGTTAGAATCAAAGCGCATCAGCTGACTCTCTTCGATCGGTTTGTGTCCTCACTCCGATTGCCCACAGATAATAGAGTCGTGAATTTCAATGACGCTGATTCAGTACAGTTGATGAAAGTGTGACATTCATTCTTGACGTATTAATATAAGACCGATATAGTTTTATCTGCTAGTCCCGGTTTCACTTGTGACAGGATTTGAGAGATCTAGGATGTGAATGAAACAAAAATATCTGCGTGCTAAAAGCTAATTTCTAATGCGAGTTTGATATTATTTAAAAATCTTCGAACGTAGATTAATTCGAGATTTCTGATTGATGAATTCAGTCAGAGACATCTACGAATCGAGTTTCATAGATTCATTCTGACAAAGGAAAATACCCATGGAAGACTTCTCCGAATACATTGCGCGAGACCGAATGCGCATAAGTGAAAAGAAGCGAGACATTGAAAGACAGATCGCTGCGCTTCGTGCTCAGGACGCGGAACTCGACCGTGAGCTTGCAGCGTTCAAAGCATATGAAGCCGCAAGACATGGAAAAGGTAGGGTTGGTGCGGTGAGACGTCAGGGTGTAATCGATGCGATTCGAGCAACTCCAGGGATTCGTCGTGCCGGGATTTGTGATCGCATGGGCGTTCGGACTGACAGTGAAAAACAAGCCATAAGCAGTACTCTGTCAGCCTTGCTAAAGGATGGTGTTATTCGTAGAGAAGGTTCTCGAGATTATTTCCTGACTTGATTTTCCTAGGTGTATGAAGAGTCAATCGACAGTATGATCCCTTGAAATTTTGGCTACGGAGATGGTTCACCTGGGACGAGTTGTTAGAGTTAAAAGCCAGCATTTTGCAAGACCAACAATGCAACAATTGTTGGTCTTGACTTCTCTAAGTTAAATTGAAACGCTCATTTGTAGTTAAGTGTTGAAAACGGGGCAGATCGCCTTTAAATATGTCGCAAGCGATTGATTTGCAAGGCCAAGTTGTCTATGGACAGACAGAAATTTTTCTTTATGCTGGATCTTCTGGGCGATATGTCCTCGGAAGAGTTGAAAGAGCTGGAGAACCCGCTCGTTCGTTGCGCGGCAGTCGGAGGGGATTGAAAGCCCTCAAGAATTTCGACCAGTCGATGACCGCAGTCAGGCGTTGTCCGCCATCGACCGACACGGCAGGCGACTGAAGCAGGTGCTGGGATATCGCGACGAATTCAGGTAAGCCCTGCAAGATCGCATCGAGAGGGGATCGGTGCCGTGCACCGATGGTCTTGCGACCTACCGCGGCGTGGCTCGAGACGCGGAGACCGCCACCCACGTTGTCGTTCCCAGCCCAAAACCTTGGAATCTGACGCCTTACGACACCATGCTCAACCAGTCAATGGAACGTCACTTCAGCCTTGCAAGAGTCAACGCCATGCACCTTGGAATGAAGTCCTTCGTCAACCGACAGGCGAGAGGCGTATCAAGACGCTATTTGCAGGGATATCTCACATGGATTCAGGCCGTTCGGAAGCCCTCGCTCAGCGAATGCGAGGTCCTGAACCCCTCCAAAGAAGAGGTTTTCAGCACTTAACTACAAATGAGCACCCACACTCGCCACTGTCGAGTTCGTATTCACGAAGGGAACTGACCCGGCCATCGAGCCTCCCTCGACTATGCTGGTAGACCGGCTCGGTGGAGGCCCGTTTGTCAGTGGTGTCGCTCGCGCGACCCGCAAATGAGCTTGGTCCGACACGCGTTCGGCGCAGTTCACTGATGGCGCGGTGGCGGCGGTCTTGCCGACGCCGGTGCGACCTCGAATAAAAGAGTGGTCAGTTCGCCTGCGTGTCCCGAGCCGGCCCACACAATCATTTTAGGAGTACGAGCATGCAAGGCAAGCGCAACGAGAGTCCGCTAACCGTCAGATATCCCCGCTGTGCGGGAATCGACATTGGGAAGAAGGCGCTGTTCGTGGCGGTGTCCGAGGAGGCGGACGACGAGAACGTTCGATCCTTTGCCACCTTCACGGACGAAATCGAGTCGATGGCCCGATGGCTGGATGCGTGTGGAGTCGAGCAGGTTGCGATGGAGGCGACCGGCGTGTATTGGATTCCCGTGTACGAGATTCTGGATCGTGCAGGATTCGAGGTGCGTTTGGTCGATCCCTGCAAGACTAGGCGACTGGACGGGCGCAAGTCGGACGTGCTGGACTGTCAGTGGATACGGCAGCTCATGAGCCTGGGGCTGCTGGATGGCGCTTATCGCGCCCCCGACGCATTCTGCGCCTTGCGCTCCTACGTTCGCCAGCGCGACCGTCTGATCCGCGATCGCTCCCGTCAGGTGCAGCACATGCAGAAGGCGCTCACCCAGATGAACGTGCAGCTTGACAACGTTCTCACCGACATTTGTGAAGCGACGCAAGAACTGACGGTCAAACGACATTGTAATTGACGGTCCATGTTCAAAAAAATCTAATCGTTCCAAGTGCCGCGAGGTCGTAGGCCGAGCGGCACTTGGAACGGGCACGATAACCAGCCTACCATGGTTTTTCCCTTTCATGCGCTTCCCCG
>JAPOXO010000032.1 GCA_026707045.1 Gammaproteobacteria bacterium | reverse complement strand
GTATTACGGGTCCATCTTTGCGTGCCACGGGAAACGACTGGGATCTCCGCAAGAAACGACCCTATAGCTTGTACGATCAGTTTGACTTTGAAATTCCCACAGCAAACAACGGTGACTGCTACGACCGGTGTGTAGTGAGAGTTGAAGAGATTCGTCAAAGCCTGAGAATCATTCGTCAGTGTGCGGACAACATGCCGGAAGGACCATACATGTCCGATCATCGACTGGCGACGCCTCCGCCAAAGGCACGCACGATGCAAGACATAGAAACCTTGATTCACCATTTCTTGAACGTGAGTTGGGGACCCGTCATTCAGCCGTGCGAGTCTGCAACAACTATTGAAGCAACAAAGGGCTGGAACAGTTTCTATTCAATATCGGATGGAGGAACCATGGCGTATAGAACACGCGTGAGAACTCCGTCTTTTCCAGCATTGCAGCAGATTCCTTATATAAGCAACGGATTCTTGGTTCCGGACTTGATCGCGATCATTGCCAGCATTGACTTTGTGATGGCGGATGTTGATCGATGAGTGATAACCAGCTGGTTACAGCGCTCAGTTCTGAAGAGATTGCGGAAATCGAAACCGAAATTTCACATCTGCCTGACCGTGAGTCCGCAGCCATCGATGCATTAATGATCGTTCAGAGACATCGAGGTTGGGTATCTGACGAAAGCCTCTTTGCTCTAGCGCAGTTATTGGAGATGTCTTCGGCTGAACTAGATAGTATTGCGACGTTTTACAACTTGATCTTCAGACAACCAGTTGGACGACATGTCGTAATGGTGTGCGACAGTGTCTCTTGCTACGTAATGGGCGCAGATCAACTCGCAACCAAAGTTCAAGACGAGCTTGGGATCAAATTTGGAGAAACGACGAACGACGGACGATTCACACTACTGCCCATAGTTTGTTTAGGTGCGTGTGACCGCGCACCCACGATGATGATCGACAAGGATCTTATAGGCCTTGTTGACCCTTCGTCGCTTCAGGACGTTTTCTCGAGGTACGAGTAGTGTCGCTGCTTGACACCAAGCCGTTGATCGGACGAGTAGAAGAATTGGGCGGATTGGTATCTCTCAAAGACTACGTATCTTCTGGGGGTTATTCAGGCGCAAAGCGTGCGCTGACACAAATGTCTCCAGAAGAGGTGATTGACCTAGTGAGGAATGCCAATCTCAAGGGTCGAGGTGGGGCGGGATTTCCAACTGGAATGAAATGGAATTTCGCGAAAGGAGAACCCCTCACACCGGGTCCAAAGTATCTGGTCTGCAACGCCGATGAAATGGAACCCGGCACCTTCAAAGATCGTTATTTGATGGAATTCAACCCGCACCTTCTAATTGAGGGAATGATCATTGGTGCGTTCGCTATTCAGGCTGAAATTGCTTACATATTTCTTAGGGGCGAATATCACGAACCGTACAAACAACTCAACCGAGCAATTGACGAGGCAAAAGAGAGCGGGCGTCTCGGAAATTCAGTTTTCGGCATCGATTTCAATCTCGAATTGCGAGTTCACCTATCAGGTGGTCGCTACATATGTGGCGAAGAAACCGCGCTGCTAAATGCGTTAGAGGGAAAACGAGCCCAACCTCGATCGAAGCCACCGTTTCCCCCAGCAAGCGGAGCATGGGGAAGACCTACGATCGTTAATAACGTTGAAACTTTTTGCAACGTTCCTGCAATTCTTCGAAACGGAGCTCAGTGGTATCAGGATCTAGGATTGACCGATGATGCGGGAACTAAGTTGTATGGCGTATCTGGTCGAGTGAACAAGCCTGGGCTTTGGGAATTGCCAATGGGTACGCCTATTCGAGAGATCATCGAGGTACATGCCGAAGGTATGTGTGATGGATTTAAACTTCGAGGACTTCTTCCGGGTGGGGCATCCACAGACTTTCTCGTGGAAGAACATTTCGATCTTCCCATGGATTACGCAACGATCCAATCTGCGGGAAGTCGCATGGGCACTGGGACGATGATTTTGATGGACGATTCAATTTGTCCCGTCGACATGTGCCGCAACCTAGAACACTTTTTTGCTCAGGAATCATGTGGGTTTTGCACGCCTTGTAGAGAGGGGATTCCGTGGGTAGAAGCACTCCTGACGGATATTGAATCGGGAAAGGGCCAGCTTGGAGATCTCGAGATTCTGGACCAGCATGCAGCGTTCATCGGCGGACCCAGTAACACGTTCTGTTTGCACGCACCAGGCGCTATGGAGCCGCTGCAATCTGCTCTCAAGTACTTTCGAGACGACTTTGAGCAACACATAAAACAGGGTAGGTGTCCATATCGCTCGTGAACGCGAACACAAACAAATTTTTTGAAAGGAAAATCAGTCGATGGCGACGGTAATAATCGACGGCATTGAGTACGAAGCGGAAGAAGGTGCAAATCTTCTTCACGCAGTCTTATCTCAGCGTCTGGATCTTCCGTACTTTTGCTGGCACCCGTCGCTAGGATCTGTTGGCGCATGCAGACAGTGCGCCGTAATTCAATACATGGGACCTGAAGATGAACGAGGACGCTTGCAGATGGCTTGCATGACAAATGTGAGTGATGGAATGCGTGTCTCGATCGATGCACCTTTCGCGACAGAATTTCGATCTACAGTCATCGAGTGGCTAATGGAAAATCACCCTCACGACTGTCCTGTGTGTGAAGAAGGAGGAGAGTGCCACCTGCAGGACATGACCGTGATGACGGGGCATTCGGTTCGCCGCTATCGCGGACAGAAACGTACGTGGCGAAATCAAGATTTAGGCCCATTTATCGGTCATGAGATGAATCGATGCATTACCTGCTATCGATGTGTCCGTTTCTACGACGACTATGCAGGAGGCAAGGACCTTGGTGCTTTCGGTTCGCGTGACCGCATGTTTTTTGGACGATTCGAGGATGGGACCTTAGAGAGCGAATTCGCTGGAAATCTGGTTGAGGTTTGCCCTACTGGTGTCTTTACCGACAAACCTTTTGCCAGCCAATACACAAGAAAGTGGGATTTGCAGAGTGCGCCGTCAGTCTGTCCGGGATGTTCGGTAGGTTGCAACATCTTCGTTTCCGAACGGTACGGTCAACTTAGACGCGTAACCAACCGCTACCACGGGCAACTCAACCAATACTTCATATGCGATCGGGGGCGGTTTGGATCCCATTTCGTTAACAGTGATAAACGCGTCAGAAATGCCGGCGTAAGACGTGAAGACGGTGCGTTCGAGTACGGCGATTCCAAAATGATTGTGGAAGAAGCGGCCAAGTCCCTGTCGAACAGCACAATTGGAATTGGTTCACCTCGGGCAAGTCTTGAGTCAAATTTTGCGTTGCGAGAGCTTGTCGGATCTGAAAATTTCTGTGTTGGGATTGAGGAAAAGGAACTAGAGGTCCTGAGTGCATACACTGGGTTAATGCGTGAAGGTGGTTTCTCCGTCCCTTCACTCGAAGAAGTGGAAGAGTCGGATGCCATACTGATTCTGGGCGAGGACATCTCCAACACGGCTCCTAGAGTTGCACTATCTGTGCGACAAGCATCTCGTATTGTGTCATTTGATTTGGCGTCTGGGGCAGAAATTCCTGTATGGCAAGATGCTGGTGTACGAGGACACGCACAACACTCTAGAAATCCGTTGTTTGTCGCCACCCCTGCCTCCACTCGGCTGGATGACATCGCCACCCAATTTGCGGGTGGGTCTGTCGATGAGCTCATCGGCATCGCAAACTCTGTTCAACGTGTTCTTGACAATGAAGAGGAAGATTCTGGGTTTGCAGTTGCCGTGGGAGAGGCACTCAAAGCTGCCAAACATCCTTTAGTGATTACAGGATGTTCACTACAGAACGAGGCTCTTGTTCGATTGGCAGGCCGAATAGCACAAACTCTGAATCGCAATGGACAAGACAGTAGGCTCATTGTTGTACCAAGTGAAGCGAATAGTTTGGGAGTAGCACTGCTTGGCGGAGGTCTCTCGCTGACGCGAGCTCTGGATCGAATGTCGTCCGGAGAAGCTGCCATTCTTCTCGAGAACGACCTGTATCGACGAGCAAGTTCTGAAGTTGTGGATAAGGCTCTAGAGAATGGCGAGTGCATCGCGTTGGACAGCAATGAAAACGCAACATTGAGCAAGTCCAGGTTTGTCTTTGCAGCTGCGACGTATGCCGAACAGACTGGCACCTTTGTGAATTACGAATCGCGAGCGCAAAGGTTTTTTCAAGCATTTGAGCCAGACGGAGAAGTCTTACCCTCCTGGAGATGGCTCAGTCAATTCGCATCGTTAAACGGACGAGACGAATTGTCTTGGAAGTCATTTGAGGGCGTTTCTTCCGCCTGTGCGAATTCGACCTTCGAAGAACTCAACAACGTCGCTCCAAGTGCAGATTTTCGGCTGAAAGGCGGTTCGAAAATTCCTCGCCAAACCCATCGATACAGTGGTCGTACCGCTATGCGGGCACACTTGGATATTCACGAACCAAAGTCAACTGTCGACGTGGATACTCCGTTTACCTATTCAATGGAAGGCCAGAATCCTGCCGATCAGGACGGAGCTGCAATTCCATATGCGTGGGCTCCTGGATGGAATTCCAATCAGTCCGTGTTTAAGTTCCAGCAGGAAGTGGGCGGCGAGCTGATCGGGGGCGATCCAGGTATACGCCTCATCGCGGTTACATCAGAACCTGTGCCTAGTAGTGCTCCGGATCGGAAGCTCGATGTGACTACATCCGAAGAAACGACAAACGGCAATTTTGAGGTCGTACCGTTAAACGACGTGTTTGGATCGGACGAAATGTCTAGTCTCTCGTGGCCGATCCAAAGACGCATGTCTGCTCCGTACCTTGTCATAAGCCATGAAGATGCCAGACGACTCGACCTAAAGGCTGGCATGGGTGTTCATGTGAGTGGCTTGGATGAAAGCCTTGAAGTAAGAATCGACAGTCGTCTGAAAGCAGGGTTGGCCGGAGTCCCGCGAGGAATGATCAAGAACGGTGAGTCGTTAGCCTCAAGCATTGAACTCTCTCTTGATCCGGATTTTGTCAGTCGAGCGAGCGTTGATCGCGACGTGATTGCAAGAGGCTGATTCTGATGTTCGATCTCAATTGGTCCTATGTCCTGATCCTCCCAATGATTTTGGGTGCGCTTGTTGGCGCGCTTATGTTGGTTTGGTGGGAACGGCGCGTTCTTGGATGGTTTCAGGATCGCCTAGGACCTAATAGAGTAGGGTGGTTTGGTGTCTTGCAGGCATTGGCGGACGCAATCAAGCTTTTGACGAAGGATGACTGGGTTCCTCCTTTCGGCGACCGAATCTTGTTCATCTTGGCCCCGATAGTCGTGGCTGGGGCCATGCTCATGACATTTGTCGTGATTCCTCTGGACGCCGGCCTAATCATTGCTGATACGAACATCGCCCTCTTGTGGTTTCTTGCGATGTCATCGCTTGCTGTATATGGGGTTCTGTTGGGCGGGTTAGCAAGCAACAATAAGTACGCGTTGCTCGGTGGGTTGCGTGCAGCCGCACAGATGGTCACTTATGAAGTGTTCATGGGACTGTCACTGTTGGGTGTTGTCATGCTGGCAGGATCGTTTAGCCTCAAGGAAGTAGTAGAAGCACAGGAAGACATGTGGTTCTGCATCCCGCAGTGTGTTGGTCTCGTTATATTCGTAATCGCAGGCTTAGCCGAGACTCATCGACTGCCATTCGACCTGCCAGAAGCGGAACATGAACTCACTGCCGGTTTCCACACAGAGTATTCCGGAATGAAATTTGGGCTAATCATGGCGGGCGAGTATTTGGCTCTGATCTTAGTTTCAGCGTTGATCGTCCTTCTGTTTTTTGGAGGATGGCTTGGACCTGGATTTTTGCCAGGATTCGTTTGGTTCGGAATCAAGGTCGTACTTGTGATCAATTTCTTCATTTTGCTACGTGCGGCAATCCCACGTCCTCGATACGACCAGCTGATGTCGTTGGGATGGAAGATCCTGCTTCCTCTTTCGTTGCTGAACATTTTGGTAACCGGTGCTGTCGTTCTTTGGATTTCGACGTAGGGTGTATCGATGATTAGTCAGATTAAGACGATTTGGACCGTGCTGTCTCACATTTTCAAGCGCAATGAGACCGTTCAATATCCCGAGGAAATGCCCTATCAAGCCCCACGCTATCGGGGAAGAATCGTCTTGACTCGGGATCCGGATGGAGAGGAGCGATGTGTCGCGTGCAATCTGTGCGCGGTTGCTTGTCCGGTAGATTGCATTGCCTTGCAAAAAACAGAGCGGGAAGAAGATGGCCGATGGTATCCGGAATTCTTCCGCATCAATTTCTCACGCTGCATCATGTGCGGCATGTGCGAAGAGGCCTGCCCGACCTATGCCATACAGCTAACTCCCGACTTTGAACTTTGCGAATTTGACCGCAACAACATGGTTTATGAGAAGGAGCACTTGCTGATCAGCGGAACAGGCAAGTATCCCGATTACAGCTTTTGGCATGTCGCCGGAAAAACCATCGAAGGAAAAGACAAGGGTGAAGCTCAGAAGGAACGGGAACCGGCAGATGTCCGAAGTTTGTTGCCGTAGGTCTGTGGGAGGCTAGCAAGGTGGTCTATTGGCTATTTCTAGTGTCCTGTGGAATTGCGATCTTTGCTGCACTGATGGCCATAACCCGCCTGAATGCTTCACACGCACTGATCTATCTGGTTATTACTCTGTTGGCTTTGGCCGTTGTGTTCTTTCTGCTCGGAGCTCCGTTCGCTGCTGCACTTCAGATCGTCATCTACGCGGGGGCGATCGTGGTCTTGTTCCTTTTCGTTGTCATGATGCTGAATTTGGGTCGTAGGTCCGTCGAGCGAGAACGTCAATGGTTACTGCCTGGAATATGGGTTATTCCTTCGATTCTGGCTGGTGGGTTGTTTATCGTTCTTGGAATCGCGTTAATCGGCGCAGAGAATCAGGCGATGATTGAAGGTGAAATGATCGGTCCCCGCCGAGTTGGTGCAGCAATGATTGGACCCTATGTCTTGGGAGTCGAATTGGCCGGTATTTTGCTACTTGCCGGACTCGTAGGTGCGTACCACTTGGGTCGTCGATACTTGGACGAGAGAAGGGAAAGATGATTGATGGAGCAGGGGCTATTCCCCTCGAACATGTGATTTGGTTCGCGATCACTTTGTTCCTCATTGGAGTGGTCGGCATTCTCATTCGTCGCAACGTGATTTTTATTCTGCTGTCACTAGAACTCATGATGAACGCTGCTGCGGTAGTTTTCATTGCCGCGGGAGCCTTTCACGACCAGGCGGATGGTCAAGTGATGTTCATGTTCATTCTCGCATTGGCCGCCGCAGAAGTTGCGGTAGCTCTTGGTTTGGTCGTACAGCTATCTCGCAGATTTAAGACGCTTGACATCGATGCCGTTAGTGAGATGACCGGCTGATGGACATGCTTTGGATTGTTCCGGTACTTCCGCTAGCGGGATTCTTGATCCTTTGCGTCACGGAAGGAAAACTACCGAAAGTCGTCGTCGCATGCATAGGAGCCGGAAGCGTTGGACTCTCCGCAGTCGTAGCAACGCTTGTCGGATGGGAATTTGTAGCCAGCGGTTCGACATCTTATTCGCAAGTACTTTGGACTTGGATGGTAGTTGGCGACTTCGATGTTTCCGTGTCGCTGTACCTCGACTATTTGGCGCTGGTCATGGTCGGTGTAATAACTGGAGTAGGGTTCCTCATTCACCTCTACGCCACAGGCTACATGTGGGAAGAGGAAGGGTACAGCCGCTTCTTTGCTTACATGAATCTGTTTGTGTTTGCAATGCTGCTTCTGGTGTTGGGAGACAGCCTGCTTCTGTTGTTTTTGGGCTGGGAAGGTGTCGGTCTTTGTAGTTATTTATTGATTGGATTCTTCCATAAGGATCCAGAAAACGGTTATGCCGCTCGAAAGGCCTTTGTTGTAACGCGAGTAGGCGATACAGCGTTAATTTTGGGTCTCTTCTTGCTCTTCCGCGAACTGGGCACTCTTGACATTCAGCAGTCGTTGGAAGGTGCTCGAACCGCATGGCCCGAAGGCTCCACAATGAACACGGCGATCGCATTGCTATTGCTAGGCGGAGCCATAGGGAAGTCGGCCCAAGCTCCTCTGCAAACATGGTTGCCAGATGCAATGGCAGGTCCGACTCCGGTCTCGGCGTTGATTCACGCGGCAACGATGGTTACTGCTGGCGTGTATTTGATTGCACGGATGCAGGACCTCTACTTGCTTTCGGAAACTGCAACCTGGTGTGTGGCTGTGGTTGGGCTGGTCACATTGTTCATCGCATCGTTCACAGCACTGATGCAGTCGGACATCAAACGTGTTCTGGCGTTTTCCACTATGAGCCAGATCGGCTACATGTTTTTCGCACTAGGTGTCGGAGCTTGGTCGGCGGCTATTTTCCACCTGATGACCCACGCATTTTTTAAGGCTCTATTGTTTCTTGCAAGCGGTTCCGTGATCTTGGCTTTGCATCACGAGCAGGACATGTTCAAGATGGGAGGACTCTGGCGAAAGCTCCCAATTCCTTTTTGGTCGATGTTCATTGGTTCAGCGGCTTTAGTGGCTTTGCCTCTCACATCGGGTTTCGTCAGCAAGGACGCAATCTTGTTGACCGCGGCACATTCCGAATCCTTTGGGATGACTTTTTGGGCATTTGCGGCAGGAGCGGCGTTTATGACGTCGCTCTACACGGTGCGAATGATGTATCTCACATTCTTTGGAGAGACCAAAACGGAACCGCATGACAAGAGCAGGGCCAATATGTGGTTGCCACTTCTCGTATTGTCCGCACTGTCTATCGGCGGTGGATGGTTGGGCTTTACCGTGCTTGCAACTCTATTTGGTGACAAAGGAGTGCACTTTGAACTGCACTTGAAGGAATTTGTCGCGATTGCAACGATGTGCATTCCCCTCTTGGGAGTATTGGTTGGCTATTTGATTTTTGCTACCAACGTCGTTGACCGGAAAAAGATCTCAGACTCACCGTTCGGAAAGTCGGTCGGCCGGTTCTGGTTCGTCGGTTGGGGCTTCGATTGGATCTACGACACACTTGTTGTGAAACCTTTTAGATGGTTTGCTCGCGTCAATAAGAGCGATGCGGTTGACTTTGTGTTTAGATTCACAACCTTAGTGGCTCGCATCTTTCACAACTTGCTGACCGTCTCGCAAAACGGTCGGTTGCGTTGGTACGCACTCACAATGTTCAGTGGGCTTCTCTTTGTCCTCATCGTGGTGGCGCTTATCTAGTCGTGAACATCGCTCTTCTCATCGGACTTCTTTTGGCAGCGGGCCTGCTGGCTTGGAGTTCTGAGAGAATTTCTCGCAACCTTCCAAACTGGATTGCGTTGTCTTCGTTTGTGATTGCAACTATATGGGTTGTAGTCGTTTGGATGGGTGGTCCGTCTGAAGCCGGACTCTATGCCGATCAATCCCATTCATGGATCCCACGATTTGGGATAAGCCTCACTCTCAGAGTCGATGGTCTGTCGTTGATGTTGATCGGTCTTACTACTCTGCTTGGAGCTGTGGCTGTAGTGTCTTCGTGGACTGAGACCAAGACTCGGCACGGATTCTTTCAGTTCAACATACTTTGGGTAATGGCCGGAGTCGTCGGCGTTTTCTCGGCTTTCGACCTCTTCCTTTTCTTCTTCTTCTGGGAAGTCATGCTCATCCCCATGTACTTCCTTATCGCGATTTGGGGACACGAGGACAAAGCTTACGCCTCGATGAAGTTCTTCCTTTTCACGCAAATCAGCGGCCTGTTGATGTTGGTAGCTATCGTTGCGTTGGTCTGGCTGCACTACGACGTACATGGAGTCATAACGTTCGACTACGACACATTGCTGGGCACTGAATTGGATGGTGGCGTTGCTCGACTGCTCATGCTGGGGTTCTTCATTGCGTTCATCACGAAGCTGCCGAGCGTGCCAGTGCACACGTGGTTGCCCGATGCGCATACGCAGGCTCCAACCGCCGGCTCTGTGATTTTGGCGGGAATATTGCTGAAAACGGGTGGCTACGGGATCATTCGATTCGTCATCACGCTCTTTCCTGAAGCATCCCAAGACTTTTGGGCCTATGGAATGGCGTTAGGTGTCATTAGCATTCTGTATGGCGGCTACATGGCGTACAGTCAGTCCGATTTCAAACGGCTTGTGGCCTACAGTTCTATTGCTCATATGGGCTTCGTCCTTGTGGGGGTCTATTCGTTCAACGAGCTTGGCATGCAGGGAGCAATCGTGACAATGATCGCGCATGGATTTTCCACAGCCGCGTTGTTCATGATGGCGGGAGCTCTACAAGAGCGTCTCCACACTCGCGAGATGTCAGAGATGGGAGGACTATGGGTACGTGCTCCGCGAATGGGGGCCGTGACCATGTTTTTTGTCATTGCTTCGGTCGGAATGCCTGGTCTAGGAAACTTCATCGGTGAGTTTCTTGTGTTGTTAGGTGCGTTTCAGAAGAACGTGCTTCTGACTGTACTGGCAGCAATAGGAATTGTCGTTGCGGCGGTTTACGGTCTTTCGCTTATGCAAAGGTCCTTTCAAGGATCACCCAACCCCGATGTATCGGAAATGAAGGACTTTGCTTTCCGAGAGATGAGCGTGATGGTTGTGCTTATGGTTGGATTGATCTGGGTGGGAATTTATCCGCAGCACGTTCTAGGAATGACGGACGCAATCCTACCTCTGCTCGGTATTGCGCCATGAATACGCAAACGACTTTGCTGGCATGCCTTCCTTATATCGTGCTGTCTGCAGGTCTTCTTGTCGTAATGTTGGGCGTATGCATTCGCCGAACACACTTTGTGGCTTGGTCACTCACGATGGTCACGCTTCTGGCGACGTTGGCGAGCCACTTACCAGGGTACGAAGCGTTGGGTGGAGGTACTGGCGTAACGATGCTATTTCACGTTGACGGCATTTCGTACGTATTCAATGTCTTGTTCGTCTTGGCGGCGATTTTTACCGCAGTCATCGCTTATCAATATGTCGATGAGAGATTTCGGTTTCGCGAAGAGTTCTATCTCTTGCTGCTTGCTGCAACTCTTGGGAGTCTGATGCTCCCTTCGGCAACTCATTTTGTTTCGTTGCTATTGGGTTTGGAAATCGTATCGATTTCACTCTACGCAATGGTTGCCTATCCCGAGAAAGTACGAGGACCGCTCGAAGCAGGTCTGAAGTACATGATTCTGTCAGGGGCTAGCACCTCGGCAATCCTTTTCGGCATGGCATTGATCTATGCCGCATCGGGATCCATGGAATTTTCTCAAGTGTCTCCGGTCTCCGGCAGTGCGGAGGGCGACATTTTCTACTTGATAGGACACGCTTTCTTTTGGAGCGGAATAGCCTTCAAGCTCTCGCTTGTGCCGTTCCACATTTGGACGCCCGATGTGTATCAGGGCGCACCTTCAATCGTGACGGGATTCATTGCAACCGTTTCAAAGGGCGGTGTATTTGTCGTCGTGATGCGGTATGTAATGGAAAGCGACGTTTTGAGTTCGGAAGCAATCACGCAGGCCATATTTCTTATCGCAGCGATATCCATGATTGTTGGAAACTTGCTCGCCTTGCAACAAAAAGACCTGAAACGCTTGCTCGCGTATTCCTCCATCGCTCACATGGGCTATCTCGTCATTGCGTTGCTGCTAGTCGCTACGCAACCCGCCATAGGTTTTGAAACCGCTATCGTCTATCTTGCGGGCTACTTTGTCATGACGCTTGCCGCCTTTGGGGTGATCACCGTGATTTCTCACAGGTCCGATTCTGAGATGGCCAGCATAGACGACATCAACGGATTGTTGTGGCGCAGACCCATTCCTGCTGCCACTCTGGTAGTTTCGGCTCTCTCCCTTGCGGGAATCCCACTGACAATGGGCTTTATCGCGAAGTTCTACTTGTTCGCCG
Organism: Gammaproteobacteria bacterium; assembly: GCA_026707045.1. GTDB lineage: Bacteria > Pseudomonadota > Gammaproteobacteria > Pseudomonadales > Azotimanducaceae > Bin55. The sequence continues at coordinate 46,546 of JAPOXO010000032.1, read as the reverse complement.
CAGGAATTGAAGGCGAGATGTGGACTCTAGTTGGACTTCTCGTACTAGGGAGTGCGATAGGCATTTTCTATTACTTAAGGATCATTTTTGCCATGACTAGCAAGCCCGAGGGACAACTCGATGCCACGCAAAGAGAATCATGGACGGGAATTGGTGCGGTCGCGGTTCTCGGCGTTGCCACGTTGGGATTGGGGATCTATCCGACTCCACTTGTGGATCTAGTACAAAACCTGGTTCGAGTCTCCGGTTTCTAAAAAGAACTTCATACCAATGAAGAGGTATTGAATGAGCATTCAAGTCCTGTGGCCGCACCATCGAGCCGATCGCGACAACTCTGTAGAACTGGAAGCGATTGGCGATGGAGTCACCGCTGTATTCGGCGGAGGCATGAGAAACGTAACGGACGAACAGTGGGCCGCATGTGACGGAATCGTGGGAACACAACCGCCCAAAGACTGCATCGACAAACTTAAAAAGTGCAGGATATTTGTGAAAACCGCTGTCGGGTACGACGATGTGGACATCGACGATTGGTCCTCCCGCGGTATCCCGGTTTGCAACGTTCCGGACTACGGCACTCGCGAAGTTGCGGATCACGCCATTGCGTTGATGATGACTTTGACCAAAAGCATCGCATTTCATGACGAGTCCTTGAGAGCAGACCCGATCAGAAATTGGCGACCTGCGCTGAATCCATACGGAAGGAGAATGTCGGACTGCACGTTTGGTGTAATTGGGCTGGGACGCATCGGTACCGCAACCGCCCGACGAGCCAAGGCGTTTGATATGGATGTGACTTTCTTCGATCCGTATCAACCAAACGGAGTCGAACTTGCGTTGGGTATCCGACGGTCAGACTCGCTTGAGGACTTAGTGAGCGAATCGGACGTGATCAGTGTCCACACGCCGCTCAATGAAGAGACCAAAAATTTGCTTGACGCAAGACTCTTCGATCTAGCCAAAAAGGGATGCATCGTCATAAACACGGCACGGGGACCCATCATTGACATCGATGCGTTGTACGAAGCTATGAAGAATGGAACGGTTCTTGCTGCTGGACTCGATGTACTTCCCGAAGAACCTGCAAAGTTGGATCGACCATTAATCAGAGCTTGGCTAGGCGATGATGATGGCTTGAAGCATCGGCTCGTTCTCACTCCACATTCAGCATTTTTCACTCCCGAAAGCATCCGGGACATTCGAGCGTTTGCCGCTCGTACGGCAGCGCGGTTTCTTCGAGACGGACGCTTGGAAAACTGCGTGAACTCGAGTCAGCTCAATCTCTCCTAGTAACAATCAAATCTACAGCCAGCAGACACAGAATTCCTTCAACTAGATCTGTTATCGGCTTTGCGCGACAAGGCTTTACAACTTGTGCCGCACACCGGTGACATTTGAAATCACATAGCGGCACCACGCTTCGAGGTTACGAGCGGTTCACTAGTTTCTGCACCCCATGAGTCTTCCACTAGTTGCTGTGCTCTTTCTTGTGATACCTTGATTGGCTGAGTAGTAGCTACAAAGCCCATGAAGCCATATCTCTTTTTGATCTCACTGTTCTTGGTTGTCCACGCTATTCAGATCCGAGGAGACGATACCGTCACACTTGAAGGATCGATCGACGGGAGTGTGAGTCAATCTCACGAGGTTTGGATAGGTGTATTTGAACTACCCATCAGACGTGGGGCTGAAGCGGTGAGTTGGACTCTCATCTCTTCAGAAAAATTCACATTGGAATTACCCGATTCGAATGAAGTTCAGATAGTTGCGCTTCATCGTGATGCTCTTCCGCTATTCAAACGAATTAGTCCACGTTTGACAGACGCAACAATCCATCTCAAGTTTGAAGAAGGACTCTCGATGAAGGGTACTGTTCTATCGACGGACAACATTCCAATTGAGAATGCCGGGTTGACTGTGAAACCGGAAGGTCTACCGAACATTCAAATTCCGGAGCACGTCAGGTTTTATTGGCTAACAGATACGGGTGGAAAATTCAAAATGGGAGGACTATCCCCCAATACAAGCCATGAAATCGGCATTCTGTTGCCACATGCTCCAAATGAGACATTCATTGTCAAAATCTCGGGAAGAGACAAGAATGATCAAGACTTACGACTGTCCAACGCATTTTTCGTGACGGGTCGCGTGCTAGACACTGATCAGGAGCCGGTTCAAGGAGCAAACATTACTTCGCGCTTTACTACGGAACGTGGAGGAGCAGTCGCAGCGAGCGACGAAAAGGGAAAGTTTCGCATCGGCCCTTTCGTAAGAAACAAGGATTTGTGGTTGACAGCGAGGCACGAAGAATTCGGTTCCTCCAAGAGACTTCTCACCACTTCTGGTGAGCATGACTTGAAATTGGTTCTCTCAAGAATGGTTCAAGTAATTGGAACTGTTCTCGACGCCTCGACGGGTGAACCTATGGACAGTTTCAGCATACGGGCAATTCGATCAGATGGAAGCCGCGACTATTCATTTGCCAAGTCTAGGGGAGAAATTGCAGTATTGGTGGATCCCCAAACAATTGGTTTGATAGTGGACTCGGAAGAACACATTGCTCAAGTTAGCACTGAATTGGATTTAGAGTCGCTCGACAAGTACGACTTGGGGGTGGTTGCACTAGAGCAAGGAAGGCAGCTGGTTGGTCGCGTATTTGATGCAGCCAGCGGTCAACCTATAGGTGGAGCGACTATTTCTCTGCGAGACTACCGTTGGAAGGGGAGTCTCGAGGGTCTGAGAATATGGTTCGACATCTTGCTCAGTTATCAAAAAGAAACAGTGCAGGCAACTACCGATGCCAGCGGAGAATTAACATTGATGCCATTGCCGGCAGACTCGACGCAGATAAGCGTCGAAGCACGGGATTATCAATCGCAAGAGTTGCAAGTTGATCCGACCTCAACAATTCTTGATATCCGATTAGAAAAAGACGAATCCAAGAATGCGAGAATTCGTGGAAGAATTGAGTCATCGACGGGGGATCCCCTCAGCGGAACGGTGAGTTTCACCAGTGAGAGTGCAGTAATTCAAAGAGGTGTCCACAGCGATGGACTATTCGACTATCTGTTGGAAGCTGGTACCTATGATGTCATTGCAATAACCGACCAAGGCAATTCGGAAACCGAAGAGGTAGTCCTAAGTCAGAATGAGGTTAAGGATATACGGCTGGTTGTCGATTCCAAAGGTCGTGTTACGGGAATCATTGAAGGACTGGAATTAGGTGAGACCGTGTCTCTGGAGCTTGTTTCAGATCCCGGAGGAGTGGTCCTAAGAAGCCTCATGGGCGTCGAAAATGGAGAGTTCGTAATAGACGGAATTGGTATTGGAGCGTTCGCGCTCTTTGCGTATGCTTGGATGAATCGAGAAAAAGACAAATCGTTTGAGATAACTGCTGATAGTGGTGAAGTCTACGTTGAGTTTGACTTTTCCGGAAACTCTAGACTGTTTGGGACAGTTAGATATTCTGATGGTTCTGTTCCTTCCGGTGAGGTCAAAGCTAAAGCTTTGGTAAGTGGCAATACGTCCGTTACTAGCTACATCAGTTCTGATGGTGCCTATGAGATATCTGGTTTAGACGAAGGTGAGTATTCTGTTCACTTGTCCCAGAGGAGAGAGATCAGAATGGAGCGCGATGGCGGAACATTCACAACAAAAGTGATATATGACATCGACCAAGTTGAAGTGAATGTCGAGGGTGCTACGGAGCTAAATTTCGAACTACCCTCACCATCCGAAGCCATAATTGAGATTGGTGATTGACTACAAAGTTTATTTTAATTCGCGGGTTCGAGCGGAAGAGCTCGAAAAGAACTTTAGCATCCAATGAAATTTTGAATAGTTGGAATGGCCGACATGTCGAACGGCATCTTACAAAATAGCCAAACGTACTTTATAATTTACATTTAGACGACTATATGTAAATTAGATTTTGATATTAAGACAATTTTGGATCAGAGAGATTCAAAAAGCTTGGTCGAAGCGCTCCATTGTCTGGCTCGCTGGCGTGCGACGTGTGGGAAAGACGACGCTGACCAAAATGCTCAGTTTGATCGATCCCATATACAAGAACTGCGATCTACCGTCTATCCGTCGAGAGCTTGAAGACCCCGAGTTTTTTCTCGAAACCTTGCCGGATGGGTCAACGGTCGTTTTCGATGAAGTGCATCGACTGGACGATCCGAGTTTGCTTCTCAAAATTGCATCGGACGAATTTCCAAACCTTAAGGTCATAGCAACAGGATCATCGACCCTTTCGGCTTCTCGTAAGTTCCAGGATTCACTAACCGGTCGCAAGCACGTCTTCATTCTGTTGCCCGTTCTGTGGCAAGAGTGTAAATCTGAGTTTCAAATTAGCAACTTGGATAGGCGAATGCTCCACGGAGGCCTGCCCGAGCCTCTGATGAGTCCCTACAAGGATCCAGAGTTTTTCTCCGAATGGCTCGAGAGTGTCTACGCTCGAGACATACAAGAATTGTTTGGAGTTAGGAATCGCATTGGTTTTCTAAGTCTCATCGGTCTACTCCTCCGATTTAGCGGTGGACGACTGGATGTCTCCAAGCTTTCGCAGGAATCCGGGCTGAGTCGACCAACCGTCTATAGTTATCTTGAGTTTCTTCAGTTAGCGTATTTGATTCGGTTAATCAGACCTCTGCACGGTGGCAGCAGACGAGAGATCGTCAAGCAACCAAAATGCTATGCGTTCGACACTGGCTTCGTTACATATGAAAAAGGTTGGGATGTGCTTCGGCCTGAAGATCGGGGATTGCTTTGGGAGCACTTAGTTCTTGATCTATTGTGTACTCAGTATCGTATAGACAACATTCTCTACTGGAGGGACAAGTCCAATAGAGAAATTGATTTCGTCGTTAGAACCAAGCGAGACGAACACCACATAGTGGAATGCAAGATCAACGTCGAACGCATTTCGATAGGAACTGTCGAGGAATTCAGAAAGCACTACCCTAAAGGCAAGAATTTCGTGGTTGGTCCGGGTATTCGTCATCCTTATCGAACAAGATTGAAGGGGTTGGAGATTACTTATTGTGACGGTAGCAATTTGGAAGACGTTGAGTCCTGAATAAGCACCCTCGAATTCTTTGTGTGATGAATGATGTCAACGTTCAGACAAAGGCTTGGTAGCACTCAGTGGGTTTCAATTATCGCTCGCTAGCTGATTCGCATACTGAACCAAAAAGAAGCTCTTCTCATCATCGGTCGTATTGGCTAGCTGTTGCTCAAACTCTTGCCTGACTCTGCCCGAAACCAGCTTGCAGTTTGCATTGTCGTCCACAAGCATTCGGTTAGCTTCAAGGTAAGTCTCAAAGATCTTCTTTTGCGAATTCATTTGCTCGTCAATTTTCTCTGCCAATTCGTTGGCATTCGAGTACAGAGGAGGTATCGTTTTGGCAAATGACACATGAACTCTGCCTTTAAACCCTTTGATTCCTTGAGCAATACTACGGAAATCCTCGCGTAAATCCTTCGTGTAGCTTCCAGTTGTTTCTCGCACAAAGAGTTCGTGTGCTTTCATCGGAGCACATGGATCCAGCTCGTAGGATATTGAGACCGGAACGACGTTTACAAGACTCAGCCAATCGGCAAAGCTCGTCTGATCGGCGCGGTAGGCTAATTGAAACATCTTGAGTATTGCGGGGTCGGTACGATCAAGTCCATCTTTAGATCGTCCTTGTCGCTGAGCAATCCAAATGGATTCTCCGTGTTCAATAGTCTTTCGAATGTATCTGGAAGTCTTGAGCAACGCGTGATATTGAGCACGACGAGTCTTTGCTCCTCTGACTACGGTGAAGGATCGATTCAATCTCATCAGCTCATTACCCAATCCCCCTTGAAGCAAGTTATCGCCAACCGCATTCTGGGTGAAAGGAACTCCACTCTGCCAGAGTGCATAGTTCACAAAAATTGAATCCAGCACGATGTCCCGATGGTTGGAAACGTAGAGGCATGGTTCATTCTTGGGCAAGTGTTCGGTACCGGAGTGGGAAAAACCATCGGTGGTTGATCTCACCATGCGTTCGACATAACTTGCGAGAAATGACTGGAGGTCGCTCAAGTTACCGATGCTCTTGGAGCGGCGTCGTAGAGCAGACCCGACAATCCAGCGCGCAATCAAAGGCATTAGACGATACAAAAAGGGAGCCTGAATTCTGCAAGCCATTTGGACCAGATCGGGATCTCTTACGAGCGAGGCGAGGCGTTCAGGCAGTTCGTCGTCCGTGTAGGGACGAATGTCGTCAAACTCGTTTAGCGAATCTATCGCAGCCACAAATAATTTCCCTTCTGCCGTGAAGAATTGGCATTAGATTGAACTCCCGACCCCTAATGCTAGTTTAAAAGCGATCCAATTGCACAAAGTCTTCGAAGCAAGCGTTCAAAAAGTGGCCTCTTGCATCGTATTGGGTAGCCACAGCACAATGTCGGGAAACACTAGAAGGACTGCGACGGTAACAACATCCGCAACAAAGAATGGTGCAATCCCTCGAAAGACATCTTGAAGCGGTATGGCGAGGGATTCTCCAGTGCTCGACCGAAGCTCTTGTGACACTCCAGCAACCACGAAACAGTTGAGACCAATTGGAGGCGTGATTAAACATATTTCTGCCATCTTTACAACAAGAACACCAAACCAAATGGGGTCATAGCCAAGGGCGATAACAGCTGGAAATACCACTGGTAGCGTCAGAATGAGCATCCCGATTGCGTCCATGAACATTCCCAGAACTGCATAAGCCAGCAATATGCAGATCATGATGAAAATGGGTTCAACATCTAGGGTCACAATCCAGTCCGAGAATGCGATTGGCAGTTGCGCATACCCCAGAAAGCGAACGAAGACAAAGACTCCCCAAATGAGAGTGAAAATCATCACCGACAGTCTTGCGGTCTCCATGAGCGCTAGTCGAAAGTTTTTGGTGTACTTTAGAACTGATCTCTCTCGCAGGGCTCGAAACACATAGACAACAAAGATCACTGCTGCTCCAACAGCGCCCGCTTCTGTTGGAGTGGCAGTCCCTGTGTATAGAGCTCCGAAAATGATTGTTACAACCAGAATGATTGGAAGCGAACCGGGAATGCTCTCAAAGCGTTCCCGCCAAGAAAATCCCTTAATCGACTTCCCTAGATTTGGCTGTACCTTGCACATGGTTACGATCAGCAGAACATAGATCAGTACGGATACTATGCCCGGTACCAATCCGGCTAGCAGCAATTTGCCGACAGATTGTTCGACAATGATTGCGTAGACAACAAGGATCGCTGATGGTGGAATTAAAGATGCCAGAGTGCCACCGGCGGCAATGACACCTGCCGTTAGTCTCGGTTTGTAACCGAGTTCCGACATGTGAGGCACCGCAACTCTCGAAAACACGGCTGCTGTTGCCGTAGATGCACCTGATACGGCAGCAAAACCCGCACTCGCGAACACGGTTGCGACAGCCAGGCCTCCGGGTGCCCAGCCCACCCAGCGTTTTGCGGTTTCGAATAACTTTGTCGTCAGCCCTGCATGAAACGCAAAGAAACCAATCAAGATGAACAACGGCAGAACGGACAGAGAATAGAACACAGTCTTCGAATGAGGGATGGTTCCCACGATGGCAACAGCTATGTCCCATCCCTTCAAACAAACTAGTCCAACAAACCCTGTGAGGGCGGCTGCTGCATATATGCGCATTCCCAACACCACAAGGAACAGGAGTAGCACAACCCCCAGAATTCCGATGGTGAGTTCGTCTAAACCTATCAACGTACCATCCTTTTGGGAGCTCTCTTACTGCTACTTCTCTACGTCTTGAACCATTGCGATCTCTTCCTTCGCTCGATCGGCAGAACTGGCTGAAGTGGGAATTGCGACGCGCGGCAAAGACGGGTTTCTCACCATTCGTGCGTAGCCCATCAACTGTATCAGCAGTCTGACGAGCAAAACGGATAATGCAACGGGAACTACAAGCTTGGCGGGCCAAACGGCAAGCTCCACGTCCATTGTGCTGTCCCCGAATTCAAATGCCCGACTGAAATGCGCATAGGAACCAGGGATGAGTACGGCCACAATGACCGAAGTCAAAGTGCAAGAGATCAATTCAAGAATCCACAGTCTTCGTCCTTTCAATGCAGAAAGAAGTACTTCCATACGTACATGTCCACCCAATCTTTGAACATACGCAATGGACAAAATCGTGAAGCCCACCATGAAGACTTCCACAATGTCGATGTAGCCAAAGATTGGCGCAGAGAAAAGATTGCGTGAGACGACTTGGCTGACACCTAGCAGCATCAGTCCAAATACGAGGATGCCGGCTACGAGATTGGTTGCATCTTCAAGGCGTCCCAGCATTGAATCGGCGATTTGCAGACCACGGCCCCACCTGTCTTGGAGCTCGAGATCTAAAGACGACATGAAAGAGGTTTAGACTAAATTAGGGGTATTCTTGGCCTACTGCGGAAAACACAGCCTCGACCAAGCCACGAGCATCGAAGGAACGTTCGTTCTTGCGTACCCAATCCTCGATGACCAAACTTGCGTATTTCGTCCTGAATTCTTCGAGTTCCGATTCCGTGTAGCGGATTTCTTGGAGGTTTTCCTTAAGCATTGGCAGATTCACCTGGTCAATCTCCTCGTAAGCGAGTCGCTGATCATTAGCAATCGAATCTCTGATCTCAACCAGCAAGTCCTTGTATTGCTGCGGCAGTTTTTGATATGCAGAAATCGAAAACACTACGGGACAATCCGCAGTACCAGGAGACATGTTGCTCGTAAACCAGTCAGAGACCTCGTGCAGACGATAGGAGACATGAGCGTAGGTAAACGGAAATGCTGCTGCGTCCATGGTTCCGAGCTGAATGCCCGTATACACTTCAGTTGCGGTCGTACTGGTGGGGACAGCGCCAATTTTGGCGAAGAGATCACCAAGCCCTCCTCCGGCGCGCACGTTCATTCCTTTCCAATCTTCAAGGGTAAGTGGCGGCTCTCCACGTCCCATGATTTCGTAACTTGGTATGAAAGTAGACGTATATGTCATTGCTCCCCATCTTTTCATTTCGGACTTTACTTGCTCATGCTCATACGCCGCCTCACTTACAGCGATTCGGTCTTCCCAGCTATCTATGGGCAAAAACGGTAGCGAAAGAACCATCAGTCCTGGATTTTTTTGAGGATGGTAAAAGTTGCAAACCAGGGCTGACTCGAATGCACCAATCGCTATTCCATCTAAGTTTTCTCGTGTTTTCGACAGAGCTTCTCCATAGTGCACGGTGATCGTCCAGTTTCCGTCCGTACGATTTTTGATGCGTTCCGCCAACGCATCGACGGTTTTTGTGCCTGGTCGCGGTGCTCCCCAAATCGAAAAGTCCCACTTTATTCTGGGACCCTCTACAAGAGTTTGGTGTGACTTAGATTCTTGGGCGCCCCCTTGGCTACAACCTAGGAGCAGCACTAGAGAGAGGGAGTGAATTCCTGCGTAATGCGAAATGGTTCTTCGTGCTTTCACTGAGATTCCTGCGGAACGCCGAAGCTTAGTGCTCGACGTGGTCAGGAACGGAGAGTATGAAAGGAGGGATGGGCACCTTGAATCTCTTTCCGAGATCATCTTCAAATTCGTAGTGTCCTTCCATCGTTCCGAAGGATGTTTCGAGAATCGTTCCACTTGTGTACTCGAAAGTGTCTCCCGGCATGAGCGTGGGCTTTTTCCCAATTACACCTGGGCCATCTACAGTCTCTTGATAGCCGTCTCCATTGGTGATCAACCAATGCCGATTCAAAAGTCGAGATCGTGAGTAACCGCGGTTTTCGATCGTGATTGTGTAGGCAAACACATACCTTAAGTCGGCCGGGTCTGATTCATGCCAAAGAAAGTGAGTCTCAACGCTCACATCGATATGACTATTGGTAGTCATTTGTGATCAAAAAATCCTCTTGGAAATTCTGCCTAAATGGTACGAAAACTCGGTTTTTTGTTGCGGAACTCGGTGCCGCATTCATTAGGCGTCGCTTAGTGTCAGCGAATAGCGACAGGATTGATTACGGCCTGAACTGATCCTTCGAATCTTGGTTGACCTAAAACAAACATAAACTCCCACCCTTCGTCCTTGGCTAGTTCACGAACGTCCATATTCTCCAGAATGTAGATTCCCTGTTTGGCTAAGAGGTAGGGGTGAACTGGGAAGACTTCGGTTGGATTTTCGGCCGGTACCACTTCCAATCCCCAAGTGTCGGAGCCTATAGCGACCACTTCCTTGCCGGCCAAATATTGTGCACCATCCATTCCCAGTCCGGGTGCACTAGACATCATTCGTTCATTGTCCTCTCCTTGGAGATTTATCCAACCCGTGTAGAACAACACTACGTCGCCTTTCCCAATTTCAATTCCTTGTGCTTCCTCCTGTTCCTGGATCTCTTTGCTGTTGTAGGCTGTACCTTCTTCTAGCATGGATGTTTCAAAGTAGCGCGTCATGTCGAGGAGTACTCCGCGAGTGACGATGGGCGGCAATTTGTCGGTTGAGAGCTCTTTCAAACCGGTTGGAGCAACGATGTCCTCCGCCTTGAATCCGTTGTAATAGACGTGATCGATGCCCATGTGTCCCAGACCGTCAATTTGGCTTCCGATTCCAATCCAAGTAAAAATCAAGTCGTCGTTTCCCGTGGCTCGGTTAGTTCCGAAAGCCGTTCCCGTTCCATCGCCGCCTTGCAATACAGTGAGTGAGAAAGTTCGAGCTCCGTATGCAGGAGTCTCACGACCGGTCAGAACTCCCAAGGGATAGGTCTTTCCGATCTTCACCAGCTGTGCGGCCTTTACGACACCTTCTGCTGACAGATTGTTAATTGCTCCGAGAGTGTCGTCTGCTCCGTATTTGGATGGATACCAATCTTCCTCCTCGCTGATCGACGCAATGGAAGCTAGAAGAATTAGTGCGTATGCGATGCGATTCATTTTGGACCTCGATTCGAACTATAAAGTTAGATGCAAATATTGAGGGCAGGTCAGAGACGCTGCATGCTGTTGGTCACCAGCGCAAAAATGCCATCGAACCCTCCGTTGCTCATTATTACAACATGGGTGGGCGACTCCCTTGGTCTACAAATTGTGTCTACGACTTCCTCGATCCTAGAGCACACCCTTGTAGGAATCGTACTGTCTTGAGCTAGTTCATCAAGCTCCCATTTGATCGTTTTTGTTCTGTACCAAATGACTTCGTCTGCGGGTGTACAGCAAGTCTTGAGTTTGTCGCGATAGGTACCCAAAGACATGGTGTGAGTCCTTGGTTCGACAACGGCAAGAATATGAGCGTTGCCCACATGTTGTCTCAGGGCATCAAGAGTTCTTAGGATGGCTGTGGGATGATGTGCGAAGTCACTATATACGGTAGTTTCGCCTGACTGGGCAATCACTTCCATTCGTCGCTTCACGCCGTGGAAGCTGGCTAGGTATTGTGTTGATTGCTTGGGATCGACACCGCAGTGTTCGGCGGCAAGAATCGCGGACATTGCGTTCGACACGTTGTGCAAGCCAAACTGGGACCAATTCACCGAACCTACCCGCGACCCATTTCTCACAACGTCGAACGACGTGCCGTCAGGAGCGATTTGTACCGCAGAGTATGTTGAATTGGAACTCGAATGGGGTGTCCTATCAGAATTTGGTTTCACCGTGAACCGCTCTACAGGCGTCCAACATCCCCGTTCTAGCAAGGATTCTATTTCCTCGTCGTTTGCTGGAACAATGATCCTGCCATTGGCGGGAATCTCCCGCACTAAGTGTTGGAACTGATACTTAATCTCATCAAGACTGTCAAAGATGTCAGCGTGGTCGAATTCCAAGTTGCCAATTACCAGAGTCTTCGGTCGGTAGTGTCGGAATTTGGAGCGTCTATCGAAATAGGAAGTGTCGTATTCATCGGCCTCCACGACGAAAAACGGAGCTGACCCTAAGGTGGCAGAGTAATCAAAATTTCTTGAGGCCCCGCCGATTAGGAATCCTGGGTCTGTTCCTGCGCAGTGGAGAATCCAAGAGACCATAGCAGTCGTTGAAGTTTTCCCATGCGTCCCAGATACGGCGATGACATGCCGATCGCGCAAGATTGTGTCAGCGAGCCACTCAGCTCCAGACTGATAGTTGAGCCCGTGATTGAGCGTGTACTCCAATGCTGGGTTTCCTCGAGGCATCGAAGCGTTCCCAACAACAACCACATCGGGAGGAGGTTGAAGATGGGACGAATCGAAATTGTCGTGCACTTCGATGTTTGAAGCGGCGAGTTGGTCGCTCATTGGTGGATAAATCTTCTTGTCGAATCCTGCAACTTCGTAGCCAGCTTGTTTCGCGAGGATCGCTAGGTTGCCCATGAGCGTCCCTCCGATACCTAAGAAGTAGACCCGAGGCGGAGTGGCGGAATTTCGAATCAAGACGGGTGTCTCAGCTCACAGGTACTCATTGTGCTACGGGTGCAAATATCGACGGAAAGATTACGACCACCACGAGAGATCCAAACACAAAGCAGGCAAAAGCGATGAGCGTCCCTACGAGCAATGAAATCTCTAACGAGTGTTTGAGAATGAATCCGGTTACAGCAAATCTCCAAATCGAGAATCCCGCAACTAGAAATCCTGACACTTCATTGTCGGCTGAAAGCCAAATAACCAACGTCGTGAGAGCTTTCGTTATTGCAAGGGTACCTAAGTAAGAAGCGAGAGTCTTTCGAAATCGAACCGCGACTCCTCGAAGTTGTAGGGCGAAGAAAAAAGCCGACAACACGACAACATTTACGATCATAGTGGCAGCGAAAAAGGTCCACATCCCGCTGCCGGCCAGCATCAGAGCTTCAAGAAACGAAAGTCCAATAATGAGTAGAACAAGTACGGCTATTGCATTGTTGTCGGAAGGAACGTGGACAGGACTGCCTCGAAATATGCAGAGATTCCAAAAGTGTGCGAAGGCGTTGATCATCTCCAAATTTTCTCATACAACCGGAAAAGCAATAAAAAGCTAGATCTTCTATGGTTTGTCGTACGCCTCACCCCGAGTATCCACGAGCGAATTGATTGAAGATCGTTACTCTTACTCTTTCTCGTAGTTTTGGTCGTTCTTCCGTGTCGTATGATTCTCTTGGAACCAACGGTTGGGGGGAGCCCCAGTGAAACGGAAAAATGCAGTCTATGCTCAATCGGGTGGCGTAACTTCCGTCATTAACGCCACAGCATGTGGAGTCATTCAGACCGCACGCAAATATTCCAAAATGATCGGAAACGTCTATGGCGCTAAGGATGGAATTGTTGGAATCTTGCGTGAGGAATTGATTGATACGGGTAAGGAGTCTGAAGACAACATTAGAGCTCTAAAACACACCCCTGGTGGCGCGTTCGGCTCGTGTAGATTCAAGATTGGTTCAGAAGACACGAGCGATCCAATTGCGCGTAGATTGTTTGATGTATTTGAGGCGCACAACATAGGGCATGTGTTCTACAACGGCGGCGGCGATTCACAGGACACTTGCAAGAAGATTACGGCTTTGAGTCTGAAGTTTGACTATCCCATTCAGTGCATAGGAATACCCAAGACGGTCGATAACGACCTTGCTCAAACGGATACCTGTCCTGGATTTGGATCGGTTGCGAAATATGTTGCAGTCTCGACTAGAGAGGCAGCTCTCGATGTGCAGTCAATGTCCGAGACATCTACCAAAGTCTTCATTTTGGAAGTAATGGGACGTCACGCTGGTTGGATAGCGGCTGCGGGAGGACTCGCCGGTAAGGGACCCGGAGATCCGCCTCACATAATTCTGTTTCCCGAAATTCCGTTTGACCGTGAATTGTTCTTGAGAAAGGTTGATCTAACGGTCAATTCGCTGGGCTACTGCGTCATCGTTGCGTCAGAAGGAGCACGCTACGAAAATGGAGAGTTCCTTTCGGACGCCGGAACGAAGGATGCTTTTGGTCATGTACAACTGGGAGGGGTTGGAGCGACTTTGTCCAAGCTGATTGCAGAGGAACTTGGCTACAAGTACCACTTCGCAATTGCTGACTACTTGCAGAGGTCGGCAAGGCATATAGCTTCTCAAACAGATCTTGATCAAGCATTTGCAGTAGGAGAAGCAGCTGTAATTGCCGCCATCGAAGGTCAGTCAGGGGTTATGGTGACTATCAGACGAATCACGGACGAACCATATCGTTGGACCACACGCACTACTTCAATCGACAAGGTGGCGAATCAGGAACGCAAGGTTCCGCGATCATATATTTCCAAGAATGGATTCGGAATAACAGCAAGAGCGCGTCGCTACTTGGAACCACTCATTCAGGGGGAAGCGTACCCGCCCTATGTCGAGGGTCTGCCATCCTACGTGCAGCTTGCTTGCAAACTTGTCGAAAAGAGGCTGCCGAAATACGCTACACCCTAGTAGCGGGTCTGATTGCTCTTTCTAAGGATGGCTCGTATTCATCTAGGCGATCACCGGAGCAATTACAAGGCTCACAATCGCCATCACGTTGATGAGAATGTTCATGCTCGGTCCCGAAGTGTCCTTGAAAGGATCTCCTACCGTGTCACCGACAACTGTTGCTGAATGTGTTTCGGAGCCCTTGAGGTGACCCTCTCCCAACGATCCCTTCTCGACGTGCTTCTTTGCATTGTCCCAAGCTCCACCGGCGTTGGCCATCGTCAGGGCGAGGAGAACACAACCAACCAATCCGCCGCCTAGCAGTCCACCGAGCGCTTGTGGTCCCAAAGTAAATCCAACTAACGGTGGAAGAAAGACCGCTATCGCGCCCGGCAAGACCATGCGTGTAAGTGCGGCATTGGTAGCGATTTGAATGCACTTGTCATTGTCGGGCTTAGCAGTACCCTCTCGCAGCCCAGAGATCTCTCGGAATTGTCGTCGAATCTCCTCGATCATCTTCTCGGCTGCAGTACCAACTGCTTGCATCGTGATGGACGCAATGAGAAAAGCTGTGAGGCCCCCTATGAAGAGTCCAATAAGAACTCGTGGATCACCGATATGCAGTATGAATTCCTCACCCGAATAGTGAGTGATTGCCTCCACGTAAGCGGCAATGATCGCTAATGCTGCCAGCGCTGCAGCTCCTATTGCAAATCCTTTGCCCATAGCGGCAGTTGTATTTCCAAGCTCATCTAGCGAGTCCGTGATTTTTCTCACGTCCTCACCTAGACCACCCATCTCGGCGATTCCGCCAGCATTGTCGGCAACTGGACCATAGGCATCGACAGCCATTGTCATGCCCACCGTAGCCAGCAATCCAACCGCGGCAATCGCCACACCGTACAGTCCGGCAAATGATGTGGACACAAAGATGATTGCGCAAATACTGAGAATTGGAACGACAACCGATTGCATGCCGGTAGCCAAACCAGTAATCAATACTGTTGCAGCCCCAGTTTTTCCTTGTTCGGCGATGGTACGAATCGGACGTCCCGAGGTGTAATACTCAGTAATGAGACCAATGATGATCCCTCCCACAGCACCCGCTAAGACGCAATACCAAATATCCAGACTTAGTTTCGCCACGTTTGACACGAGGAAAAACGCAATCGCGATAAACAATATTGGTGTCACGGTCATGCCGAGTCGCAATGCTAGAGCCGGATTTCGATTCGACTGAGTCCGAACCAGCATGATTCCCAGAATTGAACATACAAGTCCGGCCGAAGCAAGTGCCAAAGGCAAGAACATCAGTATTCCTTGATCAGCATTTGCACTGTCGGCAAACAGCTCCGCAATCCCGGTGGCGCCAAGCGTCGATGCGATGGCGATGCTGGCAATCATGGAACCACAGTAGGACTCGAAGATGTCTGAGCCCATTCCGGCCACATCCCCTACGTTGTCACCCACGTTATCGGCAATTACGCCTGGGTTTCGTGGATCGTCTTCTGGAATGTTCTCTTCTGTTTTACCGACGAGATCTGCTCCCACATCCGCACTCTTGGTATAGATTCCTCCGCCAACACGAGAAAACAGCGCTACTGTCGACGCGCCCATTCCGAAACCGTGTATGTGATGAGCGGTTTCGGGGTCCCCACCGAAAGCGTAGTAAACGATTCCCAGGCCGAGCAAGCCGAACGATGCGACGGCCAATCCCATGATTGATCCACCAAAGAATGCAACGGAAAGAGCTGCAGCGGCTCCTTTTTCTTCGGCAGCCGTTGTAGTTCTGACATTGGCTTTTGTAGCTGTGTACATACCGACCCAGCCGGCCCCTGCGGATGCAATGGCACCGGCTACAAAAGCGAGGGCTGTCTGGATACCCAAGTGCTTAGTCTCGAGCAACAGCAAGACGAACAGAACCAATGCAAATGCAGCCATGAGGGTGTACTCTCTGCGCATAAACACCATTGCGCCTCTATGAATCTGTTCTGCAATCTCTTTGACAGTCTCCTTTCCATCGGGATAACGTTTGACTAATAGGTAGACGATGCCTGCCGCGATCAATCCAATTACCCCAAGAATTGGCGGAATCAAAGTTTGGTCCATTGCATCTCCCAAGACGTGTACTTCAAGTGTTAATGGCGGGCTGCCTCTGCGGGTTCATATGATAAAGACGAGTCTCTTTTGGGAATCCAGAAACTCAAGAATCTTTAATGTGGAACGTGTATTCGAACGATTCGCCAGTCGAGGTTGTGAATTCAATCTGCGTGGATGAATCGATGTCGTTGGAAAGATTGAAAAGCATCAAATGCATTCCTCCCGGTTCCAGACTGAGTTTTCCTTTAGCTGGAATCACGAATTCCTTTAGCTGGATCATCCGATGCATTTCGTTTTCATACCTGGATTCATGAAACTCAATGCTTCCCACCGACAACGAACGCGCTGAAACAATGGTTATGTCCTGTTCGCCTCGGTTCGAGAATCCGCAATATGCCGCCGTCATAGAGTTTGAAGTAGTTGGTGCCCTGATCCATGCATTCTCGACATTGAGAATCTGATCGGGATTTCGGGCCATTGTGAGGACCAAGAGGACGACGACCGCGGCGATGAGCAAGACCGCACCAATCGCAAGTATTCCTGTGGACCGAAGGTTCAATTTAGACTTAGTCGAAACACACCTCCCACTTCTAGCTGATTCCTCAATTTAGCCGAGACAATAGAATAGAAAAGCCCGAACGAAGCGACAAGCACTCGTGGACGAAAAAGCTTCACATAACGATTCATCGAAGTCTATTCTCTTGATCAATGGTCCGAATTTGAACATGCTCGGATTGCGTGAACGAGGAATTTACGGATCAAGGACACTAGATGACATCGTGTCTGAGCTGCAGGAGAACACAAAGCAAAGAGGAATCGGCTTTTTGGCAATACAGTCCAATTCCGAGGGAGAACTTGTGGATGCCATTCAGAAATCTCGAGACTCTGTGTCATTCATTCTGCTAAATGCAGGGGCATACTCCCATTCGAGCATTGCAATTCGAGACGCGCTGCTTGCGGTTGCAATACCGTTCATTGAGTTGCATGTTTCCAATGTCTATTCTCGCGAGCCGTTTCGACACCGATCCCTTTTATCTGATATTGCCGAGGGAGTGATAGTGGGTTTCGGCGCTTTCAGCTACAACCTTGCTCTTGATGCAGCAATTCAATATCTCGCAGGTAGGGAGAGCGATTGACTCATGAACATTGACGAGATCAAGCAGCTCATCGACGTTGTTAAAGAAACAGGCATTGCAGAACTTGAGGTGAGAGAGGGTGATTCCCTCATACGGGTGGTGGCTTCTATGGACCAAGGAAACCCTTCGTCTGCAACCCAGCCCACAAACAAGGAAATGAATCCAACCTTTTCTCAAGCTTCTCGCAACGTGCCTTCCAATGCTCTGCCGATCAAGTCCCCGATGGCAGGAACCTTCTATCGTTCACCCGCCCCTGAGTTGCAGCCATTTGTGGAAGTTGGCCAACGCGTAGAAATTGGCGATGTGCTGTGCATCATTGAGAGCATGAAAATGATGAATGAAGTAAAGTCAGAACGAATAGGCACCATTGTCGATGTACCAATCGACAATGGGCAGGCAATTGAATCGGGAGCCACGATTTTCTACATCAATTGATGTTCCTATAGGACTCTCGGGACTGCGATCACATTTGATCCTCTGTCAAGTGCTTGAATTGGCTTCGAAGTGATTGGGGTGGTGAGCAGAACAACTAGAGATGGTGGCCAGGGGCAGAATTGAACTGCCGACACGAGGATTTTCAGTCCACTGCTCTACCGACTGAGCTACCTGGCCGTAAAGTGTTGTCCGCAACCGAGGGGAATCGGCGCAATTTTAGCCAAATGAATTTCCCATGAATTGAGATCGGGTTCAACTTGCATATGAGATTTATCATTTGCTTACTAAGCTAGTTGCGAGTCAAGTCCGCTCAAGCAAGCTCGTGGAATGAAAGAGGAACATCATGGGTTCGAGAGTTTATGTTGGTACGGTTGGATCGGGAGTTTGGTCCAGCAACGACTTAGGAGAAACATGGGAATCTAGCTTTAGTGGATTTGATTCCACGAAAGGTGTTTGGTCTATGGCTTGGCACGATGCGGAACCAGAAACTGTGTTTGTTGGAACTGAGCAGGGATTAGTTCGACATTTGCAGGATGGATCGGTTCACAGAGTTGCCTCTCCATTTGATGAGCGGCAGGTTTGGGCTCTTGCACAGAGCTCAAAGGATTGCAAGACGATGTATGTAGGTACACGTCCCGGTGGCATTTTCCGATCCTGCAATGGTGGAGACTCTTGGGACGAACTTCCCGTCGGTATTTCCCAAGAGTGCCAGATTGGCAAAACACGGGTTACAAGAATCAGAATTGATCCCCTCGACGAGGGCACAGTATGGGTTTCGGTGGAAATCGACGCTGTACATGTTTCCCACGATCACGGCGACAGTTGGGAAAAGCTCGAAAATGGATTTAAATTCCCCGACATTCACGACATGGTTGCAATGGTCGAAGAAGGCAATCGAAAGCTACTGGCTGCGACAGCAGTGGGCTTGTATTCGTCTTCCGATGGTGGTCAGAACTGGGAATGGAACGAACTAGACTCCCCATGGCAATATACTCGCGGAATGGAACTCAAAGCCGGTAGCAACGGCACAGTTTTCTTGGGAAACGGAGATGGTCCTCCGGGAACTACAGGTCGCCTTCTTAGAAGCGATAACTTTGGATGTAGTTGGAAAATTGCAGAACTAGATGGCGCAACGAACTCTACGGTGTGGAATATAGCTGCAAATGAATCGAATCCGAACTTGCTCTTTTCGAGCACAATTCTTGGTCAAGTCTTCCGTAGCACGGATGGCGGTATGCACTGGACGAAAATACCAAGAGAGTTCAGTGAGATTCGTTCGTTGCTTTGGCACCCCATCTGAAATCATCCCAAGCTGTGGTTTGAGCTTTAAATAGGAGCTGTCAAATCCTCCGCTTAGGCAAATAATCAAGCCGCTCACAGACTAATTCGCAATCCAACTCCCACAGTCGTAGCGTCAAGTCTGTCACCGAGTTCGAAGATGTTGGCACCGTACTGATGCTTGACAGAAAACGTGATGTCGTAGTCATCTCTTATAGGAACGCTGAAGCCCAGTTGAAGTACGAGATTGTCTTCTTTCAACGATCTTGTGATTGGCAAACTGCTAGATCCAGATGATTGGTACTTGTAGTCTACTGTTCCTCGCGCAACGCCAAGCTTGGAGTAGATTGATATTTTTGGATGTAAGTACCACTCTGCAGTACCGAGAATGCTAACCACATGAATGGAGTCAAATTGTGCCGGTCGAGCGTCGTCGCTTATCAACCAGATGTCGCTTCGCCACCACAGGGCGTCTCTAGAAGTTCCACCAGTACTTTGATCATAGGCAGCTTCTACACCATAATTGCGATTGAACCTGTAGCCTGCCGCCAAGTTTATTGAAGGTCCTTTGTACACCTCGTTGGATTCCGTGACGACTTGTCCCAATCCTACAGCACAGTAGAAATTGTTCTGGCCAGCGAGCACGCTCACGCTAGCAAGCGTGGCTAACAATAGGGCCGAAACTTTCTTTGCATTGGTCATAGCGATTTCTCCGAAATCAATCTCCATTCCAGTACTTTCTTGATGTGTGGTGAAATACTCTTCATTCAATAGTTTTGACCCGAATATTGCAATTGAGTTTGTCATTCGGCAAACAAAAACCATCGAAGATGTGGATACAGAACTCAAAAGCTAACAGTTTCATTCTGTGTGGTTTAGGCCTCTCTTGCTTGCTTGTCCACGGTTGTGGTGGAGGTACGACGCTGATTGCGTCCGACGCTGCTGAACCGATCGAGACTCTACAAATCGCGGTATCGGCACAGCAAGTTTCAGACCACCTAAGTCATTGCAAGGATGGAAACGGAAGCGGTTTTTTCAATGCAGTTGGAGAGTCACTTGGTTTGTGCTACGAACCGGACGAGGCCGTACACTCGTATGACCAATCCAACACTACGGAACGAGATCTATTCGATTTTTCGGGTGGACTTGCTTTCGCAGATATCGACAACAACGGCACTCCGGAGTTATATGTGACGCATGGAGGCGGTATAGAGAGTTCTTTGTTTTCCTATCAAGGCGGAGGATTTGTTCGCTTGATTGGAAGACGCGGGATCACTCCCCGTTCGGCGGAATTTGGTGGCTATTTCATTGACTTAAATGGTGATTCCTGGGTTGACTTTGTATCAGTCCAACATGGCGGGGTTGAAATTTTCGTAAATCAAGGCAATGGTTACTTTGAAGAAAACACGGAGTCATCTCGAATTTTTCACAATCGAGCTACTTTGTCAGCTGCTGCAGCCGATATAGATGTCGACGGAGACGTCGACCTTGCATTCGCGCACTGGGGCACCGGATGGAGATCAGAAAAACCTCTTACAGAATACTTGTGGATCAATGACGGGACGGGGGTATTTCGAGACCGCAGTCCACATTTGCCGATGGTACCCACTCAAGGATCCGAAAATGCCTTCACTCCGACATTTGCAGACATAGACTCGGACGGATATCCCGACTTGCTCATGGCTGGCGATTTCGGTTCCAGCCAAGTCTTTCGCAACGTAGATGGGCGCTGGTTCGAAGATATAACCAACGACCATATTACCGACAAGAATGGGATGGGAGCTGCAGTGGGAGATTTCGATCGTGACGGCGACCTTGATTGGTTCGTTTCGAGCATTTGGGGAGATCCCGACTTGTACGGAGACCTCTACGACGGAAACAGAATGTACAGGAATTCCAATGGTAGGGGCACCTATGAAGATGTGACCTCGAAGACATACGTGAGATACGGTGGTTGGGGCTGGGGAAGTTGCTTTGCAGACTTTGACAACGACGGGTGGCTAGACCTCTTTCACACAAATGGATCTGCCATATTTCCTGAAGACCGGTCCGTTCTATATATGGGCAGCGCAAACGGCACGTTCATAGAGTCTTCAGAAAAGTTAGGAATCAACCACATTGATCAAGGTCGAGGTGTGCTTTGCTTGGACTATAACGACGATGGCAGGATCGACATTCTTATAGCCAATAACCGCAAATCTCCAACCGTCTATCGGAACGACAACGACAACGGAAACCGCTATTTGAAGGTGAAACTGATTGGTACCACCGGAAACACTCATGCCGTGGGCGCAAGAATTGTGATCACATCCAAGAGTGGAGTGCAGACGCACGAAGTACAGTTGGGTACGGGATACCTCGCCCAAGGGACGACAGTCGCTCACTTCGGGTTGGGTGACGAAGAAAGTGTGGAATCGGTCGAGGTGATCTGGCCGGATCGATTCCGTACTACTTCCTATATTGAAGGTGTTACTGTGGATCAAACTGTTGTCCTCGAACAGCCTGCTAGGGAGGAGATATATCTCCACGTTGTGGATGGTTCTGGCGCTGGAGTCTATGACGCGGGTGCCAGAATCATGCTAGAGGCGGCAGAGCCTGGAGAAGGCTACGTTTTCAGCCATTGGTCATCTAACAGAGGAGGAATATTTGAAGACTGGAAATCGGAAGAAACATACTTCACCGTGCCAACGGAGTCGGTGACAGTTTCAGCCAACTATCTTCCAGTGACATCGACAGGTCCGGACTCTTCCGTCGCGCGGTTGTGGAATGAAGTGCTCCTCGAGTCAATTCGAAACGACTACGCACGGCCAACTGTACACGCAAGGAATCTGTTTCACATTTCAGCTGCAATGTACGATGCATGGGCTGCTTTTGCTTCTGTCGAAGAGCCCTGGCTCTTGGGTTCCTCTCGATCTGGTCATTCTTGCAAGTTCTCTGGCGGGGTCGCAAATACAGAAGTGAGAGAAGCGCAAGAAGAAGCCATCAGTTTTGCGGCGTACAGACTCATACTTCATCGATTCTCCCGTTCGCCAGGTCGCGGCACAATTGTTCGTGATGCTGATGTTCTAATGAGTTTTCTTGGTTTCGATAAATCCGTTACGAACGCAAGTTCGACATTGGACAATCCAGCAACACTAGGCAATCACATTGCCTCTTGCTACAAGGCAATGGGAATGATTGATGGTGCGAATGAGCAATTGGACTATTCCAATGTCAAATACCGACCAGTGAATGGACCATTGCGCCCTGAAGAGCCAGGCAATCCGGACATTGTCAATCTGAATCGCTGGCAACCTTTATCCTTGATTGAATTCATCGATCAATCAGGCAATCCCAGTTCGGCTGAACCATCCTTCATCGGAGCAGAGTGGGGCTCTGTTGAGTCCTTTGCGTTAAAAGAAAGCACTCTGACGATTTACGAACGCGATGGCCAGGAGTATTGGGTGTATCACGATCCCGGAAAGCCTCCGTTCATCGGCGGAAATAGCTCAGATGAATATAGATGGGGTTTCGAACGAGTTGCGGTTTGGTCGTCAGAATTAGATCCTCAAGACGAGGTTCAAGTGGACATTTCTCCGTTGAGCATCGGCAATATTTCGGCGTACCCCGAGACATTTGAGGAATACAAAGCCTTTTATGAAGATGGACTCTCAAGCGAGTTCAATCTAGGTCACGACCTCAATCCTAATACGGGATTGGCCTATGCGAGTCAGCTTGTGAATCGTGGAGACTTTACGCGAGTTTTAGCAGAATTTTGGGCTGATGGTCCGGATTCGGAGACGCCGCCCGGACACTGGTTTGTAATACTCAATGAAGTATCCAGTCATCCGGATCTGAGCAAACAACTAGGAGGCACTGGTCCAGTGCTTGATGGTCTGGAATGGGATATCAAAGCGTACTTTGCTTTGGGCGGCGCAATGCATGATGCTGCAGTTGCTGCTTGGGGAATAAAAGGTTGGTATGACTACGTTCGTCCAATTTCAGCAATTCGCGCAATGTCGGACCGAGGACAAAGTTCACATCCTGACGAAGCCTCCTACGACAGTTTGGGAATTGGACTGCTCGATGGCTACATCGAACTAATCGACTCGGATGACCCTTTGGCAGGGGATTCAGAAGAGCATGTGGGAAAAATCAAGTTCTATGCTTGGCGCGGTCCCGATTCTGTCAACGATGCCAGTGTGGACGTCGCCGGCGTCGGATGGATTCGTGCTGAAAATTGGTGGCCGTACCAACGTCCTTCTTTCGTTACTCCCCCGTTTGCGGGCTATGTGTCCGGTCACTCCACATACTCCAGTGCAGCTGCTGAAATTCTCGCTCGTCTAACTGGGAGCGAGTACTTTCCAGGAGGAATGAGCAGGTTCGAGATTCCGGCCAACCACTTCCTCAAGTTTGAACGAGGTCCCTCGACTGCAATGACCCTTCAATGGGCCACGTACAAAGACGCGGCGGATCAGTGTTCTCTTTCTAGGATTTGGGGTGGAATTCATCCCCCGCACGACGACATTCCTGGAAGAATCATCGGTCGACAAGTTGGAATTGATGCATTTGCGGAAGCCGAATTGTTCTTTGCTGGATCGCGGAACGATTAGTGCGTTAGTATCACGCAGATCTGACCCGGTACTCTCCATCTTGAGATTCAACAAGCACAGCTTCCTGTGCTTCGAATGCAATGTCCACATTTGTAGCGGGGATTGCCAGAGGCTTCTTGCGCGCGTAACCAATGGTCACGTGGGATTGAAAATTCTTGTCTCCCACTATTGATTCAAGTAAACCATCACTATCCACTCGCACAATTACAACTCGAGCTCTGCGTCGATTGGGAAATCCGTCCAGTACAGTAGCTCGGCATGAAATTGGCAGTGGCGCAGACATTTTTCGTGTCTCTTGCAGCATCGTGGGGATTGCTAGAGGAGCGAGATCCGAAACAAACCTCAACGTGATGTGATAACGCTCCGGCCTGGTCCACCTTATATCTGGCAGATTAGGACGCAATTTATGGATGGCCTGCTGAATCTCGCGCGGCAGAAAAATACCGATAAAGCACCGCACCTCAAAGTGTCTCCTCTGCTACAAGAGATTCAAGCTCTTGAATGGAACAATAAGTGCCGGGCTCGCCAGCTTTGACTGCCAGATGTCCAATACGTTGAACGACGACGTTAGCTGGGGTAGCTAACTCGTGAAGTCGTCCAAGTTGGACAATTTCTCCGTTGAGAAAGTCGACTTCTATATTTCCAGTATTTCGAATGACGCTTTGTAGCGAAGATCCTCCGTGTCTTTGAAATCCTGGTACAGATCCGCCTCGAATCTCCAAACGTCTTTGACGTGCTTCATCGCGGTTTGCCCAATCTATATTGCTGGCTTTATAGCAAGCCAGCGCTTCATTCCGGAGTGCTGAGGAGAGACTGGAAGTTGTTGTTCCACATGCGGCTTGAACGGCGTTGTTGAGGTTTCCGAGCAACTTGGTGTATTTTTGGCGCATGACACTTGGGTCATTCACCGAACTATAGCCCGCCTTTCGAATAGTCGTGGAAATGTGTGCGGAGGTTTGATCGAAGCCAGAAGGATACTTGCCGATGTCTAGCGCTCCAGCGGTGCCGTCCGCAAAACTCACAACGATGCCGGCTTCCAAATGTTCCGCCGGAACCAGAACACACATCCCGTAAACATTGGCAAATCGTCTTAAAGCCATGCGTTCGTTCGCCACCCCGTTTTGACAACAGACGACAGGGGTCTCGTCGGAGGTTTCTTGCTGCAACGAAACCAGCGCATCCTCCGTGTGCTGTCCTTTCATGCAAAGAAGTACTACGTGATCTTCTTGCCAATCGACTTCGGACGGATGTTCTACTGTTGGAATCTGCAACACCGTGTCCTGACGCGGGGAAACAAATCGCAGACCCTTCCGACGGATCATTTGAAAGTGTTCTCCTCGTGCTATAAGAGTGACTCGGAATCCCGATAGGTGCAATCTAGCACCGATCGTTCCACCAATTCCTCCAGCACCGTAGATTACAAATCGCATCGTTGTTCAAACACTTCCTTGAAGTTGGCAGATCGAATGTCAGCAAGGCGATACTCTTTCAAACTATAACGAGCTCAAGTCAGGTAGAGCGTCGCAAATCACGCTCGTCCAATAGTCGGGTTTGTCCCCGCAGGCAAAAAAAGAAGCATTTAGAACACTGTCTTGTTGGTTGTATCTTTTTGGTGTTCCATTGAGCAATCGAAGGTCTCCGCCCGCTGCCGTTAGTACTGCCGAAGAAGCTGCGATGTCCCATTCCGAAGTGGCTCCAATTCGAAGGTAAAGATCTGCTTTTCCTTCCGCGATCGTACAGATTTTTAGGCTACTTCCCATTTGTGTGCGTTTTACTGACGTTCTGTACCTTCTAACAAGATGGTTAGCTACGAGATCGTTTTCTGAAGTTGTGTTGTGCCGACTTTCTAACAGCGTTGCGTAATTCGTCTGCAGTCTTCTTGAATTGATTGAAGCTTTGTGCCCGTCAATGTGCTTCATTGCAACTCCAGCTGCGACATCTCCTGTGTAGACACAATCGTGTATGGGAACTCCAACTACCCCAAGCAAAGGCATTCCGTTTTCGATCAACGCAATATTCACCGTGAATTCATCGTTTCTCTCAACGAAGTTTTTAGTTCCGTCGAGAGGATCAACGAGCCAATAGCGCTTCCAAGACCTTCGTGTGCTGAATACAGGTGAAGCAGATTCTTCCGAAAGAACTGGAATGGAGGGATCGAGGTGGTGAAGTTCACGCATGATTGCAGCATGTGCGGTCAGGTCGGCCCTTGTGACGGGAGATTGATCGGACTTGGTCTGAATTTCGAAGTTAGAGTTGTAGATACTTATGATTTCTCGGCCAGCGATTCGTGCAACTTGCACAAGGTCTTCAATCATTAGTGTTCTTCAGCAGAATCCCTGCAATCGCTAAAGTCGCAATCGAACGAGCTTCGGTCAATTGATCGGAGACAAACAACCTCTCTAGTTCATCCATAGGCCACGCAACGACTTCAAGCGGCTCAGGCTCGTCTCCGCTCAACGACTCAGGATAGAGTCCGCGAGCCAGAACCGCGTGAATGGAAAACCCCATATGACTCGGTGCAATGGTCATTTCTCTCATGTATTGCAATGACGAAGCACCTAGTCCAGCTTCCTCTTTGAGCTCGCGATTTGCTGCTTCCTCGTACGATTCTCCATCGTCTACTCGGCCCTTCGGAAGAACAAGCTCATAGCGATGTGTTCCAGCTTGATATTCCCGAACTAAAATACATTCGTGCTTGTCATTGATAGCACAGATAATGACCCCTTCACGACCCCGTTTTGGAATGCGCTCGAAAGTTCGTTCTACACCATTGGAAAACCGCAAGTCGACTTGCTCAATACTAAATAGTCGGCTGTGCGCCACAACGCGCGAATTCTGGATTTGGGGTAGCACGATTACATCCACTTTGTTGGTGGATGAAAGTATATGTTTGGGATGTTAGTGTAGTTTTGAGAGTTCAAAGTCACAGGATCGACTAGAACTGGTGGAGCCGACAGTAGAAATTCACAAAGTCAGGATAGACAAGTGGCTATGGGCCGCTCGTTTTTTTAAAACCCGTTCAAAGGCAAAGGAGGCGGTTGTAGGTGGTAAAGTCCACGTTAACGGCGAGAGAGTAAAGCCCGCCCGTTCCATCCGAGAAGGAGATGCACTGACAATCACACTCGCTCGAGACCGCGTTGGTGTTGTCGTTAAAGGTGTGTCCGATCAACGAGGGTCGGCGACGATGGCCCAAACCCTATATGAAGAGACATCAGAGTCGAAAGACAGACGAATCGAGCAATCAGAGAAGCAGAAAGTCGTGCAAATCGGGCGCAGTACACGTCGTGGAAAACCAAATCGAGAGGATCGTAGGCGTCTCGCCCAACTTAAGCAAAAGGGATGGGCCAGCTAGTGCTCATCCAAGGTGTGGAAACATCCAAGAAATGACTGAGATGCCTCGCAAACTCCTCAACAATTACAAGCTGCTGTAGGTGTTGTCATAGAAGCTGCCAAAGAACCTAGACGATACAACGGATTGGGAACCGCAACGCTTGCTGAGCACGTTGTTCAAAAAGGCGAAGGAGTTCTTGTTTCAAACGGAGCAATCTCCGTTCAAACCGGTCGGCGAACAGGTAGATCGCCCAAGGATAGATTCATTGTCGGTGATCGGGAAACAGCCGACAACGTCGATTGGGGATCGGTCAATCAACCGTTCAATGCTGCAAAGTTTTCAGCGCTTTGGTCACGGGTTAGTGCTTATTTGGACGAAGGCGAGAGCTACGGAGGAGTAATGCACGTCGGAGCTCATCCGATTCATTACCAGCCTATTCATGTATGCACACAGTATGCATGGCATCAAATGTTTGCGCGATCGTTATTCATCGTGTCAGAAGACTTTAATCCGAAGAACAAGCCGGTCTGGCAGATATTGAGTGCTCCAGAATTCAAGTGCGTGCCTCATAGGGATGGCACAAATTCAGAGTGTGCAGTCTTGATCAATATGCACGAGCGCAAGGTTCTTCTCGCAGGACTGCAATATGCGGGCGAACTCAAGAAGGCAATGTTTTCGGTAATGAACTACTTGTTGCCGAAAGATGAGATCCTCCCCATGCACTGTTCCGCGAATGTCGATTCGGCGGGGGGAGTCGCTCTATTTTTCGGGTTGTCCGGAACTGGCAAGACCACACTTTCGTCAGATCCAAACTGTTTATTGATTGGCGACGACGAACACGGTTGGGGAGAGGGTTCGGTTTTCAATTTTGAGGGAGGGTGCTATGCAAAGTGCATTAATTTGAGCCGGGAGAATGAACCGGTAATCTACGATGCAATTCGCTTTGGCGCAATTATCGAAAACGTCGTAGTCGACCCGGATACGCGAGATCCCGACTACACCGATTCTTCTCTCACAGAGAATACTCGGGCATGCTATCCAAGATCCAATGTGAAGGCCTGTGTGCCCATAAATCGTGCTGGTGAACCAAGCACAATAATCTTTTTGACGTGCGATGTCAGTGGTGTGCTTCCGCCTGTATCAATACTCTCAAGGCAGGCCGCCGCTTACCACTTCTTGTCTGGCTATACGGCTCAAATAGGATCGACGGTCGTGGGTAGTAAGGAGCCATACTTAGCAACATTTTCGGCCGGCTTCGGTGCAGCTTTCCTGCCACGTCCAGCGCGTGTCTATGCGGAACTGCTTGTGGAGAGGCTGAAGGCATTCAGTTCCCAGGTCTATTTGGTTAATACAGGATGGATCGGAGGAGCTTACGGCAGCGGAAGAAGAATTGGTATACCCGAGACGCGAAAAATCATTAGTGCAACTCGATCCGGGGAATTGCTGAATGTTTCCACGGAACACTTGCCTGAATTGAATCTCACGATACCCAAGAAAATCGTCGGATTGGAATCCGTTATCACCAATCCGCGCAATGCCTGGCCGAATACAACGGATTATGATGCTGGATGTCGAGCACTAATCGCCAAATTCAAAGAAAATTTCGCGCAATTTGACGTCAGCGAAAGAACTATTTCCGCGGGTCCTCGTTAGACGACTATTGCGGTTGCGCCACACTTCCAACAACGCAACGGCGTTGCCTCGTGCCAAAGGGAATGTTTGATCGTGAATCCTGAACTCACTCTTGTCTTGGAATTGGCTTTGGAAAACCACGGCTCCATACGAGTCAAACACGGAATAGAAAAGGAAGCATTGCGCATTACTCGTGATGGATATCTATCAAGGAAACCGCACCCCTCTGAATTGGGAGCGGCGCTTACGCATCCGTCCATTACGACTGATTTCTCAGAGTCACAATTGGAATTTGTGACTCGAGCTCACTCAAGCATCGAAGAATGTTTGAACGAGCTCGACGACATTCACCGATTTGTCTATGCCGTTATTGAAGGAGAAAGGCTATGGCCTGCAAGTATGCCTTGCATGTTGCGAGGCGAGGCATCGATACCTTTGGCACAGTTTGGTACATCGAATGCCGGACAGGTAAAAACTATCTATAGACGTGGACTGGCAAATCGCTATGGACGCTATATGCAGTCGATATCGGGACTACACTACAACTTTTCGATTTCAGACGAGTTGTGGAAGTCTTTTGCACAGGTTCAAGGAGTTGCAGATAGCGTTGAACTTCGAAATCGTGGGTATTTATCACTAATTCGCAACTTTCAACGCATTGCGTGGCTTCCCATATATCTGTTTGGTGCTTCCCCAGCTGTCTGCGGATCGTTTGTCGCCACGAATCCGGATCACGAACTGGAAGAATTGGATGGCGAGTCGTTCTACTTGCCTTATGCCACTTCATTGAGACAGGGTTCGCTGGGCTATCAGAGTTCGGCTCAGAAGTCGCATTACATTTCGTACAACTCTTTGCGCCAATATTCGAAGGACATGATGAGAGCTCTCACGGAGCCTTACAAGGCCTACGAAGAAATCGGGATTAAGTCCGAAGACGGGGAGCACCAGCAACTCTCGACATCTTTGTTGCAGATCGAGGCAGAGTGCTACGGTCCCATTCGCCCCAAGCCCAAGTCGCATAGTGGACTCAGACCTCTCCAATTCTTGAATTCAGACGGCATCGAATACTTGGAAGTTCGATGTCTGGATTTGAATCCGTTTCTTCGTACTGGAATTGATGGCGAGACCGCTCATTTTCTAGATGCCTTGCTTCTTTTTGCATGGCTGAAATCCGGCTATAAGGACTCACCTGCATCTTGGAGTGAAGTGCAGGAGAACCAATCTACGACTGTGGCAGGTGGTCGCGACCCGGGCACTATGCTGATGTGCGACGGATCTTCACGCAGTCTTCGTGAATGGGCCATGGACATACTCAAGGAAGTTGAACCGGTGTGCAACGCAATGGATTCGAGTTTGGGATCGACAAAATACAGATCCGCATTGGAAACGCAGCGACAGAAAGTCACTGATCCTTCAAAAACTCCTTCCGCGCAGATTCTTGCCCGTATGACGAAAGAGAGGAAGTCGTACTACCGATTGATTGATTCGCTTGCCGACGAACACCAGCAAGAGTATTTGGGTAATCCGCTAAATGACGCGCGATCTAGCGAATTCGACCGAATGGCTAAAGAATCCATCGCGCGACAAAGGAAACTTGAAGACTCTGAATCCCAAACGTTCGAGGAATACCTAAGTTCCTACATGCAGCTTCATATCAACTTATGAATTTCTTGGTTCACAGTTGGCTTGCTCGCGACAACGACGCCTACGTTGCGGGAGCATTCCTAGGCGACTTCGTCAAGGGGCCAATCCCGCTAACTCTTCCAAGGGAATTGCAAAAGGGCATTCGATTGCACAGGCACATCGACTCGACTAGCAACAAAATGGAAGAAATGCGGTCTACTTATTGGAGACTCGGTCCCGATTTGCGCCGAGTTGCTCCAATCCTGCTGGATCTCATAGCGGACCACATTTTGGCGTTGCATTGGGATCGTTATGGAGAGGGTAAATTGTCTGACTTCACTCGTCATTGCTATCGTTCGATTGGAAAGTACGAAATTCCGTGTACCGCCGTCGAACTATATCATCACACGGTGAATAGAGACCTGTGGGCAAACTACGCAGATTTAGACGTGATATTGGGAATCATGCACAGAATTCTGGAGCGTCTGGGCAAGGAAGCGTTCAAGAACGGTCTTAGTGTTATTCCTAGGGACCTAGCTCTTTTTCACATCGATTTTCAGATCTATTTTCCTGCGCTTGAACAGAAGGTAAACTCTTGGCGGCGATCCGAGCTCGATCGTGTCCACGAAGAGGGATTCTTAGAGTAGAGGAGCAAATGCTATGAAAACAATTACGGGTGGTCTGTTCGCGACTTTTAAGCTTGACTACAGACATAGTGACTTTTGGGCTGCTTTGATCGTGTTTGGCGGGGGAGGAGCGCTTGCGTTGACCCTGATTCTGGAGCATGTGTTCAACTTATTGCCCTGCGCGCTGTGCTTGACGCAACGTTACCTCATGTTCATTGGAGTCTTTATAGCCATGCTCAGCTCTGTGGTCGATTCTCGATTAGGGATACTTCCACTACTCTCAATTCTTGCATTTGTCGTCGGTATCGGCTTTGCTCTACGACATGTGGGCCTCATTTTCGAGATTTTTGACACCTCCAATTGCACGGCTGGAGTCGATTTCTTATTGGAGGAGGAGTATCCCGCGCACCACATATTCAAAGCTTTGTTCCAAGGTTCTGTTGATTGTGATGACAGCAGTCCAGTAATCCCGTTTCTTGCATTGGCTGCTTTCCTATCACTCATAGCGATGGCAATTCAGCAGTTTAGACTCGGACCCAAGTCCGCAAGATGAGCCGGAGCTTTCGCTGCTTCAGTTAACAAACGTCTGCTTCAAATTCGCTGACGATCCCATATTCGAGGAACTCTCGTTTACCGTCCATGCCGGGCACCGAGTGGGTATCGTCGGCAGGAACGGTATAGGCAAGACCACTCTCTTCGAGCTAATCCAAGGCAATCTCTTGCCACACGAAGGAAATATTGATCTTCCGGATGCGTGGCGGATTTCTGCTTTGAAACAGCACGTTTCACCAACAGAACGTACTGCTATTGAGTTTGTGATGGATGGCGATGCCCAGTTACGTCGTGTGCAACGATCCATTGAGAGAGCGGAGAAGGCCGAAAACGATGATGCATTTGCCCGTGCGCTGGCAGATTTTGAAGACTTGGATGGATATCGCTACCAAAATCGAGCGGCGACAATTCTTGTCGGGCTGGGCTTTACGGCTTCCGAGTTTTCAAGACCATATCAAGAGTTCTCGGGAGGATGGAGAATTCGTCTGAATCTCGCACAGGCATTGATGACTCCATCAGACTTGATGCTGCTGGACGAGCCAACCAACCACCTGGATTTGGAAGCGACTGTTTGGCTTCAACGGTGGTTGTCGAAATTTGGCGGGACAGTCCTCATGATCGCACACGATAGGGATTTCTTGGACAGTTCCGTAGATTCCATAGTGCATATCGATCAACTTCAGGCGAGATCGTATCGAGGCGGCTACTCCTCGTTCGAAGAACAACGAGCCGCACAGCTGTCCCAGCAAGAAATCTTGCACAAGAGACAAGTCAAGGAACGGCAGCGCATTGAGAAATTCATTGACCGATTTCGATACAAGGCGACAAAAGCGCGTCAGGTTCAGAGCAGAGTCAAGCTATTGGAACGGATGAAGCAAGTTGCTGTGGTCCGAGCGGAACTTCCCTATCGCTTCACTTTTCAAACACCGTTGAGATTGGACCAGCCTATGCTTCAGATTGATAACTGCAGTCTCGGCTATGGTGGAATTCAGGTGATTCGCGACCTCACCCAACGGATCTATCCCGGTGACCGAATTGGAGTACTCGGATTAAACGGGGCTGGCAAGTCGACATTGCTCAAGTCTCTTGCTGCTGAGTTATCTCCGTTGGAGGGTACCATCAGGCTAAGCGAACACACATCCGTTGGATATTTTGCTCAGCACCAACTGGAAATCTTGAATGCAGATCAGAGTGCCCGTGACCACGTTGTCGACGTTGTGGAGATGACCGAGCAGCAAGTTCGCATCTATCTTGGAGCCTGGGGATTTGGCGGAAACGACATTTTTCGACGAGTCGATCAGTTTAGTGGAGGCGAGAAGGCTCGTCTCGTGCTTGCAATGATTTCACTACATAGACCAGCACTGCTAGTTCTAGACGAACCGACAAACCATTTGGATATCGACATGCGAGCGGCTTTGGCCCATGCTTTAGATTCCTTTGAAGGTGCTGTGATAGTAGTCGCGCACGATCAACATCTCCTGCGACAATGCATCAATGAGTTTTGGCTCGTTCAAGGAGGAGTCGTGACTACGTTTGATGGAGACTTAGACGACTACGAGCAATCGCTCTCCCGCGAGACGGAGGAGTCAAAGAAGCCAACGACGCGATCATCAAAAGAGCTTCGAAGAGCGAAAGCGGATCTTCGAAATAGACAGCGCAACCTAGTACGTCGCAAAGAAAGAGTAGAGAATTTGCTTGCTGAATTGGAGCAGGAGGTTGAAAATCTCAATGAATTGCTGATCGATCCAAAAACTCATCAGAATGCCGAACGCTCAGAATTGAATGATTGGATTCGACAGCACGGCATAAAAAAGAAGAAAATAGAAGAACTAGAAAACGAGTGGATGTCGATAGAGGAAAGACTGTATGGCGGTTGATCTTGGGAGAAACCTACCGACATCCACCTGTGTGCTATCGACATCCACCAACGCAATGAAAGTTACACCACTTATTTGTATTCATAGGCCGGGCCAATAAACCACTTCTTTGGGCTAAAGTCTATGTTCATGGTTCGTCCTCGTCTCTTGATCCGGATCTTTACGGAGTCAGATGACAATGCTTCAGTGAAGTGCTTCTTGAGATGTGAATAGGACCGTACAGAGTTGTCGTCGAATCGCAACACAACGTCTCCTGGCTTCAATTGATCGTGACCATCTGGTGTGTCAACTACCAGAACACCAAATTCCACACCAAAGTAATAGCCGATCTCCTTCTCGATCTCAAGAACAGTAATTGCTTTTGAATTCGAAGCACGGTGAGTCATTTCCCAACTGTATCTTTGCTCCGGTGATACAAATGTCACCGAGGGCACGCGATCCGTGCCAAAAATCAAGGTGCCTGGTACAGTCTTTTTCTCCAATTCGACTTCCATTTCCTCACCGTCACGAACTGCTACCAGAATCAACGGTTCGTCTAGCTTCTCAGCGTTCGACACGAGCACTTGGACTTGCTCCGGGTCCTCAAGTATTGCTCCGATGGATGTGCCATTAATCGATACGATGGTGTCGTGAGGCTGTAGTCCTGACTGCGCAGCTGAGCTTCTTGGTCGGACGTGGTAGATTTGAACACCGTCTTCGGATGGATCGGCAACCGTAATTCCGAGACGTCCCAAATGAAGTGCGATGCCAGCTGCATTCACTGCGTCGGTTATCACGACCGGCAAAGATTCGGCAAGTGGTTGCAGACTGTCCAATACTGGCGCGACGCTCTCAACAATGTACTCGGTCTCAAGCTCTGCAAAGGCTTGTATTGCGGCCTCTAGATCATCAAGTGCCCTCTCAAGTTCCACCTCGGGATCGTCCTGTTCAGTATCTGCCATCAAAGGCAAAGATAGTGCGAGAATCATCCACGATCCAATTCTTACTGCAGGTGTCATTTTTGGCTCCTGTTCTCGTTTTCTGGCGTTGTTATGTTTAATCAATTCTCTTGCTCTCTCAAGAACCTACATATCTCGAACGTCGCTAAGACGCAGGCCAGTTGCCGCAATGTCAATCTTTTGAGTCTTGCCCCGTCTCTTTACGGTGAATTCTGTGGTTTCCTCTGTGTCTCTTAGAAACCTCTCCGCATGAGAGATAGACCTTACGGGTTTGTTGTCAATTCGAAGTAGTACATCACCTACTTGAAGCTTGCTGTCTTTGGGCGCATCAACCACAAGAATTCCGTACTCCATGCCAAAATAATGGCCAAGCTCTTCTTCAAACTCAAGAAGAACCAAATAAGGAGCTGGGCGATAGATTGAAATCGCGTCCCCAAAAATTCTGGAAGTGGGAAGCGAGTAGCTGAAGCGAGCCGTTTGTTCTCGTGTTCCAACCGTGACAGGTACAGTGAGTTTCTTATTGCCTCGAACAATATCTAGTTCCACTTCGGATCCTGGATCCACCGACTGAATCAATGCCGTAAGCGCTTTGGTTGGATTCTTGGCTTTTCGAATGTCAATACCATCTACAGAGGCGATCACGTCTCCCTGTTCGAGTCCACTATCTTCAGCAGGACTTTTTTGCACGACTTCATCGATAACGATGCCTTTGGAGGTGCTCTCGCCCATCTGAATACCAATGAAACCTCCGGTAGTGGCTGCTATTCGATTTCGTATTGCATATGTCAAGTCGTTGCCTATCGATTCAACTTCCGATCGGCTTGCTGCTATCCATGGCGCGACGACGGAAACTTCGTGTAAGTGCTCTCGAGATGATCTCAAGGCGTCAAGAGCATGATTGAACTGATCAGTGGCTTCTTCGGACTTACGTAGCAGGTCTTCGTGCCATTCCTGCAACTCGATGGCCTCACGAGACTTTCTGTTTGCCTCCTCTTGAGCCTCAATTGCCTCTTCGTGAGCTTGTTGAGCGGCGTGCTGTGCTTGTATAGCTTCTTGCTGTGCCTTCAGCGCTCTTTCGCGACGCTGAGCTTCGTACTCACTGTCGTTTGTAGAGAGCTGTTCATCGGACGCCAGATCGAGTTCTTCTTGTTGTTCCTGGGGTTCTTTAGCGGATAACGAGTGCGTCCCGACGAGAACGAGGATGCAGGCGGCAGCGGTTGTCAATAGCTTCATCAAAATCTCCAGAAATGTTTATAGATATCCGTCATTGACGGCATCAGATTGGTTGTTAGTTTGGTGCCGAACAAGTCTGTATGAACGCTTAAGTGCTTCTTTCCGTTGTAGCAATTCATTGCGACGAGACGTGTCGTCTGACCCAAGCGAGGACAATTCAGTATTTACATCAGCCATTCGGACAATGATTGCCGATTGCGCAATGGTTGCGGGAGAGTATTGGTCGAATAGTGCACGCTCGAGATTGACCAGATCATCGGGCCGTGTGTCCTGAACAACCAAGGTCGGTTGATCGATACTTATTACAGGCTCGTCTAGGGCAGGTTGATTCCAAATCACAATTCCGAAGACAGCAAGAGCCACACACGAAACTCCCCCAAACTGCATGAATTGCTGTTTAGCAGCTTTTCTTTTTCTAACGGATTCCCGAACTTGCTCAAGCATATTCTGGGGCGGATCCGCCGATGGAAGGTTTCTTAGACCTGTTGCAAAGTCTTCTATCGAATTTACGGACATGTCATTGTGTTCCATTGATTTGAAAATGTGGTTCGTGTGGCGGACTTACGATCGGTTTCTTCGGCTGCTTTGGGTTCTTTCTCTTCTTTGAACTTATTCAGTCGGGACAGGAGTACTTTCGAGTAGCTAGTGCTGCGATGCAGCAATTTGCCGATTTCTTCGTGTGTATAGCCTTCTACACAATACAGCCAGACCACCATTCGAGTTTTGGGGTCCATTTCTGCGAGCGCTCTCTCAATATCGATCATGTCGGAGGTCTGATCGTCCGTAGCGATCACTTCTGGCTCATAGTTCACCCGTCTGCGATGCCACGGTGTCCTCAGTCTCATGTAGCAACGGTTTACCGCTAAAGTCCGAACCCACCCAACAAAGTGGGAGGGCTGACGAATGGTGTGCGCTTTGGTCAGCACGTCGATGAAAGTATCTTGCGTCACATCTTCGGCAGCATGCGAGTCACCAAGAATGCGCAGTGCCATTGTGTAGACGGGCTTAGATAGAGCCTCGAAGACTTTCTCCTGTGCATCGCTGTTGCCTTGCATTAGTTGCTCGACAACTTCGACCGCAATTTGAACGCCACCAATGTTCGCCATACAGAATTAGATGGTCAAACCAGAAAAAGGGTCACAAAAAGTTGATGAATTCTCGCTAGCCGGGAATGTACGGGTCTAGCATTGAGAGCGATTCCAGTCATATTTCGAAACATCAGAATCAACTACTGATGGACAAGCCAATTCTCACGCACAAAGAAAAAGCCCACAGACAGCTACTACAGGACGGCGGCGGGTTTCTAGTTAGAGTTGACCTGCTCGCTACCTCTGTGTCATACAACCAAGATGGTTTGGTTAGACAACTTTAGGCATCGAGTAGCAGCTAAGCTTGCTCATAGATGGACTTTTCCTTTTTGGAATCTTCGCTCACACGACGGCCAAGTGACATAAATGTGGGAATTTCGTCATCTGGCAGCTGCTCCATATCAATCTTTCGCGCCATTGCCGCATCCAAGTAAGGCTGAAGCTCTTCCATCTTTCTCTTCTCACGATCCGGTTCCCGTTGCTTGAACTCGCCCATAACTTCCGTGGCGAAGATTTCCAAGGATTCGCAGATGTCTTCGTGTTTGTTGTTGCCTGCCTGCTGGATGAACGTGACTTGATCCACTCCGCAAGCTTCAAACTTTAGAAGATGCTCTCGAAGGTCATCAGGAGTGCCGATGCCTCCTCGGCTACCACTTAGCGCATTTGTGATGTCCACCGGATTTTCAGCTCTTTGAGCATCGCGCATCTTGGTGTATTGCTCCCAAAGGTTAGTGCGCCCAGGTTTGTGTGTTCCAAATGCATACAGACTGCCAAGAGCAAAAGCAAAGAATTCAAACCCGTCCAGTCCTCGACGCACTGCCAATTCTCGATCACGATGGCAGGAAAAACTGGAAACCATACAAATGTTCGGATTGATGGCGTGCCCAATCGGAACACAGGCGTCGGACTTGATGATGTTGTAGTACTCTTCAACCCATTCAGTTGCTTCG
The DNA here is from genome assembly GCA_026707045.1 of Gammaproteobacteria bacterium. Lineage (GTDB taxonomy): Bacteria > Pseudomonadota > Gammaproteobacteria > Pseudomonadales > Azotimanducaceae > Bin55. The sequence continues at coordinate 8,773 of JAPOXO010000032.1, read as the reverse complement.
GCTGGGTCAACAAAAGCGAAAGTTAGTGCTCCAATTCCCAGTCGAGCTGCCATCCGAATGGTTTCACGTTGCGAACACGCGACCCACAACGGAGGATGGGGTTGTTGAACCGGTTTAGGCACTATGTTTCGACACGGCATCTCGAAATATTGTCCCTTGTAGCCTGGATATGGATCCATAGCAAGCATGTTGGCAATTTGCTCAGTTGCTTCAAGATAAATCTTGCGCTTGAGATTGACCGGAATGCCAAATCCACCCAGTTCAAGCTCAGCTGACGACTCTCCGGTCCCGAATTCCACACGACCATTTGAAACTAAATCTAATGTAGCAATGACTTCAGCAGTGCGCGCAGGATGGTTGTACTGTGGAATCACCTGGCGTATTCCATGTCCAAGCCGAATGTTCTCGGTTCGTTGCGAGCACGCCGCTAGAAAGACTTCGGGTGCGGAAGAATGCGAATATTCTTCAAGAAAATGGTGTTCCACCTCCCAGGCAAAATCGATGCCGAGCTTGTCTGCTACTTCGACTTGCTCAAGCGCATCTTGGAAAAGCTTATGTTCTTCACCATGGGTCCATGGCCTCGGAAGTTGGTGCTCGTAGAAAATTCCAAATTTCATGATTGATCGACCTGCCGTGAGAACGCCTAGTTTAATGAAAGTTAGACGAAAGGATGCAAAGAGCGTTGTACTGACCGTAAACTTGGTCCGGGCAAGAACTGGAAAGACTTTTCCTGCAATGTACTACCATGTATTCGCTATGCTAACGAGAGTTGTTGAAATCCTATGAGAACGATCTTCCAGTCAACGGTCTTGTCGATATTTCTATCTGTGACTGGGGTGGCGGTGTACAGTGAGGAAAATGAAAACGAATATTCCGATGGCTTGAAGTCGACGCTAAAGGGGTTGGGTACAAGCCTTTCCGAAATTGCTTCTACGCCGGTGGCAGGCGTGTTCGAAATCGAAGCTCCGGATGGAAATATCCTTTACGTCACTGAAGATGGAAAACACGTATTTACAGGAGAATTGCATTCCATCGAAGGGACAAAAACAAGAAACTTAACCGAGGAGCGGCGAAGCCATGCTCGTCGAGAGCTAATGGCTGGATTGACCATGGACGAGACGCTAAATTTCGCCCCGACAGGCAATACTGAACACATTGTGTATGCATTCACCGATGTGGACTGTGGATTTTGCAGAACGCTCCATGACAACATCGAAGGCTATGGGGCAGAAGGGATTGAAATACGGTATCTTGCTTATCCACGTGCAGGCACGAAGTCCGAAACGTACAAAAAGATGGTTTCAGCTTGGTGCGCGACGGACCCGAATGACGCCATAACCAAGTTGAAAGAGGGAGAACCAATCAAACGAGAGAATTGTGACAATCCAATTGCCAGTCACATGGAACTTGGTAGAAAGTTAAAAATATCGGGAACCCCAACACTGATACTAGAGAGTGGTCGGGTTATTCCCGGATATTTGCCGCCGGATCGCCTCAAGCAGGCTCTAGCCAACGAATAGCGCTCATTACAACAGGCACTTTGATTCCCTAGCACCTTCTTGTGCAGAGAACAACAAAAAATAGCAGTAGCTGAAAGTTGCTAAGTTGAAAGTTGGTCAAGTGCACCGGGAATTCACTAACGACATTGATGTCGAAACGATTGGTTAAGTGATCTCTGAAGGTGTTTTCGAGCGTTGAAAGCAGTAAAATACTTGCTCCACAACCAAAACGCCGTGAGTCTATTCCTTACTCGGTGTCTATTCGGTTCATGAGGAAATCAGGTGGAGTCTGTCGACCAGAATCGACCTCGCACTGATCTTCCTTACCATCGTTCTGTACGCGGCAAGCTAACGCTGCTTGTCGTTGGCATCCTGCTATTGACCATAACCTGTCTAACCGTGCTCAACTATGGTTACATGAGAGCGGTCATTCGAGAAGAAGTTCGATATGAATTGGAACTCTTTGGCGAGAGTCTCAGTGCGGAATTGCTTCGCTACATTGACATGGAGGAAAGGTTGCTCCATTCGTCTGCCTTGACTCGGACTGTCGCAAGCCTATTAACCGACCAGAACACAAGCTCAGAACAAAATCAGATTCGTGAAAACATTGCTGAAGTGGTTCAGGACGCAATTCGTTACAACTCAGACTATCGACGCGTAATAGTAGTTGACAACTTTGGCATTGTTGTGGGTTCTACGGACCCAACCGAAGTTGGCGAATCAGTTGCCTCTGATCGTTTCTTCCTAGAAGGAGCTACCCGACCATACATTGAATTCAAGAGTAACGGAGGGGTGGCTCAAACTCTCTCGATGAGCCTTCCCATTATCGATTCGCAGGGAGTTACGGTAGGTGTTGCTAGTGCTGATGTCGACACGTCGCATTTGGCGGAGTTGGTTCAATCGTCAAAGTCAATTCACGATTCGATTCAAGTCCGTTGTGCTGCAGGAAGCACAAACGCAGACATTCAATACCTTTTTTATTCATTCGACGACACTGCACAAGACCCCATCGGACTGCAAGTAGACGAAGCAATGTCCAATGCACTAGCGGGTATGACTGGATTCATGGATAACGCGGTCGACAATCGGGGTATCAGGGTTCTTACGGCATACCGCCCTGTAGGATATGCGGACTGGGGATTGGTTACTCAGGTGGACCAGTCTGAAGCATTTCGACCCATACGACGAGTTCTTTTTGCTGTCAGCTGCTTTGGACTAATCATCGCCTTTATTTCTGGCGTAGCAGCCACGACGGTTGTTCAGCGTAGTCTGAGCGGGATTCGAAGATTGGCCCGAGCCGCTCGGCGAATGACTGAAGGTGACTATTCGTCGCGCATTACAGTCGAGAGCGAAGATGAAATCGGCGAACTTGGCAAAGATTTCAATGCTATGTCGGATACGGTCGAACGACACACTTTGCATCTCGAAGACAGCGTAAAGCGACGGACTGCTCAATTAGAGAAATCAAAAAACCAACTTAGATCGCTTGTGGTGGCGTTGGAACGCAATGCCGAGTTAATGGATAGCGATTTGGAGAGAGCTGAAGTCATCCAGCGTTCTCTCCTACCTCGAAATCCTCCTAGAGTCGGTGGGTTTTCGTTCAGTGGACTTTATATTCCTGGCAAGAATGTTGGGGGCGATGTATACGATGTAATTCGCATCGATGAACGCCATATCGGGCTTGTTCTGGCCGATTCAACGGGACATGGAGTGAGTGCAGCAATGCTCACCGTATTGTTCAAGAACCGACTTGACATCATTGAACAGGACGACGATGCCTATAGATCCGCTCAACCCTCTCCAAGCGCAAGCGAAGCACTAGGACTACCAGTACAGAGCCACAGTGCAATTCCAGTTTTTACTCGCGTCAATGAAGAGTTGATCTCAGATGTTGTCGGGTCTAGCATGTTTGTTACGGCACTGTTTTGTATCTTGGATACACACAGTGGAAAGTTTTCGGTAGCAAGTGCGGGACACCCTCCTTTGTTAGTGCTTCGAGCATATGGCGAAGTGGAAACTATTGAGGCCTCAGGTCCTGCTTTGGGCTTGTATTCGGATGCTCACTTCAGTGAGGAATCTCTGGTGCTCGAGTCAGGTGACCGCGTTCTTATGTACACCGATGGCTTGTTCAATTTAGGAGGCGACGATCGGTTTACCCTGGATGATGTCGCGACACATCTAGGCGAAATACCGCACCACAGCGGTGCACTACGAGAATTGCTGGGACGAATAACTGATGGATTGGAGTACGTTGACCGAGACGATGTAACAATGCTGCTTATAGATGTGACCGACGGGGAAAACAATTTTGAACACCTTTCCACCGACATATTTCAAGACAAGATTGAATCGGAAATCAAGGGGAGCCACTCACCAAGAATTGAGTTTGCAGATACACCGGATAATTTGTTTCTAACGTATCACGGGCGAGTAACTTGGATACATGGACAGTCGTTACCGAATGCGGTCAAGACCGCTGCATCCAATGGAAAAAGAGTAGTCGTCGACCTAACCCAGTGCGAGTATCTTGATAGCGCAATGCTGGGAACGCTCCATGAAACTGCAGAGATTTGCACTACTTTCAACGCTAAATTGCACATTCAGAATGCCGATTCCGATATTCACCACACTTTTGTCGAGCTAGGAATGCGGGATGTACTGGATTGCATTAGTGGTGTTGCCGTTCCAGTACCTTCAGAACGAGAGCGACTTGCTGCAGCAGGCATGGATGCCACGACCCAGCAAAAGTGGTTGCTGCGGGCACACGAGGCTTTGGCATCGCTAAACGAGTCTAATCGAGACGAATTCAAAGATGTCATCGAGGAACTCAAAGAAGACATCGCCGGGATTCAGTAAGACCTCAATACGAGGACTTAAGCCTCGCTGGCACCGGGATTCGTGTCAAATCTAGGCTTCGTACAATAGCGAATTTTCCTTTTTCCATCGTCTTTAGGTCTTAGCAGTTGCATTTCCAAGTGTTTTTGTCCGAAAGAGACTACAATTCTGATAGGTTGGAATAGTCAGATTCGACTCTGCTGAGTCCATGAACACTCAAGCGGGACTCGATACTCGGTCGTGTTTAACAATCCTTTTGAATCTTTTCACAATACTGTCGCTGAAGCCAAGGATGAACGAGAGCAGCTCGATCAGCTTCTAACCATTTCCACGCCTCGAGAACGTTTGCTCTTAGCACTCATCTTTCTCTTTGTTGCGACGCTGAGCGTATGGCTCACATTTGGCGTTTGGTCTCACACTGTGTCGATCCATGGGTTCGTATTAGCGGAGGCCGATGATCACGGCTCAGAAATCCTTATCGTTTCGATGATTCATAGAAACGGCGGCCTTGATGTCAATGAGGTTCAAGCTGGAATGCGTGCAACTGCGAGAATTGAGCTGGGCCAAGATCGAGCTCAGGTAGTTAGTGGTACTGTCCGCAAATTGGACCGAATGACATTAATTCCGAACCCGGATGCATCAATGAATGAGTCCATTTCAACAAGGAGGGCGGAAATCGCTCTTGATTCTAGACTTGATGCTACATCGATCGCTGGAAAGAAATGCACATTTGTGATCGATCTTGGTCATCGATCACCTTTGGAAATCTTCTTGACAACGCTTCTTTAGGATGGCAAAGATTCCATTCAATCGCCCCCGATCCGCTAAAGACTCGGAACCTCAAAAGCGAAGGATTTCTACGCCTGTCTATTTACAAATGCACGCCACAGAATGCGGTGCAGCGTGTCTTGGAAGCGTTTTGGCGTATTTCGGACGCTGGGTTCCGCTTACGGAGCTGCGAGAAAAGTGCGAGGTGAGTCGGGATGGAAGCAGTGCTGCAAGCATTAAACGAGCGGCCACGCACTACGGACTTGAATGTAAGGGACTCAGCGTACAAATGGCGCATCTTAAGAAACTGGAGCTTCCCCTAGTTCTTTTCTGGCAATTCAGTCATTTCGTGGTTTTGGAAGGATTTAGCGAGCAACACTTTTATATCAATGATCCTGCAACCGGACGACGAACCGTTTCAGCTGACGAATTTAGCAAGAGTTACAGCTCAATTGCTCTTCAATTCTCTAAGGCACCAGAATTTGAAGCAGGTGGAGAACTACCCAATCTCTTTAGGCAACTGAGGACGGTGCTTGCTGGATCTTGGAGTGTTCTCGGAGGGGTGTCCGTATGCGGACTGTTGCTCGCCGTGCTTGCTTTAGTGATTCCGGCTTCGATCGGAATATTTGTGGACGAAGTTCTTGTTCAACGCGGGGAGTGGTTGGGACTCATGGCATCTCTACTTGTTGCGGGAGTTCTTGTTTACTTTCTGTCCTTACTAAAGCACAGGTTCCTGGCCCGACTCGCAGCCCGCATTTCGGTTGTTGGCTACGATAGCGGTATAACAAGATTGCTCCGGTTGCCCATTGAATTTTTTGAACACAGGTTGGTTGGCGACCTGACAGATCGAGTGTCTTCATTTGACCGAATCGCGAAGAACCTAACGACTCAGTTTCTCGTACTCATCATTGATATTGCAATGAGCTTAGTACTACTTGCGGCGATGTTTGCATACGATTTTGTACTGACTCTAATCGTATTGACTCTTGGCATTGCTCATGTTGCATTCGCGCAGTTGCTTCGAGGACCGCGTACCGCCCGGAGCCAGGCGATGCGACGGGAGCAGGGACTTCTGATTGGCGTCGGAATGCAGATGTTGAACCACACCGACAACCTGCGAATGACGGGTTCAGACGATAGATTCTTTTCTCGATGGAGCGGTCAGCAAGCTCGTGAGTTGCATGCTCGCCAGTTCTTGTCGGAATTGAACTCGATCGACAATGTACTACCTGAGCTAATTGGAGCATTGAGAAGTGCAACTGTGCTAGTGCTTGGAGGGATTTTGGTCGTTAATGGGCAAATGACTCTAGGGATCTTGGTGGGATTCTGGATCTTGGCTGAAATGTTTTTGGAGCCTATTGGACGTTTCCTATCGTTTTCCGATCGTCGTCAAGCACTTGAAGCTGACCTCCAGCGATTGGACGATATTTCGAAAACACCCGTAGACCATGCCTTCTCGAGGCGGAGCGGCGATTCAACAGCGATTGCGACCTTTAAAGGGAGACTTCAGCTAACTGGACATCTCGAGTTGCGCGGAGTGACTTTCGGCTATAACAAGAGTCGTCCTCCATTGATCAAGGACTTCAACCTTACGATTAAGCCGGGGCAACGAGTCGCAGTCGTTGGTCACAGCGGATCGGGCAAGTCTACGCTGGCTCGGTTAGTTGCTGGTACCAGCTATCCTTGGTCTGGCGACATCCTCTTTGATGGACATCCGCGGAATGAGATTCCCGAAGAGGTACTGCGTCGATCTATATCCATGGTTGAACAGCAAGCGGTACTTTTCTCCGCGACTGTGAAGGACAACATTACGTTGTGGAATCCTGCTGTTCCCGATGAAGTTGTCAATCTGGCAACACGCGACGCCTGTATTCACGACGAAATACTGGTCCGGCCACAAGGCTACTTGACCATTGTCAATGAAGGCGGATCTAACTTCAGCGGCGGGCAACGGCAACGTCTCGAAATTGCTCGAGCTCTTGCGAGCAACCCAACTTTGTTGGTGCTTGATGAGGCTACTAGCGCACTCGATGCCGCTACGGAGGAGGCCGTAGATGATGGACTGAGACGTCGAGGAGTCACTTGCTTGATCGTGGCTCACAGGTTAAGTGCAGTGCGCGACTGTGATGAAATCATTGTGCTGGATAAGGGGACCGTGGCACAACGCGGCTCACATGACCAGCTGATTTCAGAACGCGATGGAATTTACTTCAAGCTAGTTAGCTCAGGCTAATGCAGAAAGAGCACACAGATCCTGTTTCTCTAGTAGATCTTGCCAAACTCTCGGGCGAATCCGTGCCCTGTGGGGGAAACTCACCTGTTGACCTCGACGATGAAGAGATTGTTTGGTTTGTTGAGGAAGGCTCCGTCGATCTTTTCCTAATCGAGTCGAAGGATGGTGTGAACCTCGCTGCGCCGCAGCATCTGTTGCGGTTGGGATCGGGAAGTTTCATTCCAAGTGTGGTGAAGGACACACAGGAAGGTGAATCTGGAGTTAGTACTCTCTGCCTCATTGCAAAGGGTTTGCCAGGTGCGTGTCTCAAGCGGTTAGCGGTATCGTCGCTATCTAGGATCAGCTCCTCAGAAATGGCCCAGCACATTGACTTGTGGCTTATAGCCCTCACTGATGCATTGTCACGATTTGTCACTCGTCTTCCGCGTCCGACCGCATTTGCTGCACCCGACACGACTGGATTGCTCCCTCCTGGAACACTAAGCTCGCGAAAGGGGGTTGTTTGGGTGTCCACCTCAGTACAAGGCGCGTGCTTGTTCATGGATATGGTCGATCAAAACGAACTTGCCCAGCACACCCATCAACCTGTGATCCCCATCACTCGTACCAGTTGGATTTCCGTACTTGAAGAGGTGTCGTTTTCCTCAAAGTCAACCGAAGCTCTTGTTCAAGAAGGGGCGTTGTTCGCTGCGCTCGCGACCTTTCACAGCATTTCGTTTCATTTGGAACGGCTTAACCGCCAACTAGCCGTAGTCGACGAAGCTAATCTCGAACGCGAACGTTCCTCTAGTAGGCAATTCGCTGAGCGAGCAGCCCGTACTCGCCTTTTCAATCTCTACGATCTTCCTCTGGGCCAAGAAATTCGAGTGGAGGACACCAATCTTGCGGACGCGCTGCAAGCAATTGGCAGACACGAGGGAATCAGGTTCAAAATTCCTTCGAGAACAAGTACATCCGACTCCGAGATTGAACTCGCGGATGTACTTGACGCATCAGGTGTACGTGCACGAAGAGTTCGTCTTAATGCCGAAAGCAAATGGTGGCGTACAGACAGTACTGCATTGCTGGCTTATTCAAGCGAAGATGATCGACCGCTCGCGTTAATTCCAGGATTGCTTGGAAGCTACCGGCAATTCGACCCAGTCAACAAGACCCATACTAGGTTAACCAACAAGAGTGCGGTAGCGCTCAAGAAAGACGCGTGGATGTTCTATCAACCCTTGCCGCAGAGACCGGTTAATCCTGTCGAACTTTTGAAGGTCGCGATTCACGGTACCAGATCTGATCTAGCTAGGGTGCTTGTGGCCGGGTTCCTTGGGGGCCTCACTAAAGTATTCCCGGCTCTAGCATTGGGATTCGTAGCGGCACACATCATTGGGGGAGGTGCCTCAGAAGCACTGTATGCAGTAGCGATCGCGCTTGTTGGTGTAGGATTGAT